>NZ_JACRAH010000060.1 GCF_016234775.1 Aquabacterium sp. | reverse complement strand
GACCGCGAGATCCTGCGCTTCAACCCGCACACCGTGATCGAAGGCATGGCCATTGCGGCCTACGCCATGGGCATCACCGTGGGCTACAACTACATCCACGGCGAAATCTTCGAGGTGTACGAACGCTTCGAAGCGGCGCTGGAAGAAGCCCGTGCTGCCGGTTACCTCGGCAACAACATCATGGGCAGCGACTTCACGTTCCAGTTGCACGCGCACCATGGTTTCGGCGCCTACATCTGCGGTGAAGAAACCGCGCTGCTGGAATCGATCGAAGGCAAGAAGGGCCAACCGCGTTTCAAGCCGCCTTTCCCCGCCAGCTTCGGTCTGTACGGCAAGCCCACCACCATCAACAACACGGAAACCTTCGCGGCTGTGCCGTGGATCATCCGTCATGGTGGCGAGGCCTTCCTGAACACCGGCAAGCCCAACAACGGTGGCACCAAGCTGTTCTCGATTTCCGGTGACGTCGAGCGTCCTGGCAACTACGAGATCCCCATGGGTACGCCGTTTGCCAAGCTGCTGGAGCTCGCCGGTGGTGTGCGCGGTGGCCGCAAGCTCAAGGCCGTGATCCCTGGTGGTTCATCGATGCCCGTGCTGCCTGCTCACATCATGATGGAGTGCACGATGGACTATGACTCCATCGCCAAGGCCGGCTCGATGCTGGGCTCGGGCGCCGTCATCGTGATGGACGAAACACGCTGCATGGTCAAGAGCCTGCTGCGCCTGTCCTACTTCTACATGCACGAATCGTGTGGTCAGTGCACGCCTTGCCGCGAAGGCACGGGCTGGCTGTGGCGCATGATGGACCGCATCGAGAACGGCAAGGGCCGTCCGGAAGACATCGACTTGCTGAACTCCGTCGCCGACAACATCCAGGGCCGCACCATCTGCGCGCTGGGTGATGCCGCTGCGATGCCGGTGCGTGCTTTCATCAAGCACTACCGCGAGGAGTTCGTGCACCACATCGAACACAAGACCTGCATGGTCCCGTCGTACATCTGATCGGGCAAACAAATGGTTGAAATCGAACTCGACGGACGCAAAGTCCAGTGCCAGGAAGGCAGCATGGTCATCCGTGCTGCTGAAGAAAATGGCACCTACATTCCGCACTTCTGCTATCACAAGAAGCTGTCGATCGCGGCCAACTGCCGCATGTGCCTCGTTGACATCGAGAAGGCGCCCAAGCCCATGCCGGCCTGCGCTACCCCGGTCACGCAGGGCATGATCGTTCGCACCAAGAGCGAGAAGGCCATCAAGGCTCAACAGAGCGTGATGGAATTCCTGCTCATCAACCACCCGCTGGATTGCCCGATCTGCGACCAGGGTGGCGAGTGCCAGTTGCAAGACTTGTCCGTGGGTTACGGTGGTTCGTCTTCCCGTTATCAGGAAGAAAAGCGCGTGGTCTTCCACAAGGAAGTCGGCCCGCTGATCTCGATGCAGGAAATGAGCCGCTGCATCCAGTGCACACGCTGCGTCCGCTTCGGCCAGGAAATCGCCGGCGTGATGGAACTGGGCATGCAGCACCGTGGTGAGCATTCCGAGATCGCCACCTTCGTGGGCCGCTCGGTGGACTCCGAGCTGTCGGGCAACATGATCGACATCTGCCCGGTTGGTGCCCTGACCAGCAAGCCTTTCCGCTACAGCGCCCGTACCTGGGAACTGTCGCGTCGCAAGAGCGTGTCGCCGCATGATTCCACCGGTGCCAACCTGATCGTTCAGGTCAAGAACGGCAAGGTGATGCGCGTGGTGCCGCTCGAAAACGAAGACGTCAACGAGTGCTGGATCGCCGACCGCGACCGCTTCAGCTACGAAGCCCTCAACAGCGACGCTCGCCTGACCAAGCCCATGATCAAGCAGGGCGGCCAGTGGAAGGAAGTCGACTGGACCGTGGCCCTGGAATACGTGGCCAATGGTTTGAAGGGTGTCAAGAACGACCACGGTGCAAACGCCATTGGCGCGCTGGCCACCGAGCACAGCACGGTGGAAGAACTCTTCCTGCTGGCTCAACTGGTGCGCGGCCTGGGTTCGGACAACGTCGATACCCGCCTGCGTCAAGCTGACTTCACAACAGGTGCTGGTGCACGCTGGCTGGGGCTGCCGATCGCCGAGCTGTCCACGCTGGACCGCGCGCTGGTCGTGGGCTCCTTCCTGCGCAAGGATCACCCGCTGTTCGCTTCGCGTCTGCGTCAGGCTGCCAAGCGTGGTGCGCAGATCAGCGCCATCGGTGGCGCCAATGATGACTGGCTGATCCCCTTGAGCCAACGCGTGACCGTGGCTCCTAGCGCCTGGGCGCAGGCTCTGGGTGACGTGGCGGTGGCCGTGGCCAACCAGCTCAATGTCGAGGTCCCTTGCAACGGTACCGTCACCGATGCCGCCAAGGCGATCGCTGCGTCGCTGCTGTCGGGCCAGAACAAGGCCATCCTGCTGGGCAACGCCGCCGTGCAGCATCCTCAAGCCTCGTTGCTGCAAGCGCTGGCGCAGTGGATTGCCGCTCAGACCGGTGCCAAGGTGGGCTTCCTGAGCGAGTCGGCCAACTCGGTTGGCGCGCAACTGGTGGGCGCTCAGCCGCAACAAGGTGGCCTGAATGCGGGCCAGATGCTCGGTGTTACCAATGACGGCAAGGCCTTGAAGGCTGTCGTGCTGATGGGCGTCGAGCCCGAGTTCGACACCGCCAACCCGAGCGCTGCCATGGCTGCTGTGCAGGGCGCCGAGATGGTCGTGTCGCTGTCGTCTTTCAAGACCAGCGCCACCGACTACGCCGACGTGATCCTGCCGATCGCCCCGTTCTCTGAAACCTCCGGCACCTTCGTGAACGCCGAAGGTCGTGTGCAAAGCTTCCACGGCGTGGTCAAGCCAATGGGCGATGCTCGTCCGGCCTGGAAGGTGTTGCGCGTGCTGGGCACCATGCTGGGTCTGGAAGGCTTCGCCTACGAGACTTCGGAAGAAGTCAAGGCGCGTGCCCTGGGTGACCTGGCCGCACTGCCTGCCAAGCTGAATAACGCCACGGCGGCTGCGATCAACCTGAGCGCCTCGACCGGTGGTCTGGAGCGTCTGGCCGATGTGCCGATCTACGCGGCCGATGCCCTGGTTCGCCGCGCTGAATCGCTGCAAACGACGGCGGATGCCAAGGCGCCTGTGGCCAGCCTGCCGCAAGCCCTGTGGGCCGAGCTCGGCCTGGCCGCTGGTGCTCAAGTGAAGGTGTCGCAAGACGGTGGCTTCGGTGTGGCAAGTGCCGTGCTGCCCGCCGTCCTCGACGCCAGCCTGCCCGCCAACGTGGTGCGTGTGCCTGCCGGTACCCCGGCCACCGCAACGCTGGGCGCATCTTTTGGCGCGATCCGCGTCGAAAAAGCCTGAAGGGTAGGGGAGACAACAGATGATTGACACCCTGTACAACGCTGGAGCCGCCAACATGGGCGCAGCCTGGCCCGTGGTCTGGTCGCTGATCAAGATCGTGGCGCTCTTGCTGCCGCTGCTGGGCTGCGTGGCCTATCTGACCCTGTGGGAGCGCAAGGCGATTGCCTGGTCGCAGATCCGTCCGGGTCCCAACCGCACGGGACCTCTGGGCTTGCTGCAGCCTATCGCTGACGCGGTCAAGCTGATCTTCAAGGAAATCATCCTGCCGTCGGCAGCGAACAAGCCCTTGTTCCTGCTGGGCCCGATCATGACGATCATGCCCGCACTGGCTGCCTGGGCGGTGATTCCCTTCGGTCCTGAAGTCGCGCTGGCCAACGTCAATGCCGGCCTGCTGTTCCTGATGGCGATCACTTCGCTGGAAGTCTATGGCGTGATCATCGCCGGCTGGGCTTCCAACTCCAAGTACGCCTTCCTGGGCGCCATCCGCGCTTCGGCTCAAATGGTGTCCTACGAAATCGCCATGGGCTTCTGCCTGGTGATCGTGCTGATGACCGCCGGTTCGCTCAACATGACCGACATCGTGTTGAGCCAGAACAAGGGGCAGTTCGCCGACATGGGCATGAGCTTCCTGTCGTGGAACTGGCTGCCGCTGCTGCCGATCACGGTCGTGTACTTCATCTCCGGTCTGGCTGAAACCAACCGCCACCCCTTCGACGTGGTGGAAGGTGAATCCGAAATCGTGGCCGGTCACATGATCGAGTACTCGGGCATGTCGTTCGCGATGTTCTTCCTGGCTGAATACGCCAACATGATTCTGGTGTCCACCCTGGCTGCCATCATGTTCTTCGGCGGCTGGTTGTCGCCAGTGGCTGCGCTGGACTTCATCCCCGGCTGGATCTGGCTGGGCATCAAGGCCTTCATCATCGTCACCATGTTCCTGTGGGTGCGGGCTTCGTTCCCACGCTTCCGCTACGACCAGATCATGCGTCTGGGCTGGAAGATCTTCATCCCCATCACGCTGGTCTGGCTGGTCGTGGTTGGCGGCTGGATGATGTCGCCATGGAACATCTGGAAATAAGGGGCACATGAATATGTCTGCAACGTCCCTCAAGGAATTCGTTTCCAGCTTCTTCCTGCTGGAAATGTTCAAGGGCATGGCCCTGACAGGTCGTCACTTCTTCAAACCGTACATCACGGTGCAGTTCCCTGAAGAAAAGACGCCGATGTCGCCACGCTTCCGTGGCCTGCACGCCCAACGCCGTTATGACAACGGTGAAGAGCGTTGCATTGCCTGCAAGCTGTGCGAGGCCGTGTGCCCGGCGATGGCCATCACCATCGAGTCGGCCGTGCGTGATGACGGCCAGCGCCGCACCACGCGCTACGACATCGACCAGACCAAGTGCAACTTCTGCGGCTTCTGCGAAGAAAGCTGCCCCGTGGACGCGATCGTGGAAACCCACATCTTCGAGTACCACGGCGAAAAGCGCGGCGATCTGTACTTCACCAAGGACATGCTCCTGGCGGTGGGTGATCGCTACGAAAAGGAAATCGCAGCCAACAAGGAGGCGGACGCGAAATACCGCTGACCCGTTATGGACACCTTTAGCCTACTTTTCTATATCTTCGCCTCGGTGCTGGTCTTCGCGGGTTTCCGCGTGATCACCGCCAAGAGCCCCGTGAGCGCCGCTTTGCACCTGGTGCTGGCGTTCTTCAGCGCCTCGTGCGTGTGGATGCTGCTGCAGGCAGAGTTCCTGGCCATCTCCCTCGTGCTCGTGTACGTGGGGGCGGTCATGGTGCTGTTCCTGTTCGTGGTGATGATGCTCGATATCAACATCGACTCGATCCGCCAGGGCTTCTGGAAGCACTTCCCGCTGGCCGGTGGCATTGGCGCCGTGATCGCCGTGGAAATGGCCTTTGTGCTGACCCGCGGCTTCGATCTGCCAACAGCCAAGCCGTTCCCGCCTGATGTGGCCAAGGTGCCCAATGCCAAGGCACTGGGTATCGAGCTGTTCACGCACTACCTGTTCCCCGTGCAGATCGCGGCCGTGATCCTGCTGGTGGCCATCATTGCCGCCATCGCGCTCACCCTGCGCAAGCGCAAGGACTCGCACTTCCAGAGCCCCTCCGAGCAGGTGCGTGTGAAGAAGGCCGATCGCCTGCGTGTGGTCAAGCTGGCGCCGACCATCGAAGCGCCTGCCGCCCCCGCTGCGCCGGCTGCTGACGCTGCCACCCCGACCGGAGGTCAAGCATGACCACGACCATCACCCTCGGACACTTCCTGTCGCTGGGCGCCATCTTGTTCGCCATGTCGGTCATCGGGATCTTCCTGAACCGCAAGAACCTGATCGTGCTGCTCATGTGCATCGAACTGATGCTGCTGGCCGTGAACCTGAACTTCGTCGCCTTCTCCCATTACCTGGGTGACATGGACGGTCAGGTCTTCGTGTTCTTCATCCTGACCGTGGCGGCTGCAGAGTCCGCGATCGGTCTGGCCATTCTGGTGACGCTGTTCCGTAATCGTCAGTCGATCAACGTCGACGAACTGGACACGCTCAAGGGCTGATCGGGAGAGTGACAACAATGACAACAGAACTTTCTCTCAACACGCTGCTGGCGGTGCCTCTGGCGCCGCTGGTTGGCTCGATTGCCGCCGGCTTGTTCGGCAAGGCAATCGGCCGCAAGGGCGCGCACGCACTGACCATCCTGGGCGTGCTGGTCTCCTTCATCATCTCGGTGATGACGCTGGACGCCGTCATCGATGGCGCACGTTTCAACCAGACCGTCTACGAGTGGATGACGCTGGGTTCGCTGAAGATGGAAGTCGGTTTCATGATCGACGGCCTGACGGCGATGATGATGTGCGTCGTGACCTTTGTGTCCTTGATGGTGCACATCTACACCATCGGCTACATGGAAGAGGATCCTGGCTACCAGCGCTTTTTCAGCTACATCTCGCTGTTCACCTTCTCCATGCTGATGCTCGTGATGAGCAACAACATGCTGCAGCTGTTCTTCGGCTGGGAAGCTGTGGGCCTGGTGTCTTACCTGTTGATCGGTTTCTGGTTCAAGAAGCCCACGGCCATCTTCGCCAACATGAAGGCCTTCCTGGTCAACCGTGTGGGTGACTTCGGCTTCATCCTGGGCATCGGTCTGATCCTGGCCTACACCGGCACGCTGAATTACACCGAGATCTTTGCCAAGGCGCCCGAACTGGCCACGATGGGCTTCCCCGCGACGGACTGGATGCTGATCACGGTGATCTGCATCTGCCTGTTCATCGGGGCCATGGGTAAGTCGGCGCAGTTCCCTCTGCACGTCTGGCTGCCTGACTCGATGGAAGGCCCCACGCCGATCTCCGCGCTGATCCACGCTGCCACGATGGTGACAGCCGGTATCTTCATGGTGACCCGCATGTCGCCGCTGTTCGAGCTGTCCGACACGGCGCTGAACTTCATCCTGGTGATCGGCTCCATCACCGCGCTTTTCATGGGCTTCCTGGGCATCATCCAGAACGACATCAAGCGCGTGGTGGCTTACTCCACGCTGTCGCAGTTGGGTTACATGACCGTGGCACTGGGCGTATCGGCCTACAACGTGGCCGTGTTCCACCTGATGACGCACGCCTTCTTCAAGGCCTTGTTGTTCCTCGGAGCGGGCTCCGTCATCATGGGCATGCACCACGATCAGGACATCCGCAACATGGGTGGCCTGTGGAAGTACATGAAGATCACCTGGATCACGTCGCTGATCGGCTCTCTGGCCCTGATCGGCACGCCGTTCTTCTCGGGCTTCTACTCGAAGGACTCGATCATCGAGGCCGTGCATGCCAGCCACCTGCCTGCTGCACAGTTCGCCTACTTCGCCGTGTTGGCGGGTGTGTTTGTGACCGCGTTCTACAGCTTCCGGATGTATTTCCTGGTCTTCCATGGCAAGGAAAACTTCCATCACAAGCCGTTCCCGGGCGAGCATGACCACCACGACGAAGACGACCACGGTCATGGGCACGCCCATACACCGCACGAGTCGCCTTGGGTGGTGACCTTACCGCTGATCCTGCTGGCGATCCCCTCTGCGCTGATCGGTTACTTCACCATCCAGCCCGAGTTGTACGGTGACTTCCTGCAAAGTGCCATCAAGATCAATCTTGAGGCTCACCCTGCGATGGAAGAGTTGGCGCACGAGTTCCACGGCGCGGCTGAAATGGCTTTGCATGGCTTCACCACGCTGCCTTTCTTCCTGGCACTGGCGGGTGTCATCACGGCCTTCGTGTTCTACATCGTCGCGCCTCAGATCCCTGCGATGTTCGCCAAGGTGCTGCGCCCGCTGATCGTGATTGGCGAGAACAAGTACTTCATGGACTGGTTCAACGAGAACGTGCTGGCTGCAGGTTCACGCCTGATCGGCCGCTTCTTCTGGAAGGTTGGCGACGTGGCCATCATTGACGGCATCGCTGTCAATGGTTCGGCCAAGCTGGTGGGCCTGATCGGTTCGCTGGTCCGCCTGTTCCAGACGGGTTACCTCTATCACTACGCGCTGGTCATGATCCTGGGGGTGTTCGCCCTCATGACATGGTTCGTGTTCATGCACCACTGAGCGCGAGGACCGGTTCATGCAAACTATGTCTAACCTCCTTTCTCT
>NZ_JACRAH010000058.1 GCF_016234775.1 Aquabacterium sp. | reverse complement strand
GGGTGGGGAAGACCTTGGACAGCACGGCCACGTTCAGGCCAGCCAGAGACAGTTGCAGCGACGCGCGCATGCCGGAGCCGCCGGCCCCGACGATCACGACGTCAAACTTGCGGGTAGGAAGGGAAGTAGCGCTCATTTTTTACAGTCTCCACAGCACTTGGATGGCCCAGCCGGCGCAGCCGACCAGCCACACGATGGCAAACACTTGCAGGCTCAGGCGGATGCCAACCGGCTTGATGTAGTCCATGAAGATGTCGCGCACGCCCACCCACACGTGGTAGAGCATGGCCAGGATGACCACGAAGGTCAGTGTCTTCATCCATTGCTGCGAGAAGATGCCAGCCCACTTGTAGTAGCTGATGGGCTCGCCAAAGATCACTTGGGCCAGCAGCGCGATGGTGAACAAGGCCATCAGCACGGCCGTCACACGTTGCGCGAGCCAGTCACGCAGACCATAGTGCGCACCGGTAACGATGCGCTTGGTTCCGTAGTTTTGAGACATGGTTGTTATTCCTGCGGTCAGGGATACAAGAACGGGAAAATCAGAACAGGCCGAACAGCTTGGCAGCCAGCACCACGGTCAGGCCCGAGCTCAAGGCCAGGGTGACGACGGCAGTAGAGTGCCCCTGCTCTTTGCTCACGCGGTGCGTGGCATCCATGATCAGGTGGCGCACGCCAGCGATGAAGTGCACCAAGTAGGCCCAGATCAGGCCCAGGGCGATCAGCTTGAAGAACCATCCCGGGATGAGCCCATCGGCACAGCCGGCATTGAACACTGCCGTGAACTCGTCGTACGAGATCTCGGTGGAGACGCTCGTGTCGAACATCCAGATGATGAAGGGCATCAACAGGAACATGATCGCGCCGCTGATACGGTGGAGGATCGAGACGATCCCCGCCGGAGGCAGGCGGTAGCTGACAATGTCAGTCACGTGGATGTTCCGGTAGACGGGGCGTGGGGTTTTCGCGTTGTCAGCCATGTTGTTAAAGGCTCCTGCCGAGCGTCAAAAATCTGTCAAGAGAATCGGAGATTTTAGGGCAATCCCCAGCCCGACGAACGCGCTCGGCTTGTGGTCATCCACATGACAACCCTTCGCTTTGCGTGAACAAGGTCAATAAATTGGTCGTCAGCTCAATTCATTGCGGTAAAAGTGGTGATCGGTACGGTACAGACCGCGGCGCAATTCAACGGGTTGATCGCCGTAGGTGAAGGCCAGGCGCTCCACGCTGAGCAATGGGGTGCCAAGCTCGACTTCGAGCAATCGGGCATCGGTTTCGTCGGCGGCCACGGCGCGGAGTTTTTCTTCCGCGCGAATCATGCGCACGCCAAATTCGGACTCGAACAGGCCGTACATGGGGCCGCGGTACTCGCTAAGGCGATCGGCGGTGAGGCCCTTGAACATGTGGCCGGGCAGCCAGATATCGTCCAACACCACCGGCTGACCTGAGAAATGCAGCACACGGCGCACTTCCACCACCATGTCGCCGGCTTTCATCTGCAGGGAGCGGGCCACATCCACCGGGGCACGCAGACGGCGGCAATCCAGGAATTCACGACGCGCAGAACCAGGCAAAGGCGAAGGCTGATCAGGCGCCAGACGCAGGAAGCGGTACTGAACCTGCTCTTCCGCATGGGTGGCCACGAAGGTGCCCTTGCCCTGACGGCGCATGAGGAGGTTCTCGGCCGCCAGCTCGTCCACAGCCTTGCGGACGGTGCCCTGGCTGACCTTGAAGCGGGCAGCCAGCTCGATTTCACTGGGGATGGCCTCACCGGGGCGCCACTCGCCTGACTGAAGGCTGCGCAGGATCAGTGTCTTGATCTGCTGATAGAGCGGGCTGAACGATGGCCCTGACACCGCTGAAGGTACGCCTGCGCCGACGGCGGACGCCAGGGCGTCAGGAGCAGCAGTTGATGGCGAAGAAGGCACCACGGCGTGTCGTCAGGGTTGGGATCGATCGGGGGTGGGATCGGGTAATGCAAGAACCCGCGCCGGATAAGGCCACGGGCCGGGCGCCATTGCACCACAACTGCAAACCAAAGTCCAGAAGTAGGATGAAAGATGTCTTATATAAGACATAAGAATATTGACACCGCAGGTTGATCGCACTAGACTGCCGCGCGAAGCTACAATCGAGGGTTGTCTCTAACCCTTCCCCTCTCACTTCCTATTCGGAGTTGCACATGAGCAAAGCACCCGTTCGCGTCGCCGTTACCGGCGCCGCTGGCCAAATTGGTTACGCCCTGTTGTTCCGCATCGCCTCTGGCGAAATGCTGGGCAAGGACCAACCCGTCATCCTGCAACTGCTGGAAATCCCCGACGAGAAGGCCCAGAACGCGCTGAAGGGCGTGATC
>NZ_JACRAH010000059.1 GCF_016234775.1 Aquabacterium sp. | reverse complement strand
TCAGGTTGGCGATCTGGTCGGTCGTCAGGGCGTTGACGGCGGCGGTGGTGAAGGCACGTACCGCAGCGGTGTTCAGGCCGGCCAGGTCGGTGGTTTCGATGGCCGAGGCCTGGTTGGTGTTGAGCACGCCGATCTGGGCGGTGCTCAGCGCGCCAATCTGGGCCGAGTTCAGGTTGGCGATCTGGTCGCTGGTCAGCGCGGCGGTATCGGCCGTGTTGAGGGCGCGGACTTCTGCCGTGGTCAGGGCCCCAATCTGTGCGGTGGTGATGGCGACTGTCTGCGCCGTGTTCAGCGCCGCGATCTGGGCGGTGTTCATGGCCGCCAGGTCGTTGGTCTCGATGGCGCCGATCTGGTTGGTGTTCAGCGCGGCGATCTGCGAGGTACCCAATGCATTGACCTGGGCGGTGTTCAGCGCGGCGATCTGGTCGGTCGTCAGCGCATTGATCGCTGCTGTGGTGAAGGCGCGGATGGCGGCACTGTTCAGGCCTGTCAGATCACCCGTTTCGATGGCAGCTGCCTGGCTGGAGTTCAGTACAGACACCTGCGTGGAGCTCAAGGCGGCAACCTGTGCCGAGCTGAGCGAGGCGATCTGCTCGGTTGTCAGTACAGCGACATCGGTTGTGGTGAGTGCGCGCACCTCGGCTGTCGTCATCGAGCCGACTTGCAGCGTGTTCAGTACCACAGCATGAGCGGTATTCAGAATGGCGACCTGTGCGGTCGTCATGGCGGCGATGTCCGTCGTCTCGATGGCCGCGACCTGGTTGGTCGTCATGGCGGCGATCTGCGCGGTGCTCAAGGCGGCGATTTGCGTGGAGGTCATCGCCACGATCTGATCGGTGGTCAGGGCGGCCACCGAGGCGGTGTTCAGCGCACGGACGGCTGCCGTGTTCAGCGCAACGATATCCGTCGTCTCGATGGCTTCAACCTGTTTGGTATTGAGTGCGCCAATCTGACCGGTGGTCAGTGCACCAATCTGGCTGGAGTTCAGTGCCACGATCTGGTCGGTGGTCAACGCCGCTGTGTCATTCGTGTTCAGCGCACGCAGGGCGGTCGTGGTGATGACACCGATCTGGTCGGTGGTCAGCGCTGCGGCCTGCGCAGTGTTAAAGGCGGCCAGCTGAGTCGAGCTGATGACGGCCGCATCGGTCGTCTCCAGCGCATTGATCTGTGCAGTGGTGAAGGCGGCGAACTGGGTGCTGCTCAGGACGGAAACCTGGTTCGAGTTCAAGGCCACGATCTGATCGGTGGTCAACGCTGCCGTATTGGCCGTGTTGAGCGCGCGCATGTCGGCGGTATTGAGCGCGCCGATCTGGGCGGTGCTCAGTGCAACGGTTTGAGCGGTGTTGAATACTGCTACCTGAGCCGTGCCCATGGCCGCTACATCGGAGGTTTCGATGGCGCCGATCTGGTTGGTGTTGAGTGCGGCGACCTGTGTGGTGCTCAGTGCATTGACCTGGGCTGTATTCAGGTTGGCGATCTGATCGGTGGTCAACGCGTTGATGGCAGCGGTGGTGAAGGCGCGCATGGCCGAGGTGTTCAGGCCGGCCAGGTCGCTGGTTTCGATGGCGGCGGCCTGCGAGGTGTTCAGCACGCCGATCTGGGCCGTGCTCAAGACGCCGATCTGGGCCGATGTCATGGCCGCGACCTGGTCGCTGGTTAACGCTGCGGTATCGCTTGTGTTGATGGCGCGCACGTCAGCGGTGTTGAGTGCGGCGATCTGTGCTGTGGTCAGTGCAGAAGCCTGGGCCGTGTTAAGGACAGCCACTTGAGCCGTGGTCAGTACCGCCAGATCCGACGTTTCGATGGCGCCGATCTGGTTGGTGTTGAGGCCGGCAATCTGGCTGGTGGTCAGCGCGGCCACTTGAGCGGACGTCATCGCCGCAATCTGGTCCGTGCTCATGGCTGCCACGGCAGCGGTGGTCATGGCTCTGATCGCTGCCGTGCTCATCACCAGCAGATCAGATGTCTCCAAGGCGGCGACCTGCGCCGTGTTGAGGGCCGCAACCTGGGTGCTGTTGAGTGCAGCGGCATGCGCCGTGTTCAGTGCGACAACCTGGTCCGTGGTCAGTACGGCAGACTGGGTGCTGGTGAGTGCACCCACCTGTGTGGAGTTCAAGGCTGCGATCTGGTCCGTCGTCAGATTGGCAACGCCAGCCGTGGTCAGGGCGCGCACCGAGGCCGTATTCAGGCCAGCCAGGTCCCCCGTCTCGATGGCGGCAACCTGTGCGGTGTTCAGCGCGCCCACTTGTGTGGTGGCCATGGCTGCAATCTGGCTGGAATCCAGCGCGGCGATCTGGTCAGTGGTGAGCGCAGAGATCGAGGTGCTGGCGATCGCGCGGATCTCGGCACTGTTGAAGGCGCCGATCTGGGCGGTCGTCAGGCTGGCCAGTTGGGCCGTATTGAGGGTGCTGATCTGTGCGGTATTGAGCGCCCGGATATCGGTGGTCTCCAGCGCTTGTACCTGGTTGGTGTTCAGCGCCTGGACCTGGTTGGTACTGAGTGCCGTGACCTGGGCGGTGCTCATGGCCGCCATCTGGTCGGTAGTCAGCGCCGCAACGGCGGCGGTGCTCAGGGCACGCACGCCGGCCGTGTTGATGGCCGAAATGTCCGTGGTTTCAATCGCGGCAACTTGCGCTGTGTTCAGCGTGGCGATGCTGGCCGTGTTGAGCACACCCAGGTGTGTCGACGTCAGCGCCACAACCTGATCGGTGGTCATGGCTGCGATTTGCGATGTACCCAGTGCTGCGATCTGTGTGGTGCTCAGCGTGGCAACCTGCAGGGTGTTCATCGCACCCACGGCAGACGAGGTCAGCGCGCGGATGTTGGCGGTATTGATGGCGCTGATGTCATTCGTCTCGATCGCGCTAATCTGCGTGGTGGTCAGCGCGCCAAACTGCGATGTGCCCAGCGAGGCGATCTGCGCAGAGTTCAAGGCGACGATCTGGTCTGTCGTCAGCGCGGCAATGGCCGCGGTACTCAGGGCGCGGGTGCTGGCGGTGGTCAGGCCGGCCAGGTCACTGGTTTCGATGGCGGCAACTTGCGCCGTGTTCAGTGCGGCGGCTTGGGCAGACCCCAGGGCGGCAACTTGAGCCGAGCTCAGGGCCACGATCTGGTTGGTGTCCAGCACGGCAACCTGGTTGGTACCCAGCGCGCCAACCTGAACGGTGGTCAGGGCGGCGGCTTGATCGGTGGTCAGGGCGGCGATGGCGGCCGTGCTCAACGACTTGATGCTGGCGGTATTGAAGGCGACCAGGTCAGTGGTTTCGACGGCGGCAATCTGCGCGGTGTTGAGCGCGCCAACCTGAGTGGTGGACAGTGCGCCGATCTGCGCGGAGTTCAGGGCCACGATCTGATCGGTCGTCAGCGCGGCAATGGCGGCAGTCGACAGCGACTTGATGGCGGTGGTGCTAAAGCCGGCCAGGTCACCGGTTTCGATGGCCACAACCTGGCTGGTGTTGAACGAGCCAATCTGGGCCGTATTGAGCGCACCAATCTGGGCCGAGGTCAGCGCGACGATGTCGTTCGTGTTCAGCACGGAGGACTGGCTGGTGCCCAGCGCGGCGATCTGTGTGGTGGTCAGCGCCGATACCTGGTCGGTGGTCATGGCAGCGATCGCGGCCGTGCTCATGGCGCGGATGTCTGCGGTGTTCAGACCGGCCAGGTCGCTGGTCTCGATGGCGGCGACCTGTGCCGTGTTGAGCCCGCCAACCTGGCTGGTGCTCATGGCGCCAATCTGTGCCGAGTTCAGTGCGACGACCTGGTCGGTCGTCAGGGCTGCGACGGCAGCGGTGTTCAGCGCACGGGCCTGTGAGGTGGTCAGAACTTGAACGTCGTCGGTACCCAGCGCGGCAACCTGTGCTGTGTTGAAGGCCCCGATCTGCACCGTGGTCATGGCGCGCAGGTCAGCGGTTTCAATCGCATTGGCCTGGTCGGTGGTCAGGGCGCCGATCTGGTTGGTGTTGAGCGCGGCCAGTTGCGCCGAGGTCATGGCAACGATCTGGTCCGTGGTCAGCGCACGCACGGCCGCGGTGTTGAACGCGGCGACAGCGGCCGTGCTCAGCGCAGCGAGGTCACCCGTTTCCATGTTGGCGATCTGGTTGGTGTTGAGCGCGGCGATCTGCGTGGTGCTCATGGCCACCAGTTGGGCACTGGTCAGTGCCACGATCTGATCGGTGGTCAGTCCGGCCACCGTGGTGCTGGTCAGCGCACGCACGTCTGCCGTGTTCATGGCTGCGATCTGGCTCGTGTTGAGCGCGGCAATCTGGTTGGTGTTGAGCGTGGCCACTTGGGCGGTGTTCATCACGGCCAGGTCGGCGGTCTCGATGGCGCCTATCTGATTGGTATTGAGTGCGCCAACCTGTGTGGTGCTCAGCGCGATCACCTGGGCGCTGCTCAGCCCGGCAATCTGCTCGGTCGTCAGGGCGGCAACGGCGGCCGTGTTGAGCGCACGAACGCTGGTCGTGCTCAAGGCGCTGATGGCGCTGGTGTCGATGGCGGCGACCTGTGCTGTGTTCAGGGTGCTGACCTGGTTGGTGTCGAGCGCAGAGATCTGCAGCGTGCTCATCGCCACCACTTGCTCTGTGGTCAGAGCGGCGACGTCGGCGGTGTTGAACGCACGGATGGCTGTCGAGCTCAGCGCCGACATCTGTTGCGTGGTCAGTGCCCGGATCTGGTTGGTGTTGAACGCCGCGATCTGGGTGGACAGCATGGCCGCCAGATCAGAGGTTTCAATGGCGCCAATCTGATTGGTGTTCAGTGCTGCGACCTGCGTGGTGGCCATGGTGGCCAACTGGCTGGAGGTGAGGGCGGCAATCTGTTGTGTGTCCAGTGCCGCGACGGCTGCGGTGTTGAGTGCGCGCATCTGAGCGCTGGTAAAGATCTGGAGATCGGTCGTCTCCAGGGCAGCCGTTTGCGCCGTGTTCATCACGCCTATCTGCGTGGTCGACAGCGCGCCGAATTGTGTCGAGGTGAAGGCTGCAATCTGGTCGGTCGTGAACACCGCCATGGATGCGGTGGAGACACCTTTGAGGTCAGCAGTTTCAATGGATTGGATCTGAGCCGTGGTCAAGGCCACGATCTGGGCTGTGGAGAACAAGGCCCAGTCTGCCGTGGTCAGGTTGGCAATCGTTTGCGTGGACAGCGTTGCAATCTGGGCCGTGGTCAGCAGAGGAATCAGAGAAGCCATTATTTAACCCCTTGTGGTCCTCCAGGCCCGGGCTTGCACTTCACGATGTGGCAATCACCCGATCCCCAGAGGAGAAAACTCGATCTGGTCAGAGGCTATGCGTGGGGCACTACCTCTGATGTGCAGATAAGCCGGGGTTCAATAAAGCGTTTTCGAACCGCGGGATTTTCCGCACGACATCGGGTTATCGGGAAGGGGGCTGAGGGCTTGAGGCCCAGGTGGCAACCTGGGGCACCCCAGGGTCTATACCGGGGGGGAAAACGCGTGAAACGTCACGACTTGCGGCCTGTTTTCAGGACTATTTAAGCGGTGCTGTTACAAATTTGGGCGCTCATCAGCGCGTCAAGGTAGCGGCGAAACGCTGCCTTGCAGTCCCAACCAATGTCGGGCGACATCGGCCAGATGTTGAGGGTCTCCACTGGAGAACAAGTGGATTTTCCCAGCGAATTTGTGATCAACGCCCCAGTTGCTCGGTGAGGCGTGACGGTGGGCGCAAAGCCGGGCCGTGTGTTGGGCAACAGCGCCCGATGTGTCCATGACGGTTACATCTGGCCCCAAGGCCTTCTGAAACAGCGGCGCTACAAAGGGATAGTGCGTGCAACCCAGCACCACGGTGTCCACGTGCGCTTCGCGCAACGGTTGTGCAAAGCGTTCAACCAGATCCTTGAGGGCAGGCGTATCGAGCCGGCCTGCTTCGATCTCCTTGGCCAGGCCCGGGCAGGCTTGCGGCACGATCATGGCACCTTGCCCGTGGCTTTCAATCAAACGTTTGTATTTCTCGCTGGCCAGTGTGCTGGGTGTGGCCAGCACGCCAATGCGTTTGTTGATGGATTGCGCCACGGCCGGCTTGACGCCAGGTTCCACGCCAATGATGGGAAGCCCAGGATGGGCTTGACGCAAGAGGTGAATGGCTGCCGCTGTGGCCGTGTTGCAGGCCACAACGATGGCATCGACGTGCCGTTTGACGAGGAAGTCGCAGATGGCCAGGCTGCGCGATACGATGAACTCGCCCTCGCGCTCGCCGTACGGCGCATGGCCCGAGTCCGCGACATAGGTCAGATCAGCCTGAGGCACGCGAGCATGAAGCGCACGCAACACGGACAAGCCCCCCAGACCAGAGTCAAATACCCCGATATGAGTGCCTGCCCCGTTGAACTGGGGGGCGTCGTGCTGGGTAGGGCCTGAGCCGGTGGCTGCTGCTTTTGTCACAAGACAAGAAAACGGGGCAAATGGGGTACGCGAACGGGGGGCGCGGGACAGAAGTCGCATATTGTCATGCGATTGAGCCTGCATTTGTGGTCCAATCTCCCAAGTTCGCGTTAGAATCGAACGATCGTGCTTTTTTAGGCGCGGCAAACTTTTTACTTAACTCTTCCTCATGACGCAGGAGAACATCGCATGAAGGTTCTGGTTCCGGTCAAGCGGGTTGTTGACTACAACGTGAAGGTTCGCGTGAAGTCCGACGGCTCTGGTGTCGACATCGCCAACGTCAAGATGTCCATGAACCCCTTCGACGAAATCGCCGTTGAAGAAGCCACCCGCCTGAAGGAAAAGGGCGTGGTTACCGAAATCATCGCCGTGTCCATCGGCGTGTCGCAATGCCAGGAAACCCTGCGCACGGCCATGGCCATTGGTGCAGACCGTGGCATCCTGGTTGAAACCGACGCTGACGTGCAGCCTCTGGCCGTGGCCAAGGTGCTCAAGGCGCTGGTCGACAAGGAAAAGCCTGATCTGATCATCCTGGGCAAGCAAGCCATCGATGACGACAGCAACCAGACC
>NZ_JACRAH010000057.1 GCF_016234775.1 Aquabacterium sp. | reverse complement strand
GGCACTCGGATTGCACCGAGATACCCTTGTTCAGAGGGAACAGTTCCTGGATTTCGTCAACGATCTTTTCCAGCTTCTTGTCACCGCCGAACACGATGTCCTTTTCCTGGAAGTCGGACGTGAACTGCATCGTCACGAAGGTGTCCACACCGGTCACGCCGATGTAGTAGTTACGACGGGCAGCCCACGAATACTGGCCGCAGCCCACGGGGCCGTGCGAGATGTGGATCATGTCCTTGATCGGGCCCCACACCACGCCTTTGGAACCAGCGTAGGCGCAGCCGCGGATGGTCATCACGCCAGGCAATGACTTGATGTTGGACTTCACGCCGCAGTCGGGCTTACCTTCTTCATAGGTACCCAGGTGTTTGGCGCGGCGCTTGGCCATCTTCTCTGGATAGGCCTTGAGGACTTCATCAATCAAGGCCTTGTTGGTGGCCTTGCGTTCTTCAACGGTCATGCTCATGGTGTGACTCCTGCATCGCTTGAGCGAGGTGGTGAATGGTGGTCAAGCAGCCGCAGCGGAACCGGCTTTGCCGGGCCGCCAGCGGCGCCCCCTTGAGGGGGAGCGCCGCAGGCGCTTCGGGGGTGGGGCTTACGCGGCCAGTTCAGCAGCGGACTTGCCCACTGCGGATTCATCGATGGTCTTCATGATCCCGTGCTCCATCAGCAGGTCTTCCAGCTGGTCCATGGTGATGGGGGTGGGGATCGTGCCGTTGCCGGCGTTGCCGTGGACCTTGGTGGCCAGCGTGCGGTACTCCTGAGCCTGCTTGGAGTCCGGTGCGTATTCCAGAACGGTCATGCGACGCAGTTCGGCGTGTTGCACGATGTTGTCGCGAGGCACGAAGTGGATCAGACGCGAGCCCAGCATCTTGGCCAGGGACTCGGCCAGTTCCAGTTCCTTGTCGGTCTGACGCTCGTTGCACACCAGGCCACCCAGACGCACGCCACCCGAGTTGGCGTACTTCAGAATGCCCTTGGAGATGTTGTTGGCGGCGTACATGGCCATCATTTCGCCAGACATGACGATGTAGATTTCCTGTGCCTTGTTTTCACGGATGGGCATGGCGAAGCCACCGCACACCACGTCGCCCAACACGTCGTAGGACACATAGTCCACGCCTTCGTAGGCGCCGTTTTCTTCCAGGAAGTTGATCGAAGTGATCACGCCACGACCGGCGCAACCAACTCCAGGCTCTGGGCCACCGGACTCAACGCAACGGATGTCGCGATAGCCGACCTTCATCACGTCTTCCAGTTCGAGGTCCTCCACCGAACCAGCTTCAGCAGCCAGCGACAGGATGGTGTCTTGCGCCTTTGCGTGCAGGATCAGACGGGTGGAGTCAGCCTTGGGGTCGCAGCCGACGATCAGGATCTTTTGACCCATCTCTGCCAGCGCAGCCAAGGTGTTTTGCGAGGTGGTGGACTTGCCGATACCACCCTTGCCGTAGAAGGCGATCTGTCTCAAAGAAGCCATTGCAGTTCTCCGAAGTAAGCTGAGGATTAAAAGCAGGTTGCGAAGCCGCGACCCTGATGTGCCTTTGGTGCCGATATAGGTCTTCTCGTGCCGCCACTCACTGGCCAGACATGGTCTGCGCAAGACCTCTATCGCAACTGCTGTGCCACCTGCTTCAGAAATATGCAAGTACTTGATTCAGATAGGGAAAATGCCTTTTTGCGCGTTTCAACAAGACCAAAATGTCATTGTTTGAAAGCTGACAAAACGCCACATCACGTCGTGAAGGGCACACGCGTTTCAAGCGACGTCAGGCTGGCGACATCGCGTTGTATACGGTGGTTTACGTAGGGAGGGAACCTTGGCGACGGCTCAATGGGCAGTGTGAATCCAACTGGTATGCCGATTGCATTGAAGGGTCTTGTCTCAACAAGAACGCGAACCTTCTTCTGACCTTGTTCGCGCCACTACCCAAGGACCACATCATGACCGTGACCGAGCAGAACCCCATTGAACAGACAGTATTCGGCCGCCTCGACAAAGGTCGCTACCTGCAGAACCCTGTCTTCAAGGGCATGACCCACAAGCCAGGTCGCTTCGGCTTCCGTGGTGAACTGGCCCTGCGCTTTTCGACGCAACTGGCCGACGAGGCTCGCCCTCCCGAGCTGACCTGTGATCAAGTCATGGCTGCAGCCAATACAGGTGACAGCACCCTGCCCTTCTTCACGGGCTATCTGCTGTCCTTCGAGTACCTCAAGGACGTGGCCGAAGTGCTGGGCGAAGCATTGACTGCGGGCGGCAAGTACTTCCTGTTTTGCAACAACATCGACCTGAGCAAGAAGTACCAGGTGCCTTACAAGGGCGCGATGTTTTATGTGCTGCCCATTGACGAAGGCACGGTGTACAACGAACTGCTGGAGCTGCTCTATCTGGAGCGCAACGACCTCAAGAAGCTCGACACGGCAGCCAAGCTCGACAAGATCGCCGATGCGGCCTCCAAGTTCGACGTCACCTTCGACACCATCACCTACGCAGAAGGCCTGGCGCTGATGGGCCCGGTGCGCAACCCGAACGAAAACCGTCCGGTCTGAGCATCGTCAATTGGTGAACAGCGGCGGCGCGCTCACGGTGGTGGGCAGGCTGCCACTCAACAGCGTGGCACCACCAGATTGCAAGATCTGCAAGGTGCCGCCTGTGCTGTCGTTGGCGAAACGCGCGATGACGCGTCGGCCATCGGCCAGGGAGATCTGCACACCCGTCTGACCAGTGGCATCAGAGCGAACCGCGCTGGTGACATCACCATTGGTGCCCAGCACATGCAGGAAGAGGCTCTGCGTACCGGCAGAGTCCGTCACTTCGGCGCGCTTGGGCTGCTGCAGCCATGTGTCACTGTTAGCGGGGCTGAAGGCCGGCGCTTTGACCTGGTAGCTCAAGCCAGCGGGCGCCACACGGTACACATCCAGCGCGTTGCCACTGGCAGATGACACCGTGAGGCGATCCCCATTGGCAGACACGGTGGCAGTCCCCGGCATGTTCATCGTCCAGACACGCTGGGTGCCGGCAGTGGAACCAACACGATCAAACACGATGAAGGTGGCGGGCTTGATGAACAGGTACTCGCGCTCAACCTTGGTCACAGCGGCCTTACCTGCATAGGAGGGCGTGACCCTGGCCATGCCATAGCTGTAATGGGCATTATCGACCAGCGCCTTCATCTCGCACGTGGTGTTGTAGGTCTGAGGCACAACCACACCGTTCTGCATGATGCGCACCAGGTTATTGTGTTCTTCACCCTGCTGAATGCCCGAGTGCGAGTAGATGTTGGACGTGGGCGCCAACCATTCCCCTCGGTAGATCTGGAATGCGCCTTGATCATGGTGCGCATGGCTTTCCGTATACGGGCCACAGGTGAACAGCGAATAGGCGGCCTTCTTGTCACCCCAGGCAGCGCGCATGAAGAACTGGCCGGTGCCCGATCCCCAATAGGCCGTGGACAAATCCGCCATTTGCACGGACGGCAAACTGGTGGGCGGGTACAGATAGTCTGCAAACAGCTCGAACCCGTTTTGCATCCTGGGCAAGGCCGATGCGTCCAGCACCATCTTTGAGGCGCCAGACAGCCGCTCTTGCGGGAACAGCGATGTCAGCGACAGCAGGTACTCACGGTGGTAGTCGAACAAGGCCACCGATGAATCTCGTGCCTGATCGCCAATGGCGGCAAGACGATCCAGCGTCGGCACGATCGAATGCAGCATCCAGGCTTGCGACGCCAGCGTATGTGGCGTCAGGGATGCCATGCGCTCCCCCGTGGAGCGCTCCCACCAGTCATACAACTGGTAGAGGTTCTTCATCGCCGTGCCATAGCCTGTGCCCTCACGCGAACCGCCGCCTTGCAGGTCACGCTC
Source organism: Aquabacterium sp. (assembly GCF_016234775.1). GTDB lineage: Bacteria > Pseudomonadota > Gammaproteobacteria > Burkholderiales > Burkholderiaceae_C > Aquabacterium. Next base: position 60,134 of record NZ_JACRAH010000057.1, on the reverse strand, counting down.
GAAGGTGGGCACCAGTTCTCCGGCGATCTTGGTGTGGCGGAACTGGTTGCGCCATGCGGCTGCCTGATCGTTCTCACCTGCGGTGGCCAGGCCCACCAACATCGTCGCCTTCAGGAAGGAGTAGTAATAGTTGTTGGATGGGTTGTTGACGGACCAACCCGACCACGGGAAGGCCTTGCCGCCCCAGGTGGCCGTATCCGGGTGCCAGACGTTGCTCACGGCCTGGTTCATGTAGGCGATCCAGCGTTTGCGCTGCGCATCGCTCAAGCGTGCGTTGCACCAGTCGTACACCAGGGCCACATCGCCAATGATGGGGCCGACATCCAGGTAGCTGTCACCTGACACGGCGGCCTTTTGACCCGATGAGATCAAGGCCTCTTCACCTGCCACCAGGGCATCCACCTTGGCGACCGCGAAGTCGGCGTATTTGGCATCGCCACTGACCTGGAACATCAAGGCGGCAAACCAGGCCTGGAAGGCATAGTTGCGCCCGGGGCTGCTCAACTCGCTGTCAACGAAGGACTTGAAGCGCGTGGCCGCCGGCACACCAGCGCTCAATTGCTGGCGCAGCCTTGACAAGGTAGCCGACTGACTCAGCAGCACCTTGGGATGTGCGGTAGGAATGATGGCTGGCGAAGGGCTCGGCGAACCAGCGCTTGTGCCCGTTCCTGCCCCTCCAGTTCCCGACGACGTCGAGCCCCCACTGACGCTGCTTGCACCACTTGCCGGGGCGGTAGCTGGCGTTAAGGAGCCCGTGCCAACCGATGGCACCTCGCCACCCGTAGCCGGCGTGTTGCCACCGCCGCCGCCGCCACACCCACTCAGCGCCGCTACCAGCAACGCGCCAAGTACCCATTCCCTGTTCTTGTTGAATCCAGCCACAGCCACATCCTCTTGTTATCCATCTGTATGAGGATTGTTGAACGGCGGCCGGACGCCAATCGCAACAAACTGCTGCTTATTGGTCACCAGGCGTAAGCCCGGCCCTATCAGGATCTGACCAGAACACGCCCGTGAGCAGCTCTGCCAAACGCTCAGGCCCCATGCGGAAGCCACAAGCCTGCGGATGCCCGCCACCACCCATGGCTTCAGCCAGCGGGATGGCGTTGTAGGTAGAGACCGCGCGCAAGCCCACCTTGACCGTGCCGTCCTTGGACACACTCCACAGCAGCGCAAAGCTGCCGCACTCGGCCGACAACATGTTGCCCACTTCGCTGGTAAAGGCGCCCGGGCAGTTGACCATCACGCCTTGCTGGCCATTGAAGGTCACCGGCGACGCACCGCGGGCGATGTCCTGGCACAGGTTCAGGAACTTCTCGTTCATGGCCGTGCCGCGCTGGCAGAACTCGGCCACCTGCTCGGGCTTGAAGGCCACGATCTCGGCCCAGCGTGGGAACTCGTCCGGCTCCAGATCCAGAGCCGACAGGAAGGCCGCACTCTCGGGGATGGCCCAGGTCCACAGATCACGGTCCTGGATGAAGCGGATCAGATCGGGCACGGGCTGCTCGGGGTGGAAGAACTTCCACGACAGCATCGCGCCCGATTGCGACATGTCGAAGTGCACGGCGCCACAGCGGCACTGGAACGCACCCAGCTTGTCGGCCGCGCTCTTGTGGTGATCCAGCATGACCAGCTTGGCTGCGCGCTCGTCGATGCCTCGCATGATGGCTTCGTCAAACGAGAAGTCGAGGATGTAGACGGCGCGCCCTTCCAGCGGCGGCAATTCGCTCACATCGGTGATCTTGCCGTGCGTGACACCCAGGTACTCGCCCTGCCCTTCGAAATACAACCAGGCCGCCAGCGCGGCGCCAAAACCGTCTGGGCACTTGCCGTGGTAGATCACCAGGGGGTTGGGATCGGTCTTGGCGGGTGTGACCGCCAGGCCTGGCAGAGAAGTGAAAAGTCCGTTGCTCACAGCGTGTGCGCCTTTCAAAAACGCCTTTTTGACAGGCGGAAATCAGGAAAGCGCCCATGTTAGTGGCAGTAACCCGATTCCGATCGCGAATTCACGCGTGATGGATTCACGCAAATGCCGGAAAAGACCGGCCGGCCCAGCAGTCGGGGGATGGGCTGAACGCCCCCGCGCGCCCTAGCATTCATGCACTTGTCCCACGAGGGCCAACGAACATTCCTTCCTCGAAGCTGTAGCCGCCATGATCACCATCCGTCACATCGCCCTTGCCGCCTTGATGGCCACCTCTTCTGCCGCCTTTGCTGCGCAGGAACTCGTGACCAACGGCTCGCTGACCGGCCCGATCACCAACAACGGCGTGCCCACCGGCTGGACCATCTTCGAAGGCACGCCCGACATCATGGACGGGTTGAACAACGTCGGCTTGATCAACACGCTGCGTTTTGGCGCCAACCCCACCGCATCCGCAGATGGCGGCACCTGGGTCGGCCTGGGTTCTTATGGCAGTTACATGGAACGTTTCGGCCAGACGCTCAGCGGCCTGACCGTCGGCCAGCAATACACCGTGTCCTGGGAGGCCGGCAACTTTGGCTACACCTACGGCAGCGTCAACTACCTGGGCAGCAACGCCATCAGCGTGCAGCTCGATGGCGTGACCGTCGGCTCGGGCTCGCAACTCGATCTCGGCTCGAACTGGTACAAGCAATCGCTGACTTTCACGGCTGGGTCCGCCAGCCAGCAGCTGTCCTTCATCCTGGCCTCCACCACGTCGAAGGCCTATATGTCGATCGACGGCATCTCCGTGAAAACCGCCCAGGCTGTGCCGGAACCCGCTACCTGGGCACTGATGGGCCTGGGCCTGTTTGGCGTGATCGCCGCCGCTCGCCGCAAGGCCTGAGCTGATCGGCACAACAAAGTCACAAAACTGCCTCATTTCGAGGCATTCAAGGGGCCTTCCCAGGGGGAAAGACCCTTACCAAGCGCTTGCCAACAAGGTTATCCACAGCTTGCGGGGATAAGTTCGCTGCGCGGCTGATCGCAAACGTCCCGCCGAGGTCTTTATTGACCTGACAGGGGCCTGCGCGCAGACTGACGAATTACTTCAGTCGAGTGCGGGAGCCTGCCATGTATGACGAGGATGAGGACAAGGAACTGCCAGTGTCACTGCTGCTGTCCGTCCCGGAGGACCAGCGCCGTACGTTCAAACAGTTGCGCGAGATGGCCGCGCTCAAGCATATCGACATCTACCCCAGCACGACGGATGATGGGCTGCTCGGGTTCAGGCTGGAGCAGCGTGGGGAGTCCGTGCGCTGCCGGGATCTGGATTCGCTGAAAGCAGCGTTGATTGCGCACGGCGTGCCCCTGTTGTCGGATGGCGAGTTGCAGTCGCTGCTGAAAGCCTTTCAAAGCGCATTCCTGAGAGCCATGGACGAAGGCGAAACAATCGCTTGCCCAAGCGCACGCCCACCCAAGCACTGACCGTTTCGACGCCCCACCACACGTCATATGCCGAGTGCAATATGCATGATCATGCTCGGCGTAATGCAAACGCGAATAATTCTTGATAACATACAGGTCATCATTGGCCAGTATCGGTTCCCGGCTACTGGCTCTTTTCCACAACGTTGATTCAGGAATGCTCGCCATGGCTACATCCTTTACCCGCCTGTCCATGCTTGCCCTCGCTGTCATGGCCTTTGCTGCTCAGGCTGACGACAAGACCCTCAATATCTATTCCGCTCGTCACTACCAGACAGACGAAGCCCTCTACGCCAACTTCACCAAGCTGACCGGCATCAAGGTCAATCGTCTGGATGGCAAGGAAGACGAGTTGCTGGAGCGTATCAAGACCGAAGGCGCCAAATCGCCTGCCGACATCCTGATCACGGTTGATGCCGCCCGACTGGAGATTGCCGATCAGGCAGGTTTGTTCGCGCCCATCCAATCCAAAGTGCTGGACAAGCGCATCCCGGCCAACCTCCGCACGCCAAACTGGATTGCGTTCTCCACTCGCGCCCGCTTGATCGCCTACAACAAGTCTGCCGTCAAGGCCGAATGGGTGCAGACCTATGGCGACCTCGCCCATCCGCGCCTGAAAGGCCAGGTATGCGTGCGTTCGGGCTCGCACCCCTATAACCTGTCGCTGGGTGGCGCGTTCATCGCCCACCAGAGCGAACAGCAGGCGGAAGCCTGGGCCCGTGGTCTGGTGCAGAACTTTGCTCGCAGCCCAAAGGGTGGCGACACGGACCAGCTCAAGGCCGTGGCCGCCGGGGAGTGTGGGGTGACCATTACCAACAGCTACTACCTGGCACGCCTGATGCGCTCGAACAAACCAGAGGACCGCAAGGTCGTCGAGGCGCTTGGCGTGGCATGGCCCAACCAGCAGACCTGGGGCACCCATATCAATGTGTCCGGCGCAGGCATCATCAAGACCGCGCCCAACAAAGCGGCCGCCATGCAGTTTCTGGAGTACCTGAGCAGCGATCAAGCCCAGGCCTATTTCGCCGACGGCAACAACGAGTGGCCAGCGGTAGCATCCGTCAAGATTGACAACCCCGCACTGACGGCGCTGGGCCAGTTCAAGCCCGACACCATTGGCGTGGGTGAACTGGCAAAGAATGCGGCCAAGGCCCAGAAGCTGTTCGACCGGGCAGGCTGGCGTTAAGTTAAGGCACAGGGCTCAGCGCCGGCCTCCTGGCAATCGACTCCGAGCGATCTCGCGAGACAAAACGATCAAAGGCAGCAAGCCCACCACCACAATGGTCAGCGCCGCTGTGGAGGCCTCGGCCAAGCGCTCATCGGAGGCCAGCGTATAGGCCTGCGTTGCCAGGGTATCGAAGTTGAACGGCCGCATGACCAAGGTGGCCGGCAACTCCTTCATCACGTCGATGAACACCATCAACAGCGCCGTCAACAAGCTACCGCGAAGCAAGGGGAAATGCACCCTGCGCAAGGTCTGTGCGGGGCTCAGGCCCAGACTGCGGGCCGCGTGATCCATGTTCGGCGTGACCTTGAGCAAGCCCGCATCCACCGACTGCAAGGCTGGCGTCAGAAAGCGCACCACGCAGGCATAGACCAGTCCGGTGATGCCACCGGTGATCAGCAAACCGCCCGTCCACCCAACCGACTGCTCCAGCCATGTCGTCAGTATCTTGTCGACATGCGTGACCGGAATCAGCACGCCCACGGCAATCACGGTACCGGGTAGTGCATAGCCCAGCCCACCCAGCCGGTGCGTCATGCGCACGGCCCAATGCGGCTGCAGGCGTGCAACATAGGCCAGCAACACCGCCAGCATGACAGCGATGAAAGCCGTCAGCGCGGACACTGTCAGGCTATTGGTGGCCAACTCGATGAAGCGTGGGCCGAACTGGGCATCCCCCTGGCTCAGTGACATGTTCAGCAAAATACCGGCCGGCAACAGGAACCCGGCGCACACCGGAATCATGCAGGCTAGCACCGCCAGTGCGGCTCGCCACCCACCCACGCGGATGCCACTCAGACGTGATCGGCGCAAAGTGGTGTCATGAAAACGCGCCCGCCCGCGAGACAGCCGCTCGAACATCAACACAAGCACAACGAACCCCAGCAAAGTCGAAGCCAGTTGCGCGGCTGCCACCCGGTCGCCTAAAGAAAACCAGGCCCGGTAGATGCCCGTGGTGAAGGTCTGAACCCCAAAGTAGGACACAGCCCCGAAATCGGCCAAGGTTTCCATCAGGGCCAGAGAAACGCCTGCAGCAATGGCCGGCCTGGCCAGCGGCAGCGACACCCTGAAGAAACTGCCCCAGGGCCCCAGGCCGAGCACACGCCCTACCTCCAGCATGCCACCGGCGCGCTCCAGGAAAGCGGTACGCGCCAACATGTAGACATACGGATAGAGAACCAGCGAAAACAGCACCACGGCGCCCCCCAGTGAACGCACATCGGGGAACCAGTAGTCTGCACGTGACCATCCGAATGCCTCGCGCAAGCCCGTCTGCACCGGGCCAACAAACTGAAGCAAGTCGGTATACGTGTATGCCATCACATACCCGGGAACAGCCAGCGGTAGCACCAACGCCCACTCCAGCGCGCCGCGCAAGGGAAAGTCGTAGCGGCTCACCAGCCAGGCTGCCCCCACCCCCATGCTCGCCGTGCCCAGGCCGACGCCCAGGCAAAGCCACAAGGTGGACCAGATGTAATCAGGCAGCACCGTCCCGGCCAGGTGCGACCAGGTATCCGCCGTATCACTGGGTGACAGCACCTGCGCCAGCACGGCCAGTACAGGCAGGGCCACCAGAGCCCCCACCAGCAAGGCCACAATCATCAGCCAACGCGACGACACACGCTGGAACAGCGAGGGAGACTGGAAGGTTGGGGCGAGGAAAACAGACATGGCGCAACTGAGAATTATCATCGCTACTTCAGTTGTTTGACACCCTCGACATGCACGCCGCCCACGACCCTGCCCAAACGCCTTCGCCACCGCCTGGGCCACCCTGGCTGATCGTGGAGGACATGACCCTCCAGTACGGGCCCAAAGCCATTGTCGAAAACCTGAGTTTCTCGCTGCCACAAGGCGCCATCGCCTGCCTGTTGGGCCCTTCCGGCTGCGGCAAGACTTCTGTATTGCGCGCACTGGCCGGTTTCGAACCCCTCACGGCAGGAAGCATCTCTCTGGATGGCCGCACACTCAGCCAGCCAGGTCGCGTCGTGCCGCCAGAGCAACGTCGCATCGGCATGGTCTTTCAGGACTACGCCCTCTTCCCGCACCTGACCGTGGCGCAGAATGTCCGCTTCGGTCTGCGGGGGCATCCCGATGCGGATCGCCGCGTGGCCGACATGCTCGACACCGTGGGTCTGGCTCATGCTGCACGCCGCTATCCGCATGAGCTCTCGGGGGGGCAGCAACAGCGTGTGGCGCTTGCCCGCGCCCTGGCGCCTCAACCTGCCGTGCTGCTGCTGGATGAGCCGTTCTCCAACCTGGACGTGGCCCTGAGGGAGCGTCTGGCGGGCGAGGTCCGCGACATTCTGAAAGCCACTCGCACCACTGCGGTACTTGTCACACACGACCAGCACGAGGCGTTCGCCATGGCCGACGTGGTGGGCGTGCTGGCAGAGGGCCGGCTACAGCAATGGGACACGGCCTATGCCCTGTACCACCGCCCCGCCAATCGATGCGTGGCCAACTTCGTAGGCCAAGGCGCTTTCGTTCATGCTCGGGTTCTGGATGCGCATCGACTGCAACTGGAGGTAGGCGTGGTCCCGGATGACCAGGCGACTTTCTTCACCGAAGACCGCATGCCTTTTTTGGCCGACAGCCGTGTCGACGTGCTGCTGCGACCCGACGATGTCGTGCACGATGATGCCAGCCCCATCCAGGCTCGCGTCGTCCACAAGGCATTCAAAGGAGCAGAGTTTCTCTACACCTTGGCCCTGGCCGATGGTTCCGAAGTACTCTCGACCGTGCCCTCACACCATGACCACGCCATTGGCGAGGCCATCGGCATCCGCCTGGACATGAGCCACGTCGTGGCCTTTGAAAACACGCAGGCATGACAAGAGAGAACAGGATCCACTGATGATTGACGCACTGATTGCCGGCAGATTGCAAGGCCAGCCAAGCGAAAAGACCGGCAAGAACGGCAAGCCCTATGTGATTGCCAAGGTTCGCGCCACCGCAGGAGATGGCGAGAACCTGATCGTCAATGTGATCACCTTCAGTGACGCCGTCGGTGACGCACTGCTGGCCATGGATGAGGGCGACAGCGTGGCCCTGTCAGGCGCCCTGACGCCCAAGGTCTGGACGGACCGCGATGGCCAGGTACGCCCCGCCCTGGATCTGATCGCCCATCAGATCCTGACGGCCTACAACGTCAACCGAAAGCGCGAGGCCGCAGGCGAAGACGCCCAGGCCTGAACGCCTCAGCCGACGACCTTGGTGAACTGGTCGTCGCCGACGAAGCTGGTGTACCACGCATCCATCAAGCCACTCACCAACGCGGTTTCCACGTCGGCACGCTGGCCGAGCCAATCGATCAACACCTGCCGATCTTCGTCGGTCACGCTGCCACGGCCCAGTCGGGAGACAAAGCCACCCGACGCCCAACCGCCAAACTCCAAGCCGCGCGGGTCGATGACGTCGGTCAGCAAGGCATCCACGAAGCTGATGTCCAGGGTGCCAGGCTTGCGCTGGACCTTGAAGGCCAGCCCGAATTCCTGAAACTCCCCGACGTGGAGTTTCTTGCGCAGGCGTCGGCTACGTTGTTTGGCCATGTTTGTCCGTATGAAAAATGAGTGCTGGAAAAGCACGATGCGCAATGTACAGCGCACATCACGCCCAGAAACAACAAAGCCCAGTCTTGCGGACTGGGCTAAGTGCTTGATTCAGATGGTGCCGGAGAAAGGAATCGAACCCTCGACCTTCTCATTACGAATGAGCTGCTCTACCGACTGAGCTACACCGGCTTCCAAGACCAAAATTCTAGCATGGCAATTTACTGCGCTTCACGGTGGTAGGCGGTGACGCGGTCCACTTCGTTTTTGGAGCCCAACACCACGCTCACACGCTCGTGCAGTTGCGAGGGGTTGATCTCCATGATGCGCTGCAGGCCATTTGTGGATGCGCCACCGGCTTGCTCCACCAGGAAGCTCATCGGGTTGGCTTCGTACATCAGGCGCAGCTTGCCGGGCTTGTTGGGCTCGCGCTTGTCCCAGGGGTACATGAACACGCCGCCACGGGTCAGGATGCGGTGCACGTCAGCCACCATCGAGGCCACCCAGCGCATGTTGAAGTCCTTGCCGCGAGGGCCTTCCTTGCCCTGCAGGCACTCGTCGATGTAGCGCTTCACAGGGTCAGCCCAGTGGCGCATGTTCGACATGTTGATGGCGAATTCCTTGGTGTCCTCGGGGATCTTGACGTCGGCTTCGGTCAGCACCCAAGCGCCTTGCTCGCGGTCCAGCGTGAACATGACCACACCCTTGCCCACGGTCAGTACCAGGGTAGTTTGCGGGCCGTAGACGCAGTAACCGGCACAGACCTGATCGGTACCAGCTTGCAGGAAGCTGTCGTTGGTGACGTCGCCACCCTTGTGCTTGAGCACAGAGAAGATGGTGCCGATGCTGACGTTCACGTCGATGTTGGAAGAACCATCGAGGGGATCAAACAGCAACAGGTATTCACCTTGCGGGTAGCGGTGCGGCACGGCGTGCATATCATCCATTTCTTCGGATGCCATGCCGGCCAAGTGGCCGCCCCATTCGTTGGCCTCGATCAACACCTCGTTGGCGATGATGTCAAGCTTCTTCTGGACTTCGCCCTGCACGTTTTCGCTGCCGGCGGTGCCCAGCACTTCACCCAAGGCGCCTTTGTTGACGCTGATGGCAATGCTCTTGCAGGCACGCGCCACGACTTCGATGAGCAGGCGCAATTGCGAGGGAATCTGGGCTTCGCCCCGCTGCTGCTCGATCAGGTACTGCGTGAGACTGATGCGTTTGGACATGTTGTGGTCTCTGTGGATATGGATGGGAAAGTGGAGTGAGCGCGATCAGTCCTGCAGCGCGCGCGTGACGATCTCGCGCACGTCATCGGACAGCTCGGGGCGTGCTGCCACGCGGCTGATGGCCTCGCGCGCAGCCGAGCGATAGGGCTCGGCCAGACGGCGCCAGTGGTCCATCGAGCGGGCCAGGCGTGCGGCCAGTTGCGGGTTGATGCCGTCGATCTCGATGACGCGGTCTGCCCAGAACACGTAGCCAGCGGCATCGGTGCGATGGAAGGCGGCCGGGTTCGACTGGCACAGCGCCATCAGCAGACTGCGGGCGCGGTTGGGCGTGCGCAGCGTGAAGTCAGGGTGCTGCAACAGGGTCTTGGCTCGCGCAAAAACCTTGCCGTCCTTTTCGGGGGCCGTCACCTGCAGCGTGAACCACTTGTCGATGACCAGGGCCTCGTTGCGGAACTGCTCGTGGAAAAGCGCCAGCGCGGGGGTGGCCAGTTCAGCATGGCTGTGCACCAGGGCCTGCAAGGCACCCAGGCGGTCGGTCATGTTGGTGGCGTCCTTGAAGCGCTGATAGGCCCGGCCCGTCCAGATCGGGTTGTGGCGTGCAGCGCCATCCAGCGCCAGCATGCTCAGCGCCAGATTGCACAGGGCACGGCGGCCCGCGCTGATGGGATCGGGCGAATAACCGCTGCTGTCCTGGTGGTGCTCGAAGGCCCAGACCCAGTCCTCATGCAGGGCGTGCGCCAGCTGCGCCTTCATGGCTTCGCGTGCGGTGTGGATGCGCTGTGGATCGACCACGTCGAGCTGTTCGGCCACATAGGCCTCGCTCGGCAGGGTCAGCACCAGCTCCTTGAAGGCGGCGTCCAACTCGGCATTGCGCAGCACGTTGCGCATGGCGTCGATGAAGCGGTGATCCAGCTCCATGTGGCCGTTGCCATGCACCGCGTGCAGGATGCGGCGCAGGGCCAGCTTCTGGGCAGCTTCCCAACGGTTGAACGGGTCCAGATCGTGGGTCAGCAGCGTGAACAGCGCATCGTCGCTGAGCTCGGTTTCCAGCACCACAGGGGCCGAGAAGCCACGCAGCAGCGAAGGCACGGGCTCGACGGGCACATGCACGAAGGTGAAGGTCTGCGAGGCTTCAGACAACACCAGCACCGTGTCATGCCCGATCGGATCGAGGTAGCCTTCCAGGTGCAGGTTGATGTTGCGTCCATCCACGCCCACCAGGCCCATGGCCACGGGGATCACGGCGGGCTGCTTGACAGGCTGGCCTGGCGTGGCCGCACTGGTCTGGCTCAGCGTCAGGGTGTAGATGCGGTTGTCGGCGTCGTACACACCGTGGGCCTGTACGCGAGGTGTACCAGCCTGGCTGTACCAGTGCTTGAACTGCCCCAGGCGCGTGGCCAACTCGCTGTTCGGATTGGCATCGGCAATGGCCTGGGCGAAGTCGTCACAGGTCACGGCCTGGCCGTCATGGCGGCTGAAGTACAGCGCCATGCCCTTGGCAAAGCCTTCGTGGCCCACCAGGGTGTGCATCATGCGCACGACTTCAGCGCCCTTTTCATACACGGTGGCGGTGTAGAAATTATCAATGGCCAGATAGCTGTCAGGGCGCACCGGATGGGCCATGGGGCCCGCATCTTCGGGGAACTGCAGCTGGCGCAGGGTGCGCACGTCTTCAATGCGTTTCACGGCACGGGCGCTCTTGCTGCCGGCCATGTCCTGGCTGAACTGCTGGTCACGGAAGACGGTCAGGCCTTCCTTGAGCGAGAGCTGGAACCAGTCGCGGCAGGTGACGCGGTTGCCCGTCCAGTTGTGGAAGTACTCGTGGGCGACCACGCTCTCCACGTTGCCGAAGTCCACATCAGTGGCCGTGGCGGGGTTGGCCAGAACGAACTTCGTGTTGAAGATGTTCAGGCCCTTGTTCTCCATCGCGCCCATGTTGAAGTCGCTCACGGCGACGATCATGAAGCGCTCCAGATCCAGGCTCAGGTTGAAGCGAGACTCATCCCAGGCAATGGACGCGATCAGCGAATTCATCGCGTGCTCGGTCTTGTCCAGGTCACCGGCGCGCACATAGATCTGCAGCAGGTGGTCCTTGCCGGCGCGGGTGCGGATGCGTTGCTCGCGGCGCACCAGATCAGCGGCCACCAGGGCAAACAGGTAGCAGGGCTTGGGATGCGGGTCTTCCCAGACGGCGTAGTGGCGAGCGGCGTCAATGGCGCCCTCTTCCACCAGATTGCCGTTGGACAGCAGCACCGGGTACTTCAGCTTGTCCGCCTTCAAGGTGACCTTGAAGGTGGCCATCACGTCCGGACGATCCAGAAAGTAGGTGATGCGCCGGAAGCCCAGGGCCTCGCACTGCGTGAAGAAGCCACCGCTGCTGGTGTACAGGCCCGACAGGTGCGTGTTCTTCTCTGGCGCGCAGGTGTTGCGGATCTCCAGATGGAAGGGCTGCGCAGGCAGGTTCTCCAGCACGAGTTGCTGGTTCTCGAACCGGAACGAGACCGGCTCGCCATCGACCAGCACACGGGTCAGGTTGATGTCTTCACCGTCCAGGCGCAGTGGCGCACCCGGCAGGTTGACGTTGGGTTCCACGGTCATCTTGTTGATGACCAGGGTCTTCGCGGGATCCAGATCGAAGGTCAGATCGACCGTTCGGATCCAGAAAGCCGGCGCCGCATAGTCTTCGCGGCGAATCAGAGGGGCGGTACCTTCACGCATGTCGGAGAGTCCTTTGGATGAAGAACTTCAAGGAAGCCTGTTGCAGGGGTAGCTGCTTAAACGCCTTGTTTGAGGCTGGCTTCGATGAACTGGTCAAGATCACCATCCAGCACCTTCTGGGTGTTGGAGATTTCAACGTTGGTACGCAAGTCCTTGATGCGGCTGTTGTCCAGCACGTAGGAACGGATCTGGTGTCCCCAGCCCACATCGGTCTTGGTGTCTTCGAGCTTTTGCTGCTCTTCCTGGCGCTTGCGCATCTCGTGGTCATACAGACGCGAACGCAGGCGCTTCCAGGCGACGTCACGGTTGCTGTGCTGGCTACGGCCATCCTGGCACTGTACGACGATGCCGGTCGGGATGTGCGTCAAGCGCACGGCAGAGTCGGTCTTGTTGATGTGCTGACCGCCCGCGCCGCTGGCACGGAAGGTGTCGGTACGCACGTCAGCCGGGTTGATCTCGATCTCGATCGTGTCGTCGATTTCCGGATAGACAAAGACGCTGGCAAAGCTGGTGTGACGGCCCCCGGACGAATCGAATGGCGACTTGCGAACCAGGCGGTGCACGCCAGTCTCGGTACGCAGCAGGCCAAAAGCGTATTCGCCTTCGACCTTGATCGTGGCGCTCTTGATGCCTGCCGTATCACCATCGGTGATGTCTTCGACGGTACAGGTGAAGCCCTTGCGCTCGGCGTAACGTGTGTACTGGCGCAGCAGCATGCTGGCCCAGTCGCAAGCCTCGGTCCCACCGGCACCAGCCTGGATGTCGACAAAGGCGGGCAGCGGATCGGCCGGGTTGTTGAACATGCGGCGGAATTCCAGCTCGCCCACGCGGGCAGCCTGGGCGGCCACATCATCGGCAATCGCTTGCAGGCCGTCCATGTCACCGTCGGACTTGGACATGTCGAACAGCTCGGCGTTGTCTGCCAGCCCCGTTTCCAGCTCGGAGATGGTCACGACCACGTTTTCAAGCGACTTCTTTTCCTTGCCCAACTCCTGGGCGCGCTTGGGGTCGTTCCAGACGGACGGGTCTTCGAGTTCGGCGTTGACTTCGCTCAGGCGGCGGGATTTTTCATCCCAGTCAAAGATACCTCCGAAGCTCGGCGGTCCGCTGGGTCAGGTCGGCGATTTGAGCACCCAGGGCGTTGATGTGTTCGATGTCCATGTGAATCCTGCGCAAAAAAGGTGTCTGTCGTTATTCGGTTCAAGTCAAAAAGGCCCTGCAGTCCGTGACTGGAGCCTTTTTCAATGGGCATATTTTCTCACGCGATGGCGGGATCTGTCGCCTTCAGAAAGTTGGCAATGTGGACAGCCAGCTCTTCGGGCTGGTCATGGTGCAGCATATGGCCCGCGTTCTGGATGCTTTCCAGGCGGAAATCGGGGACGAGTTTCACGCGATCCAGAAATTCATCCCTGGAAAACTTGCCGTTGAACAGCATGAAATACAGCGTTTCGGTGCCTTCGACAAATAAAACCGGACATGCGATACGTTGCAGAAAGGCGCAAACCTCTTCCACGCGATAGAGGATGGGCTGTGGACGCTTGTGGGCCGCATCGGCGTTGATCACCCAGCGGTTGCCCAGTTTGCGCGCCCAGTGGCCTGCAAGCCACAAGGCAAAAGACTCGCGCAGACGCGGGTTGTTGGCCTGCAAGCGTTTGGCCACTTCGGGCAAGGTGGCGTAATCCTTGAGTTGCACGGGCTTTTTCAGCTCGTCCAGCCACTTGATGTAGCGCTCTGGCGCTTCTTGCGGCTGTGTGGCCGGCATGCCGAAGCCCTCCAGATTGACCAGCTTGCGGATGCGTTCGGAGCGCACCCCGGCATACAGCATCACCACATTGCCGCCCATGCTGTGGCCCAGCAAGTCGATCTTCTGGCCCGGCGCGAGCTGATCGAGCAGCACATCCAGATCACCCAGGTAATCAGCAAAGAAGTAGCTGTCGGTCTGAGGCACTTCGGTCAGGCCGAAGCCACGCCAGTCGATCGCCACGATAGGGCGATCCGCCCAGCCAGGCTGTTGCCTCAATGCATCAACCATGAACTGGAAGGAGGCTGAGGTGTCCATCCAGCCATGCACCATCACCAGCAAAGGCTGCTCGGGCGTGACTCGGGACGTGTCACCCCAGGTCAAGACGTGGTGTTTCAAGCCCCGCACAGTGAGGTAGGTCGACGTGGCGTTGTAGATAGGCACATAGGCCTGCGCACTGGACATGAGGAAACGGTCTCCAAACTGTGAACTTGTACCGACGTCGCGAACCCCCTTTAAGGGGGAGGTCCCGATTGCCAGCGCCCATCATCGCCGAAGACACTGTTTTTCACCTAAGCTGACCGGCTCAGCGAAACAGACACACATCGAACGATTCCAGGTCCGTGAGCGCCGTCATCCCATCCAACATGCAACAGCAGGCTCCCGCCTCCCCCACCGTTCCGGCACTTGGTCGGTTCGGGCCCATTGCCGTCTCCGTGGCGGCGGTGGCGGCGGTCAGCATGGGTTTGATCGCCTGGTCGCACATGGGCTGGCACAAGCTGCAGCAACGCGCCCACGTGTTCGACACGCTGCTGTCCGAGGCGCAGTTCCAGACCAGGCAGAGCCAGTGGCTGGCAGAACAACGTGTGCTGGGCCAGGCTGACATCAGCGATGTGATGGTGGACCAACCCGCCGCCAAGGCCCAGTCGACCGTGCGCCAGTTGCACGATCTGGCGCCGCCCGCTCTGGACCCGGCCCTGCAGCACCTGCTGAGCAAGATTGACCAGACGCGCCAGGCACTGACCAAACGCCTGCGCACGCCCGCCTCGCTGGACGCCGCGGGCCTGCAACATATGCTGACCGAGGTGGACGAGGCCACCCGGATCGCCGCGCAGAGTTGGGCCACCGAGCTCGACAAGGAAACCCAAGCGCAACACCGGCTCGACAAGATCAACATGGGCCTGGTGGGCGGCATGACCTTGCTGCTGCTGACCTTGATGGCGCGCGCCCACCGCCAGCGCGAACAGGCCACTGATGCGCTCAAGGCTCGCGAAGCCCAGTTGCGTGCTTTTGCCGAAGTCCTGCCCGACCTGGCCTTCCGCATGGACGCCCACGGGCACTACCTCGATATCTACGGCAGCAACCTGCCCCTGCTGGGCCGGCCTCGCGAGGCCATGCTGGGCCTCAACCTGAAGGACTTCTTCCCGGCGGACATGTCCGCGCGCTTCATGGGCGTGTTGCAACAGGCCTTGCAAAGTCGCGTCTCTCAATCGCTGACCTTCAGCATCCCGGTCAACCGCGAACGCAAGCACTTCGACAGCCGTTGCGCCCCCATCGGCGACACCAATGAAGTCGTCTGGATGATCTGGGACATCACCTCGCGGCGCCAGATCGAACACCGCTTGCGCCGCAAGACGCGCATGTACGACTTCCTCAGCCACGTCAACCAGACCATCGTGCGCTCGGAAGATGTGGACACGCTGCTGGAAAAGGTGTGCGAAGTGGCGGTGGACCATGGTCAGTTCCGCAAGGCCTGGGTGGCCATGTTCGACGAAGACGATCGCCGCCACCTGAGCTGCGTGGCCCTGGCCGGTGACGCGGCCCCGGCTGAAGCCAGCCTGAGCTTTGACCTGCTGCCGTCCGAAACCACCGACGCCACACTGGACATGGCCTTGCGCCACGGCCGCACCTTCCGCACCCGTGACCTGGGCCAATGCGCCATGCGCCCAGCCTGGACGGACGAGGCCATTGCAGCGGGCATCCCCGGCTGCGTGATCGTGCCCCTGCACCGCGACAACCTGCTGGTGGGCCACCTGATCCTGCTGGGCAAGCGTGTGGACGACCACGACACCGACGAACTGTCGCTGTTTGAAGACCTCTCCAGCGATCTGTCCTTCGCCTTGCACAACCTGCACCGCGAAGCCTTGCGCGATGAGGCCGAAGAACGCATCCGCCTGCACGCCGCCGCACTGGAGAGCACGCAGGACGGCATGATGGTTCTGGGACGCAACCGCATGGTCGTGTCCATCAACCCGGCCTTCACGGCGCTCACCGGCTATGACGAGCTGGAAGTGGTGGGCAAATCACCGGAATTTCTGCTGCCCGATCGCCCGGACGAAACCCTGGCCGACATGCGCGCCGAGATGATCGGCTCAGGCTACTGGCAAGGCGAGGTCTGGTTCCGCCGCAAGACGGGTGAGCTGTTCATGACCAAGCTGTCCGTCAGCGCCGTCAAGAGCAACCGAGGCCGCCCTACTCACTTTGTAGGCGTGTTCACCGACATCACCCAGATCAAGCAGACCGAAGAGCGCCTGGCCAAGATGGCGCACTTCGACCCGCTCACCGAGTTGCCCAACCGCGTGATGATCCATCAGCGCCTGGCGCATGCGGTGAACCTGGCGCAGCGCCACCACACGCTGGTGGGCGTGATCTTCATCGACCTGGATAACTTCAAGACCGTCAATGACGGGCTGGGGCATGCCGCCGGCGACAGCCTGCTCAAACAGGTGGCCCAACGCCTGCGCCAGCGCGTGCGCCAGGAAGACACACTGGGCCGACTGGGTGGCGACGAGTTCATCCTGGTGCTCGAACACCTGCGCCATCCGCAGCAGGCCGCGCATGTGGCAACGGCCATTCTGGACACGCTGAACCAGCCTTTCACGCTGGACGGCGGCCAGCAGGTCTATGTGCGCGCCAGCATCGGCATCAGCCTGTTCCCGGCAGATGGCCAGGATGCGCCGGAACTGGTCCGCAACGCGGACGCGGCCATGTACGAATCCAAGCGACGCGGTCGCAACAGCTTCAGCTTCTACACCGAAGCCTTTACCAGCGACGCCACCTCGCGCCTGCAACTGGAAACCCGTCTGCGCCGCGCCGTCGAGCACGGCGAGTTCGTGCTGCACTACCAGCCCATGATCAATCTGGAGACACGCCGGGTCACCGCCGTGGAAGCGCTGGTGCGACTGAAGGCCCCGACCGAATCGGATGTCTGCCTGCCCTCGGTCAGTCCCAACCAGTTCATCCCCGTGATGGAAGAAACCGGCATGATCGTGGCGCTCAGCGAATGGGTGCTGCAGGAGGCCTGCCGTCAGGGCAAGGCCTGGCTGGATGCTGGCCTGGACTTTGGCCGCATCGCCGTGAACCTGTCGCCCAGCGAGATCCGCCGGGGCGGCGTGGTCGAGCGCCTGTCACGCATCCTCAACCGCACGGGCCTGCCACCCGACAGGCTGGAAATCGAGATCACCGAAAGCGGCCTGATGGAATCCGGCATGGGCGCCGAGCAGTTCCTGCAGATGCTGCACGCGCTGGGCGTCTTCCTGTCCATCGACGATTTCGGCACGGGCTACTCGTCGCTGGCCTATCTGAAGCGCTTCCCCGTGCACCAACTCAAGATCGACCGCAGCTTCGTGCAGGATCTACCCGGCAACGACAGCGATGCCCAGTTGGTCGGCACCATGATTTCGATGGCACACGGCCTGCGCATGAATGTGGTGGCCGAAGGCGTGGAGATGCCCGACCAGGAAGCCTTCCTGGCCAGCCGGGGTTGCGACGTGGTTCAAGGCTACCTCTACAGCCGCCCGGTGCCCGCCGTTCAGATCGAGCACATGCTGGAAAACGTCAACGGCAAGCAAAAATAGCACGATCGTTCGATAATGGGTTCCCGTTCAACGAAGCAGGTCCCCCATGAGCGATTCCAAGCGCGACTCCCAGCGTGGTTCCCAGGCGTCCGTCACCACCTTGGCCCAGATCCTGGCCAACCGACAGCGAAGCGATACCCGTGTCAGCTTTGTGGTTAATGAGGATTGGGCCCAGGGTCGCACCACCTTCGGCGGCCTGCTGTCGGCGCTGGTCGTGCAGGCCATGCGGGATGTGTGCGGCGCCAACTGGCCGCTGCGTGCCTTGCAGACCAACTTCGTGGGCCCGGTGGCGCCCGGCACCATGACGGTGGACGTGACCCTGTTGCGCCAGGGCAAGAACGTGCGCCAGGTGCAAGCCCGTGTCACCCAACTGGATGCCCAGGGCCAGGAACAGATCGGCGGTGTGCTGCTGGGCGTGTTCGGCACAGGCCGTGAATCGGCCATGCCCCATCTGCGCCCCGAGCGTCCCAGCGTGGCCAAGGAACCGCACGAGGCCATGAAGTGGCCCTATGTGCCCAATGTGATGCCCGCATTCACCCAGCATCTGGACATCCGCCACGCAGAAGGCAGCGTGCCCTTCAGTGGCTCCAAGGAATGGCACAGCCGCACCCACATCCGCCTGCATGAATCGGATGGTGTCGATGCCGAACTGCAGGCCGTGCTGCTGGCAGACGCTGGCCCCACACCGGCACTGGGCCAGCTCAAGGGCTTTGCACCGGCTTCATCGGTGTCATGGGCACTGGAGTTGCGCCCCGTCGAGGTGGGTGACCCCAAGGGTTTCTGGCGCATGGACAAGGACGCGCTGGCCACAGGCGAAGGCTACGTCAACGAAAAAACCAGCTTGTGGACGCCCTGCGGTCAACTGGCCGCGCTGGGCTACCAGGTGGTGGCCGTGTATGCCTGATGCCGCCACGCCCACGACGGACGACAGCGAGCTGGCGCAACCACGCTCGATGTGGCACCTGTTCGTGGCGTTTTCGGTGCTGGCCTTGCAGGGCTTCGGTGGCGTGATCGCCGTGGCCCAGCGGGAGTTGTGCGAGCGCCGCCGCTGGCTCACGCCGCAGGACTTTGTCGAGCTGCTCAGCGGCGCGCAGGTCCTGCCCGGCCCGAACGTGTGCAACCTCTCGCTGATGATTGGCGACCGCTTCTTCGGCTGGCGTGGCGCGCTCGTGGCCTTGTCTGGCATGATCGCCGCCCCCATGGCCTTGATGCTCCTGCTGGCCTGGCTGTTGGGTGAAGCATCTCACGTGGCGCAGGTACAAGGCCTCATCAAAGGCGCCTTGGGTGGCATCGCAGCCGTGGCGGCGGGCCAGATCGTGGGCACCGTGCTCAAGCTGGCCGCGCCCATCAAGCACCATGTCCTGGGCTGGCCCACCTGCGCGGCGCTGGCCGCACTGGCCTTCAGCATGATGGCCTTCCTGCACTGGCCACTGGTGTGGGTGCTGCTCGGGCTGGGCTTGCTCACCTGCACCGGCACCTACCTCCTGCTGCTTCGCCGCGCGCTGAGTGCCCCCAGGAGCCAGGCATGACACCCTTGATGTGGGCGCCGGAGACCTGGTGGTCGCTGTTCGGTCACTTCCTGGCCTTGTCGCTGATGTCGATCGGTGGCGCCATCACCCTGGTGCCCGACATGCATCGCCGCCTGGTCACCGACAGCGGGCTGCTCGGCGACGCGGACTTCACCTCGTCCATCGCGCTGGCTCAGGCCGCGCCCGGCCCCAACGTGCTGTTCGTGGCCCTGATGGGCTGGTATGCCGGTGGCCTGGGCGGCGCCATCGTGAGCATGCTGGGCATCATGCTGCCCTCCACCACGCTGGCGCTGTCGGTCTCGCGCTGGGTCTCCACGAGACGGCACTGGCTGAGCGTGCAGGCCTTTCAGGCCGGCATGATCCCCGTGACGATCGGCCTGCTGCTGGCCACGGGCTGGCATCTGGCACCATCGGCACAAGGGCAACCCAGAGCCCTGCTGCTCAGCATCGTGATCGCGCTGCTGGTGTGGCGCACCAAGGTTTCGCTGATATGGCTGGTCGCTGCAGGTGCCGCTCTGGGTGCCATGGGGCTGGTCTGACAGGCTTTGACGGAATGAACCATGAGCACTGCATCCACTGAACTGAACATCGCCCACAAGCCGGACATCGGCCGATTCGAGGCCATCGTCGATGGCTTGCGCTGCGAAGCCGATTACCGCCTGGACGGCCACACCATGCACATGACGCATACCGGCGTGCCGGGTCAGCTTGAAGGCCGGGGCATCGCAGCGGCGCTGGTCAAGGCCGCCCTGAGCTGGGCACGCACAGAAGGCCATCAGGTGAACCCGCTGTGCAGCTACGTGCGCGTGTACATCAAGCGCCACCCCGAGTGGCAGGATCTGCTGGCCTGACCCGCGCGGGGTGATCTGGCCACCTGGGCTTTACCAACCCAGCACACGCAAACGCTGCGCCGGGCCCATGGCCTGGGCCATGGCCTGTGCAAATTCGGCATGCAGCTTGTAAGCCCCGGGCGGGTCATCATCGATGCTGGACACCCGCACCAGCAGGCCATCGGGGATGGACCCAGAGGCGCCGAGTGACAACTGGCGCAGCTTGAACTGCTGCTCGTCGGCCATCAGCTCGTTGCCCAGCAAGCGCCAGTAGGTGATGGGCTCGGGGCGGCCTTCCATGCTGGCAAACAGCCTGGTCACCGGCACCTTGTGCCCCATTAGCATGAACTCACCCGGCTTGACATCGGCAATGCGGAAGCCGCCAGCCTTGTAGCAAACCTCAGGGCGATGCATCTGCAAGCCCACAGATTGCTGGCGACCATAGGCAACGGACAACATCACACGACGACCGTACCTATCCAGGTAAGTTCGCTCCAGCACCTGGTCATACATCTGAAAGCGCCGCGCCTGCTCAAATGCAGGCCGTATCAACGCCGCTGTGGAGGGGTCCAGCCGCCAGTCACCGAACTGAGAGGGAAAAAGCTGCTCCAGCGGCGTGTTGGCCCGAGCCTGTGCATCAGGCATGGGTCGGGGTCTGAACACGTGACTCACCACCGCCGTCAAAGCCATACTCACCGCCACAAACCAGGCCAGGGTCTTGTTGCTGGTCATGCTTGAGCTTTCCGTCTGTCTGGAAAGAACACACCCAGCAGGGAATCAACACCCCCCATCAAGGCCAGGGCCACTGCAAACAAGACGATGCCGGCGAAGTTATGGACAAAGCCCTGCCCGACTTCGTCACCAAAGTGATAGGTCACCACCACCAGGATCATGACCCGAACCACATTGGCTGCAAACGAAACCGGCACCGCAAAAACGGCCAGCAGAACATTGCGCCCCCAGGATTGATGGTTCACCAGATAGCTGTACAGCAAGCCCATGGCTTCCAGGATGAACATGGAATGCAGGCCGGCGCAGGCCTCCGCCACCAGCAATTGGTACTGACCTACGGTGATGATCACGCCGGTGCGCCCAACAGGGTAGCCAACCGATCCCAACATCAAGGTTGCCAAAGCCGAGACCGCCTCTTTCAGCGGTGCCGTCAAGGTCAGCACCAAGGAAAACGGGATGGGCATCATGAACAGCGCAAACAACCAGGCAAACCAGGTGCGCCTCAGGCCTGGGAAACCTTTGCACAGCAACACGGCGCACAGACTGACCCACCACAGCGAGATCATTTCAATTCGGATGAACTCCTGCGTGCGCCCGAAGGCGTAGGCCAGCAAGCCAGCGGCCAGAGCCAGCATGGCCCACCAAGTGGGCCTGACATCAGGCAAGGAGGCGATCTGCGGCCACTCACGCCACATCAGCCAGATCACCACGCTCAACAGGAGCAACTCATGCCCCTGGCTGTAGGCCGACCACTGACCAAACAGATAGTCCCACAAAGTCGGTATCAGCAAGGTCAACCACCCGGCGGCCATCACCCAGCCAGCACGACCGGTTTGGAACCGCTTCGGCCCCATCGCGATGTTCATGGTGCGGACGCAGCAGAAGCCGCCACGGCAGTGGATGCCTCAGCGCGCTCAGCCATGGGGCCCATGCGCTCAATCCGGGCCTTTTTCCGCAAGTTATCCATGCCTTTCTTGACGACCTCGCGACGGCTGTTGGCCATCAAGGCCGCCTGGATGGCGCGGGCGGCCTGACCACGCGTCATGGGCGCATCTTCAGCGGCCAGCACGGTCAAGATCACGATCCCATCTGGGCGCAACACCCCAAGGGACTGCCCGACCTTGAGGTAAGCCAGATTAGGCAGCAACTCCATGGGCAGAGACTCGGCCCACTGGATGCTGTTGCGGTTCGAATGGGGCAAACCCGTCGATACGACCAGGCTGTTGACGGCCTCTGAACTGGCCAGTTGTTCGACCTTGGCTTTGAGCTCTTTGGACTGATCTGCCGTCCCCTTGACGATGATCTCCTGCAGGGTGTAGCGTCGGCGCTGGGCAAACAGCTCGGGGTGTGCCTCGTAGTATTGGTTGACCGCCTCGGTGTCCGGCGTCACGATCTTGTCCGCGAGCTGGTCTTGATAGGCGCGGGCCAACACTTCACGCTTGGCCAACTCCATGGCCTGCAACACGCGGGGACTGCTGTCCAGACTGGACTCCCGGGCAGCCTGAGCGGCCAACTCCTGCTCGATCAGGCTGTCCAGTACCTTGGCAGGAGCGCCCTCTCCCAATTGTTCAGTCAACGCTGGCTGGGACTGCAGCACAGACTGAACCTGGTGAATGGAGATTTCGCTGCCATTGACCTTCGCCACGATCTGGGAGGCTTCTTTCGATGCTGCAGGCTTGTCCTTCGAAGGACACGCCGCCAGCGTCGTCAGCATGGCAAGCGCGGCCATGCGGGTGAACAGACCTGCGGTGCGGCGCACCGACTTGCGATTGAACCAAGGCATGTCAACAACTCTCCGAAGAACGGTGTGGAGACGATACAGGATGTACCGGTCTGCACCGATTATCTTCATACACACAGGCTATTCATGATCCGAAAAAACAAACGGACCCGAAGGTCCGTTTCTTTGGATCATCCCTGCCAGTGGCCGCACAAGCCACTGCAACAAAGGGCTGAATCAGCGTGCAGCGCGACGGCGAACCAGCATGCCCACACCAGCCAGACCAACCAGGGTCAGAGCCAGGTCAGCGGGTTCAGGTGCAGCCGAGGCGACCGAAGAGGACACAGCCTTGATGGTGCCGCTGTAGCTGCCGACCGTTGGCAACAGGATATCGCCGCTCACCTTGCCGTTCACGGCCAGTGTGTAGTTACCAGCGGTCAGGCCGGAGAAAGTGAAGGAGTTGGCCGTGGTGTCCTGACCGATGAAGGTCGAGGTAGAGCCGGTTGTCAGCACCAGCGAGCTCAGCGTCACGTCCTTGGCGAAGAACAACACGTAAGAGGTATCAGCCGTCGTACCCGTCACCGAACCGGGGTTACCGATCGAGAAGGTGTAGTAATCGGTGAAATTGCCATTGCTGGTGAACGAGTTACCAAACGTGGTACCTGTACTGGTCAGCAAACCCAGATCCTGAGTCTTGGCATATGCCTGAGACACCAGCGCGGCGAGGGCAATGGCCACAGGAGCAATACGGGTTGAGAACGACATGTTTGGCTCACTTCATTAACGGATGAGTGAATTGTGCACGCAGTTGTTTCTAAACGTTATCCCTAGAGTGGGGGGAGGTGAACCCCCATATTTCACAGGCCATGCGCGCCGCTGCCCCACGGTGCGCCTGCGCAAAAGCGAGGCAAGCTTCCACGATGCGGGTGCGCTCATCCACATCGCAAAATTCGACCGCTTTTTTGACCGCCTCCGCCACATTCTGAACCCGAACAGCGGCCCCAGCAGCTTCGCTCAAGGCCGCGGCATCGGCGAAATTGAAAGTTGACGGGCCCATGATGATCGGGCAAGCGCAGGCGGCAGCCTCAATCAGATTCTGCCCTCCCAAGGGCTCGAAGCTTCCCCCCAGCAGGGCCACGCGAGCCGCTGCGAAGTAGGCTGGCATTTCCCCCATCGAGTCCCCCAACCAGACCGTGGCCTGATGCGCAACTGCATCCGGCAGACCTTGAGGCCAGGCACTCCGCCTGGAAAGGGATACACCCTTTCGGGTTATGAGCGAGGCCACCTCGTCAAAACGCTGAGGGTGCCGAGGCACGATCCACAGGCGAGGGAGCGACATACCAGTGGCGTCATGCCTGGCACCATAGAAAGCCAGCCAGGCATCCAGCAGGGGCTCCTCCTCCCCTTCCCGGGTGCTGGCAGCCAACACAATCGGCCGCAGGCTGGCTTCACGCCAGGCTCGACCTTGTTCCAGCAACGGCGGAGAAGGCGTCATGTCGAACTTGACATTGCCGCTCACCTGCACCTGAGGTGATCCCATCAGGCGCAGACGCAGAGCGTCTTCTTCCGTCTGAGCCAGCACGGCGCTCAAGGCCTGCGCAGCCGGGCGCATCAAAACCGCCAGTCGTTGGCCCTGCTTCAGGCTCTTTGCACTCAAACGCGCATTGGCCAGCACCATGGGCACGCCTAACTGCCGAGCCACATGCTGAACATTCGGCCAGACTTCGGTCTCCATCAGGACGCCCACATCCGGCTGATGTTGTTTCAAAAAACGCCTGACGGCGCCAGGGGTGTCGAAAGGAAACCAGGTCTGCACGTCGCCGGGTTGCAGCAAGGCCTTGCCAGCTTCACGACCCGTGGCCGTGCTGTGTGTCAGTAGCAGGCGCATGGTCGGCTTTTGCTGCCGCAAGGCCTGGATCAAGGGCGTGGCCGCCCGCGCCTCACCCAGTGAGACAGCATGCAGCCAGAGCACGGGGCGTCGCCCGCCCTGCCCCGAGGCCTTCGCCGTGGCGCCATCCTGCCAGGCATGCCGGTACGCGGCGCCATAGAAACCAAGTCGCTGCGGCCAGGCCACGCGGTAGCCTGGCTCAACCTTGCCACGCGACCAGATCCGCCACAGGTAGGCCGGCGTGGCCAGCCTCAGCACCAGGCTGTAGGCCTGGCGCGCCAGCCAGGGCTTGATCACTGAATCGGTCAATGCCGGGGACAACTGCAAGGCGCTTCAGTGCGCCGAAGCGCCCACATGCGCGTCTGGCTTGACGGCCAGGATCTGGGCCATGAAGTGCTTCTGGATGCGCTCCAGTGCTTCAGGCGTCTGGCCTTCAAAGCGCAGCACCAGCACAGGGGTGGTGTTGGAAGCACGAACCAGGCCGAAACCATCCGGGTAGTCGGCGCGCAGGCCGTCGATGGTGGTGAGCTCGGCACCTTCGAAAGTGGCGGTCTGGCGCAGCTTCTCGATCACGGCGTGGTGTTCGCCTTCGGCACAGGCGACATTCAACTCGGGCGTGCTGAAGCTGGTGGGCAGCGCGTCCAGCACGGCGCTGGGGTTGGCCACCTTGCTGAGGATTTCAAGCAGACGACCGGCCGTGTAGGTGGCGTCATCAAAGCCATACCAGCGTTCGCCAAAGAAGATGTGGCCGCTCATTTCGCCGGCGAAGGGCGAGTTGAGCTCCTTGAGCTTGGCCTTGACCAGGCTGTGGCCGGTCTTGTACATGGTGGGCACACCACCGGCTTCGCGGATGGCGACGGCCAGGCGCTGGCTGCACTTGACGTCAAAAATGATGGGGGCGCCAGGCACGCGCGACAGCACGTCCTTGGCGAACAGCATGATCTGGCGGTCCGGGAAGATGTTGTTGCCATCCTTGGTGACCACACCCAGGCGGTCGCCGTCACCGTCAAAAGCCAGGCCCAGTTCGGCGCCATGTTCCTTGACGGCCTTGATCAGGTCAGCCAGGTTCTCAGGCTTGGAAGGATCAGGGTGGTGGTTGGGAAAGTCGCCGTCGACTTCAGAGAACAGCTCGATCACTTCGCAGCCCAGGGCGCGCAGGATGCCAGGCGCCGACGCGCCGGGGATGCCGTTGCCCGAATCCACCACGATCTTCATGGGGCGAGCCAGCTTGCAGTCGCCGGTGATGCGCTTGGTGTACTCGTCCAGCACGTTCACTTCGGTCAGGCTGCCCGCGCCGGTGGCGTAGTCTTCCTTTTCGATGCGCTGGCGCAGGCCCTGGATGTCGTCGCCATAGATGGCGCGGCCGGCCAGGACCATCTTGAAGCCGTTGTAGTCCTTGGGGTTGTGGCTACCGGTCACCTGGATGCCGCTGTGGCAGCCCTCGGAGGCGCGCGTGGCGGCCACGTAATACAGCATGGGGGTGGTCACGGCACCCAGATCGATCACGTTGATGCCAGTGGAACGCAGGCCGCGGATCAGCGCACCGCTCAGTGAAGGGCCAGACAGGCGGCCGTCACGGCCAATGGCCACGGCCTTTTCGCCCAGCTTGAGCGCCTCGGTGCCAAAGGCACGACCCAGGTGCTCGGCCACGGCCTCGTTCAAGGTCTGCCCGACGACGCCTCGGATGTCATAGGCCTTGAAGATGGATGCGGCGACTTGCATGGTGATCCTTCGCTTGAATAAGTTGGGCGGTACCCGAAAACCGCGATTTTAGGGACCTGTGTATGTCAGATGGTGAATTCGGGCAACAGATCCGCCCATTCAACCCCAAAACCGCCACGAATCCCCCGTGAATCGAGGTGACCGGCGAGGCTTGCATGATCCGGGTAGGATGACTCGCATGAAACCCAGGGATCTGATCGAATTGCTGTTTCTGGCCGCCATATGGGGCGGCTCATTTCTATTTCTGCGCGTGGCCTCACCAGCTGTCGGGCCGCTGGCCGTGGCGGCCTTCCGCGTCACCGGGGGCGCACTGATGCTGTTGCCTCTGGTGCTGCTCAGCCGTGAGGGGCCCGCCCTGCGGCAGCACGCGCCCCAACTGCTGGGCGCGGCGCTTCTGTCTTGCATTCTGCCGTTCATGGGGCTGGGGCAAGCTGCACGGCACTTGCCTTCCGGCTTGCTGTCCATCCTGAATGCCACCACGCCGATGTGGGGTGCGCTGGTGGGCTGGCTCTGGGCCCGCGAGAAACTCTCGCTCATGCGGGCGCTCGGGCTGGCCTTGGGCTTTGTGGGTGTGGCGCTGTTGGCGGCTGACGGCCATCAGTTCGCAGCACCCGATGCACATTGGGCCGCGGCGCTGGCGCTGGGCTCCACCCTGATGTATGCCTTTGCCGTGCATTACAACAAGCGCTTCCTGAGTGAGCTCAGCCCGCTCACCAACTGCGCGGGCACGCTGACCATGGCCAGCATCGTGCTGATCGCGCCAGCGCTGTGGATAGGCCCACCTGCCGCGCAGGCCGCCACATCAACGGCGGCACCGGTGTTGGGTGCTTGGGCAGCGGTGTCCACACAGGCATGGATAGCCCTGCTGGCGCTCACCTTGTTGTGTACCGGCGTGGCCTATCTGATCTTCTACAGACTGATCGACCGCATTGGTGCCAGCCGGGCACTGACCGTGACATTCCTGATTCCCGTGTTCGGCATGCTCTGGGGGGCGCTGTTCATGGACGAACGCATCACGTTGATGATGGTGGGCAGCACTGGCCTGATCCTGCTGGGTACGTGGCTGTCCAACCAGGGCGCAGCCTTGCCTACGCCTAGGAATGATTCCAGCGTTGCATCGCCGGCATCAGGGCGCACTTGAATCTCACTTGAGCCGCAGTTGCCCTGAGCTCGGCTCGGGCGACGCCGACGACATGTCGGTTTTGTCGTGATCCACACGCCATGTGACGTACAGGCATGGATGCCAATACGCATGCAAGTCATTGATTTGGCTCATCGCTGCCGATCTGACAGGGCTGGCACAGGTCTCGCAATGAAAGCGATGTTCGTCGCTTGTGAGGCCCACGATGAAACTGCAACTCGACCGCCCGGATGTCCTGGCGCTCACCGATCGCTTTCCGGAACTGGACGGCCTGCAGACGCAATTGCGTTTTGGCCACCGCATCGAGTTGCGCTCGCGCAGCCTGCCGCTGGAGGCACTGGAATTCCTGGCCAGGCTGTATGAAGAAGCCGGTGTAGTGCTGGCCGGGCGCGCAGCGCAATTGCGTGCCCTGGTGGCCGCTCAACGTTGCGAAACCCAACGCTTCAAGCAAGGGGATTCGCTGGAGGCGGTGCTACCGGCACTGGTGCGCTATCTGGCTGAAGGCGCCGAGCGCGGCTGGTTGTTTGCGGCCAATATGGATGGCAAGCCACTGGCCTGGGTCCCGACCCGCATCGACTATGTGCAAGGCTCGTCAGAGGAGCTGGGCAAGGTCATGGTCGAACTCAAGGCCCATGCGCGAGCCAATCTGATCTCGCAATCCTTGCGGATCACCGAAGGGGATCTGCCCGGCCACACGATTGCCGAGATCCTCGCCGCCAAGGGCCTGCTGAAGGAAACACCCGCGCTGCTGGCCGCCTATGACACCTCTGCCGCACGCTACTTCGAATGGCGCGGGCGCTATGGCACGCAGTTCTCCGGCGAAGGCATGGGCTTCATCGCAGAGGATCCCACGGCCACACACCGCGACACGGACTGGAGCCGCAAGGATCAGGTGGTGCTCAGCGCCAGCGGCGGTGCAGCTCGTCTGGTCAACGACGAAGGCATCCTGCCGCCGCGCGGCGTGGGGCTGGAATCCCCTGGGGACATCCTGGGCCCCTACCTGCGCAGGGCTGCCAAAAGCAGCGACTTCGACTACGAAGAAGAAGTCAAGGCGCTGGATGCCTCCCTGCCCGCCCATCTGTTCAAGGCCTTGCCCGTTCAGGCCTACCTCTTTCTCTTCCATCTGGAGTTGCATCAGCACTTGTGGGTGCATGCCGATGATGTCGAGCTCTACCGCTACCAGCCTGAGCTCAAGCACAAGCTGGTCTTGCCCTCCGAGCAGACCGAACTGATCGACATCCTGACGGCCGAGATGGATGTGCTGCAGGAGGACGTGATCGCCGGCAAGAGCGGCGGCACGACCGTACTGTGCGCCGGCCCACCCGGTGTGGGCAAGACGCTCACGGCCGAGGTGTATGGCGAGGTCACGGGGCGCCCGCTTTACCGCGTTCACTCCGGCCAGCTGGGCTTGAGTGTGAGCGCGATGGAGAGTGCCTTGAAAGAGGCGCTGACCCGCGCACAGCGTTGGGGGGCCGTGATGCTGATCGACGAGGCCGATGTCTACATCCGCAAGCGCAGTGATGACATCACGGCCAATGCGGTGGTGGGGGTGTTCCTGCGCGTGCTGGAGTATTTCGACGGCCTGCTCTTTCTCACCACCAACCGCATTGATGACATCGACGAGGCCATCGTGTCGCGCTGCATCGCCTTGATCCGCTACCACGCGCCCGACCTGGCGGCACGCGAACGCATCTGGGGCGTGATGGCCGAACAGTTCAACCTGGACCTCGATGCGGCGATGGTGCGCCAGCTGGCCGAGATCTACCCGCAAGCCAGCGGGCGAGACATCAAGGGCTTGAGCAAACTGGTGGCCAAGTTCTGCCAGCACAAGCAACTGCAGCCCACGCTGAACGTGTTCGCACGCTGCGCCATGTTCCGAGCACTGGACCCTGCGCTCGATACGGACAAGGTGGAGGCCTGACCATGTACAACCGTTCGCTCTACGACATCGTGATGGACACGGGCCTGTCGATCGGCAAGCTGATCAAGGAGATGCAGGGTGAGGATGAACTCTTCGCCAGCACCCTGACCTTGCGGGCTGTGGAAGCGCAGTTGCTGATCATGGCGCACACGATGGGCAACTTCACGCCGGCCTTGCACCAGCGCCTCATGGAGGTGGACTGGAACGGCTGGGCCGTGCTGCACGACAAGCTGCGCCATGGCATCCAGCCTCGCCGCAGCGAGATCTGGTACGCCGTGAGCGCACTGGTGCCGCAAACCATGGGGCTGCTGCAGGCACTGCGTCGCAAGAACCCGGTGTGGTTCGAGATGGGTTATTGATCAGCGATAGCCTTCTTCCATCAGCACCTGACGCACCACGGGGCGTGCGCGCAGACGTTGGTAGAGCTCGGCGCACCGCTCCGGCAAAGGCAGGCCGATGCGATCGGCCCAGAAGAACACATAGAACAGGGCTGCGTCCGCAATGGACAGCCTGGGGCCAACGGCATAGCCCTCGTCAGACAAGCGGGCCTCGATCACCTTGAAGCCTTGATCGACGATCTCCTGCCCTCGCGCCTCCATTGCGCTGCGCCAGCGCTGCGCTTCATCCTCTGCAAGGCCAGGAGGCAGATAGGTGTCCGTGGTGAAGATGCGTGTGTAGCCCTGACCGTGGATGGTGCCCACCACATAGTCCATCAGCTCCATGGCCGTGGCCGCCTTGACGGGATCTTCAGGCAGCAAGCCCTTGCGCGGATAAGTGCGCGCCAGCCAATAGGCAATGGCCTGGAACTCCGTGAGCACATGGCCGTCCGTCAACATGAGCGCCGGAATCGTGCCCTTGGGGTTGATGACCAGGTAGCAGGGCTGCCGATGATCGCCTGCAGGCAGATTCAGGATCGTGACCTCGAAAGGGACCTCCACCTCTTCCAGCAGGATGTGGATGCCGGTGGAACACGATCCCGGCGTCATGTAGAACTTGAGCATCATGGCTCGCCTGCTTGCAAGATGCGTGACACCCCGCACGCTGCTTGCTTCCCTGCATGAACACGCATCGACGAGGTCGGCCTTGTGTCGCCCCTGTCAGCTTTGTCGGCTTTGTTCGACGGTCTTCCTGCACCTGCTTGCGCCCATGTCCTCCACCACGTCATCCCAGCCCTATACGCACGAAGACCTGTCACGCTGGCTGGCCTGCTCGCGGCGCTTCTGGCTGCAACGCCATGTCGAACCGTCAAGCGAGGCGCTGTTGATGCAAGGTGCTGCATCAGGCAAAGGACTGGACGCCTCACCTGCCGCACAAGATCAGGCCTTGCGCGCCACTTTCCCACAAGCGATCGTCATCGACACCCCTCAAAGCGAGACCGATTGGTTGCAGGCCATTGCCCGCACCCACGCTGTTCTGGCCGAGGGCTGGCTGGCGGGCGTCAGGGAAGACGAGGGCCGCGCCATTCTCGGTGCTTGCCTGGAGAGCAACGAAGGTGTGCGCGTGCGTGTGGACGTGCTGGCGGCTGGCCCCTACGGCCTGCGTCTGTTCAAGGTCCGCTACGCCACGGTGGGTGACGAGCGGGACGTCGACATGGTGGCCTTGTGGACGCATGTGGCCGCACGAAACGGCCTGCGCGTGCAAAGCGCCGGGCTCATGCTGGTGGATACCGATTTCGTGTATCCAGGTCTGGGCTGCTATGCGGGCTTGTTCAGAGAAGTGGAATTGATGCCGGTACTGGGCTCGCGCTCGGTGCCCGACTGGCTGGTGGCCATGCGGGCCTGCGAACGTGATACAGAACCTGCTCCACCCGATGAAGCGCCTTGCCACACGCCCTCGCCTTGCGCTTTCGTCCGGCACTGCGGCCAACTTGAAGCAGGTCATGGCAGAAAGGACCCGGCCGATCTGGATCTGGTCGGCCGGGAGCTGGCAGGCGAGTTGCGCGAGCTGGGTCACATCAGCGTGCGCACGGTGTCGCTGGATGAACTGCCCGACGAGCGGCGGCGTCGCGCCGTGCGAGCGGTCCAGCAGGGGCGGCCCATCATGGAACCGGAGGTCGCCGATCTGATCGCCACCATGGCCTATCCCAGATACGCACTGCGCATCGACACCATTGGCTTTGCCTTGCCGAGCTGGCCGGGAACCCGGCCCTATCAGATCATGCCTTTCCAGTGGACGTGCGACGTCGAACAACCCGATGGCCGGCTGTCACACCACGCCTTTCTGGCCACACAGCAAGGTGATCCGCGACGGGCGTTCGCGCTGTCACTGATCGAGGTACTGGGCACAACAGGCCCCATCTTCGCCTACAACGCGGGCTTCGAGCGCAACCGCCTGCGGGAACTGGCCACCGCCTTTGATGACCTTGCCAGTGCACTGGAAGCCTTGCAGCCCCGCATCGTGGACCTGTTCCAGGTGGCGCGCGCCCACTACTATCACCCTGATATGTGCGGATCCTGGTCCTTCAAGTCGATCGTGCACGCCCTGGCACCCGAGACCCGGGCCGATCAATTCGACTGGCAGGGCATCACCGAGGCGCAAGAGGCGTTTGCCTTGTCATTGCAAGGCGTGCTGGGGCAGGCACAACTGGACAGCCTGAGGCAAGCCTTGCTGGCCTATGGCCAGCGTCAGACCACCGCCTTACGTGGCTTCGTGCGCCGCTTCAGTGAAGCGCGCACGAAGCCTTGAGCACCCCCACCGAACTCACTGAGACTTTCCAACCGTGGAAGGCACAGAACCTGCTCGAACAGCCTGGACCGCACGGATGCCCCTGCGCTTGTCGGCTTTGTGGTGAAGCCGACAGACCATCTGCACATCAAGCGAAAGGCCGATGCCATGTCCAACCGACTGAACCAGGAAACATCGGCCTACCTGCTGGCACATGCAGAACAAGCTGTGGACTGGTACCCATGGGGCGAAGAGGCCCTGGCCAAGGCGCGTGAACTGGACAAGCCCATCTTGCTGTCCATCGGCTACAACGCCTGCCACTGGTGCCACGTGATGGCCCGGGAGTCCTTCTCTGACCCTGCTACCGCGCAGTTGATGAACGAAGGCTTCGTCAACATCAAGGTCGACCGTGAAGATCGCCCTGACCTCGATCAGCTGTACCAGGCTGCACACACCATCCTGCGCCGCAGCGGCGGTGGCTGGCCCCTGACGATCTTCCTGTCTCCGCAATGCATCCCCTTCTACAGCGGCACCTACTTCCCGCGCGAACCGCAAATGGAACAGCCCGCGCTGCGTGACATCCTCACTTCCGTCAGCACCGTGTGGACTGACAAACGCGAGACGCTGGTCAGGCAGGATCAGGCCCTGCTTGATCGGATGAACACCGAACGGGCCAGGCCTCACGAGGGCGTACTTATGAACGCCAGTGTGGACGCACAGGCGCTGCAACAACTCACCGTGGCCTTCGACGCCACACACGGTGGCTTTGGCGGCGCACCCAAGTTCCCCCATCCCACCGACCTGGCCTTCCTGCTGGCCAAAGGCCAGGCAGGCGACGACAGCGCGCGCCACATGGCCCTGCACACCTTGCGCAAGATGGCCCAGGGTGGGCTGTTCGACCAGATTGGCGGCGGCTTCTTCCGCTACAGCGTGGATGCCCGCTGGGACGTGCCGCACTTCGAAAAGATGCTGTGCGACAACGCCTTGTTGATCGAGTTGTATGCCCAGGCCTATGCCCTGACCGATGAGCCCCTGTTTGCACGCGTGGTCGATCAGACCGTGGCCTGGCTGGACCGCGAGATGCGCCACCCCCAAGGGGGCTTCCTGGCCTCGCAAGCCGCCGACGATCAGCAAGGACGCGAAGGGGGTGACTACACCTGGGAGCGCGAGGCCATTCGAAGCGCGCTCAAGCCGATGGAGTGGGATGTCTGCTCGGCACACTGGGGCCTCATCGACCCGCCCAATGTGGAAGGCAGCCGCTGGCATCTGACCATCGCGCGCCCTGCAGAAGACC
The DNA here is from genome assembly GCF_016234775.1 of Aquabacterium sp. GTDB lineage: Bacteria > Pseudomonadota > Gammaproteobacteria > Burkholderiales > Burkholderiaceae_C > Aquabacterium. Next base: position 26,984 of record NZ_JACRAH010000057.1, on the reverse strand, counting down.
TCGCACGCTTGCTGGACCGGCCCTTGAAGCTGGTGGACGAGTTCATCGTGGCCACCAGGTAGAAGCTCCTGCTGGAGCGGCAGAAGCGTCAACGCGCCCAGGGTGATGACACCGTACTGACAAGCTGGACGGCCCTGATGGTGACCGCACTGGCCCGGGCAGGCAAGCTGTGCCAGCAACAGCCATGGATAGACCTCGCGCGGCAGACCCTGGACTTTCTGCGTCAGACGCGCTGGACGGACCAGGGCCAGTTGTGGAGCCAGGCTGGGCAAGTCGGCTACCTGGACGACCACGCCTTCCTGCTCGAAGCGCTGTTGGCCGTCCACGAGGCTGACCCGCAGCCGCAGGACATCGGCTTTGCCCACGTGCTGGCCGACACACTGCTCCATCGGTTTGAAGATGCTGCCGAGGGCGGCTTCTACTTCACGCCGTCGGACGCGCCCGCCCTGTTCTTCCGCATGAAGCCCGGCATCGACACGGCGACACCTTCGGGCAATGGCACGGCGGCATTGGCGCTGATCACCTTGAACAAGCTGGCGCCGCAGTCCCGCTACGTGACGGCGGCCGCGCGTTGTGTGCAGGCCTTTGCACTGTCGGCCCGCAAGGACCCCGCCAGCCACACGCGCTTGCTGCAGGCCGCCGCCGCGCTGCGGTAACGCATCAAAGGTCCGGCTTGCCCCAGGGTTGGCTGCCAGGCACCAATTGCGTCTTGATGCCGGCCTTGTCCACAGCGGCCTGGTCCTTGTAGAAGGTAGCCTCGTGCATCAGGATGCCCTTGGGTGTCTTCACGCCCACATAGCGTGCCATCAAGTCAACTTCACACACAAAGCCGGTGCCAGGGTCTGTGGTCTTTCGCAGGTTGCCGTCCCAGTCCACAAAAAATCCTTCGGGTGTGCTCATGGTCTTGTCTCCTCGGTCTCTCGGTTTGAATGGCGAATCGGTGATCAGGCCGTCACGGGCGTGTCCAGCACAGCCTTGAGCGTGAGGCTCACGTTGTTCTTGGTGGCGTCCACATAGGGGCAGATGCCACGGGCCCGCTCCAGCAGGTTGTCGGCAGCATCCTGGTCCAATGGCCCGGCCATGTGCACGGTCAGGCTCAGGGCCATGCGGTAGGCATCTTCAAAGGTGATGTACATCGACAGATCGGCCTCGACGTAACACCCCTTCAAAGGGACGTGCCCCTTCTTGGCAATGTGGCGTATGGACTGCTCGAAGCACGCGGCAAAGGCGCCGCCGAACAACTGCTCGGGGTTCGGCCCATCGCCCTTTCCGCCCATGGCGGTTGGTACGGCCAGCTTGAGCTTGAAGCTGCCATCGTCACTCTGGATGGTGCCGGTGCGCCCACCCTGGGTGAGCATTTGTGCCTTGTAGACGAGATCCATGTGGGGCTCCTTGGAAGGTCATTCAACAATAAAAGACACATGCGCATCACACGACCAATCACGCAGTCACCTTGCTGGCTGACTTGGTGGCAGAGCGCAGCAGTTGCAGGCACGCCAGGCTGGCAGCCATGTCCAGCGCAGAAAAATCATCCTGCGTCTGGATCAGCGGATCAGCCCCCAAGGCCAGCAGGACCCGCACGATGTCGGGCTTGCTGCTGGACGCCGCGTACATCAGGCAGGTCGCGCCGGTGGCGTTCAGGTGGTCGATGGCCACACCGGCCTGCGCCAACAGGATGACCAGGGCGGGATCGTTGGACACACAGGCCAGCCACAAGGCATTGTTGCCGTCACCATTGGTGGCATGCAGGTTCACACCCAGGTCGATCAGGGCCTGCACGATGGCGGTCTCTCCGCGCCAGGCAGCCTCCATCAAGGGCGTGTTGCCATGTGCCCCTGCCTCGTTGATGTGTTCGAACTCGTGGTCGCTCAGCCAGGTCTGCAGAAAGGGTGGCACGGCCTCATCGAGGTTCGTGCTGCGCCCACCTGCTGCGGCTTCCGCCGTGCTGGCCTGTGGCCCGCTTTGCATCCAGGCCTCCCACCCACCCATCAGGTCGGCCACACAGGCGAAACCGAAGTCAACGAACATGTCGGCATAGGTCTGGCTGGCATTGCCGTGATAGCAGTAGATGAGCACAGGCCGGGTCTTGCTTTCACGCATGAGCAGACGCTCGTGATTGCGCCCATCCAGCCTGACGCTGCCATTCAGATGCCCCAGTGCATGGTGGCGTTCATCGCGGGCATCCAGAATCAAGGCGTCGGGATGGGCACTCAGCCAATCTGCCAACTCACCGGCGCGCAATCGTTGGAATCCTTGTGTCGAGCTCATGTTGTGGGTACCTCTTGACCAGGTGATGGGATGGCAACCGGCGCGCGATGGGCATAGGGCGCCTCGGTCACGATGCGGGCGTCCACCATGGGTACACCCACGGTGAAGTGATAGAGCACCTGCATGGCCTGGTCCTTCATGCCCAGCAGCTCGTGCACCGCGTCGTCGAAGTAGCAGCCAATGCCGGTGCCCCGAAAGCCTTCGGCCTCGGCCTGCAGGTAGAGCACCTGTCCCATGAGGCCCGCCTCCTGGTACAGCGTTCGGTAGGCGCTGGCCTGACGGGCCACGGGCTCGGCAAAGTCGGCGATCAGGCTGACGGCGAAGCAGGCATCGCTGCCAATGGCCTGATGGCAGCTCAGCGTGCGCAAGGTGCCTGCCAGCGCGGGATGCGCCGCGATGCACCACAGAGGCAGCGCCCCACCGCCGGCCAGCACCCGCGCCCAGTCCGGCGCAGTGTGGATGGCCGCACGCAAGGCTGCTTCACCTTGCGCCGTGCGCGCCAGGACATAAGCGCCGGGTGCCAGGCCATCGACCCGATGGGCATACACCACGGCATGCACGCTGGCGGTTTGGGGCCAGGCATCAAACGGCAGGCTCCTGTGCGGCATCAAGGCCGCCATCATGCGCAGGAACACCGCCAGGGGCATGGTGGCACGCTTGTCAAAGTGCTGGGCACTGCGGCGACCGCGAATGACGCTGGATGCCAGCGCGTCATGGTTCGTGGGTGCCGTGGTGCCCGTTGAGGCCTCACAGGTAGCAGGCGGGTTGGCGGACTTCATGTTCGATGCAGCGTGTGCCAGTTGCGCCCTGTCAGCTGCCATCGCTCGGGTCGCACGAGAGACCTCATCGATCACGGGCCATCGGTACATGGGATGCCTGTCGAGTCGGCTGGCCTGCCCGTGCCACTCGCCCGCTGGCGGAGGTGGCAGTTCACCTTGCCCAAGGTCCGAGTCAAGCTCTGATGCCAACGCTACGCGAATCAGCATCTCCGGCTCTTCGCGCTCGGCCAGGCCAAAGTCACTGTCTCGGTCCAGCCCCATGATGGTGGCCAGCTCGGTGAAGCCCGGCTCGGCCACCACACGCGTGCGCCACCCCAATGCTGCTGCGGCATAAGCCAACGCGCCCACAGCGTGCCCCGTGTCCAGCTGGCAATAGCGAAACGCGCGTTCACCGTACTTCCAGGCCTCGCGCCACTGGATGGAACTCAAGCCGATCCAGAGCGCAGGCCCCTTGATCGACGCCCCTTGCACAGCGCCAAAGCCCGCACGCAAAGCCAGTGCATGTTCTCGCGGCGCATAGTGATACAGCCCATCCGCCAGCCCAGAGACGCCCACCGCGATGACGTACACCTCGGTCGGATGCAAGTTGCCGCTGGATGGATTGGCCCGCAGCGCCCACCTGTCCGGCCCGTACTGCTTCCAGGCCGTCAGCGCGAAGCTGAGTTCCAGCAGGCACGCCACCGAGGCCAGGCTCATGGCATGTGGTGGCAGGCCGACCGGATCATCCATCTGAGACCAGGTCGTCCGCAACTCGTCAGCCACCAGGGGCAACTTCGTCAAGGGCGATCCGGCCCACTCGCGAAACGGGCTCGGTTGCGCGTCCCAATCCAGCGTCTCGGGCCCCGCTGCATAGCGTTGCGGCTGGTGTTTGGTTCGCTGGTGGTAGGCCAGCACCGTGTCCTGTGCCGTGCTCATGATGCAAGCGCCAATGCCAGCAAGGCGCTGGTCTGATCGGTGATGGCCATGCGTACCCCGCGATCGAGTTTGTTGAGCCACCGCTTGGGCAAGGCCTGCGCGCCGCAGAGGGCCCCCGCCAGCATGCCGGCCAGGGCACCTGTCGTGTCGGCGTCTTCGCCTTGGTTCACCGCGCCCAGCACGGCTGATTCGAAATCCGGCGTCCTGAAGAAGTGATGCAGCACCGTCTGCACGGTGTCGACCACATAGCCAGACGCACGCCCCGGATAGGGCACGAAGTTGAACTGGGGATGGCGCGCCACCAGCTCATCGGCGATGCCGCGGCATGCCGGCAAGGCCTGCTGCGGCTCGGCCTGGCACAACAGCTCATGCAGCATGCGCCCGAAAGCCACCGTGGCCGCATCAGACAGTGCATGGTGATGCGTGATGTGGGCCTGGTCAATCGAAGCCTGCACCAGCATGTCGGGACGCCCCAGCGTGGCCAGTGCCACGGGGAAGTTGCGCATCAAGGCGCCGTTGCCACCATCACCATCATGGGCAGGCCCTTGCAGGCTGCCATCGGCCAGATAGCGCATGATGCCGCGCCGGCAGGTGTTGCCGCAGTCCACAGGCTTGCTGCGCCACCAGCTCACGAAGCCCTCAGCCATGAGCCCCACATCGAAGGGCCGTCCCTCGCGATGGCCACGGATCAAGGCCTCGCCCAACGCCAGGCTCATCGTGGTGTCATCGGTCACCTGCCCTGGTTTGAGCTTGAGCCAACCACCACCGATAATCTCCTTGTGCACGCCATGGTGATGCTGGATTTCGCGTGGCGTCATGAACTCGACGGTCGCACCCAGCGCGTCGCCCAAGGCCAAGCCCAGGTAGGCACCCAGGGCGTGATCGAACAGGCGGGCCCGGCCCATGGCCACAGGCACACGTCCGGGCAGGCGTTCCTTGAGTTCAAGCACGGCGGGCCTCCACCTCATATTGCCCGCCTATGGCCAGCACTTCACCTTCGCCATTGAGCGGGACCTGGCTGAGCAAGCCCGGATAGAACAGCAGCTTGACCAGCGGCACCTGCGCATGCAGCAACCAGTCACCGAAACACTCGGCTTGCTCTACTTGCTGGGCAAAGCTCACCAGGTTGTTGAGCATCACGACCAGATGCCGCCGCCCGGGGCCCAGCTCGCCTTGCACCACTTGCTCCTCGCAGTGGTTGATGCCGCGCCACAAGGCCACGTGGCCTGACTCGCCAAAAGGCTTGAAACGACGCAAGGCCCACTGACAGTATTCGTAGAGCAGATCCAGCTGCTGGTAGATGCAGTTGTTGTGAAAGCGACTGGAAGCCTTCTCCTCCATGTACCGCACCCAGGCTGGTGAAGGGAAACGCTCCAGCCTCGCCTGATGAAAACACGGCACCATGCCGAAACGGCTTTCAACCCACCCCTTGAGCACCGCACCCGGGGCACCGTTGCTGTCGACACCCCAGCTCTGCAAGAGCTTGATGTAGCTGGCGCGCCAACGCCGCGCCTCTGATGGCGAAGCAGGGTCCTGCGCAGGTTGCAGGCCAAAGGCGAGGCTCAGGTAGTGGATGAACATCTCACTGGCCTCCTGGGCATCCCGGCTGGTTTCAAGCAAGGCGAACAGGCCGGCGTGCGCCTCACGCGTGCCCACAATGTGAAGCGCCACCGGATGGGCGTTGAATTCCGTGCTGGCGAGCACATGCGCCGGGATGCCAACCAGATTGGTCGTGTACCAGGTGTGAGGGTGCTCGACATGGCTCACGGTTCAGGCTGGGATCAACTGCGGGAGCTGTGCGGTGCAGCCACCACACCCGGCTGGACCTCGCGAGGCCGCCCGGGGTGGGCGCGCGTCTCGCCGCCATCTTCGGTATTGCGGATGAAGTCGGCCACCTTGTAGAAGGCCGCCAGCAACTCCTCGCGCAAGCCCTGATCCGGGCAGACTTCGTCCAGCGCCTGGCGCATGCACGCCATCCAGGCATCACGTGCCGCCGAGTCCAGCGCAAAAGGCTGATGGCGCCGCCGCAGCATGGGGGCACCGCGGTCTGGCGTGTAAAGCTTGGGGCCGCCCATCCACTCGCTGAGGTACTTGACCAGCACGGCTTTCGTGGCGCGCAGATCCGGCTCATGCATGGCCCGGATGGTGGCGGCCTCGGGCAAGGTGTCCATCGCGCGGTAGAACGCGTCAACCAGGCGCACGATCTGCTCGTGTCCGCCGATGCGGGCGAAATGCGGATTGGGCTGCGACGGGGCGATGGTGGGGGCAGTCATACCCGATGCATCGCAACTGTTGTACCAAGTCGGTTTGCATGCCGCCGAATCGGGCGATATGGGGCATTTCCCCTGGGGCGACGGGCTGATGCCTGTTTGATGGCCCTTGTCGGGCATGCACGAGCACCCAGCAGTTTTGTCGGCTTTCCCACAAAGCCCACGCAAGGTGAAGCGCAAGCTCAAGCGCAAAAGCGTTCACCATGCAAAAAGCCCTGACGCTTTCGCATCAGGGCTTTGCATTTTTGGCGGAGTGGACGGGACTCGAACCCGCGACCCCCGGCGTGACAGGCCGGTATTCTAACCAACTGAACTACCACTCCGCAGTGGCAGACGACTTCGATTGCACATGCAACCCAAGCGCCGTCAAACTTGGCGTCCCCTAGGGGATTCGAACCCCTGTAGTCACCGTGAAAGGGTGGTGTCCTAGGCCTCTAGACGAAGGGGACTGAAACTACAACATCAAACCTGAAACCGACTCCGTGCCAACCTGGCGCCACCTTGTGATGGTGGAGGTAAGCGGGATCGAACCGCTGACCTCTTGCATGCCATGCAAGCGCTCTCCCAGCTGAGCTATACCCCCATCGCGTCTTTCGACCACGGCAGGGCGCCAAACCGGCACCGAGACTGTTTCGTTTTCTGAACTTTGCTGTGCCACCAGCAAGGCCCATTCAAAGAGCTTGGCGGAGTGGACGGGACTCGAACCCGCGACCCCCGGCGTGACAGGCCGGTATTCTAACCAACTGAACTACCACTCCGCAGTGGTTTAACTAACCTGACAACTGCGCTGATCTTGCGACCAGCCAAGTGCTGTCAAAACTTGGCGTCCCCTAGGGGATTCGAACCCCTGTAGTCACCGTGAAAGGGTGGTGTCCTAGGCCTCTAGACGAAGGGGACTGAATTCCTTCATACAACCTGATCGACGCTCGACTCGGCAACACTGCAACCAGACCACCGCTGCAACTTGTGGTTGCTTGGTGGAGGTAAGCGGGATCGAACCGCTGACCTCTTGCATGCCATGCAAGCGCTCTCCCAGCTGAGCTATACCCCCTTGTGAATTCGACCTTGCGATCTGCATCTTCGGGTTGCCCGGCTGCTTTGTCGTTTCGAACAAAGCGTCGTTCAAGCGAGACTGAGAGTATATACCGATTTCTACGTTTTACGCAAGTTGACGCTTTTTTTTAACATCGATTGCGCGCGGCCCGGCTGAACGGTTCAGGCCCGCAGGCGATGGATCACGGTTTCACGCTCGAACAAGGCCAGCACGGCATCCACAGATGGCGTCTGGGCGCGGCCACAAACCAGCAGGCGCACGGGAATGGCCAGTTGCGGCATCTTGATGCCGAACTCGCCAATGGTGTCCTTGATGGCCTGGTTGATCGCGGCCTTGTCCCAGGCTGCCGTTTCCAGGCGAGTGGCCAGGGCGGCGATGGCGGGCTTGACGGCATCGGTCACTTGCGCGGCGAGTTCCTCAGCCGGAGCGGCTACCGGCGCGACGTACATGCCCAGCCAGTCGGCCAGCTCCACCGTGGTGGCGCAGCGGTCCTTGAACAGCGCGCACATGGCTGCCAGCTTGTCGCCGGACTGCAACTCGGCCGGCACCGCCGTGCCGCGCCTGGCCCACTGCTCGCGCACCAGCGTGGCCAGCAAGGCGTCATCGGCGGTCTTCATGTGCTGCTGGGCCACCCAGCGCAGCTTGGCCTCGTCGAACTGGCCCGCGCTCTTGCCCAGGTGATCCAGGTTGAACCACTCGATCAGCTGCGCACGCGAGAAGATCTCGTCGTCACCGTGGCTCCAGCCCAGGCGCGCCAGGTAGTTCACGATGGCATCGGCCAGATAGCCCTCGTCACGGTACTGCGTGACAGCCTTGGCGCCATGGCGCTTGCTCATCTTCTCGCCCTGCTCGTTGAGCACGGTGGGCAAGTGGGCGTACACAGGCGGCTCCTGGCCGAGGGCGCGCAGGATGTTGATCTGGCGCGGCGTGTTGTTGACGTGGTCGTCGCCACGGATCACGTGCGTGATGCCCATGTCCATGTCATCGACGACGACGCAGAAGGTGTAGGTGGGCGTGCCCACGATGGAATCGGCGCCTTCAGCTGCCGGGCGCGCAATCACCAGGTCATCGAGTTCATCGTTGCTGATCTCGATGCGGCCCTTGACCTTGTCTTCCCACACCACCGAACCGCCTTGTGGGTTCTTGAAACGCAGCACGGGCTTCACGCCAGCGGGCACGGGTGGCAGGGTCTTGCCGGGCTCGGGGCGCCAGGTGCCGTCGTAGCGGGGCTTTTCCTTGTTCGCCATCTGGCGCTCACGCAAGGCATCCAGCTCGGCAGAAGACATGTAGCATGGATAGATCAGGCCCTTGTCCAGCATCTCCTGCACGACCTGCTTGTAGCGGTCCATGCGCTGCATCTGATAGAGGGGACCTTCGTCGTGGTTCAGGCCCAGCCACTGCATGCCTTCGAGGATCACGTCCACGGCAGCTTGCGAGGAGCGCTCTTCATCCGTGTCCTCAATGCGCAGGATGAACACGCCCTGGTTGGCGCGCGCAAAAGCCCATGGATACAGGGCCGAGCGGATGTTGCCCAGGTGAATGAAGCCGGTAGGCGACGGGGCGAAACGTGTGCGGACGGGTGTGCGAACTTGTGTCATACGTGCAAGCTGTCAAGACCACGGGCCAGGTCGGCCGTGAGGTCGTCAATGTGTTCCAGGCCGACCGAGATGCGGATCATGCCCTGGGTGATGCCGGCAGCCAGGCGCTGTTCTTCGGCGAGTCGACCATGCGAGGTGCTGGCCGGATGGGTGATGAGGGTCTTGGTGTCGCCCAGGTTGGCCGTGATGGAGCACAACTGCGTGTGATCGATCACATGGAAGGCGGCCTTGCGCAAGGCGGCTGCATCGGCGCCCTGCCCGGCCTTGACCGTGAAGGACACCACCGCGCCACCGCAACCGTTTTGCTGCTTCATCGCCAGCTCGTGCTGGGGATGGCTGGGCAGGCCTGGGTAATAGACCTTGTCCACGGCAGGCTGCTTCTCCAGCCATTGCGCGAACTTCATGGCATTGGCGCTTTGCGCCGCCATGCGGATGGCCAGCGTCTCCAGGCCCTTGAGCACGATCCAGGCGTTGAACGGTGACAGGCTCATGCCCGCACCACGCATCACCGGCATGAAGGTGCCGTTGATGAGTTTGTCGCTGCCGCAGATAGCGCCCGCCAGCACACGGCCTTGCCCGTCGAGGTACTTGGTGCCGGAGTGGATGATGAGATCGGCCCCCATCTTCACAGGTTGCTGAATGGCGGGCGTGCAGAAGCAGTTGTCCACCGCCAGCAAGGCCCCGTTGGCATGCGCGATATCGGCCAGGGCCTGGATGTCGCACACCTCGGTGAGCGGGTTGCTGGGGGTCTCGGCAAACAGCAGTTTGGTGTTGGGCTTGATGGCGGCGCGCCACTCGCCCAGGTCGGTCTGCGACACGAAGGTGGTTTCGACACCGAACTTGCCGAACTCGCGCTCCAGCAACACGATGGTGGCGCCAAACACGCTGCGCGAGCAGATCACGTGGTCACCCGCCTTGAGCAGGCCCATGATCATCAGCAGGATGGCGCTCATGCCGCTGGCGGTACCAATGGCCGCCTCGGTGCCTTCGAGTGCAGCCAGGCGGCGCTCGAACATCATCGTGGTCGGGTTGGTGAAGCGGCTGTAGACGAAGGCTTCTTCTTCGTTGGCAAAGCGCGCCGCCGCCGTGGCCGCATCAGGGTGTGTGAAGCTGCTGGTCAGGAACAGTGCTTCGGAGTTCTCACCCCATTGCGATGCGGGCAAGCCTTCGCGCACGGCCAGCGTCTCGATGCGGGCATCGGCTGGCAGTGCCTTGCGAGGCAGTGTTTTTTTCTTGGATTCAGATTGGGCCATGCGGCCTCCTATCGGCCTGGCCGCCAAAGCGGCTGGGCCTTCTCTGTCAATCAACGAGGATCAGTCTGGACGGTTCTGCAGAGCCAGGCGCGAGTTGGACGCCTCGTCCTCACCCTTTTGCGTCAGGCGTTGCGATTCGATGGCGGCAAAGTCAGCGGCACTCACGTCACCGGTGATGTAGACGCCATCGAAGCACGAAGCCTCGAAGCCCTTGATGGCCGGATTGAGCTTGCCCACGACCTTCTTCATCGCGTCCACGTCCTGATAGATCAGGGCATCGGCGCCGATGATCTGGCGGATGTCCTCCAGCGTGCGGCCATGGGCCACCAGTTCGGCTTTGGTCGGCATGTCGATGCCGTACACATTGGGGAAGCGCACAGGCGGCGCAGCCGAAGCCAGGTACACCTTGTTGGCGCCGGCTTCACGGGCCATCTGCACGATTTCCTTGGAGGTGGTGCCACGCACGATGGAGTCATCGACCAGCAGCACGTTGCGGCCCTTGAACTCCATGCCGATGGCATTGAGCTTCTGGCGCACGGATTTCTTGCGCACGCCTTGGCCGGGCATGATGAAGGTGCGGCCCACGTAGCGGTTCTTCACGAAGCCTTCGCGATAAGGCTTGCCCAGCTTCTGCGCCAGTTGCATCGCCGAAGGACGGCTGGATTCGGGGATGGGAATGACCACGTCGATTTCAGACGGGGGCATGGTCGAGATCACGCGCTGCGCCAGGGTCTCACCCATTTCCAGACGAGCCTGGTAGACCGACACGCCATCCATGACTGAGTCAGGACGGGCCAGGTACACGAACTCGAACATGCAGGGGTTCAGCACGGGGTTCTCGGCGCACTGCTCGGCGTGCACGACGCCATCCAGATCGATGAACAGGGCTTCGCCCGGTGCCACGTCGCGCACCACGCGATGGCCGGTGCCTTCCAAGGCCACCGACTCGCTCGCCACCATGACCTCGCGGCCCTCGGGCAAATCGGCCTCGCCGTAACACATGGGGCGGATGCCAAACGGATCGCGGAAGGCCACCAGGCCGTAGCCGGCGATCAAGCAGATCACGGCGTAGGAGCCCTTGATGCGCTTGTGCACGGCGCGCACGGCGGTGAACACGGCGGCAGGCGTCAGTGGCAGTTCACGGCCAGCCAGTTCCAGTTCGTGGGCGAACACATTGAGCAGCACTTCGGTGTCGCTGTCGGTGTTCAGGTGGCGGCGGTCGATGTCGAACAGCTCCTTGCGCAGGGCATGAGCGTTCGTCAGGTTGCCGTTGTGCACCAGCACCAGACCGAAAGGTGCGTTCACGTAGAAAGGCTGGGCCTCTTCTTCGTTGAAGGCATTGCCGGCGGTCGGGTAACGCACCTGGCCCAGACCGGCGGTACCCGGCAGGGCACGCATGTCACGGGTACGGAAAACGTCCTTCACCATCCCGCGCGCCTTGTGCATGAAGAACTTGCGACCGTGTGCATCAGGGCCTGCCGTCACGATGCCGGCTGCGTCCTGACCACGGTGCTGCAACAGCAACAGCGCGTCATAGATCAGTTGATTGACGGGCGTCTTGGAAATCACACCAACGATGCCGCACATGGGTTCACCTCTTGCAAAATCAAACTCAAAAATCGGACTGCTGCTCGGGCAGGAACTTGATCACCTGCTCGGGCAACACGGGGCGAAGCCCCTTCAAAATCACCTGCATCCACGCGACACCGCGCGATGCCTGCCAGCTTGGCCACTTGGCCACCGGTGTCATGCCCACCAGGGTCACGACCACCAGCGCCACGACCACGCCGCGCATCAAACCAAATCCCGCCCCCAGCACACGGTCAGGCGCACTCAATGGCGAAGCCCTCACCACCTGCGTGATGGCCCACGATATCAGCGCCCACCCCAGCCAGGCGAGGACAAAAACCACAATCATCCCGGCCAGCACGTTCAGGCGCTGCCCGGGCTGACCAATCGGCAGCATCTCGCCCATCTCGGCCCCGAACCACTGCGCCGAGAAATACGACACACCCCAGCCAGCCAGGGACAACATTTCCTTCACCAGACCGCGCCAGGCACCTACGACCAGGGACAAGCCCAAGCCGACCAACAGGATCAGGTCAGGCAGAGTCCAGGCATAAGCCCCCGTCTCGGTCACACCGTCCACCTTGCACGCACCTTTCGCACGATCACAAGGTCAGCACGGCGCCACTCAAGCCAGCCTTGCGCAGCGTCGCCATGGCCTTGTCTGCCTCGGTCTTGTCTGCGTAAGGGCCCATGCGGACACGGATGCGTTTGCCGGCAGGCGTGTCCACCTGCTGCGTGTAAGTCTTGAGGCCCAGACGTTCAACCTTCATGCGGGCCTGGTGCGCGGTGTTCACGTCAGCAAAGGCGCCGAACTGCACGACGTAGCGGCTCGGGGTCTTGTCTTTGTCGGCAGGCTTGTCAGCCGGCTTGTCGGACTTGGCGGGTGCCTTTGCTGCATCCTTGGCAGCGGTGGGCTTGGCCGTGTCCTTGTCTTTGACCGCCACCTTGGGTGGCTCTTTCGCCTTGTCCTTCGTACTGTCCTTGGCCGCAGGCTTGTCAGCCACCTTGGCGACAGGCTTCTCCGCTGGTTTGCTGGCTTGCTTGGCGGCCACCTTGGCTGGCTCCGAGCGAGACGCGGCAACACGCGGTGCGGCGGCTTCATCCACCACCTGTTCGACCGGCTCGGACCGACGCTGACCTGCAGCCGGTGCAGTGTCTTCCTGCGAGGAGGCCGGGGCCTGAGGCTCGACGATATTGGACACGGCCACCCTGCCCGCCACACTGCGCGGCGAACGAGGCGCGGCCACACCGCTGATCTGCACGTCGCCGCCAGCCGCGTTGGCACCCTGCACGATCTGCACGTCCGGCGACATGGAGCGAGGCTGGGTCTCGAACAACCAGGGAAAGCCGATCACGCCCGCGCCCACCAGCACCACCATACCCACCAGACGGCGGCGCGCGCGGGCCCGAGTGGCCTCCACGTCAGACGGCGTCAAGGGCACGGCATCGGACGCACCCTGGCCCGACGAGGGCTTTCGGCGAAAGCGCTGGAGAAACGAAGGCAGCGGCATGCTCGGTGGTGGGCTGAAATGAAGGGCGGTGACTCGATCAGGCCCCAGGCATGTGAGGTGCGTTCAGCTTGGGCAAGCCGTCGTGCAAGACACCACCTACGGTATAGAAAGAGCCAAAGACCACGATTCTATCCGTGGGGTCCGCTGCCGCCAGCGCAGCCTTGAGTGCGGCCATGGGGTCGGAATGGGTCGACACGGTCGCCTTGGGCGCCGTCGCCATGGGTTTTGCAGACATTTCAGCCTCGATCGCCTGTTTCAACTGCTCGGCCGTGGCGGCGCGCGCCGTGGGCAGATCACAGCAGTACCAGGCGTCAACCAGCGGGCGCAGCTTGCTGATCATGCCGGCGGCATCCTTGTCGGCCATGGCCCCCCAGACCACATGCGTGCGCGGGAAAAACCCCATTTGGTCCAGGTTCACCGCCAGGGTGGCAGCCGCATGCGGGTTGTGGGCCACGTCCAGAATCAGCGTAGGCTGGCCCGGGATGATCTGGAAGCGCCCCGGCAGTTCGACCGTGGCCAGGCCGGTGCGCACGGCCTGTGCCGATACCGGCAGGCGGTTGCGCATGGCTTCCAGGGCGGACAGCACGCCCGAGGCGTTAAGCAATTGATTGGCGCCGCGCAAGGCCGGGTAGGCCATGCCATTGAAACGCTTGTTGCGCCCACCCCATGACCATTGCTGGCGGTCACCCGCGTAGTTGTGATCGCGCCCGAACAGCCACAGATCAGCACCGAGTTGCGTGGCGTGGTCCACCACACTCTGTGGTGGCTGCGGATCCGACACCACCGCCGGGCGACCCGCCCGCATGATGCCGGCCTTCTCGCGGCCAATGGCTTCGCGATCGGGCCCGAGGTAGTCCATGTGATCCAGATCGATGCTGGTGATGACGGCGCAATCGGTGTCGATGACGTTGACGGCATCCAGGCGGCCGCCCAGGCCCACTTCCAGGATGACCGCATCCAGGCCGGAGGTGGCCAGCAGGCGCAGGATGGCCAGGGTCGTGAACTCGAAATACGTCAGCGCGGTGTCGCCCCGGGCGGCTTCGATGGCCTCGAAATGAGGCACCAGATCGGCGGCCTTGACCGGCTCGCCCATGATGCGACAGCGCTCTTCAAAGTGCACCAGATGCGGCGAGCCGTACACGCCCGTCTTGAAACCCGCATTCAGCAAGATGCCTTCCAGCATGGCGCAGGTCGAGCCCTTGCCATTGGTGCCGGCCACCGTGAACACCACAGGCCCCTCCAGGCCCTCTTCCTCGCGCCCCAGCGGCGTGCCCAGCGTGATGCCGGTGCGCTGCCAGACCTGCCCTACCCGCTCCAGGCCCATGTCGATGGTGACGGGATGCAGGCGCTCGCAGTGCGACAACCAGGCATCCAGAGTGCGAGGGGAGTTGGCGGCGGTGTCAGAAGACTGGCTCATGGGGATATCGACCAAACAAAAAACAAAACGGGCTGCATCCAAGCGCAGCCCGCATGTTGAAACCAGATGGATCAGTTTGCTCGCCCGAGGTCAATCCAGGGGCCAACCGACAACTGGCTCAAGGAAGCATCAGACCATCAGGCGGCCACCGCATCGGCAGGTTGGCGCGTCAGGATCGCCAACTGGCGCGCAATCGCCATGCGCAGTTCGCGGCGGTCGATGATCATGTCCAGACCACCCTTTTGCATCAGGAACTCGGCGCGCTGGAAGCCTTCCGGCAGCACTTCACGCACGGTGTTCTCGATCACGCGAGGGCCGGCAAAACCGATCAGCGCCTTGGGTTCGGCGATCACCACATCGCCCATGAAGGCGAACGAAGCCGACACACCACCCATGGTCGGGTCGGTCAGCACGCTGATGTAGGGCAGCCTGGCTTTGGCCAGGCGCGTCAAGGCCGCATTGGTCTTGGCCATCTGCATCAGGCTCAGCAGGCCTTCCTGCATGCGGGCGCCGCCCGTCGCGGTGAACGAGATGAACGGGGTCTTCTGGTCCACCGCAGCCTCGACGCCGCGCACGAAGCGCTCGCCCACCACGGAGCCCATGGAGCCGCCCATGAAGTCGAATTCGAAGCAGGCCGCGACCACGGGAATGCTGTGGACCGAGCCGCCCATCACGATCAGCGCATCGGTCTCGCCGGTCGCTTCCATGCCTTGCTTGAGGCGATCGGGGTACTTCTTGTTGTCGCGGAACTTCAGCGCGTCAACCGGCAGCACTTCCTGGCCCAGTTCATAGCGGCCTTCGGCATCGAGGAAGGCATCCAGACGAGCACGGGCGCCAATGCGGTGATGGTGGCCACACTTGGGGCACACGTTCACATTGGCTTCCAGGTCGTTCTTGTAGAGCACCGTTTCACAAGACGGGCACTTGACCCACAGCCCTTCCGGCACCGAACGACGCTCGGAGGGGTCGGTCGGTTGAATCTTCGGGGGCAGCAGCTTTTCGAGCCAACTCATGTTCAGTTTCCTTTCAAGGAATCAAGCGCCGCACGGATTTCAGCGATGAAATCACGCCCGGCGGCCACCACCGTGTCCGGGGTCTGCGCTTCCAGCAACTGGACGATGCGCGAACCGATCACGACGGCGTCCGACACAGCAGCCACCGCCTTGGCAGTCTCTGCATCACGGATACCAAAACCCACGCCCACCGGCACGCTCACATGCTTGCGAATGCGGGGCACCATGTCAGCCACGGCAGCGGTATCCAGGTGACCAGCACCCGTCACGCCCTTGAGCGACACGTAATACACATAACCAGCCGCCACACGGCCCACATCGGCCATGCGCTGCTCGGAAGACGTTGGCGCCAGCAAGAAGATGGGCGCCAGATCGGCGGCCTTCAAGCGCGCAGCGAACTCCTGACACTCTTCAGGCGGGTAGTCCACCACCAGCACGCCATCGACGCCAGCAGCCTTGGCATCACGCACAAAGCTACCTGCGCCGTGGTGCAGGTCATAACATTCGATCGGGTTGGCGTAGCCCATCAGCACGACGGGCGTGTCCGCGTTCTTCGCGCGGAAGGCCTTCACATCGGCCAGCACATGGGTCAGCGAGATGCCCTTGAGCAGGGCGCGCTCGGCCGCCTTCTGGATCACGGGGCCGTCGGCCATCGGATCGGAGAAAGGCACGCCCAGTTCGATCACGTCGGCACCGGCCTCGGCCATGGCCAGCATCAGCTCGACCGTCTTCTCGGGGAAGGGGTCGCCGCAGGTGATGTAGGGGATCAACGCCTTGCGGCCCTGGTCCTTCAGCGTGGCGAAGGTCTTGTCCAAACGGGTCACGGTACTCATGCTGCACCGCCCTTCACGGATTGACCACGGCAGGAGGGGCGGCAGTAGAACTCCGCACCGCTCAGATCGGCCACGGTGCCGATGTCCTTGTCACCACGGCCAGACAGGTTGACCAGCACATGTTGATCAGGGCGCATGGTGGCCGCCAGCTTCATGCCATAAGCCACGGCATGGCTGGATTCCAGCGCGGGGATGATGCCCTCGGTGCGGCACATGCGGTGGAAGGCTTCCAGCGCTTCCTTGTCGGTGATGCCCACGTATTCCGCGCGGCCGATGTCCTTCAGATAAGCATGCTCGGGGCCCACGCCGGGGTAGTCCAAGCCCGCCGAGATCGAGTGCGTCTCAGTGATCTGGCCGTTTTCATCCTGCAGCAGGTAGGTACGGTTGCCATGCAGCACGCCTGGCACACCCTTTTGCAGCGACATGGAATGCTTGCCGCTGTCATAGCCTTCGCCAGCGGCTTCCACGCCGATCAGGCGCACGCCTTCATGCGGAATGTAGGGATAGAAGATACCCATGGCATTGCTGCCGCCACCCACACAGGCGATCACGGCATCGGGCTGACGACCGATCATCTCGGGCATCTGCTGCAGGCACTCCTCGCCGATGACGCTCTGGAAATCACGCACCATGGCCGGATAAGGGCTGGGGCCCGCCACCGTGCCGATGATGTAGAAGGTGTTCTCGACGTTGGTGACCCAGTCGCGCATGGCTTCGTTGAGTGCGTCTTTCAGGGTCTTGCTGCCGGATTCGACCGGGATGACCTTGGCGCCCAGCAGGTGCATGCGGTAGACGTTGGGCGACTGGCGCTTCACGTCTTCGGCACCCATGTAGACCACGCACTCCAGACCGTAGCGGGCACAGATGGTGGCCGTGGCCACGCCGTGCTGGCCTGCGCCGGTCTCGGCGATCACGCGGGGCTTGCCCATGCGCTTGGCCAACAGGGCCTGACCAATCACGTTGTTGATCTTGTGCGCGCCGGTGTGGTTGAGGTCTTCGCGCTTGAAGTAGATCTGCGCACCACCCATGTCACGGCTGAGTCGGTCAGCGTGATAAATCGGGCTGGGGCGGCCCACGAAGTGCTTCAACTCGCGGCGGAACTCGGCCTGGAAGTCGGCATCGTGGCGATAGTGCTCGTAGACGTTCTTCAGTTCATCCAGGGCAAAGATCAGGGTCTCGGAGACAAAGGTGCCGCCGTAAGGCCCAAAGTGGCCCTTGGCATCGGGCTGGTCGTATTTCAGCATGTCACTCTCATTGAACTCACCACGCGGGGCGACACCATTTCAGGTGAAGGCTCCGCCCTCATGCGGCTTCGGCACATTGCCGATCGGCCGCCCGCACGGCCTGACAGAACTGGCGCATCAGCGCGGCATCCTTGATGCCCTTGGCTGCTTCCACACCAGAACTCACATCCACGGCCCATGGCCGCAAGCTGATGACCCCATCCTTCACATTGCCCAGGTGCAAACCACCCGAGAGGATCATGGGTCTGGACAGCTGTTTTGGCAACAGGGACCAGTCAAATACCTTGCCTCCCCCACCGTAGCCCTCGACGTGAGCATCCACTAACATCGCTTGAGCCGACGGGTAAGACAGAGCGAAGTCTAACAAATCGAAACCGGGGGCCATCCGGGCAGCCCGGACATAGGGGCGCGCAGCCGCCTCGCACTGGGCGGGCGTCTCGTCGCCATGGAACTGGAGCAAGGCGTTGGGCACGGCTTGCAGGGCGTGTTGACGCAACTCATCAGAGGCGTTGACCAACAGCACGACCGGCGTCACATAAGGGGGCAAACGACGCGCCAGCTCACCGGCCCGTGCGGCCGTCACATAACGTGGGCTTTTGTCGTAAACCACAAAACCGATCGCATCGGCACCCGCCTCGACGGCGGCGTCCACATCGGCTTCGCGGGTCAGTCCGCAAATCTTGATGCGGGTTCGGTGTTCAGGGGACAGGGACATCCAGGCTGGAAGGCTGGCAGGCAGCCCGTCGGTGTCAATGCCGGGATTGTCTCAAAAATACGGGAAACGCCCAGCCACCTGTTCAGGCGCCCTGCCCCTCCGTGCCACTGGCGCGGATTTGACGCTGAACTGATCTGGCAGGATGCGCTCAGGAAGGCAGCCAGTCCTGACCAGGAATCTGCTCGGGCAGGCCGAAGGCCGCGTCGTAGCGTGGCCCGAAAAAATAAAGTCCATCTGGCGAAAAGGTCGGCGCCGCCACCTTGCGGTCGCGCGCATGCAGCACCTCCAGCACCCAGGATGCCGGCTGCACACCTGTGCCGACCATGATGAGGCAGCCCATGATGTTGCGGATCATGTGATGCAAAAAGGCCTTGCCTTCGAAGTCGAAGCGCCAATAGGCCGAGGGTGCATGGGGCGGCCCACAGCGGCGAATGCGGATCTCGCGCAGTTCCTTGACCGGCGTGGGCGACTGGCACATGGACGATCTGAAAGAGCTGAAATCGTGCTCGCCAATCAGGTGTTGCGCGGCCGCCTGCATGGCATCCAGATCCAGAGGGCGAAACACCCACCCTGCCCGGCCTGTTTCCAGCGCAGGGCGCACGGCCGCTTCCAGCAGCACATAGGTGTAGCGACGCCCCAGCGCGCTGTTGCGGGCATGGAAATGCGCCGGCACCTCGGCCGCCCACTGCACCGCAATGTCCTTGGGCAGATAGGTGTTGGTGCCGCGCACCCAGGAAAACGGCGCACGGTCGATATCGGTATCGAGGTGCACCACCTGGTTGATGCCATGTACGCCCGCGTCTGTACGCCCCGCACACATGACCTTGATGCGCTTGGTGGCAAATTCGCTGAGGGCAGCCTCCAGGGCGTCCTGCACGGTGCCGCCACCAGGCTGGCTTTGCCAACCCTTGTAGGTGCACCCAAGGTAAGAAACGCCAAGGGCGACCCGGCGGGTCGCCCCTGTCAGCTCGGAGCTGTTCTGGTCTGCCGGGGCGAAGGCACTGGGCGCCTCCAACCCCGGAGTGTCATCTTGCATGGATCATCAGCCCAGGCTGTCGAGCATGCCTTGTGCACGGGCCTTCAGACCTTCGTCCTGCGAGTTCTCCAGCACTTCCTGCAGGAGTTCGCGGGCACCGTCCACGTCACCGATCTGACGGAACTCTTCAGCCAGCTCGAACTTGCGGTTCATCGGATCCGACGACAGCGAAGAAGGCGAAGAAGCGGTGGCCGTCAGCCAGTCGTCTTCAGGGGCCGCTTCGGGCGCAGGAGCCGGTGCAGGTGCATCCAGATCCAGGCTGATGCTGCTCAGGTCGAACGAGGCAGGCGCTGGAGCTGGTGCTTCAGTTGGCACGTCATCCAGATCGAAATCCAGACCTGCGTCGGCAGCCGGTGCGGCAGGCGCACCCGTGTCGATCATGGGCAGATCCATCGGGCCCGTGTCTGCGGCAGCTGTCTTGGGCTCGATCACCGTGGTTTCGACTTCAGGCAACTCCAGAGGAGGCAGATCACCGGCTTCCGTGGTGGGCGGCGACACCGAATCGTTCACCTCGTCCAGCGGGGCTGGTGCGGAGATGTCCAGATCCAGATCAACCAGATCGGCTGGCACTTCTACCGCAGGTTCGGGCTCCACAGGCGCCATGGGCGAGGGGGCAGGCTCCAGCATGCTCGGCGCAGGCATCACGGAGTGCGGAATGGTGCTGGCACCCAGCATGTCATTCGGCGTCTCTATGCTCAGCGGCGCAGCGGAAGGCTGACCACCAGGCTGATACAGCGGATTTTCCGGATCGATGCCCAGGCCCATTTCCTGAGCCTTGGCCCAGTCTTCGCCCTGGCCACCGGTCAGGTTGTACAGTTGGGCAGCCAGTTGCTCGTAGCCCTTGGTGTCGCGGCGCTTGGCATAGACCTCCAGCAGCTTGGTACGCACGGCCAGGCGATCAGGCGTGCTGCGCAGCGCTTCCTTGAGGATCTCCTCGGCCTGCAGGTCACGGCCATAGGCCAGGTACACATCGGCTTCCGCCACAGGATCCACGTCACCGATGGCATCCAACTGGCTGAGCGAGTAGCTCATCGAGGATGGGCCGCCGGTGGCATCGCGTGTGTCCACGCGTTGACCGCCAGATGCACCAAAGAAGGAGTCAGGCTGCAGGCGGCTTTCCAGGAAGGAAGTCTCGCCCGTGTCGCCGCGGCGACGCGAACGGAAGTACAGCCCCGCACCTGCAAGCAGAGCCACAGCCGCACCGCCAGCCAGCAACAGCATGGGGTTCAGTGTTTCCAGGAAACCTGGCGCTTCGGGCTCCTGGACAGGAGGCGGAACAGGAACAGGCAAGCTCGGGCGAACCGACGAGGCCTCAGCCTCGGCTGCAGAAGCCTGCTCCATCGCGGCAGTCGCGGCACTGGAAGCGGCCTCGGATGCGGCGCTGGCCACAGCCTCAGCCACGCTGGCAGATGCCGGCACCGAAGCAGGCTCCACCACAGCAGGCTTCGAAGGCACCGGTGCTGGTGCTGGTGCAGGCACTGGAGCCGGCGGCGGGGTCACAACAGCAGGCTTGCTGGGCACAACAGGCGCAGGAGGCGGCACCACCTTGGTTGGAACCGAAGCAGCAGCCGACTTTTCCTTCAACTTGCGCAGGTCGTCCAGGTTCTTGGACAGCTCGGCCACACGTGCAGCATCTTCCTGCTTGGCGCGGTTCTTGGCCAGGCGGTCTTCGGCAGCAGGCTTGGCAGCATTTGACATGCCGCCCTTGCTCAGGGTCAGCTTGTCTGGCGCTGGCGCCTCGGACTGCTTCTTGTCTTGAACTTCGGCTTCAACCTTGCCCTTGGCTTGACGCTGAGGCTGCTCAGGCGCTGTGGCAACCACCGCACCAGCCAGATGCTGACGGTAGGCGGCAAAGTCCGCGCTTTGCGCCACGATCAATTGGCGCGCCTCTTCGTTGGAAACGCTCTTGGCCTGCTCGGCTGTCGGCACGTTCAACACCACGCCCGACTTCAGTCGGTTCATGTTGTTGCCCAAGAAGGCTTGCGGGTTGTTGCGATACAAGCCCACGAGCATCTGATCCAGAGACACGCCTTGCTGCGCAGTACGACCAGCGATGCGCGACAACGAGTCACCGGACTTCACGCGAATGGTGTCGGGCGCAGAAGCGACAGATGAAGGCGATCGGGTCGATTCAGCAGGCGCCACCTTGGCAGGCGTCGCGGCTTCAGCTTCGGAAGGCGCACTGGCAACTGGCTCAGGTGCAGCAGGCGCAGGCTTCGCACCCTTGCGAACTTTCAGAGGCGCGCTACCAGACGTCGAGGCAGCAGGCCTTGTCGTCGCGGGCTTCACGGCAGGCTCAGCCGCCACGGCGGGCGCAGGCACGGGTGCCGGCGCTTGCGCCACCACAGGAGCTGGCGCATCGATCACCGGCGACGTGGTCTGGGTGCTGGCGCGTGTCGAAGGCGGATCAAACAGCAGCGTGTATTCACGCACCAGTCGACCGGAGGACCAGGACAGATCCAGGATCACGTCCACGAAGGGCTCCTGCACGGCGCGATCGCTGGCGATGCGCAGATAGGGACGGCCGTCAGCGCGACGCTGCAACACGATGTTCGTGGCCGTCAACACCTGGTTGTAATCCACGCCGGCCGCACGGTAGGTTTCCGGCGTGGCCACGCGCACTTGCAGCGAGCCACTCTCTTCCGGCGTCAGGCTGGTGACGTCAATCTCCGCACGCAGGGACTCGCCCAGCGCGGACTGCACATGCAACTTGCCCAGGCCCAATGCCCACGCAGAAACTGGCATCAAAGACGCAGCAGCGGTCAAAGCAGAAAAGGCTGCAGCGGTTGCAACCTTATTCAAGGCAAATTTACTTTGGGTTTGTGGACCCGCGGACAACAAATGATCTTTCAAGGCGTCTCCCAAGTCGTCATGAGGTCGGTGTATCGACCGATGACACGCCCGGACCGGAAAGCGACCCATAGACGTGCCAGCACCTGCAGACGGTACGCAGCAGAAAACACAATAGCATCAAGCAGATACGGTGACAAGCTCATGCAATTACTGATCTAGCGCCCTATCGTCGGTTTCAGGCCGGAAATAAGCTCCCAGCGTGAAACTAGGGGGATAGATTGTCGCCCTGGGGCAACAAGCCGCGACACCGATTTTGTGACCAGACGTTGCAGGCGCTTGTCAGATATGCACCTGCAACGCTGGCTAATTCAAATCACGCATCAAGCAAAATGCGCAGCATGCGGCGCAGCGGCTCGGCCGCACCCCACAGCAACTGATCGCCAATTGTGAAGGCGCCCACATATTCAGGACCCATGGCCAGCTTGCGAACACGCCCCACGGGGATGGTCAGCGTGCCGGTCACCGCCACAGGCGTCAGATCCTGGATGGTGGCTTCACGCGTGTTGGGCACAACCTTGGCCCAAGGATTGTCGGCAGCGATCATGGCTTCGATCTCCTGCACGGACACGTCCTTCTTGAGCTTGAAGGTCAAGGCCTGGCTGTGGCAGCGCATGGCACCAATGCGCACGCAGAAACCATCCACCGGCACGGCGGGCGAACCGAAGCCTTCGCCCTGCCCCAGGATCTTGTTGGTCTCGGCCATACCCTTCCACTCCTCCTTGGACTGGCCATTGCCCAGATCCTTGTCGATCCAGGGGATCAGCGAGCCACCCAGCGGCACGCCGAAGTTGGCGGTTTCAGCCGCAGTCAGGGCGCGTTGCTTGGCGATGATCTTGCGGTCGATTTCCAGGATGGCGCTCTTGGGGTCGTCCAGCAGCGAACGCACTTCGGCGTTCAGGGTGCCGAACTGGGTCAGCAGTTCGCGCATGTGCTGGGCACCACCACCGGAAGCAGCCTGGTAGGTCTGGGTGGACATCCACTCGACCAGGCCGGCCTTGTACAGCGCACCCACGCCAATCAGCATGCAGCTGACCGTGCAGTTGCCGCCGATCCAGTTCTTGCCGCCATTGGCCAGCGAGTTCTTGATCACAGGCATGTTGACGGGATCCAGCACGATCACGGCGTCATCGGCCATGCGCAGCGTGGAGGCGGCATCGATCCAGTGGCCGCTCCAGCCCGCAGCGCGCAGCTTGGGATAGACCTCGGTGGTGTAGTCGCCACCTTGGGCGGTGAGGATGATGTCGCAGCGCTTGAGGTCGTCAATGCTGAAGGCATCCTTGAGGGTGGTCTCGTTCTTGGCCATCGAAGGGGCCTTGCCGCCTGCGTTCGAGGTCGAGAAGAACATCGGCTCGATGAGGTCGAAGTCACCTTCGGCCTGCATGCGGTCCATCAACACGGAGCCGACCATGCCGCGCCAGCCCACCAAACCAACCAGAGTCGTAGCCATTTTTCTATCCTTCAATATGAATCTTGTGCGTGCGCACCGGGGCGCACATCAGCTTCAGCCCTGCGCCTTAACCTTGTGATTTCATGGCAGCCACAACGGCCTCACCCATCTCGACGGTGCCAACTTTCTTCGTGCCTTCGCTGTAGATGTCAGGCGTGCGCAAGCCTTGCTCCAGCACTGCCTGCACGGCGCGCTCGATGCGGCTGGCGGCCTCTTCCTGGTTCAGGCTGAAGCGCAACATCATGGCGGCACTCAGGATGGTGGCCAGCGGATTGGCCACACCCTTGCCGGCGATGTCGGGGGCCGAGCCATGGCTGGGCTCGTAAAGGCCCTGGCCCTTGGCGTTCAGCGAGGCAGAAGGCAGCATGCCGATCGAACCGGTCAGCATGGCCGCCGCGTCAGACAGGATGTCACCGAACATGTTGCCGGTGAACAGCACGTCGAACTTCTTGGGCGCCTTGACCAGCTGCATCGCGGCATTGTCCACGTACATGTGGTCCAGCTCGATGTCGGGGTACTGGGCGTGGACTTCGGTGACCACATCCTTCCAGAACTGGAAGGTCTCCAGCACATTGGCCTTGTCGACGCTGGTCACGCGCTTGTTGCGCTTGCGGGCAGCCTGGAAGGCCACGTGGGCGATGCGCTCAATCTCGGGGCGCGAATAGCGCATCGTGTCGAAGGCCTCGTCGGCGCCCTTGAACTCGCCATCGGGCGACTGACGACGGCCGCGGGGCTGACCAAAGTAGATGTCACCCGTCAGTTCACGGATGATGAGGATGTCCAGACCAGCGACCAGCTCGGGCTTGAGGCTGGATGCGTGCGTCAGTTGGGGATAGCAGATGGCGGGGCGGAAGTTGGCGAACAGGCCCATGTTCTTGCGCAGGCCGAGGATGGCCTGCTCGGGACGCAGGGGGCGGTCCAGCTTGTCGTACTTCCAGTCACCCACCGAGCCAAACAGCACGGCGTCGGATTCCATGGCCAGCTTCAGTGTGTGCTCGGGCAGCGGGTGGCCGTGGGCGTCAAACGCAGCGCCACCGACCTTGGCCTCTTCCATCTCGAAAGCCAGATCAAGGGTATTGAGTACCTTGACGGCTTCCGTGACGATTTCGGGACCAATGCCGTCACCCGGCAGAACAGCAATCTTCATGACCATGATGGGAATCTCGACAGACTAGTTATTGTTTAAACGATGCGGTGGTTCAACCAGGGCTTTTGCGCCAAGCGCTCTGCCTCGTAAGCCTTGATCTTGTCGGCGTGCTGCAATGTCAGACCGATGTCGTCAAAGCCATTGAGCAGGCAGTACTTGCGGAAGGCTTGCACCTCGAAAGGCAGCTCGGTGCCATCGGCCGTGATCACAACCTGGCGCGCCAGATCGATGGTCAACTCGTAGCCAGGAAAGGCCAGCACATCGTTGAACAGCTTGTCGACTTGCGACTCGCTCAGCACGATAGGCAGCAGGCCGTTCTTGAAGCTGTTGTTGAAGAAGATGTCGGCAAAGCTCGGGGCAATGATGGCGCGAAAGCCATATTGATCCAGCGCCCAGGGCGCGTGCTCACGGCTGGAGCCGCAACCGAAGTTCTTGCGCGCCAGCAGCACGGAAGCGCCCTTGTAGCGCGACTGGTTGAGCACGAAGTCCGGGTTGGGCTTGCGGGAAGCGGGATCCTGGCCGGGCTCGCCCGCATCCAGGTAGCGCCACTCGTCAAACAGGTTGGGGCCGAAGCCCGTGCGCTTGATGGACTTCAGGTATTGCTTGGGGATGATGGCGTCGGTATCGACGTTGTCCCGGTCCATGGGGGCCACCAGGCCCTTGTGAATGCGGAATGCTTGCATGGTGTTTACTTTTTCGCTGCGTTGGAGATGGCCTCACCAGCCTTCTCGATGTCCTGCCCCATACCGTGGAGCGTGTTGCAGGCACTCAGGCCCAGCAAGGACAGCAACAGCATCAGGGATACAGCCAGACGTTTCATGTGAGGTTTCTCCAACTTCAAGACAGATCAGATTCAGGCGATACGACGGACATCCACGAAGTGCCCCTGCATCGCTGCAGCAGCAGCCATCGCAGGGCTCACCAGGTGAGTGCGGCCACCGGCGCCTTGACGGCCTTCGAAGTTGCGGTTGCTGGTCGAGGCGCAACGCTCGCCGGGCTCCAGACGGTCGGCGTTCATGGCCAGACACATGGAGCAACCAGGCTCGCGCCACTCGAAGCCGGCGGCCTTGAAGATCACATCGAGGCCTTCGCGCTCAGCCTGCTCCTTGACCAGGCCGGAGCCAGGCACCACCAGGGCCAACTTGATGTTGGCCGCGACACGACCACCGACCTTTTTGACCACGGCAGCGGCTTCGCGCATGTCTTCGATGCGGCTGTTGGTGCACGAACCGATGAAGACCTTGTCGACGAGGATGTCGTTGATGGCCTTGTTAGGCTCCAGCGCCATGTACTGCAGCGCCCGCTCGGTGGCCGAACGCTGGACGGGGTCCTTGATCTTGTCGGGGTCAGGCACACGATCGTCAATGGACAGGACCATCTCGGGCGAGGTGCCCCAGGTGACCTGCGGCTTGATCTCGGCGGCATTCAACTCGACCACGGTGTCGAACTGGGCATCCGCATCGGAATGCAGCGTGCGCCAGTAAGCCACAGCCTGATCCCACTCCACGCCAGCCGGCGAGAAGGGACGACCCTTGGTGTAGTTGATGGTGGTGTCATCGACCGCCACCAGGCCCGCACGTGCACCGGCCTCAATGGCCATGTTGCACACGGTCATGCGACCTTCCATGCTCAAGGCGCGAATGGCACTACCGGCGAATTCAATGGTGTAGCCGGTGCCGCCAGCGGTACCGATCTTGCCGATGATGGCCAGCACGATGTCCTTTGCACCCACGCCCTTGGCAACCGCACCTTCAACCTTGACCAGCATGTTTTTGGCCTTCTTGGCCAGCAAGGTTTGCGTGGCCAGCACGTGCTCGACTTCGGAGGTACCGATGCCGTGGGCCAGTGCGCCAAATGCACCATGCGTGGACGTATGGCTGTCACCACAGACCACGGTCATGCCGGGCAGCGTCGCGCCCTGCTCTGGGCCAATCACGTGCACGATGCCCTGGCGCTTGTCACCCATCTTGAACTGGGTGATGCCGACGCGGTCGCAGTTCTGGTCCAGCGTGTCAACCTGCAGCTTGGAGATCGGATCCTTGATGCCCTCGGAACGATCGGT
>NZ_JACRAH010000056.1 GCF_016234775.1 Aquabacterium sp. | reverse complement strand
GTTGGCGTTGAGCTTTTCCATCACGTTGGCGCGGTGGGCTTCCACCGTCTTGATGCTGATGCCCAGGTCGTCGGCGATCTGCTTGTTCAGGCGGCCGGCCACGATGCGCTCCAGCACCTGGGCTTCACGCGTGGTCAGGCGAGACAGCAGCGCTTCGCGGCTGGCAGCCTCTTGTGACTGCGAGAAAGCCGAGCGGGCTTGATCCAGCATGCGCTCGACCAGGGCGACGAGGGCGTCTTCCTTGAAGGGCTTCTCGATGAAGTCCATCGCGCCCTTTTTCATGGTGTTCACGGCCATGGGCACGTCGCCGTGACCGGTGATGAACACGATGGGCAGCGGGGACTTGCGCTCCAGGAGCTTGTCCTGCAGTTCCAGGCCGCTCATGCCATCCATGCGGATGTCGGCGATCAGGCAGGCTACTTCACGGGGGTCGAATCGGGCGAGGAAGGACTCGGCAGAGTCAAAGCAACGGACGCGATAGTCCTTGCCTTCCAGCAGCCACTGCAACGAGTCGCGAACGGCCTCGTCGTCATCAACCACATACACAGTGCCTTTTTTGGGGATCAAGCTCATGGGTTATCGGCAAGTAAGTCGTTGGAAGGGGTGGTGACCGTATCTTCGAAATCCGTGCCACTACCACTGTCAATCGGCAGGGTGAATGTGAACCGACACCCTACCACCGTGTCCTCATTGTAGATGTTCTCGGCCTTGATGCGGCCATGATGTGACTCAATGATGGATCTGCATAGACTAAGGCCTATCCCTAGTCCCTCGGCCTTGGTGGAGTGGAAAGCCTCGAAAAGTCGGGCCAGGATCTCCTCTTTCATGCCAGGGCCGCCGTCGCTGACGGAGAACTCGACCACCGGGCCTTGCTCCTCGGTCTTCTTTTGCTGCACGCGCAGGTCGATGATGCGACGCGACTGTGGCATCTGAGACGAATCGATGGCCTCTGCCGCATTTTTGAGCAGGTTCAGCAGCACCTGTTCGATCAGGATCGGGTCCGCCATGAGGATGGGCAGGCGGTTGGCGATGGACGCATTGAGCGTCACGCGGCGGCGCTTCATCTCGAAAACGGCCAGTTCCAACACGGCGTCGGTGATGTCGCGCACCTTGGAAGGTTGGCGTTGCGGCTCGCTGCGCTTCACGAACTGGCGGATACGGTGGATGATCTGGCCGGCTCGCTGTGCCTGGCGGGAGGTCTTTTCCAGGGCGCCGACGAGCTGTTCGGTGTCGATGTTGCCAGATTGCACGCGGCTGATCATGCCGCTGCAGTAGTTGGAAATGGCCGCCAGGGGCTGGTTCAACTCGTGCGCCACGGTGGAGGCCATCTCGCCCATGGTGATCAGGCGGCTGGTGAACTGCGATTTCTCGGCCTGGCGGGCCGCGGCCTCTTCGGCTTGTTTGCGCGCGGTGATGTCGGTGGCGATCAGCATTTGCGCCAGGTGGCCGTCTGTCCATTGCACATAGCGGGCGCGCACATCGAACCACTTTTGCACGCCGTCCATGAAGACTTCGCGGGTGTCGCTGCCAGCATTGGTCAAAGCCTGCGTGGGCAGGCCGCCAAAGTGGTCCACCGATTCATCGCCATCGAGCACCTCGTCGGGCATGATTTCGCCGCCCGTCAACTGGGTGTGGGCATCCGGATTGGCGCCGAACCACAGGCGGTAGGAGCGGTTGGCGAACAGCAATTCGCCGCGCTGCACCGAGACCACGGACACGGCCGCATCCAGGCCTTCCAGCACGGTGGTGAAACGCTCGTGGGCGGCGGTGAGCTGGTCGCGCACTCGCTTGGCTTCGGTGATGTTGGTGACCGAGGTCATCCAGCCGGTCTGGTCACCCTGGGCGTCGATCAGTGGCGACACGTACATGCGGGCGTCGAACTGGCTGGCGTCGCGGCGTTGCATGACCACCTCGATGCCGCCCATGGGGCTGCGGCCCAGCAGTTCCTGCTGGAACATGCGGTTGAACTCGTCCAGACGGTCCTTGGGCCAGTAGGGGTAGGGCGGCACACAGCCGATCAGCTCTTCTTCCGAGAAGCCGGTCATGGCGCAAAAGGCCGGGTTCACGTAGGTGATGCGGCCTTCCAGGTCGATGGTGCGCATGCCGGTCAGCATGGAGTTTTCCATCGCCCGCCGGAAGTTGGTTTCCTGCACCAGGGTTTTCTGGATCTGGGAGCGCCGACGCATGTGGCGCAGGGTCCCCATCAGTGTCCAGACGGTCAGGGCCGACAGCGCCACCACCATCCAGAACAAGGTGTTGCCGATGAGGTTGGACGATGTTCGAAACCCCATGCCGCGCAGCATCAGGCCATTGCCGACCGGCGTGACGATCACGTCATAGATGAAGGTGGGCTTGACGGAGGTGCCGTTGTCCCCCCCCACGGTGCTGGTGAGCATGTCGCCGTCTGTCTGGATCAGCCCCATGGCGTGCCGGCTGGCCACCTCACGCGGCACCAGATAGCGCAGCAGGGATTCGAGCGAATACTCGGTCACCACCGTGCCAATGAAGCCGCTTCGGTCCATCAAGGGCACGTGAACCTGGATGACCCTGCCCCCCACCTGGTTTGCATAGGGTTTGGAGTAGATGGGTTGACCTCGATCCCGTGCCAGCTTGAACGCACTTTGTGGCTCCTTGGCCATGTGCAGGGGGTCGTAGGTCTCCGCGTGGCCGGACAAGGGGTCCATGTCCATGGCCTGCCCGGGGTCCAGCGGCAGGCTCAGTGTGGTGCGCGCCGCTTTGACACTTTCATCGGCCTGCACCCAGGACACGCTGATCACCTCCGGGCGGGCGCGGACGAAATCCCCCGCCTGGCGCATGAATTGTTCGGGCGTGACCGCCTTGATGCTGATTTCGCGGCCCAGGCGGAGCAATTGCTCCTGGTTTTCAATCAGGCGCAGGCGAATCTGTTGCTGAACCACCTCAGTGTCGCGTTTCACCGACTCCTGCTCGCGCTCCAGTTCTTCATTACGCAGATACCAGAACGCGGCAATGATCGCCGCCAGAAACAGCAGCACGGAAACCAGCGGACCCAGCGTGGCGTACCTGTCTTGCTGGGAGGGTGATTGCTTGCGCCACCAGCGCCAGAACAATCGGTTCGTCTGGCCGGGGGCTGCCATGGGCAATGTCGCCGGCGAGTTGGTGGATGAGGAAAATGGCATGACGGAATTATCGGTGTGGACTCCCACAATTTGAGTGCCCCAGTTCGGGCGTATATTTTCTGCACCATGCAATAAGTGCTGATGGCGGTGGTCGCCGAAACGCTTTGGAGTGTCCAGGTTTGCAGCGTTTATCCACGTTCGCGAATCGTCGGCTTATGTCCATACTGTGAAATAAGCCTCATCAACAGGAGACAGAACCCATGTCTGCAATTGATCCAATTGTGTCCGCATCCATGGACATGGATCCCCAGGAAACCCGTGAATGGCTGGATGCCCTGAGTGGCGTCATCGAGACCGAGGGGCGCGCCCGTGCGCATGACCTGCTCGAAACACTGCTGGATCATGCCCGCCAGGCCGGCATCGACATGCCATTTTCGGCCACGACGGCCTATGTGAACACCATCGCGCCAGAAGACGAGGCCCACTGCCCGGGTAATCTGGAAATGGAAGAGCGGCTGCGCGCCTACATGCGCTGGAACGCCATGGCCATGGTGGTGCGTGCCAACCGCCACAACCCGGCCGATGGCGGCGACCTGGGTGGCCACATTTCTTCCTTCGCCTCGCTGGCGACCATGCTGGGCTGCGGCTTCAATCACTTCTGGCATGCCGATACGCCCGATCACGGTGGCGACTTGCTCTATATACAGGGCCACTCGGCACCCGGCATCTATGCCCGAGCCTTCCTGGAGGGCCGCATCACTGAAGAACAACTGGTCAACTTCCGCCAGGAGACCGGTGGTAAGGGCCTGCCCAGCTACCCGCATCCCAAGTTGATGCCCGAGTTCTGGCAGTTCCCCACGGTGTCGATGGGCTTGGGGCCGATCACAGCCATCTACCAGGCGCGCTTCCTGAAATACCTGCACGCCCGCGGTATTGCGGACACCTCCAAACGCAAGGTCTGGGTGTTCTGCGGTGACGGCGAAATGGACGAACCCGAATCGCTGGGCGCCATCGGCCTGGCCGCGCGCGAAAAGCTCGACAACCTGATTTTCGTCGTCAACTGCAATCTGCAGCGCCTGGACGGCCCGGTGCGCGGCAACGGCAAGATCGTGCAGGAACTCGAAGGCGAGTTCCGTGGTTCGGGCTGGAACGTGATCAAGCTGCTGTGGGGCTCGTACTGGGATCCGCTGCTGGCACGTGACAAGGACGGCACCCTGCGCCGCATCATGATGGAGATGGTCGATGGCGACTACCAGGCCTGCAAGGCCAATGACGGCGCCTTCGTGCGCAAGCACTTCTTCGGGCGTGATCCCAAGACGCTGGAGATGGTGGCGCGCCTGTCTGACGATGACATCTGGCGCCTTAACCGTGGCGGCCATGATCCACAGAAGGTGTATGCCGCCTATCACGCGGCCGTGAACCACACCGGCCAGCCCACCGTGCTGCTGATCAAGACCGTCAAGGGCTTCGGCATGGGCAAGAGCGGTGAAGGCAAGAACACCGCGCACCAGACCAAGAAGCTGACGGACGAGGACATCAAGGCTTTCCGCGATCGCTTCAACATCCCGGTGCCCGATGAGGACATCGCCAAGCTGCCTTTCATCAAACCGGCCGACAACACACCCGAGATGCAGTACCTGCATGCGCGCCGTGCAGCCTTGGGCGGTTATCTGCCCCAGCGCCGCCCCAAGGCGGAAGAAACGCTGGCTGTGCCGGATCTCGGCGCTTTCCAGACGGTGCTGGAACCCACGGCCGAGGGCCGTGAAATCTCGACCACCCAGGCC
The DNA here is from genome assembly GCF_016234775.1 of Aquabacterium sp. Taxonomy (GTDB): domain Bacteria; phylum Pseudomonadota; class Gammaproteobacteria; order Burkholderiales; family Burkholderiaceae_C; genus Aquabacterium. Next base: position 62,203 of record NZ_JACRAH010000056.1, on the reverse strand, counting down.
TTCGTGCGCTGCCTGACCCCGCTGTTGCGCGACCCGGCGCTGGGCCCCCGCGTGGTGCCCATCCTGGTGGACGAGGCCCGCACCTTCGGCATGGAAGGGCTGTTCCGCCAGATCGGCATCTATGCGCCGGAAGGCCAGAAATACACCCCGGTCGACCGCGATCAGGTGATGTACTACCGCGAAGACAAGTCCGGCCAGATCCTGCAGGAAGGCATCAACGAAGCAGGCGGCATGAGCTCGTGGATCGCGGCGGCCACGTCGTACTCGACGAACAACCGCGTGATGATCCCGTTCTATGTGTATTACTCGATGTTCGGCCTGCAGCGCATTGGCGATCTGGCCTGGGCGGCGGGCGACATGCAGGCGCGCGGCTTTCTGCTGGGGGGCACCTCCGGGCGCACCACGCTGAACGGCGAAGGCCTGCAGCACGAAGATGGCCACAGCCAACTGGTGGCGGGCACGATCCCGAACTGCCTGAGCTATGACCCGAGCTTCGCGCATGAAGTGGCCGTGATCATCCAGGATGGCCTCAAGCGCATGGTCGAGAAGCAGGAAAACGTCTTCTACTACCTGACGCTGCTCAACGAGAACTACGCCCAGCCAGGCCTGCGTGCCGGCACGGAAGAAGAAATCATCAAGGGCATGTACCTGCTGCAGGATGCAGACAAGGCGCACAAGCTGAGCGTGAACCTGCTGGGGGCCGGCTCGATCCTGCGTGAGTCCATGGCCGCCAAGGATCTGCTGGAAGCCGAATGGGGCGTGGGTGCCAATGTGTGGAGCTGCCCGAGCTTCAACCAGCTGGCCCGCGAAGGCCAGGATGCCGAGCGCCACAACCTGCTGCACCCCACAGGTCAGCAGCGCGTGCCCTTTGTGACGGCCCAGCTCGGCGGCCACGCGGGCCCTGTGGTCGCGTCGACCGACTATGTGAAGGCGCTGCCCGAGCAGATCCGCGCCTATATCCCCAAGGGTCGCACCTACAAGGTGTTGGGCACCGACGGATTCGGGCGCAGCGACTTCCGCTATCGCCTGCGTGAGCACTTCGAGATCAACCGCCACTACATCGTGGTCGCGGCCTTGAAGGCGCTGGCAGAAGACGGGCAAGTGCCGCTGGCCAAGGTCGCCGAGGCGATTGCCAAATATGGCATCGATACCAACAAGATCAACCCGCTGTACGCCTGAGGCGGGGAAGGCAGATTCTCATGGCTGTGATTGAACTGACTGTGCCCGACATCGGCGATGTGAGCGATGCCGCGGTGATCGAATTGCTGGTCAAGCCCGGCGACACCATCAAGGCTGAGCAAAGCCTGATCACCATCGAGTCCGACAAGGCGTCGATGGAGGTGCCCTCGGCTGTGGGTGGTGTGCTCAAGGAGCTGCGCGTTCGCCTGGGTGACAAGGTGAGCAAAGGCTCGCTGGTGGGCTTGCTGGAAACGGCTGACGGAGCTGCAACCGAGGTTGTGGCGCCACCTGTTGCGGCAACCCCGGCACCAGTGGCCGATGCGGCGCCTGCCGCGGCAGACCGCACGCACCCCACCGCAGCGCTGGCGACTTTGGCGATGCCACCCTTGAGCGCGGTGTCACATGCCTCGCCATCGGTGCGCCGGTTTGCGAGAGAGCTGGGCGTGCCTTTGCAGAAGGTCCCGGGTTCCGGGCCCAAGGGCCGCATCACGCATGTGGATGTGCAGAACTTCGTCAAGGGTGTGATGGCACGGGCCGATCAGCCCGCCGCGGTATCCGCTGGCGGTGGAGCGGGTTCGGCCGACCTCGGTGGCATGACCTTGCTGCCCTGGCCATCGGTGGACTTCACCAAGTTCGGTGCGGTCGAGCGCCAGCCGCTGTCGCGCATCAAGAAGATCTCCGGCGCCAACCTGCATCGCAACTGGGTTCGCATCCCGCACGTCACCAACCACGACGAGGCGGACATCACCGAGCTGGAGGCATTGCGCGTCAAGCTCAATGAAGAGCATGCCAAGACGGGCACCAAGTTCACGATGCTGGCTTTCCTGCTCAAGGCCTGTGCGGTGGCGCTGCGCAAGTTCCCGCAGTTCAATGCCTCGCTGGATGGCGATGACCTGGTGCTCAAGCAGTATGTGCACATCGGTTTTGCCGCCGATACGCCCAATGGCCTGGTTGTCCCGGTGATCCGCGATGTGGACAGCAAGAGCCTGTCGCAACTTGCTACCGAAACCGCCGCGCTGGCCGCCAAGGCCCGTGATGGCAAGCTCTCGCCGGGCGAAATGCAAGGCGGTTGCTTCTCGATCTCGTCGCTGGGTGGCTTTGGTGGCACCACCTTTACCCCCATCATCAATGCGCCCGAGGTGGCGATCCTGGGCGTGTGCCGCTCGGCCATGAAGCCGGTGTGGAACGGCTCGGCGTTCGAGCCCCGCCTGATGCTGCCTTTGAGCCTGAGTTATGACCACCGCGTCATCGATGGCGCATCGGCCGCCAGGTTCAACACCTACCTGGCCAGCTTGCTGGCCGACTTCCGCCGCGCGCTGGTCTGATCGAACGGGAACAAGAACATGGCATTGATCAACATTCCCGTTCCAGACATCGGCGACATCGCCGATGCGGCCGTCATCGAGATCCTGGTCAAACCGGGACAGACGGTGGCAGCCGAGCAAAGCATCATCACGCTGGAGTCTGACAAGGCATCGATGGAAGTGCCATCACCTCAGGCTGGCGTGGTGGGCGAGATCAAGGTGAAACTCGGTGACCGTGTGGCGCAAGGGCAGTTGATCCTGACGCTGGACGTGGCCGGGGAGGGCGCTGCTGCGGCCAATGCCCCGGCATCCACGCCAACGGCATCGCCGGTGGCCGCGCCGGTCGCATCAACTGTCACATCAACGGCTGCACCTGTGGCGTCTGCCGTGGTGTCCGCTTCGGCCGCACCGCAAGCCTCGCCTGCCGTGAACGCACCTGCAGGCACCGATTGCGATGTGCTGGTGCTGGGCGGTGGCCCCGGCGGCTACAGCGCAGCCTTCCGTGCGGCGGACCTGGGCCTCAAGGTCATCCTGGTGGAGCGCTATGCCGAACTGGGAGGCGTGTGCCTGAATGTGGGGTGCATCCCCTCCAAGGCACTGCTGCATGTGGCCGCCGTGATGGACGAGGTCAAGCACTTCGATGCGCTTGGCGTGAGCTTTGGTGCGCCCGTGCTGGATCTGGACAAGCTGCGTGCGCACAAGTCCGGCGTCACCCGCAAGCTGACCACCGGGCTGGCCGGCATGGCCAAGGCGCGCAAGGTTGAGATCGTGCGCGGCTATGGCTCGCTGGTGGATGCGCACCATGTGCAGGTGGAAATCACCACGGGCACCAGCCAGGACAAGACGGGCGACACCCGTGCGCTGAGCTTCAAGCGCGCCATCATCGCGGCGGGTTCTCAGGCAGTGCGCCTGCCTTTCCTGCCGGACGATCCGCGTGTGGTGGATTCCACGGGCGCGCTCGATCTGCCTGCCATCCCGAAGAAGATGCTGGTGATCGGCGGCGGCATCATCGGCCTGGAAATGGGCACGGTGTATTCCACGCTGGGCGCGCGCATCGATGTGGTCGAGATGAGCGACACGCTCATGCCGGGTGCAGACCGGGATCTGGTCAATGTCTGGCAGAAATTCAATGCGGGCCGCTTTGATCGCATCATGCTGGGCACCAAAACCGTGGCGGCCGAGGCCACACCAGCAGGCATCCGCGTGAGCTTCGAGTCGGCCAAGCCGGGTGTCGAATCACCCGCCGCCCAAACGTATGACCTGGTCCTGCAAGCCGTGGGGCGCAGCCCGAACGGCCGCAAGATCGGTGCGGACAAGGTAGGCTTGACCGTCAACGAGCGTGGCTTCATCCCCGTGGACAGCCAGATGCGCAGCAATGTGCCCAGTCTGTTTGCCATTGGTGACATCGTGGGGCAACCCATGCTGGCGCACAAGGCTGTACACGAAGGGCATGTGGCGGCTGAAGTCATCGCCGGCGAGTTGCTCAATGACAAGGCACTGGCCAGCGAAAGCTTCGACCCGATGGTGATCCCCAGCGTGGCTTATACCGACCCGGAAATTGCCTGGGTGGGCTTGACGGAAGAGCAGGCCAAAGCACAAGGCAAGGCCATCAAGAAGGGGCTCTTCCCCTGGGGCGCTTCAGGCCGGGCGCTGGCCAATGGCCGGGCAGAAGGCTTCACCAAGCTGCTGTTTGACGCCGAGACTGGTCGCATCGTGGGCGGCGGCATCGTCGGCACGCATGCAGGGGATCTGATCAGCGAAGTGGCCCTGGCCATCGAGATGGGCGCCGATGAAGTCGACATCGGCAAGACCATCCACCCGCACCCGACCCTGGGTGAGAGCGTGGGCCTGGCTGCAGAGGCAGCGCATGGCAGTTGCACGGATTTGATGCCTGTACGTAAGCGCTGATCTGGTGGATGGTGCTCAAGGCATGACGCCTGACACCCGATCAGCGTCGTGCCATATGTGGGTGAGGTCTGAAAAAGGCCTCACCCATTTCGCTTTTTCAAGGGCGTTGCAGGGCGCCAATGGCTGCGCTTGTGCCAGCCAGCCGTGTGGGAAGGGCCACGATACCCGAGCCCTCCTTGTACTGGTGCGCGACCTGGAGATTGGCTGCTGTGGCGCCCACAGGTGTCGTGGATGCGCTCAGGATCATCTGTCCCGATATCGGAGAGGCGGCCAGAGGCACGTAGTTGGTGTCGAGTTTGGGATCCAGCCCTGTGATCAAGGTGGCCCCATTGGTGCGCACGTCCGCGGTCTGACCCGGCACAGTCGACCACCAGTTTGACGGCACATAGTTGCTACCCATGAACTGCAAGGTACCGACATTGCTCAGGAAGCGCCATTCGTTGCCGCCTGCATTCCAGAATATGTTGGAAGCAGCTTCCACCTTGATGCCGGCAGGGGCCTGGCCATCCTTGCCAAGCTGGAAGGGCACCGTGTACCAGAATTTGCTCTGCGCCACGCGGTTGATCAGGGTGTTCTGATAGAAGTAGAGCGTACCTGCGCGAGACTTGGCCTGGTTGTTGTCGAAGCCCCAGTGCACGATGTTCACGGCGGAGCCGCCCGGAGCTTGCCCATCGTTGATGATGATGTTGCCGTAGACCCAGGCGTAGTGGTAGAGCGGATCCGGCTCGACATTGCTGAAATACTCTTCTTCGGTCTCTACCAGATCGATGGCCCGCGCGCTGGCCAGGATCATGTTGTAGCGGATGACGGTGCCGCTGCTGCGGTCCTTGATGGACGAGCCAGCAAAAGCCTGACCGATGTAATTGCCCTCGTACAGGACACGGCGCGCCTGGATGTAGAGGTTGTGCTCGTGGTCGTCTGTGGTGTAGCCGTTGTCGTAGATGCGGTTGCGGCGGATGATGATGTTGGCGCTGTAGCTGTCTTGCGTGTCGCCCTTGGTGTTGGTGAACACGCCCAGGCCGTTGCCGGTGATCTCGCAGTTTTCAACCGTCAGGTTGTGCACGCGCACGGCATAGATGGCGGCCGAGAACGTGCCGTAGGTGGCGTTGGCGCCTGCGTTGTCCTTGAAGCTCTTGCCGCCTTTGGCACCTGTCAACATCAGGTTCTGGATGGTGATGTACCTGGGCGTGAAGGTGTCGTAGGGATCGGTGGGCGACCTGTAGATCTGGATCAGGCCGGCGCTCTGAATGTCGCGGCCAAAGCCGGCTGTGCGTGCGTCGGTGGCCGTGACGGCGTTCTCGGCGTTCAGCACGGGGCGCTGGCAGGTGTCGTTGGTGACGCCGTTGATCACTACGGGTGCTTCTGCCGTGCCTTGTGCGCGCATGCCGATCTTGGTGCGGTAGGGCTCTGCACGGTAGTGGATGTTGACCACGTCGCCCGCTTGCAGTGACAGCCAGGGCACGTTGGTGAGGTCGGTGTAGGGCTTGCCAGGGCCGACGTCAAAAGTGGCGTGGCTACCGGTCAATCGGCTCGAGCAGGCCGTGGCTGGGGAGGCCTGAGGTGGCGGTGGCCAGTCGGTGCTGCTGGTTGTGCTGCCCGGGGCGGTGCCGGTGTTGCTGCTGGAGCCACTGCTGCTGCCCGCGCCCGTCGTGGTACCCGCTGAGCCTGTACCTGACGTGCCAGACTCTGTGTTGCTACCGGTCGTGGTGCTACCTGTGCCGGCGCCACCACCGGTTCCGCTGCTGGCGGCCGTGTCCGGCGAACTGGCCGCGGGCGCGGCTTGTGTACCGCCGCTGGTGTTCGATGGATCGGTGCTACCTTGCCCGCCACCGCATCCCGCCATCACGGCGGTGCTCAGTGCAAGGGCCCAACGAAGGTGGTTGTTCTTGACGATGCTGGCCATATTGTTCTTTCTCTCCCCGGTTTTTCTTGCCCGCCAGTGTCCTGGATGGCCGAGCTGCCAGGTCATGCGATTTGCAAGAGGTGTAAGCGAGAGAACACAGGCCGGCCTGATGTCAATGGAAATCCCGGCTGGTGGTGGCCAGCCGGCCCAATAGCGGGGTCATGTCATGCAGGTAGTGGGCAATGAGATGGCGTACTTCGCCTTCGCGTTGCCACACACCATAGACCGCCAGCAGGCGCGCCTGCAGCAGGGCCTGGCGATGGCGGTCGCGCACATGCGTCCACACCACCACATTGACGGTGCCGGTCTCATCTTCCAGCGTCACGAAGATCACCCCTGAGGCGGTGCCAGGTTGCTGGCGCACGGTCACGATGCCGCAGGCCTTGGCCAGGCGGCCATTAGGCAGATCACGCAGATCGCGTGCGCTGGACAGGCGCTGCTCCCTTAACTTCGGGCGCAGCAAGGCCAGCGGATGGCTGCGCAGGGTCAGGCCCAGCGAGGCGTAGTCGAACACGATTTCTTCTCCTTCGGGGGCGTGGGGCAGGTCCAGCCAGTCTTCGTCCACCGGTGCGTCACGCAGCAAGGTGGGGGCACGGTGCAGCGCGGAGGCTTCCCAGACCTGCTGCCTGCGGTGGCCGGACAAGCTCATCAAGGCATCGCCAGCGGCCAGGGCCCGCATGTCGGCCTGATCCAGATCGGCGCGGCGGGCCAGGTCATCCACGTTGATGAACAGGGCTTGCTGCCGGGCCTGCACGATGCGCTCGGCGGCTTGATGCGAGAGCCCGGCGATCAGGCGCAGCCCCAAGCGAACGGTGGGCTGATCTTGACGCAGCTTCTGGCGTCGGGCTTCTTCAGGCCCTGGGCGATCTTCCAGTGTGCAGTCCCACAGACTGGTCATCACATCAGGCGGGCGCACGTTCACGCCATGGCGGCGCGCATCTTGCACCAACTGGCTGGGCGAGTAAAAGCCCAGGGGCTGGGCGTTGAGCAGGCCCGCCAGAAAGGCGGCAGGCTCGTGGCACTTGACCCAGGCACTGGCATAGACCAGCAAGGCAAAACTGGCCGCATGGGATTCCGGAAAACCGTATTCGCCAAAGCCCTGGATCTGCTTGAAGATCTGATCGGCAAAGCCCGGGTCGTAGCCATTGGCCTTCATGCCGTTGATGACCTTGTCCTTGAACTTGTGCACCCCGCCTTTGCGCCGCCAGGCGGCCATGGAGCGCCGCAACTCATCGGCTTCGCCCGCCGTGAAGCCCGCGGCCAGCACCACGATCTGCATCACCTGTTCCTGGAAGATGGGGATGCCGAGCGTGCGTTTCAAAGCGGCCTCCAGCCGAGGCGGGTAGGTGATGGCAGATGGATCACGCCGATAAAGCTCGCGCCGTTCCAGATACGGGTGGACCATGCCGCCTTGTATGGGGCCTGGCCGCACCAGCGCCACCTCGACCACCAGGTCGTAAAACTCGCGCGGGCGCAGGCGCGGCAGCATGCTCATCTGCGCACGGCTTTCGATCTGGAAGACGCCAACCGTGTCGGCCTGGCAGACCATGTCGTAGGTGGCTTCGTCTTCCCTGGGGATGTCTTGCAACTCCATCTCATGGCCGCGCTGCTGGCCGATGAAGTCCAGCGCCTTGCGCAGCGCGGTGAGCATGCCCAGCGCCAGCACATCCACCTTGAGCAGGCCGAGGGCATCCAGGTCATCCTTGTCCCACTGGATGACGCTGCGGTCGGGCATGCTGGCGTTCTCGATCGGTACCATGCGGCACAGGGCGCCCTTGGCGATCACGAAGCCGCCGGTGTGCTGGCTGAGGTGGCGCGGAAAACCCATCAAGGTGAGTGAGAGGTCCTGCCATTGGCGCAGGCGGATGTCTTGCGGATCCAGGCCGATCTCGATCAGTCTCTCAGCCTGGATGCCCTTGCCGTCCCACCACTGGTGGTTGTTGCCCACACGCTCGATCAGCTCGGCATCGAAGCCCAGGGCCTTGCCCACATCGCGCAGGGCGCTGCGGGTGCGGTAGCTGATGACGGTGGCGGTCAGGGCGGCGCGGTCGCGCCCATAACGCTCATACAGATACTGGATGACCTCTTCGCGGCGCTCGTGCTCGAAGTCCACATCGATGTCGGGCGGCTCGTTACGCTCTTTGGAGATGAAGCGCTCGAACAGCAGGGTGGTCTGATCCGGATCGACCTCGGTGATGCCCAGGCAATAGCACACGGCAGAGTTGGCCGCACTGCCTCGGCCCTGACACAGGATGTGCCGGGAGCGGGCGAAGCGCACGATGTCGTAGACGGTGAGGAAGTACTTTTCATAGCCGAGTTCGGCGATCAGATCCAGCTCCTTGTCGACCTGCAACTGCACACGGGCCGGCACGCCCTTGGGGTAACGCCAGGTGCTGCCTTCATAGGCCAGGCGCTGCAGGTAGGAGCTGGGGGTGTCGCCCTCGGGCACGACTTCTTCAGGGTATTCGTACTTCAGTTCATCGAGGCTGAAGTCGCAACGTGCAGCGACCTGCAAGGTGGCAGCCAGGGTGTCTGGCGGATAAAGCTGGGCCAGTTGCAGGCGGCTGCGCAGATGGCGTTCTGCATGGCGCTCCAGCTCCAGCCCGCATTCAGGCAGGGGTTTGCCGATGCGGATGGCGGTGAGCACATCCTGCAAGGGCTTGCGGGAGCGCGCATGCATGTGTACATCGCCCGCAGCCACCAGGGGCACGCGCACGGTGTCGCTCACATGGCGCAGGGTGCGCAGCCAGATGGCGTCATCCAGTTGCTGATGCTGTTCGAGCGCCAGCCAGCAGCGGCCGCCAAAGTGCTGCTTGAGCCACTGCGCCTGGGCCTCGATGGTGGCTGCCGGGCCGAGGCGGTGCGGCGCCATGATCACCACGCAGTCGCCCAAGGCCTCCTGGCGAATCTCGCTGCGTATCAACCTGGCCTGGCCTTTGCCTTCGGTGGCCCGGCGCAGGCGCGTGATGAACTCGCACAGCAGCCCGTAGCCCAGGCGATGGCAGGCCAGCACGATCAGGCGCATGGGCTGCGCATCGTGTTCATCTTCGAACACCTGGAACTCACTGCCGATCAGCAGTTTGAAATCGTCCGCGCCGGGTTCCCTGGCCTGACGTGCTTCTCGCAGGGCCAGATGCGCACGCACGACCCCGGCCATGCTGCATTCATCCGTGATGGCCAGCCCGCGGTAGCCCAGGGCCAGCGCGCGTTGCACCATTTCCTGCGCATGCGACGCCCCACGCAGAAACGAGAAGTTCGACACCGCATGCAGTTCGACGTAATCGGGTAGCGCGAACTGAGTTGGCTGGAGAAGCATGGCAGCGCTCGATCAGGCAAAGAAGCCGTGCAGGTACCAGGGGCTGCGCGTGTCGTCTGCAGCCTGCTGGCGTTTGTAGATCCACAGCAGGCCGGCGTGGGCGCTGCTGGCGAGGTAGTAGTCGCGGGTTACGCGGGTGTGCTCGGTGCCTGGGTCCCACCAGCCGGCCTCGATACGATGCGGGCCGGCCAGCAGCGTCAGCTTGCCTTGGTAGATGGGGTGTTGGCCCAGTACCGCGTCCAGCGCCAGCGGCATGGGTTCAGGCAGGACCCAGCAGGGTTGCGGCATGTCGGCGACAGGGACGGCGCGGGCTGTTCGGGCTGCATGCGTCGCAGGGGCCTCTGGATGGTGAAGGGATGCGGTGGACAAGGCTGGCACGGCGGGGTGCCACTGCTGAGCGCATTCCAGCCGGTGATCGGCCTGTACCTGGGCTTGCAGCACGCGCTCGGGCCCCAGGCGCACACTGAGCTTTTCCAGCAAGGCCAGCAGGGCATCGCGTTGTGCGCGTTGGGCGGCAGGTGTGAGCAAGGCATCGGGGCTGGCGCTCAACTGGTCTTCGCGGTGCTCATGAAAGAGTTGCTGGCTGCTCAGGGGCAGGGCTTCGATCTCATCGGCGTGCAGGCTGATGTCACCCACCGGGGCACTCAACTGGATGCGTTGCAGGTGCTCGGCCAGAAGCCGGCTCAGGCGGGCGTAGTCGCGCGTCGGGCTGCCCAGTCGCACGGTCCATTCGCCCTCGTGGCTGCTGTCGCGACGGTGCCAGTCATGCAGCCAGCGCAAGGTGAAGGCCATGACGCCGGCCTGGCGCCCCGCCAGCCAGGCACACAGTTGTTGCAGCAGGTGGCTGGCGGCAAACAGCAAGGCGGGGGCTGATTCGACACGGCCAGGCAACTCCAGCCGGGCATCAAACACCGCCGGCAGGGTGAGCCACTCGAAGGCTTCAGGGCTGTGGCCGTAGGCCTGATCCAGTGTCTGCAGGATGCCGGCACCGAAACGCCGGCTCAGACCACCGCGCGGCAGGGCGCGCACATCGGCCAGCTTGCGACACCCCAGTCTGGCCAGGGTGGGCGCATGGGTGGCCACGCCAGGCAACACATCCAGAGGGAGTTGATTCAGGCGCGCGGCCAGTTCCTTGCGTGTATCGGTGTCTTCACCTTTATCCTGGGCATTTTGTCGCTGGTGTCGGGTCTGGCTTTTTGCCAGGCGTGTGGTGGATTCGGTAGCAAGGGCCTTGTCTGGTGCGCATGTGGCGGCATGGCGAGCCAGGGCCACCGCAGCCAGTGCCGTACCGGCATGGGCTGCAGCCACCACGCCATGCGCCCGGGCTTCATTCATGATGCGCTCGCGCAAGGTTGCAGCCCCGCCAAACAATCGCTCGCTGGCCTGCACCTCCAGCACAACCGCGTCTTCCAGGCAGGCCACCCGAGGTGTGAATTGCAAGGCCCACCAACCCAGGTGCAGGGGCCCCAGCACCAGCGGGATGCAAGCGGGTGAAGCTTTGTCTTCAACATGCTCAGGTCGCAGCTGATCCGCCCCTTCTGCCTCATGACAAGGCGCGGGACTCCCGGGTAGCAAGGCGATCCAGTGCAGCATGGTGTGATGGCGCTTGGGGTGTGTCCGGTGTGGCGGGGTGAGTGGCAGATATCGGACTGGTGATGGGTGGCAATGAAGTGGGCAACAGGGTCGGCAAGGAGTCGGCAGGCAGAAGGGGCGTCAACCCGGCCGGCCAGCACGGCAGGCTCAGGGGCTGATCCAGCATGGGCCCTCGTCGCTTGACGATCTGAACCTGCAACGGGTGAGGGCAGGGCCCCAGCCCGAGCAGCACGCGCAGTGGCGCCGCAGACGAGTCAGCCTGGGCCTTGGCGGGACGAAACACGAACAAAGGCCCGGGGTGTTGCGCTGCGCAGGCATGCAAGCGGCGGATCTGCTCCGGGCGCACTTGCGGCAACCAGCTCAATACGGCGCTGACACAACCGGCCTTGAGTGCCTGCTCGGTGGCCCACAGGCGTTCGGCCGGTGTGCACGCATCAATGCGGATCAGGCGGTCATCACGCAAGCCCTCCTTGGTCAAGCCGGGTAAGTGGGGCGTGTGTGGCGGGGCAATGAGCAATACCGTTCCGCCTTGCCTCACGATCTGTGCCAAGGCAGGGTTCAGCAGCCGCCATTCAGCCTGGGCGGACTGGGGCAGCAGAACTTCGGTCATGGACTGGCAGGGCCAGCCACCGCCTGGCAGCTCGGCATCCAGCATGTGATGCCCGCTGGGGATGACCGTGCTGCACACGCGCCCCATGGCATCGCCGCGCCAAACGGCCTGAGCCAGGTGCTCGGGCAGGGCGGGCTGGCCATTCTGGGGGGCGGCAGGCAGGACGTGCGGATGCATCTCAATTGCTGAAATACTGTTGTTATATACAGCACTTTAGCGATTTTGAGCCAGCCCGTCCAGTCCACCTTGGGCAGGCTGGTTCAGCCTGCATCAGTTGGCATCAGCCCGTATTGCCCCAGGTGCGCACGGTTTTTTCATCCACGCCGCATCTGCGGGCCACGGCCCGGGCGCTTTGCCCTGCCTGCAAGGCCTGGCTCACCCAGGCCGCCAGTTCGCGAGTCAGGCGTTTGCCAGGCAAGGCCCATTCCGGTTGGCTGGAGTGGGTCTGGAGGCAACTCGTGCAGCGCCAGCGCACGATCTCGCCACGTCGAACTTGCGGGCGGCCATCCTGCGGCACATCGCGCCACCAGCTCGGGCGGATGGCATGGCGCTGCAACAGGCCGTGGTGTTGGCAACTCGGGCAGAAACCAGTCGAAGCGGTGCGGTGTCTCATGCGGCACGCTCCTTGTCTAACGCGTGCGTCGCTCGCAGTCGCAACTGGCGGAACCAGGTAGAGATGTACTTCGTGGCGGGGTTGGTGAGCATGCGCATGACAGTGACTTTCCTCAAGGTTGAAAGAAAGCCGCTTGGCGCGGGGGCGTTGTCTGGGAGACTGATTACTGCTCGTCAACGACCCCGAAATGCAAAACGCCAGCGGCTGGGCTGGCGTTGTTGGGGGGCGGAGAGAATGAACTCGTCAGACGCGTGTGACCCGAACACACCAGCTGTTGTCAGCTAGCGCTAGCCAAATTCGGCGGGTTCGGGAGGTCCAGATGCAGTTCATGCGTGCCAGTTTCCATGTAAAAGGTAAGCTAGGTCAAGAACTTCACCATTTTTTCCGCACGCAGGTCTTTTTGCTCCTCAAAATGTGGAGTGCAGTGGCTTTTGGCAGAATATGGGCCCCTGAGGAAAATGAATGTCAATCCCTGATTCCGCGAGCCAGACCCCAGCCGAAGCCCTGACGCCTGTGACCACCGCCCTGGTGGAATTCCTGGCCGAAGCGCGCGTGCCCACCGAACATGGCAGCTTCACCATGAAGCTTTTTCGTGAAAAGGCCACCGGTGCCGAACACGTCGCCATGGTCATGGGTGAAGTCAAGGGCAGCGCCCTGGTGCGCGTGCACTCCGAATGCATGACAGGGGATGTCTTTGGCTCCCTGCGCTGCGACTGCGGCCCCCAACTGCACTTCGCCATGAGCGAAATCGGCAAGAAGGGCAGTGGCGTGGTGGTGTACCTGCGCCAGGAAGGCCGTGGCATCGGCCTGGCCAACAAGCTGCGGGCATACCAATTGCAAGATCAGGGCATGGACACCGTGGAAGCCAATCAGCATCTGGGTTTTGCACCAGACCTGCGCAACTTCGATGCCGCCGCCGAAATCCTGTCTTACCTGGGTGTGAACTCGGTCAAGCTGATGACCAACAACCCGCGCAAGGTTGATACGCTGACGCAGCATGGCGTCAACATCGAGGAACGCGTGCCGGTTCGCAGTGACGTGCAGGCCGAGAACGAGCGCTACCTGGGCACCAAGGCCCGCAAGCTGGGGCACCACATCGACTGGCTGGGTTGAGCACGCATGGCTTTGGATCTGACGCCGCAAGACGATCCTGAACAGGACACCCCCGAACGCCACGCCGTGGCCAAGCGCAGCACGCTGGTCAGCGTGGTGGTCAACCTCGTCCTGACGACGGTTCAAGTGCTGGTGGGTGTGTTTGCGCACTCGCAAGCCCTGATCGCAGACGGCATCCACTCGCTGTCCGACCTGATCGCCGACTTCGTGGTGCTGCTGGCCAACCAGCACAGCCGCAAGGAAGCCGACGAAGACCACCACTACGGCCACCACCGCTACGAAACGGCCGCCTCGCTGGTGCTGGGCGGTTTGCTGCTCAGCGTGGGCATCGGCATGCTGTGGAGCGCTGTGTACAAACTGGGCGATCCGGAGTTGATCCCCAAGGTCAAACCTGTGGCGCTGTATGTGGCCCTGGTGGCACTGGTCTCCAAGGAGCTGCTGTTTCGCTACATGCTGGCCGCTGCCGAGCGTGTGCGCTCCAGCATGCTGGTGGCCAATGCTTGGCATGCCCGTTCCGATGCAGCATCTTCTCTGGTCGTGGCGCTGGGCATCATCGGCAACTTGCTGGGCTATCCCTTGCTGGACCCGGTCGCCGCCCTCATCGTGGGCTTCATGGTCACCAGGATGGGGTGGGAATTCGGCTGGGATGCCCTCAACGACCTGATGGACCGTTCAGTCTCAGATGAGCAGATCAATGAGATCCGGCTGGTCCTGACGGACACCCCCGGCGTGCAAGGTGTTCATGACCTGCGTACCCGCAAGATGGGTGACATGATCATGGTGGATGCTCATCTGGAAGTCGATGGTGAACTGACCGTCAAAGAAGGTCACGATATCGCCAGTTCAGCTCGCGAGCGCGTGATGAAGAAGCTGCCTGTTCTGGACGTGATGACTCACCTGGATCCCGTCTCAGTGCGCTGAGGCTGCCGCCTTGGCATCGAGCACGCAGATCCGATTGCGGCCTTCGTGTTTGGCCTGATACAGAGCCTGATCTGCCGCTGAAACCAGTGCCGAAGACTTCAGCAAAAAGTCGGCCTTGCATGACACCACGCCGATGCTGACCGTCACAAAGTGGGATGCAGATGAACTCTCATGCCGCATCTGCAAGGCCTCTACCGCCACGCGCACCCGCTCGGCGACCGCCATGGCGTAACTTGCATCTGTTGTGGGCAGCACGGCGATGAACTCTTCGCCACCGTAGCGTGCAATCAGATCCTGAGGCCGTCGCAAGGTGCTCTGCAGCACGCTGGCAATCTGGCTGAGGCATTCATCGCCAACCGGGTGGCCGTAGCGATCGTTGTACTTCTTGAAATGATCCACATCCACCATCAGGATGCTGACGGACGAGCCATCGTATTGCGCTCGCTCCCACACCTGCTGCAGATACTCCTGGAAGTGGCGGCGGTTGTAGAGTCCTGTCAATGCATCCACGCGAGACAACTCCTGCAGGCGTTCATGCGCACGGGTCAACTCCCGCACCACGCCCCGTTCTCTCAGGGTCAGCAAATAGCGTTTGCGCTCGTCGCGTTCCATCACGTAGTTGGCCGTCAGCGAGAACACGATCGACGACAGAACCATGGAGACAATCGGCCACAGCAGACGAGGAGGAAAGCTGCCCAGCAGCACGATGCCAGCCACATGGATGCCAAGCAGCGCCACGGAAAAGACCGCGGCATACCAGAACCTCAGCCGTTGAACGACATTGCCATACAGGACCACCACACAGAAGCCCACGTGATAGTAGGGCGCCAGCGGGCTTCGGGTCTCCGACAGGATGAAGGCCAGACTTGTGGCCGCAATCAGGCCACCGCTCACCACAATGACCTCCAGAGAAGCCGTTGGCAAGCTGTGGATGAAAGCCCCGCGCTGCCTTTGAATCAAGTAGATGAAGAACAGGGCCAACGGCGTGAAAAACAGGATCCGGATCTGCACGGCCAGCCAGAACACGTCACGGGCCATTAAGTAGTCCGCGACCAGGAAGCCGTTGTAGATCAGCAAGGCTATGACGCTGCTGATCACGAAGTGTTTGCGGCGGGCTTCTGCCACGTCCAGCAGGAACTGTTGCTCCAGCGAGCCGGGAAAGCGCATCCATGGAAAGCCCTTGTCCAGCAACTGGTTGATCCTGACCATCAATGGATCGTTCAAGCCTGCAGCCAGCTTGGAAATATCAGGACTGGAGCTTGGCGGAAAGGAAGACATCACAAACCAGGTTCAGTCGTTGGTACCGAAAGCGAATACACGGTTGCGACCGCGAGATTTGGCTTGATAGAGCGCCTCATCCGCCGCCGCGATCAACTGTGCGGGGCTGGCATGAGGTGCGTTGGGGCGCAAGCACGCTACGCCAATGCTGACAGTCACCACCGCGTGCGTGGGCGAACCGGCATGCAGCCGATTGAGGTGTTCCACGCCTTTGCGAACGCGCTCGGCAGCGCTGGCAGCGGTGGTCAAGGGCGTACCGGCGAGTACTGCAATGAACTCTTCGCCCCCGAACCGGGCTATCAGATCGCCGGGGCGCCGCAGCCGGCGCTTCAAGGTTGCGGCGACTTCTTTGAGGCACTCATCACCCTCAGGGTGTCCATAACGATCGTTGTAGGACTTGAAGTGATCCACATCGATCATCATCAGCGAGATGTCGCTGCCATCAAGTCGGGCACGCTCCCACACCAATTGCATGTGTTCATCAAAGTGCCGACGATTGGCCACCTCGGTCAACAGATCGCTGCGCGAAACGGTATCGAGGTGCTGGTTCGCCAGTTCCAGCTCCTGCAGCAGCACCTTCTCTCTCAGATGAAGCAACCAGTTCTGGCGCTCGTCTCGCTCCAGGGTGTAGCACCCGTACAGCGTGAACACGGAGGCCGACAAAAGCGTGAATCCCGCTGACAGGAGGATGGGTAAATTGTGTGGGGCCGCCAGTATCCAGGCGCCGTACCCAAACATGAGCAGGATCATGCTGTCCATCACGAGGGCAGGGGAGAAACGCATCTGCGCCACCGCGTTGCTGAACATCACGATGGGCACCATGCTTACGAGATAAGCTCCAGCTAGGACATCCTTGCTCGAAAGGCAGATAAATAAATTGAGCGCCGAGGCAATCAGCCCGGTCCCCATCGCCAGCCATTCACGCAACTGAGGTGATGGCAACTTGGTGATGAGGTAGATGCCCAGGATCGTGCAGGGCGTGAAGATGAAGAGTCGCAACTTGAGCGACAACTCAAACACGTCAGGCACCATCAGGTTGTCTGACATCAGAAACCAGTTAAAAAGCAACGTGACCAGCATGCCGCTGGACACCAGCGTCTTCAGTCGCTGTTCAGCGTGGTCTTGCGCGTAACGTCTCTCCAGTGCGTCCGGGAATTTCAGGTCACGAAAACCCTTTTCAAGTAAGCGGTCGATCTCGCGCGACTCTTCCGCCTGCACTGGAGACAGGTCAAGCTCAGTCGGCGCAGTCAGGTCAAAGCCTGGTCGGCGCAGATCCAGTAGGGGGTTTGGAATGGAGGGCACTTCGATCAATCCAACCGTGAGGTGCTTGAGACCGTTCAGCATGACTACCGGTGTCTTTCGGTTGGCCGTTGAAGTACGTGAAATCCTTGAGCGTTGCTTTTGCCGCAAGCCTACATCGCAGTTGTGTTAAATCGTAAGCGATTCAAGCCATTCCAGGTGGCTCGTCTTCATGTCGGTTTCCCTAGGAAAGGGCCCTTTTTGTGTGTGCTGGTAACACCGTCAGGCCATTGATGTCGCATATCCATGCAGGTATTGCGCATTAATCTGTCACATGTTGCAGATGTATGATTGTGTTCACGTGCTGGATTACCTTTGGATCAAAAAGGTTCTGCACGAGTGAAACCCAGGCCAGGCGGCGATCTGTATTGACAAGGATCAGGCGTGGGATCAGCGCAACGAAGGAGGCCGCGAGCAACTGCCACAGATCTGTTAACCCGAATGGGTAGTATTCCATAAGGGTATGGCGCATCTGTGCCTGACATTGCCTTCCGCCGTCACGATACTGAATGTCAAGCAGGTGAAGCTTTGTATACCGTCGGTCAAGCCATTTGCGCTGCAGTGCCTGCATTGTCATGCGAGCCCACGTTAACCGTAACCCCTCATGTGATGGGGTGTGTTGCGATTTTGCAAGCATTGCATTGCCCGCCCCGCAAGCCGCGAATGGGTGGGGCATTTCTTGATTATCAGATTTCCGGACCATTTATCAGCATGGCGCCGAATGTGCAAGCCTTGACTCAAGGGTATTGAGTTCAATCAATTTAACAAACGGGGTGAAGAAGATGGATGTTATTATGCTGCTCGTAGCGGGGGCGCTGTCTGGCCTGATCGCGGGTCTGGTGGGGTTGGCTGGGGGCATTGTCATTGTCCCAGTTCTGGTATGGCTCTATGGCCCGCCGGTGATTCACGATGCCATCGTCGTGTCATGGTTTGCGGTTCTGTTCAATTCAATTGGCGCCACCGTCAAGCAGTTGCGAATCAGAACGCATCAGGAGCGATTGGTGCTTTTGTCGGGGGCCAGGTATTTCATCATCGGGGTGTTCTTCATTACTCCGTTGGTGGCATGTCTCGCAGGTGGTTCAAAGTCCTTTATCAGCCCCCAGATGGTTGCCGTGCTGCAATTGTGCCTGGCCATGGTCATGTTGTGGCCGATCAAAGAGCTGACGGAAAGGCGGGATCCTTCGCGCTTGCGCGACCTCTCCTTCGGTGGGGCCATTGGCGGTGTCTCGGCATTGATTGGCGTGGGGGGCGGTACTTATACGATTGCGTATTTTGTGTACGGGGCAGGGGTGCGTTTCAAAGATGCCATCGCGACAGCCAACATCATTGGCTCCACGGTGGGATTTCTGTCAGTGACAGGTTATGTTCTGTCGCACGCATTGATTTCTGATTCATCACCAGAAAGCGCGCCTCTGCTGTCTGCAGCAGGTATGGCGGCCGTTATTGTGGGGGGGCTGGCCTTCGCGCCAATCGGTGTGAGTCTGTCCGCAAAGTTTTCAACCAAAACCTTGCGTCAGATTTTGATATTTGCTTTGATCATGTCATCACTGAGGTTGATGATGTCTTGAGGAGTTTGCAGGAATGAAGCATTTGTTGTTCGCTACGCTCGTGGGCTGGTCTTCTTTTGCTGCCTATGCCGCAGAAGACATCCTCATCGGGCAAACGGCCGATTTTTCGAGCGTGGCAGCCACGCAAATGCGAGATTTCAATGCGGGTGCGTTGGCGTATCTGGAGCGTGTGAACGCAGCCGGCGGCATCCGTGGCCGGCCCGTGAAGTTGGTCAGCCTGGATGACGCCTTTTCGGCCGAGAAGGCGTCAGGCAACGCCAGAACCCTGATCAAGGATCGCAAGGTCGTAGCCTTGTTCGGGACGCGGGGTACGGATCCGACCGAAGCCGTGATCAAGGTCGCGCAGGAAAACGACGTGCCACTGATCGCACCCATTACGGGGGCGGACAGTGTGCGTGCCAGCGGAGTTGTTTTCCCCGTGCGGGCGAGCTATCGGTCTGAGGTCGACGAGATGCTCAAGCACATGTCGATCTCGCCGGTCAAACTGGCGGTGCTGGTTCAGCATGACAAGTTTGGAGACCCGCTCTACCAGTACATTGTCGAGCGCACCAAGAAGACCTACCCCAATATCAACCTGGTGGGGAAGGTCAGTTTCGAGCGCAAGTCTGCAGACCTGAAGCCTCAGGCGCAACAGATATTGAACCTGGATGCACAAACCGTGATCGCACTGTGCAACCCGTCTTCGTGTGAATCGTTTTCGAGAGAGATGTTCAGCTTGGCTCGTGCCTCTGGGCATTCACGTCCGACCATCTATCAGACGTCCATCACCGATATCTACGCCCAGTTCGCCAAGTTGGGTCCTGATGTGGTCGGTGGCAATCCCTACAGCCAGATCTTGCCGGACCCCAATCGCATCCATTTGCCGATCACCAAGGAGTTCATGGCCACGGCTTCTCGCAAGCCAGGGCTGGTGGTCAATTACCGCACCCTTGAGGGGTATGTGTCGGCCAAGGTGCTGGTGCGCGCGCTCGAACAAGCCCCGACCATCAGTGCGCGTGGCATTCACAGCGCACTGGAAGGCATGGAGCGCCAGGACCTGGGGGGCATCGTGGTTCGCTATTCAAAGGGCGATCACCAGGGGAGCAATTTTGTCGATCTTGTGACCCTGGACAAGCGTGGCAGACTCATTCATTGACCTGACCACATTTTGACGCGCCCATGATTCAACTTTTTCACTGCATCAGTGCGCGATCATTTCGGCCCTTGTGGTTGCTTGAAGAGCTGGGCTTGCCCTACGAGTTGCATGTGTTGCCGTTTCCGCCACGGGTGCACCGCAAGGACTTTCTGGCGCTGAATCCTCTGGGTACGATTCCTTTGCTGGTGGATGGCCAGACACGCATGAGCGAGTCCGCCGCCATGTGCCAGTACCTTGCTGCGCGTCACAGCCCTGGCCAGCTCGATGTGGCCGTGAATGAGGACGCCTACGGCGATTACCTCAACTACCTGCATTTCGGCGAGGCCACACTCACGTTCCCGCAGACCCTGGTGTTGCGGTACTCGTATTTCGAACCCGAAGCACGACGCCAACCTCAGGTGACCCAAGACTACGCCAAGTGGTTCCTGGCCAGGTTGAAAACGCTGGACGCACGCTTGGCGGACAAGCCCTACCTGTGCGCAGGCCGGTTCACGGCTGCCGATGTGTCAGTGGGTTATGCCTTGTTGCTCGCCCAGCATCTGGGGTTGTCTGCGCAATTCCCTGATCATGTTGCGGCTTATTGGGCTCGCTTGCAGGAGCGTTCGGCCTATCAGCAGGCTCAAGCGGTGCAATGGCAGGCGGCTAAAGAGCAGGGCGCGCCTGAAGTCGCAGCGCCCGATATGAGGCCATGAGCCTCACTCATTCACGCAAGAGCAGCCGCGTTTGAACTGGTGGGGCGAGCCAGAAGGTGTGCTGTGCTCGCGAGATTCATTCAATGGATGGAGGATGGATGCCGGCCGTGTTTGGTCTGTTGCCTCAATTCGATATGTGAGTTTACATAATATACATCGTGGCAATTTACGGTAGTTGAGCAGGCGTTGCGTTACCAAGGAGTAAGGCAACGCGGCTGTGTTTTTAAGTACTTTAATACGTTGCGTATGGAGATCAACTACCGCTGATGCGTCGACGCTTTAAGCTTGCAGCCTTTGAACTGATGGCCCAGCGCCATTCCGATTCATGCTGTACGTCTCGGACCGGCGTCGTCCCGTTCTCATCGAGGCGAATGCTGTACCAAGCTACTGGGCAGCCGTTTGTCCCTCGCATAATTTGCGGCAAGTCGCTCGATCCGGATGGTCCGCGCATGAATTCACTCAAGAAATTGATCCAAGTCCGCAAAGTGCTCAGCCTTGCCTATAGCAGGCGCGGCTCTGCACGCAAGGCCGTGTTCAATTGACGGCTTACCCCATAAGTAGCAATGCCCCGCAACTCTCGTTGCGAGGCATTGTGCTCAAGCCTTCAGCTGTGCGTCCAGCGTATTGACACGCACTGCCTGGTTGCCTTTTCGATCAGCGGAAGATCAATCTAATCAGAGCTGGTACTGCACGCTGCAGCTGAGAAGGAAGATGCTGCCGTCGTCATTGCTTGTCCAATTCACTTCGCCATGATCTGCGGATCAATCAATACGAGCTCTTGCTCGGGCGCAGCGTCGAACAGCGCCATGTAATCATCCCGGGACAAGAGCGTGGCGACCCGGCGTTGCTGCGCATTGACCCTTTCATTGAACTGATGGGCGAACGCCAGCCAATGATGGGTATCGAGGTGGATTTGTTCAAATTGCTGGAGATCTAGCGGTGGCTGAATCATGCTGTGCAGGTGCTCAATGACCACCCTAGATGGCGACAGCATCTCCCTATACAGCGCAATGAGTGCACCGAGTGTTACGTTGTTGATGCGTTCGCCCACCTTTTCTTTGAACAGGTCTTTAAGATCTGCAAGGTGGCACTCATAAAGGTCGAGCCAGAATGAGTGGAGTTCATCTACCGACATCCTGCGCATCTCTTGAAGCACATCGTCGGTGTTTTGATTGAGCAAGACAGGTCCCGGGTAGGGCACCTCGCATTTACCGCACCGTACGCCGAACTCAACCTGTGCGCCGGCGAGAAAGGCCGCCAGCGCAGGGATTACAGCCGGCAGCGCAGCCCAGCCGAAATAGGACAGGACGAATTCGATGGAGCCTATCGTGCCGTAACGCCCGAACTGAATGCAGGATAGGGTGTAGCCCTGCGCGCCTGATACCGTTAGCTTGTCTGCGGCCAGGAGAAGACGATTGGCCATTTGGTGACACACACCATTCAAGCCATAAACGATGCCTGCAAACCAATCCAATGCCCCCAGGAACTTGGATTCCTCGCCACCAACGCAATTAGCCTTATTGGGGTCACCAGCGGATGTGGAGTTGAGCAATCGACCTTCGGGCGGAAAGTAGACCGGCGTGTTGCCCACTTTGACCCATTTGTCCGGGCTGCAGTAGTAAGTAGGCCCCCCTCCTCCAGACCTCCAGCAGCTGGCATCGCGCATGGTGACCCAGGTGTGCTCCAGACCGGAACCCTGCAATGACTGTGAAGTGGCAGGTGTCGCCCAGACTTGGGTTTTTAAGATTTGGACGCCCGTGACGTCGTCCCGTGAGCTTGGATTGGCAATTGTGATGTAGCCGGTGAAGATCCTCTTGCCGTCCGGCGCATCAGAAAACTTGAACAAGCCGCTTCTCTTTTTGTTTTCAATCGTCTGGTTATCGAAGAACAGCGAGGCGGAATCGGCGTCGTAGTGGCAGTCGATCTTTTGTCTGGCGATGTAGATCGCGGTCAGACTCTCGATGACCAGCGGGTAAAGATAGCGTGGATTTGTTGGCGTTGAGATGCAGTAAAGACCTGTGCATTGGTCGAATGGCCGAGCTTGAATGGTGCTATCGCTCGGATGGGCGTTTCCTCGGATGGGTGAATTCATGTCGATTTCCTCTGCTTTGACTGTGTTTGATCTGCGGACGAAGTCCGCAAGGCAATCCTGATCATGTTGGTATTGCGCGGTTTTGATCCATCTCAAAATGAATCTCTTGTGTCGGCTGCAAGGACAGTGCTTCAGCAGGTCATCTGTTCACTCTACGCTGATCAGTCGGGGTTTTGTATGGCGAACGAGACCTGCGCAGCGTGTCCAGCAGCTTTGGCGCCGTGAACTCGGAGATGGGCATGGCGCCGATATAGGGAGGGCATCCTGCTCCAGACGCAGCAGGTTCCGCGCCGCGTGGCCCTCTGACACCTTGGCGACGTGCACGGCCTTGTGTCATTCGCGGGCTACTGCCTCAAAGGTGTTCGCCGCCTGATCTGCCCGAGCCTCCTTCTCGGCTGTGCGTTTGGTGGCTGGATCGATGAGGGAGCTCACGTCGGCGCGATGGACCCGATACCGCCCTCGTGCGCCTCAATTCTGCACGCGCTGTGGTGCTCGGATGACGGCCGGAGACCTTGAAACCTGGGCCTACGATGGTCGCGGCGTTGAGTACCGCTGCTGCTACTACTGCTCGGGATGGTATGCCGCCGACCGCGATCGAGACTGAGCCGCGTACGCCCAGTGTCTGATCCCCAATGTTCGGATCAGACCGACTGATTTGGAGCGGCGAGACCCCAAAGGCAGACGTCAGCGCAATGTCAAGTCTTACCTCTCATCCCAAGTCGCACAGCTTTTCTACCGCTGGCTCTTCGCGGTTGATTTCCATAAGTCCCATCTCGGAGGTAGGGCAGCCGTCTGCGCAAACGCAACACCTAAACCGGCCTACGTCATCAATCACAACGCCGACCCGATGTGCGTTGCGAATCATTTGCAACGTTTGTAGCACATGCATTTTGCAAAAACGCTTCAGTAAAATACGGCCTCTTTACATGGCGAAATCGAATAACAGTGGCATGCCCTAACTATCTGTTCTGATAAGTATGCTGGGTGTGAAAGAGAGCACCTTCAGGACTCCCGTCGGCCCCGCAGGCCGGCAACTCAACCCTTGCGCCCAACCAGTCTGTCCAACTGAAACCGCTTGCTCAACACGCGATCCAGCAGCCGCGCTGGCACCCATTGTTTGAGGAACGGCAACAAGCTGCTTTTCTCCCCAAGACGGATCACTGGCGGGCATGCGGGCCGCTTGAGTTGATCCATCAACAAGCCAGCGAACACCTCCGCCGGCATGGCCTTGCTCTGGCTTTCATTGGCACGGGCCATCACACCATCTCGAATCGCCTGGTATGGCGAATCCGGCGCCAGGCTGACCTGGCCGGCAGCGCTGTCCCCAAAGGATGACTGGATGCCGCCGGGCTGCACGGTGAACACGCGGATGCCCAATGGCGCCAGCTCCATGCGCAAGGCGTCCGACATCGAATTGAACGCTGCCTTGCTCGCGCAATAGGGGCCGGCAAACGGCGTGGTCATCACGCCAGAAACGCTGCTGATGTTCACCACCATGCCGCTACCGCGCGCGATCATCGCTGGCACCACGGCTCTGGTAAGCGCCATTGGTGCAAACAGGTTGACGTCGAACTGTTTTTGCCATTCGCTGTCGGGTACATCAATCAATGGCCCCATCGCACCATAGCCCGCGTTGTTGACCAGCACGCCCGCATGAAGGCCCTTGGCCTGCAGCTGCTCGATGACGCTGGCGATGGCGTCCTTGCTGGTGACGTCCAGCGCCATGGTCATGATGCCTTCAGCTTGCAGATCACGCATCGTGTCCGGCCGCCGCGCCGTGGCACACACCTGAAACCCTCGCTGGTGAAAGGCTCTGGCCAGGGCCTTGCCAATACCGGAACCACAACCCGTGATCAGCACGACTTCGTTGGATGAAAGCTTCATGGTTTACATCTCGCTGGAAGGTGCCTTGTTCAAGGCGCGAAGGATGGCGATCTGTTGTTGATCCCGCAGGGTGCTCAGTTGATCGATGGTCTGGCTGCCGTAAGCCTGTTCCACACCTTTGGCCAGGGCCCGCTGCGTGGCGGCCGACAGAAAGACCGGCCTGAGTCTGGTGTGCAGCCAGAGCAGTTGCAGCCCGTTGGCGAACTGCTTGAAGAAGGCGCGGACGCCGCCTTGCCCGCCGCCGAGGTGCGCAGACAGAAACGGGCCGCCCGTGGCCCAGCGCAGGCCCAGAGATTGGGTCACGGCCACATCCAGGTCTTCAGCTGACACCACGCCCTGGCGGACCAGCGCCACTGATTCGCGGATCACGGCCGCCTGAATGCGGTTGGCGACAAAACCGGGGATCTCCTTGTGCAAGACCACCACCCGCTTGCCCAGCGATTCGTAGAAGGCCTTGGCGCGTTGGGTCGATGAGTCCGAGGTCTTGCCGCCAGGCACCACTTCGACCAGCGGAATGAGATGCGGCGGATTGAAGGGATGGCCCACCAGCATTCTTTGCGGGCTCTTCATGGCCTTGGACTGCATGGACGCGGTCATGCCGGAGCTGGACGAGAGCAACAGCGTTTCAGCACTGCAGTGCTTCTCGACATCTGCCCACAAGCGCTGTTTGAAGGCGAGCCGCTCCGGACCACATTCCTGGACCACGTCCGCGCCCTTCACTGCCTTGCCCAGATCGGATTCGAACGACAGCCGGCGGGAGTCCGGATCCAGCGGCAAACCCAGCTCGCTCATGAAAGGCTGAACACGCCGCAGTTCCGTGCGAACACGCGCTTCGGCGTCGAGGGCCAGGTCGTGCAGGCAGACCGTGTGGCCATGTGCCAGGAACAGCGCCGTCCAGGACGCGCCGATCAGCCCTCCGCCTATCACGGTGATGTTCCACTCTGTCATTACAAGGGCTCCGAATCGACCTGCTTGATCGTTGAGTATGTGAGGTGCGGCAGTCTATAACTGAAGATATGTGTCGTCAAATTGTCGTGAGCTAGATACGCCCCCAGGTACCCATTCCCTTGGTAAGCTCCCGCCCTCGACAGTTCTGGAGTACCTCGATGAACGATTTCACCCCCGTCGCCGGTCTGATCGGCGGGGCCTTGATCGGCACCTCGGCCGTGATCTTGCTGGCCTGTTCCGGCAGATTGGCCGGCATCAGCAACATCGCCCATGGCGTGGTGGATGGCTTGCGGCAAGGCAAGTGGATGGAGTCCGGCTGGCGAGTGACCTTCCTGCTGGGCATGATCCTGAGCACCTGGGCGTATTTCAGGTGGTCGGGCGAGGTGGTGAACCCGCGTCAGCATTTCCCTGCCGGGTTGCTCGTACTGGGCGGCTTGCTCGTGGGCTACGGCACGTCCATGGGGAACGGCTGCACCAGTGGGCACGGTGTCTGCGGGCTGGGGCGCATGTCCGTGCGCTCGCTGGTGGCCACCTTGTGCTTCATGGCCACAGGCGGCCTCACGGTGTTTGTGATGCGCCACGTGGTGCAGGGTTGAGAGGCGTAGTCATGTTGAAATGGATGAGCTGCCTGCTGGCTGGCGCCGTTTTCGGCCTGGGCCTGGCCATTGCGCAAATGACCAACCCCTTGAAGGTACTGAACTTTCTGGATGTGGCCGGAACCTGGGATCCCAGCCTGGCTTTCGTGATGGGTGCTGCGGTGATGATCACCCTGGTTGGCTTTCGACTTGTTCTCAGGCGCAAGGCCCCGTTATTGGGTGAGCGCTTTCATTTGCCCACGCTGGTGCACGTGGATCGCCAACTGCTGCTGGGCTCGGCCCTGTTCGGGATCGGCTGGGGTCTGACCGGCTACTGCCCGGGCCCTGCCCTGGCCACCCTGCTGTCGGGCAATGTCGAGGCTTATCTGTTCGTACCTGCCATGTTGCTTGGTGGGTTTTTGCACAGAAAGTTCGCGCGCCGGGCTTGAGCGTCCTTCCTCACGTATGCTTGCCTCATGTCTTCTCAGAGCGAGATCAGAGGTCACATGCAAGCACGTTCCTACCTGGCGCCCTTGATCGCCCTCGCCTGCGCCGTTCTGGTGCCGCAAGCCCACGCAGGCAAGACCCTGGATGCCGTCAAACAGCGGGGCCAGGTGCAATGTGGTGTGAGCACCGGCGTGGCCGGGTTCTCAGCGCCGGATGCCAAAGGCAAGTGGTTCGGATTCGATGTGGACTTCTGCCGCGCCGTGGCCGCTGCCGTGCTGGGTGACCCGGACAAGGTGGCCTACACGGCGCTCAATGCGCAGCAGCGCTTCACGGCCTTGCAGTCCGGCCAGATCGACATTCTGTCGCGCAACACCTCCTGGACGCTCACCCGTGACGCCTCCCTGGGCCTGCACTTCACCGCCATCACCTACATCGACGGCCAGGGCTTTCTGGTGCCCAAGAAGCTCAAGGTCAACAGTGCGAAGCAGTTGAAGAATGCGCAGGTCTGCGTGCAGGCCGGCACCACCACCGAGAAGAACCTGGCTGATTTTTCCCGCGCCAACAAGCTGGTCATCAAGCCCGTGGTGTTCGATACCTATGAGGCGGGTTTCAAGGCCCTGTTCGCAGGCCGTTGCCAGGCCTACACCGCCGATTCGTCCGCACTGGCCAGCATCCGCAACAAGGAAGCGCCCAATCCGGACGACTATGTGCTGCTGCCCGATTTGATCTCCAAGGAGCCGCTTGGTCCTGCCGTGCGCCGTGGTGACGACGACTGGTTTGCCATCGTGAAGTGGACCATCTTCGCGCTGCAGGAAGCCGAGGAACTGGGCATCACGCAAGCCAATGCGGACCAGATGAAGGCTTCCGCAGACCCGGCCATCCAGCGGCTGATGGGCACGGGCGAAGACACGGGCAAGTTGCTGGGACTGGACAAAGCCTGGGCCTACAAGGCTGTGAAAGCAGTCGGGAATTACGGCGAGATCTTCGAGCGCAATGTGGGGGGGCAGTCGCAGCTCAAGCTGCCGCGCGGGGCCAACCGTTTGTGGAACCAGGGCGGTCTGATCTATCCGCCGCCCATCCGCTGAGCTGCGGCTGACCTGCCACTGCACTGACCTGCAAGACAAGCTGCGATGCTGGACTTTCTGACCCAACCGGCCGGCTTTGACATCGGCGAAACCGGGCTGCTGCTGTATGACTCGGCGCAGCCCTTATGGCGAGCGATGCTGGTCGGCGTGGGCAACACCTTGCGGGTGTCCTTGCCCGCCCTGATCATGGCGGTGGCCATCGGCCTGACCGTGGCATTGGGCCGCACCTCTCGTGTTGTTGGCTGGCGCGTCATGGCCGGCATCTATGTGGACACCATCCGCAACACGCCCCTGCTGTTGCAACTTCTGATGTGGTACTTCCTGCTGATCGAGTGGCTGCCCGATTCAACGCAGGCGCTGGCAGTACTGCCCGGCATCTGGCTGAGCAAGGGCGGGCTGGCCTTTCCCTGGTTGGGGCCTGCAGAGGATGGCGGCGCATGGGCGTGGAGCTGGCCGCAGCAAGACACCTTCAACGTTGTGGGTGGTGCAGCCGT
This sequence comes from Aquabacterium sp., assembly GCF_016234775.1. Lineage (GTDB taxonomy): Bacteria > Pseudomonadota > Gammaproteobacteria > Burkholderiales > Burkholderiaceae_C > Aquabacterium. The sequence continues at coordinate 34,246 of NZ_JACRAH010000056.1, read as the reverse complement.
GTCACCCGAGTACCTGGCCTTGGCGCTGGCACTGAGCCTGTATACCGGCGCCTTTCTGGCCGAGGTAATTCGCGGCGGTATCGAGGCGGTGCCCGCCAGCCTGATGGAGGCCGCAGAGACCTTGGGCGCCACGCGCTGGCAACAGATCACGCAGGTCCTGCTGCCCCAGGCCTTGCGCACCATCGTGCCTGCGGCCACCAACCAGTTCCTCAATCTGATCAAGAACTCGTCCCTGGCTGTGGCCGTGGGCTACCCGGATCTGGTGTCCGTGGGCAACACGGCCTTGAACCAGACCGGCCGGGTGACCGAATGCGTGCTGGTCATGATGTCGGTTTACCTCTTCATGTCGCTGTGCACGGCCGCGTTCATGAACTGGTTCAATGCGCGGCATGCCGTCAAGGGGCCGGCATGAGCATCGTGGTTCGCACCGCGGCCATGAGCTGGCCTGCACGTGTGTTGTCGGCGGCAGCCATACTGCTGGGTGCCTGGCTGGTGTGGCACTTGCTGGACTGGGCCGTGATCCGCGCGGTGTTCCGGCCAGATGTTCAGGCATGTCAGGCCTTGCAGCATCAAGGTGCCTGCTGGGGTGTGGTCCCCGAGAAGCTGCGCCCCATCCTGCTGGGCCACTATCCGTTTGAACAACAGTGGCGGCCGATCAGCGTGCTGGTTGGCAATCTGCTCTTGTGTCTGCTGGCATGGCTGGCCGGCTGGCGTGGCGTGGCTTCAGCCAAAGGCTTGATGACGCTGGTGGCAGCGGTGCTGGCCGCGACCGTGCTGATGCATGGCGGCATCGCCGGGCTGCCTGTGGTGCCTTTCGATGCCTGGGGTGGTCTGCCCTTGACCTTGTGGCTGTTCGCCGTGAGCTGGCTGGTGTCCGTACCGCTGGCCATTGCGCTGGCCCTGGCCCGCCGCTCGAAGCGCATCTGGTTGAAGTGGCCTGCCACCGCCGTGATCGAAGTGGTTCGCGGTGTGCCATTGGTGACCTTGCTCTTCATGGCCGCCTTCATGTTGCCTGTGTTGATCCCGCTGGAGCATCCCGTCCCGCTGGTCTGGCGCGCCACGTTGGCCTTGACCTTGTTCTCTGCGGTCTACATGGCCGAGGTGGTGCGCGGTGGTCTGCAGACCGTGACGCAGGATCAAAGCGAAGCCGCGGCCATCCTCGGTCTGACCTGGTGGCAGACGCAATGGATGGTGGTGTTGCCGCAAGCCTTGCGGTCGGTGCTGCCCGCCCTGGTCGGGCACGGCATTGGCTTGCTCAAGGACAGCTCGTTGGTGATGGTGATCGGCTTGCACGAATTCACCGGTGGGCTCTCGTTGAGCCTGGGCGGCGATCCCTTGTGGCGCCCCTACTACTTCGAGGCCTATCTGGCTGTCGGGCTGGTGTACGCCGCCATGTGCCTGGGCCTGTCTCGCATGGGGCGGTCGCTGGAGCAAAGCTGGGTCAAAGGCTCGCACTGATTGGGCGCACCCAAGAAAAATGGCCCGTCACGAGGACGGGCCATTACACGCTGCTAAGCGCCGCAAGAAAGGGTTCGAGAAACCGCTTCAGACCTGGTCTTCAGCGCTTTCTTCCAGTTCGATATCGGGCGAGGCATCCACTTCGCTGTCGTATGCCTGCTCGTCGCTGGCAACCAGCGGGATCAGCGGCTTGTCCAGCGGACGGCAAACGCGGCTTTGCAGGCGGTTGAGGCGCTCCGAGCGCTCCATCGCTTCCAGCACAGCTTGCGGGTCCATCATCAGGGCAAACGGGTTGGCATACAGACTTTGCTTTTGCATAAGGGCCTCCGGGTGTGAGAGATGTCGTCGTGATGTGTTCACTGTAGGCATCTCGGGCTGGAGGCGGTAGTCGCCGAACAACCAAACCGCCTGTCAGAAATTGTCTGACAAGGGTTTTCTTCGTGGTGTGGGCTAACCCTCAGTGCGATTGAACGAGCGAGAACAATTGCTCGAAGTTGCCAGAAGTCATGCGCCCCAGCTCTTCCACATCCATGCCTTTGAGCTCGGCAAGTTGCTTGGCAACGAGCGAAACATAGGCGGGCGAGTTGAGCTTGCCTCGGTGGGGTGCGGGCGCCAGATAGGGGCTGTCGGTTTCGATCAGGCAGCGGTCGATGGGCACCATGCGAGCCACATCTCGAATGTCTGCCGCGTTCTTGAAGGTGAGGATGCCGGAGAAGGAAATGTGAAAGCCCATGTCCAGCGCGGCGCGGGCGACCATCTCGTTTTCGGTGAAACAGTGGAAGACACCGCGCACCTTGCCTTGCCCTTCTTCCTTGAGGATGGCCAGGGTGTCGGCACAGGCTTCGCGGGTGTGGATCACCAGCGGCAGGCCGGTCTTGATCGCGGCCTGGATGTGCACACGGAAGCGATCGCGCTGCCATGCCATGTCGGCCACACTGCGCTCACCCAGTCGGTAGTAGTCCAGGCCTGTTTCACCAATGCCGACCACGCGTGGCAAGGCCGCGCGGTCCAGCAAGTCCTGCAGCGTGGGCTCCAGAACGCCTTCGTTATCGGGATGCACGCCGACCGTGGCCCAGAAGTTGTCGAAGCGCATCGCGAGTGCATGCACTTGCGGAAACTCTTCCAGGGTGGTGCTGATGCACAGGGCGCGGTCCACGCCGCTGGCGTGCATGTCAGCCCGGATCTGGTCGATGGTCTCGGCGTATTGCGGGAAGTTGAGGTGGCAGTGCGTATCGACAAACATGGCGGCAGCGTCGGGCAAACAAAAAAGCGGGTTTGACTGGTGTCAACCCGCTATTGTTGCCGCAAAGAGCTCGACGCTGCTTTACAGGGTCTGAGTTGGCTTGCTGGAGGAAATATTGGTGCCCAGAATCTGCTCGATCTTCACGCGCAGCAGACGGGTCTTGTCGTCACCAGGGAAGCGCACGCCCACACCTTGAGTGCGGCCACCCGATGCATTGGCGGGCGTGATCCAGGCGATCTTGCCGGCCACGGGGTAGCGCTGGTTGTCCTCAGGGAGCGACAGCAGCAGGTAAATGTCGTCGCCCAGGGTGTACTCACGCGTGGTTGGCACGAACAGGCCACCCTCGGTGAAGGCGGGGATGTAAGCGGCGTACAGCGCGCCCTTCTCGCGGAACACGAGCTGGATGACGCTGGGACGCGTTGATGCGGCAGCGGCCCCTGGCGCGCCAAGCGGGGCACCCATCCGACCGGGCCCGGACGGGGCGAAGGCAGAAGGCAGGGCTGTAGTCTGGAACTCACTCATCGTGGACGAAGTGTACCGCCACGGCCTTGAGAAAGACTGTGAAATTGCCCTCACCTTGCGCTGGCTTTACTTCTGGAAACACCCTGAGCCAGAAATAATCCTGTTGCACCCTCAATCAGGCGGTAGGCCTGGCCCTGACAGGCCGTGGGCGCATCACGGCACGGGCCTGCAGCAGCAAGGCCTCCACCTTCAGGTTCTGGTTCCAGGGGTGTTCCGCGTGGCGCGCGGTCTTGCGCAACTCCTGGCCCCAGGTTGTCAGCAGATGGAGGTCGGTCACGGCGGGCAGGCTGTGGGTGGGGAAGTAGCGGGGAGACGCCCCTGCCGCGACACAGGCCAGGTCGTGACACACTTTCTGGAGCGTTTCCACCACCAGCGTCAGGGGCCATTGGGTCAACGCAGTGGCCGCACCATTGAGCAGATCTTTGGGTATCTGTGGCCAATATCGGGCATCCAGCCCCAATTGGTGGCGATCACGAGCTGTCAAAGGTTGGCCGCCAGCCGCGTCGAGCAAGATCCTGGCATCTTCCGGGGACACGCCCTGTATTTGTGTCTGCAACCAGGATGCGGCGACATCCGGCGCCGGCAGCGGCAAGCGCCAGGCCTGGCAACGGCTGCGAACCGTGGGCAGCAGTTCATCCAGCGTCGCGCCGCTGAGGACGAATCGCACCTGCCCGGGAGGCTCTTCCAGTGTTTTCAGCAGCGTGTTGGCCGAAATCAGGTTCATGCGCTCGGCCGGATGCACGAGCACCACCTTGGCTCGGCCACGTGAGGCCGTGTTCTGCGAAAACTGCACCACGGCGCGGATGGCATCCACCTTGATTTCCTGGCTCAGCTTTTTGGTCTTGCCGGATTTCTCGCTGCCGCTGTCGGTTTCTTCCCCCGCGGCTTGCCAACCCAGGCTGGCCTGCAAGGCCTCGGGCAGGATCACCATCAGATCCGGGTGCGATCCGGCGTCGATCAGGCGGCAACTGGCGCAACGCCCACAGGCGGGCGCATAGGCCTGTCCCGCAGGCTGGCTTTCACACAGCCAGGCGCGTGCCAGCGCCAGCGCAAACTCGAACTGGCCGACACCTTCCGGGCCATGCAACAGCGCCGCGTGGCTGCTGAGTTGCGCCAGGGCGGCTTCGAGCGGCTTTTCCAGCCAGGGCCACAAGGCCGCGCGAGGTTCGCTCACAGCAAGCCTCTCTGCGCCAGCGCCAACTGAATCTGCGCGGCCACGTCGGCCTGGGTCTGGTCAGCATGGATCACGGCAAATCGCGCGGGCTGTGCCTGTTGACGCGCGAGATAAGCGCCACGAACGCGCTCGAAAAAGGCCTGATCCTGGGCTTCGAAACGATCCGGTTGCCGGGCAGCGCTCAGGCGCGCCGCCGCAATGGCAGGGTCCAGGTCAAACAGCAAGGTGAGATCTGGTTGCAAGCCGTCTTGCACCCAGCCCTCCAGCGTACTCAGAACCGTCTGATCGAAGCCCCTGCCGCCGCCCTGATAGGCAAACGTGGCGTCGGTGAAGCGATCACACAGCACCCAGGCGCCACGAGCCAGTGCGGGCTGGATCACCGTCTGGATGTGGTCGCGCCGGGCGGCGAACACCAGCAGCGCTTCGGTAAGCGGGTCCATCGCGTCGTGCAGAAACAGGCCGCGCAGCTTTTCAGCCAGAGGCGTGCCGCCGGGCTCGCGTGTTCGGACCACCTCGCGGCCAGCTTGTTGCCAGGCTTGCTCCAGTGCGTCCATGTGCGTGGTCTTGCCGGCGCCGTCGATGCCTTCGAAGGTGATGAATCGGCCCTTATGGATGCTCATGGACTCTTTCCGGGATTGCGTTGTGCACGCTGGTACTGGTTGACTGCCCGATTATGCTCAGCCAATGTGGCGCTGAAGGCACTGCTGCCGTCACCGCGTGCCACGAAATACAGCGCTTTGGTGTCGGCGGGCCTCACGGCGGCCAGCAAGGCGGCCTTGCCCGGCATGGCGATCGGTGTGGGTGGCAGACCGGTGCGGGTGTAGGTGTTGAAAGGCGTGTCCGTCTGGAGATGAACCCTGCGCAAGTTGCCGTCGAACTGCTCGCCCAGGCCGTAGATCACGGTGGGGTCGGTCTGCAGGGGCATGCCGATGCGCAGGCGGTTGTTGAATACACCCGAGATCATCGGGCGATCGGACTCCCGGCCGGTTTCCTTTTCCACGATGGAGGCCAGCGTCAGCGCCTCCTGCGGCGTCTTGACCGAGGTATTGGCCTGGCGTTGTGCCCAGGCTGCATCCAGGTGCTTTTGCATGGCGTGCAGGGCGCGCTTCATCACGGCCAGGTCCGTGCTGCCCTTGGCGTAGGAATAGGTATCGGGGAAGAAATGCCCTTCGGCCGGCGCGCCTGGCTCGCCCAGTAGCACCATGATCTCGGCGTCGCTCAGACCCGCGGTGGTTTGCTTGAGCCCGTCCGCCTGTGCCAATTCGGCCCTGAAGCGGCGGAACGTCCACCCGTCGATCAGCCTGACGGCGGACAGGCGCTCGTCTCCGCGCACCATCATGCGCAACAGGTCGCGGGGTGTGCTGCCTTGTGCCAGTTCGTAGCTGCCGGCGCGCATCTGGCGCGATTGGCCCGACAGCTTGAACCACTGGTAGAGCATCCATGGCGAGGCGTCCACACCGGCCTCCACCCAGTCGCGGGCAATGTCACGGGGCGTGGCGCCGGTCTCGACCGACAGCTCGATCGACGGGCTGGACAAGCGCAGGGGCTGGTTCAGCCACCAGTACGCACCACCGCCCAGCGACAGGGCGGCAACGATCAGCAAGCCCAGGAGCGCGCGCAAGACGCCGCCCTTTTGCCGTACGGAGGAAGTGGGATACACGCGGTGTGATTTCTGATGCATGACGGGCGTGATGATAATGAGGCCCATGAGCTCCATCCAACTTCCTGATCCAACTTCGTGGGGCGGCGCCCTGCTTTTGTCCGATCTGGGCATCATTTCGGCCGACGGCGCCGATGCCGCCAACTTTCTGCACGGCCAGTTCAGCCAGGACATCAATGGCCAGACTGCCCAGGAGGCACGCCTGGCTGCCTACTGTTCGGCCAAGGGCCGCATGCTGGCGAGTTTGCTGAACCTGCGCCCCGCTTCTGAGCAGATTCTGATGCTGACCGACAGCCAGGTGCTGCCAGGCTTGCTCAAGCGCTTGTCGATGTTCGTGATGCGCTCCAAGGTCAAGCTCAGCGATGCGGGCGCTTCGATGGCTGTGGTCGGCCTGCTGGGTGAGCCCGCTGCCGCGCATCTCGGTGATGCCGCGGCCGGCGCGCCATGGGGTGTTCAGCCTGTTCTGAACGGATGGCTGGTCGGTCTGCCTGCGGTGCTCGGCGCCAGACGCTGGTACTGGGTTGGCCCTAAAGCCGATGCGCAGGCCCTTGTGGACGCCTTGCCTGCCCTGGACGCAGGTGCCTGGCAGTGGTTGGACGTGATGAGCGGGCTGCCCCGTATCGAAGCCGCCACCGTTGATCAGTTCGTGCCCCAGATGATCAATTTCGAGCTGATTGGCGGCGTGAACTTCAAGAAGGGCTGCTACCCCGGCCAGGAGGTGGTCGCGCGCAGCCAATACCGTGGCACCACCAAGCGCCGCGCGTTCGTGGTGCATGCCGCTGCAGCGCTCCAGCCGGGGCAAGAAGTTTTCAGCTCGGCGGACCCAGCGCAACCCGCTGGTCTGGTGGTCAACACTGCTTCGGCCAACGGTGTGCACAGCGCGCTGGTGGAGTTGAAGCTCAATGCCTTGGGCAGCGATCTGCGCGCAGGCTCGGCTGAAGGCGTGGCCCTGACCATGGGCGCCCTGCCCTACGAAGTGCCGCAGGCCGAAGAAGCCGCCTGAGCCGCCAATTCCTTAACGCTACAAGGCCGCGTTTCTGCGGCCTTGTTACCTTGGGGCACATTGCGGCGCTGCATCATCGGTTACGCTGCCTTCCAGTGACAAGTTCAATATGTCTGACGCGCCCCGATCACTGTTCGTGTATTACCGTGTGCCTGTGCGCCAGCAGGATGCCTCTCGCCGTGCCGTGGATGCCATCCACGCCCAGCTGCGCGAGGCGTATCCTGGCCTGAACGCGCGGTTGATGCAGCGCGCCGATATGGCGATGGATGCACAAGCGCAAACCTGGATGGAAGTCTACGAGCACCCATCCGGCATCAGCCTGGCGTGTGAGCAAAGTCTGGCTGCGCTGGTCGCAGCCTTGCCGCCGGACCTGATCGGACCGCGTCACACGGAAGTGTTTTGCCCCATGGCAGCGAGCCCTCGTGGCGAGCCTGCCAGACCCGATTAAAGAGGTTCCCGATGTGCCTGGTAGCCCTGGCTCTCGACCAAAGCAGCCGTTTCCCTTTTGTGCTGGCCGCAAATCGGGACGAGTTCTATGACCGTGCTGCTGCCCGCCTTGGCTGGTGGGAGCCGGAGGACGGCGGTCCGCCCATCCTGGGGGGCCGCGACCTGCATGCCGGTGGCACCTGGCTGGGGCTGACGGCCCATGGGCGCCTGGGCCTGATCACCAACATCCGCAATCCGCAGGACATGGATCCGCAAGCGCCTTCGCGCGGACAGATCGTGCCCCAGTGGCTCAAGGGCGACACGACCATGCCCATGCTGTGGCCGCGTCTGGCGATTTCGGGCTACAACGGCTTCAACATGCTGGCGCTGGACTTCGCCGCCGGCGAGTGCTTTTGGGTCAACAACCGCAAGCTGTTTCCCGAGCGCTTGCAGCGCGGCGTGTTCGGGCTCTCTAACGCCATCCTCAACACACCCTGGCCCAAGGTCCAGCAGCTCAAGGCAAAGATGCGTCAGGCCGTGTCACAGGCTGGCGATACCGAGGTGCTGATCAACAGCCTGTTCGAGGCACTGGCCGACCCCACGCCAGCACCTGATGAACAACTGCCTCACACCGGCGTGTCACAAGAATGGGAGCGCCTGCTGTCGCCCGCGTTCATCAAGTCGGAAAACGGCTTGTATGGGACGCGTTGTTCGACAGTGGTCATCACCGAACGCGTCAACAAGCGCCTGGTGACGCATGTGCTGGAGCGCACGTTCACGCCGACATCGAGCATGGCGCTGTTGCGCCGCGTCACGCTCAAGAACTGGCCTCCACGCCACACGATGGCCGAAGCCGAAGTGGCCAAGCTGGATGCCACATTGCCGCCGCCTTCCATGCGCCACGAAGATGCATTCGAAAGCAGCCCCGTTTCTGAGATAGATAACCACGCACTGCCAGAGGTGGAGCCAATCCGCAAGTCGCGTGCACGCAGCTTGATCAAGAGCAGCCGGGTGCGGCCACTCAAAGTGTGATTGACATGCGCTGATGTGGAATGCCGACTTCGTCGAACATCTCCCCGTCTGGCGTGAAACCGTGGCGGGCATAAAAAGCTTGCGCACTAACCTGGGCGTTCAGACTGAGATGACCGACGCCACGTGAGCGCGCCTCGCCCATAAGCGTCTTGAGGACCTGATCTCCCAGCCCGATTCCGCGGGTACTGCGCAACACGGCCATGCGGCCGATCTTGGCATGACCAGCCTGCTGACCCATGAAGATCAGGCGCCCGGTCGCCAGGGGCAATCCAGCGAGGTTGCTCGCCACCGCGTGGATGGCACCCGCATCGTCGTCATCCCATTCTTCGGATTCGTCAATGCCTTGCTCCTGCACGAACACGGCGATCCGCACGGCCCGGGCGGCGTCGGCCATGTCTTTCCACGTGCCACACACGATCCGATGCACGCCCTGCTGCTGCGCATGCAGCTCGATCTGCAGTCGGATCGACTCGGGAACGGGGGCAGATTTGCCGGTGAGCAAGCTGGTGTGCACGTAGACGGTTTCACCGGTCACCAGCAAGCGCCCCTGGGCCCAAATCGCCCAGGCGATGGTGATGGACGAGTTGCCGATGCGCTCGCAGCGCACGCCGATGTCCAGCCAGTCGTCCAGTCGAGCCGGTGCGTGGTATTCCAGCGTGTTGCGGCGCACGAAGATATCGCCTTGCTCGTGCTTGACGCCTTCCGGGTAAGGCAGGCCAACGGCGCGCCAGTACTCCGATATACCCACATCCAGATAGGTCAGGTAGTGGCCATTGAAGACCACTTGCTGTGCATCCACCTCCATCCAGCGCACGCGCAGGCGGTGGGAAAAACTGAAATCGGCGGGGCGTGTCATGGCTGTCATCGTGCATGAAAAAACCCGCGCGGCGAACCGGGCGGGTTGGGGTGTGGCGAAGCTGAAACTGAGGGGGCTCAGCGCAGTTCGCGGCGCAGGATCTTGCCCACAGGCGTCTTTGGCAACTCTTCGTTGCGGAACTCGACGATGCGGGGGATCTTGTAGCCCGTCAGGCTCTTGCGGCAGTGCTCGATGATGGCTTCCTTGGTCAGGCCAGGGTTGCGCGGCACGATGATGATCTTCACGCGCTCGCCAGCGACTTCATCGGGCACGCCCACAGCCGCACATTCCTTGACATCAGGGTGCATGGCCACAACGTCTTCGATTTCGTTGGGGTACACGTTGAAGCCGGAAACCAGGATCATGTCCTTCTTGCGATCCACGATCTTGAGGAAGCCTTGCTCGTCCATCACGGCGATGTCGCCAGTGGCCAGCCAGCCTTCGCTGTCGATGACCTTGGCGGTTTCTTCAGGACGCTGCCAGTAACCCTTCATCACCTGAGGACCACGCACGCACAGCTCGCCGGGCTCGCCGATGTTGGCCCAGGTGCCATCGTCACGGCGGTTGCGGACTTCGGTCGAGGGCACAGGCACGCCGATCGAGCCTGTGAAGGCAGGACCAGGCTTGCTGATGTCCACCGGGGCTTGCGTCACGATGGGCGAGCACTCGGTCAGGCCATAACCTTCGACGATGGAGTTGCCGGTGACTTCCTTCCAGCGCTCTGCGATCGAGCGTTGCAGGGCCATGCCGCCAGCCACGGCCAGCTTCAGGTTGGAGAAGTCGCGCTTGCGGAAATCAGGATCGTCCAGGAAGGACGAGTACAGCGTGTTCACGCAGGTGATGCCGCTGAAGTTCTCGTTCTTGAGGATCATCATCACGCGCTTGGTGTCACGCGGGTTGGCGATCAGGATATTGCGACCGCCGAGCGCCATGAAGATCAGGCAGTTCACGGTCAGCGAGAAGATGTGATACAGCGGCAGCGGCGTGACCACGGTCTCGGTGTCACCCGTCAGCTGGCCTTCGGCGAAAGCGAGCGCCTGCTGGCAGTTGGCCAGCACGTTGCGGTGAGTGAGCATGGCGCCCTTGGCCACACCGGTTGTGCCGCCGGTGTACTGCAGGAAGGCAAGGTCTTCCTGCTTGACGTCCACGGGCTTGAGTTTGACCTTCGCGCCAGCCTTGAGCACTTCACGAATCCAGACCGCACCTGGCAGGCTGTATTCGGGCACCATCTTCTGTACATTGCGCAGCACGAAATTCAGCGCGCGGCCCTTGAGGTTGATGAAGCCATCGGACAGCAGGTCACCGATCTGGGTCAGCACGATGCGCTTGACCTGGGTGCCAGGCAGCGCTTCCTGCAAGGTCTTGGCGAAAGTTTCCATCACGATGATGGTTTCTGCGCCAGAGTCCTTGAGCTGGTGGTTCAGTTCACGCGGGGTGTACAGCGGGTTGACGTTGACCACCACGGCGCCGATTTTCAGCACGGCGAAAAGGCACACCGGATACTGGAAGGTGTTGGGCAGCATGATCGACACGCGATCGCCCTTCTTCACACCCTGGCTTTGCAACCAGCCCGCAAAGGCGTTGACCAGCCGGTCCAGTCGGTCGTACGACATCTCCGTGCCGATGCTCACGAAGCCCGGACGGTTGCGGTACTTGTTGATGCACTCATCGAAGTACTGGTTCAACGAACTGTACTTGTTGACATCGATGTCGTGCGGCACACCAGCCACATAGGACGACAACCAGATGCGGTTGGTCGAGCCATCAGGGTTGACGATGGACTGTGCGGGCGAAGCCGACGCAGCGGCTGATTGGTTCATCCGGAATCTCCTCATGTGCCTGCCTGGACTGGCGGCAGGATGGCTTTGTGCCCACATCTAACCTGAGGTTGATGCGGGTCGCCTGGTCAGGTGACGGAGTGTATCAATCCCGGGGCACCCTTTAAGGGTTTTCCGCCCCGGGAAATCAGGAAAAAAATTAACGCTCGATGATCGCGACGACACCTTGGCCGCCGGCTGCACAGATCGAGATCAGGCCACGGCCGGAACCCTTTTGCGACAGCATCTTCGCCAGCGTGGCAACGATACGGCCACCGGTTGCAGCAAAGGGGTGACCAGCAGCCAGGGAGCTGCCGTTGATGTTGAGCTTGCTGCGATCGATCTTGCCCAGCGCCTTGTCCAGGCCCAGCTTTTCCTTGCAGTACTTGGGATCTTCCCAGGCCTTCAGTGTGCACAGCACTTGAGCGGCAAAGGCTTCGTGGATTTCATAGAAATCGAAGTCCTGCAGGCTGATGCCGGCGCGAGCCAGCATGCGTGGCACGGCGTAGGCAGGCGCCATCAACAGGCCTTCCTTCTTGGGGCCGAAGAAGTCAACGGCCGCCACTTCGGCGAAGGTGATGTAGGCCAGCACAGGCAGGTTGTTGGCCTTGGCCCATTCTTCGCTGCCCAGCAGCACGGCGGAGGCGCCATCGGTCAGCGGCGTGGAGTTGCCTGGAGTCAGCGTGCCTTGGCCAGGGGCGACCTTCTTGTCGAAGCAAGGCTTGAGCGAGCGCAGCTTCTCGATGGTCAGGCCCTCACGCAGGTTGTTGTCCTTGTTCACGCCCTTGAACGGGGTCATCAGGTCGGCAAAGAAACCGTCCTTGTAAGCGCGGGCCAGGTTGGCGTGGCTGTTGACAGCCAACTGGTCCTGCTCTTCGCGAGGGATCGCCCATTCACGGGCCATCAGTTCGGCGTGTTCACCCATCGAGAAGCCGGTGCGGGGTTCGCCGTTCTTGGGGATCGCAGGCTTGACCAGCATGCTGGGGCGGATCTTGGAGATCACCTTCAGTTGCGCGACCGTTCCCTTGGCGCGGTTAGCTTCCATCAGGATCTTGCGCATCTTCTCGTTGACGCCGATGGGGGCGTCAGACGTGGTGTCCACACCGCCGCCGATACCGCACTCGATGTGACCCAGGGCGATCTTGTTGGCCACCAGCATGATGGCTTCCAGACCCGTGCCGCAAGCTTGTTGCAGGTCGTAGGCCGGTGTTTCAGGCGACAGCGTCGTGGACAGCACGGATTCGCGCACCAGGTTGAAGTCACGCGAGTGCTTCATCACTGCGCCGGCGGCGACGTCGCCCAGGCGCTTGCCATGCAGGTTGAAGCGGTCCACCAGGCCTTGCAGCGTGGCAGTCAGCATTTCCTGGTTGGAAGCGTGGGAGTAGACCGTGTTGGAACGGGCGAAAGGAATACGGTTGCCACCGATGATGGCGACGCGACGGACGGTTGTGTTCATGAGAGGGTGTCCTTCTCGATTTTGATTGGGTTGAATGGCTGACGGTGGCAATGAGGCAGCAGATCAGTAGGTCACGCGACCACGCAGATGGGGCTTGTCGCCCTTGGCGTTGCGCACTTCGAACAAGGCACCGCCCTCCTGACGCGCGGCCCACAAGGAGGCACGAGCTGGCAGGAACAACGGGGTCTTGAATTCGACGATGACTTCGGCGTGGTCCACGTCTTCGCGAGGCATCAACATGGCCAGGGCGCGAGCCTTGGTCCACATGCCGTGTGCGATGGCCTTGCGAAAGCCCAGGAACTTCGCTGTGAATGCAGAGAGGTGGATCGGGTTGATGTCACCCGAGACACGTCCGTAGGCACGGCCAATGCCGCCGCCAGCGTAGAAATCGGCTTGATGAGACACGGGCGTCTCGTCAACCAGTGCGCTGGTGTACGGTGTGCCCTTGGGATTGCGTACGCCCATGCGCAGCAAGGTCCAGGTGCTTTCCCACACCGCTTCGCCGGCGCGCAGGGCGCGGGCGTGCAGCGTGAAGACCTGGCCCTTGTCGTGTGCGTAGAGCTCACCCGAGCGCATCTCGATACGCAACTCGTCGCCGGCATGGATGCGCTTGATCAGCTTGGCGCTGTTGGCCAGGTGCACGGTCCCCATGGCGGGCCATGGGAAGGCCTTGCTGCCGAAATACATCATGGCCAGCGGGAAGGCCTCCATGTGCGCAAACAGCATGGGCACACCATGGGCCTTGCTGAAGCCGCACACCTTGGCGTAAGCCGCGACCTTCTTGGGATCGACCACCACGCGCGGGCGCACGTAGGTGACCTCTGGCAAGGCATCCACCGGGCCGGAGCGCTTGCTGCTGGAGCGCAAGGCACCCAGGTTCAGCGCAATGGCACTGGGCAGCTTGTTGACTTCGATGATCTTCATGATCTGGTCGTCGTCGTGGATCAAGCGCCAATGAGGCTCTGGCCGCATACGCGGATCACGTTGTTCGTGACACCTGCGGAGGCCGGGCTGGCGTACCAGCCGATGGCTTCAGCCACGTCCACAGGCTGACCGCCCTGGCTCATGGAGTTCATGCGGCGACCGGCCTCGCGGATGGCGAACGGGATGGCGGCGGTCATCTGGGTTTCGATGAAGCCAGGCGCCACGGCGTTGATGGTGATGCCGTGTTCGGCAAATACGGGGGCGCTGCTGTTGACCATGCCGATCACGCCGGCCTTGGAGACGGCGTAGTTGGTCTGGCCCATGTTGCCGGCGATACCGGAAATGGACGACACGCACACGATGCGGCCACCGGCCTTCAGGGCACCGGAGCTCACCAGGGCTTCATTGATGCGTTCCTGAGTCGACAGGTTCACATTCACCACCAGCTGCCACAGGTGTTCCTTCATGTTGGCGATGGTCTTGTCGCGGGTGATGCCGGCGTTGTGCACGACCACATCCCAGCCGCCTTGCGCCTTGGCTGCATCCACCAGCTTCTGGGGCGCGTCTGCAGCGCCGATGTCCAGCGCCAGCGCGGTGCCACCCAGCTTCTTGGCCACTTCGTTGAGGCCTTCCTGAGCCTGAGGCACGTCCAGGCAGATCACCTGGGCGCCGTCACGGGCCATCACTTCGGCGATCGCGGCACCGATACCACGCGAGGCACCGGTCACCAGCACCTTCTTGCCGGCCAGCGGCAGGTTCCAGTCCTTGGGCACGACCAGGTCGCCCACGGGCTTGCCCACGTGCATCACCTGAGCCGACACATAGGCCGACTTGGGCGACAGCAGGAAGCGCAGGGTGGACTCGATGTTGCCTTCGGCGCCTTCAGACACGTACACCAGGTTGGCGTTGATGCCCTTCTTGAGTTCCTTGCCCAGCGAACGGGTCAGGCCTTCCAGCGAACGCTGAATGGTGGCCTTGCGGGGCGACTTGCATTCTGCGGGTGGGCGACCCAGGATCACCACACGGCCGCAAGGCAGCACCGAGCGGGCGGCGTCGTGGAAGAACCAGTACAGGGCGTCGGACTGGGTGCTGTCGTCCAGACCGGTTGCATCAAACACCAGGCACTTGACCTTTTCGCCTGGTTGGCCGTTGCTGCCCCAACGACCTGTCGTCAGGCCAGCCTTGTTGGCCACCGAGACCCACTGAGGCAGCTTTTCATGCGCCAGGCTCTGTGCGCCGACGCTCTTGAAGAAGGCAGCCAGGGCCTCCAGCAACTGAGGCTCGCCACCACCACCGATCAGAACCGTGCCTTGAATGACGGGTTGGCCGGCCTTGTAACGCTCCAGCTGCAACGGCTTGGGCAGCCCCAGGGCATTGATGAGCTTGGCGCCCATGGGCGAGTTGGCAAAGTCAAGGTAACCGTCTTTCATACGAGACACTCTTCGGTGGTTGAGCCAGCGGACGTGAACAGTCCTGCCTTGGCTGGTTGAAAACGTGGCTTGCTCAAACGGCAAACCATCTGATCAAGTCCACCCCAGATCGGTGTGGACCTTCCTGTCAGGCCGGGGGACAGACAAGAAATCGGGTGCATGGTCAGGCGACTCTTGTCGTTCAGGCGTTGACCGGCGCGGGCGCCTGGGCATCGGTGGCTGGGGCTGCTGCGCCCGGACCAATGCCGGCCACACCTGGCAGATTGGCCATCGCGCCAAACTGAATCGCATCATTGGGGCCTGGTAGCGGCGCCTTGAGCGCGGCGACCATCAATGAAGCCAGGCGCGACAGAATGACAGCCTCGTGATCGCCCTGCTGTTGCGTGAATTCGCGGATCAGCCTCTGCGTGTTGCCACCCGCCAGGATGCCGGACAAGGCGCCCATGGCGAAGTTCAGGCGAAAGCCCAGGTCTTCGCGGCTGAGGTCGGGCAAGGCGCGCTGAAAGGCAAAGAAGAAGCGCCCGAGCGTCTGGATGTAGTGCGTGTTGATGAAGTCGCGCACGACGGGCGATGGGTCGGTGTACGAGCGCCCCAGAAAGTGCAGGTAGCGGTCAGCCTGAGGTTCGTCGCTGCGGAATATGCGTACAGCAGGCAGGAACAGGGCAACCAGGATGTGTTCGCAGGCGAGCTTGTCACCCAGGTTGGCCTCGAAGGCATCCAGCATGGCCACACGCTGCTCGTTGAGCGGATCCAGGCGCCGAGACAGCACGGCCTGGATCAGGGCGTCCTTGCTGCCGAAGTGATAGTTCACGGCGGCCAGGTTGACGCCAGCTGCGCTGGTGATCTGGCGCATCGACATGGATTCGAAGCCGCCAGAGACGAACAGCGTCTCCGCAGCATCCAGAATGCGCGTTTTCGTATCGGCAGGCGACAGACGGGTCGAGGCCTGGGGCATGGTCAACGGGTCTCCACGGTACACACAGTACGAACGTTTCAAACGTCCGTTTTATCGTTGGGTGCGTATGGTATGTCAGACCAGCGCCTTTGCGGCAGCCCTGGCCATAGAAAATTGTCAATTCCCCCAATCCCCGGGGGCAGGCCATGGCGTGAGGCGTGATTTATTCCCGCCGTGTCGCCGTTAGGTCCTGCCCGGCGAGCGCGATGCGGGCGCAAGCAAGGTCCCCGCGTTGAGCGTTTCAGCACATGTTGCAAATTCTCGGCACCAACTGGCTTGAGCCAGCGAAGATCTTGAAAGAAACCTCAGTCCAAACACGCTAAAGTTGCTCCCGCTTGAGTTAAACGAACAGCGAGAGAGAGACATCAACATGGCCACCATCCTGTACCTCACCCAGATCCAGTTCGAGTTCGGCGCGATCAAGCTGCTGGCATCCGAATGCGAACGCGTGGGCATCCGCCGCCCCCTGATCGTCACGGACGCCGGCGTGCGCGCTGCTGGGGTGCTGCAAAAGGCCCTGGATGCGCTGACTGGCCTGCCCGTGACCGTGTTCGATCAGACGCCGCCCAATCCAACCGAGGCCTCGGTGCGTGCGGCCCACGAGGCCTGGAAGGCCAACCTGTGCGATGGCCTGATTGCCGTGGGCGGTGGCTCCAGCATCGACCTGGCCAAAGGCCTGGCCATCATGGCCACGCACCCAGGTCCCTTGACCGAGTACGCGACCATTCTGGGTGGCTCGCCCAGGATCACCGCACAAGCTGCGCCGCTGATCGCGGTGCCGACCACAGCGGGTACGGGCAGCGAGGTCGCACGCGGGGCCATCGTGATCGTCGACGACGGGCGCAAGCTGGGCTTCCACTCCTGGAACCTGATGCCCAAGGCCGCCATCTGCGATCCTGAACTGACCCTCGGCCTGCCCCCGGCCCTGACCGCTGCCACCGGCATGGACGCCATCGCCCATTGCATGGAGACCTTCATGGCGCCGGCCTTCAATCCGCCTGCCGATGGCATCGCGCTGGATGGTCTGGAGCGCGCCTGGCACCACATCGAGCGTGCCACCAAAGATGGAAGCGACCGGGAAGCCCGCCTCAACATGATGAGCGCCTCCATGCAGGGCGCGATGGCCTTCCAGAAGGGCCTCGGCGCCGTTCACAGCTTGAGCCACAGCCTGGGCGGCGTGAACCCCAAGCTGCACCACGGCACGCTGAACGCCATGTTCCTGCCTGAAGTCATCAAGTTCAACGCGGCGGCCGAATCCATCCAGAAGGAACGCCGACTGGAACGCATGGCCCATGCCATGGGCTTGCGCAACGCGGCAGACATCCCTGAGGCCATCCGCGACATGAACGCCCGCCTGGGCCTGCCCAAGGGCCTGGCCGAACTGGGCGTGCAGCGTGAGTGGTTCGACAAGATCGTGACGGGCGCGCTGGCCGATCACTGCCACAAGACCAATCCCCGTATCGCCACGGCGGACGATTACATGGACTTGCTCTCTGCCTCGATGTGATCACCCAGGCCGGGTGAGGCGCCCTCGCCCGGCGACGCCTCGCGCGTCACCATGATCTGGTCGATCTTGTAGCTGTCGACGTCCATCACCTCAAAGCGGAAGCCGCCCCAGGACACCGAATCAGTCCGCCTGGGGATGCGCCGCAGCATGACCATCATGAAGCCCGCAATGGTTTCGTAGTCTTCCTGATACGGCAGGCTGTCGAGATCGAGTGCGCGCAGCACGTCCTCGATGGGCGTGATGCCGTCGATGAGCCACGAGTCGGCATCGCGCTGCACGATCTGCTCTTCATCGAGCGGGGCCATCAGGCTGCCCATCACCGTGCTCATCACATCGTTGATGGTGATGATGCCCACCACGAGGCTGTATTCGTTGACGATGACGGCATAGTCTTCGAAGGCCTGCCTGAATTGCGTGAGCATCTCCGACAGGGTGATGCGGTCGGGCACCATCAACACCTTCTTGATCAGCCCTTCCGAATGCAAGGCGATGGGCTGGTTGTTCAGCACGCGGCTGAGCAAGTCCTTCGAATCCACATAACCCACGACATGGTCGATGTCGCCATCGCAGACCAGGTAGGTGGAATGCGGGTATTGGTCGATGCGGGCCTTGATCAGGGTTTCGCTGTCGTCAAGCAAGAAGTGGATGACGTGGTCACGCGCCGTCATGGAGCTGGTGACCAGGCGGGTGTCGAGCTCGAAGACGTTCTCGATGACGCGGTGCTCGGCACCGGCCAGCACCCCGGCCTCGGCACCGGCCGCCGCCATGGCGAGGATGTCGTCTGGTGTGACCGCTTCGTCGCGGTGATCGGACAGGCCAAGCAGCTTGAACAGGGCATCGGTCAGGCGCTTGAACAACCAGACGATGGGTTTGAGCAAGCCGAGCACGAAGTGCATGGGGCCCACGACCCTGACGGCGACCTGTTCAGGTGCGCTCATGCCCAGGCGCTTGGGGAAGAGGTCTGCCAGCAGGATGAACAGGCTGGTCACCATCACGAACGAGGCCACGGAGGCCAGCGTCTGCGCGAGAGGAGCGGGAACCTGCAGCCCCAAGAGCAAGGGCTGAATCAGGGGCGCAAAGGCCTGCTCACCTACTACACCACCCAGGATGGCCACCGTGTTCATGCCAATCTGGATGGCCGTGAAAAAGTCGCCTGGCTCGGCCTGAACAGCCAGCACACGCTGCGCACGCTGGTCGCCCAGATCGGCCATCTGGCGCAAGCGCAGACGGCGCGCCGCCGCCACGGACATCTCGGCGACAGAGAAAAAGGCACTGGCAGCAATCAAGGCTGCGATCAACAATAGGCTGGAGAGTGAATCCATGAAGCCAGTGTAGCCACAAGCCGTGCGTCAGATCGGGCGCAGCTCATCCGTCGGGCAACCGCGACGCAACCAGTCCTGCCATTCATCGGACAAGGCTTCTGCGGCGACCACGGCCTGTGTCCATGCCTTCACACGCTGCTCGTAGCTCATGCCCGCGAAGTCATTGCGATCTGGCAGCTTGCCGCCCGGCAGAGACGCCACCCATTGCGGGCTTGGCGCCAGCAGAACCATGTTGTCCAACCAAGGACTGGCCTTGTGGCGCCATTTCAAGGCCTTGTCCAGCCAGCCAGGCACCACGCCCTGCTGAAAGTGGGGGTACAGCACCAGACCCTGGTTCATGGCCGAGTAATGCCAGTGGAAGTGATAGTCCACGATGCCGCCATCCCAGTGCGAACCCGGCTTGGCACCAGGGATGTCGTTGACGGCCTCCAGCATGAAGGGGATGCTGCATGAGGCCAGCATGGCGGGCATGAAGTTGGAGCGGTCCAGCTCGACGCGACCGGTGGGCAGATCATTCAAAGGCACGGGCAAGGCTTCGCCGGCGGTGGAGAAAACCGTGCGTTCCAGAAACAGGCCCACCGCTTTTCTGGACATGGCATTGCCCAGCGCCAGCCCGGTGAAGCCCGCCACCGTGCGCGACGGCGTGCCCTTGCGCAGCACCTGGCGCCCCCGCGAGGTCAGCACATGCAACTGGTACCTGGGGTGCTGCAGCATGCCCGGCACGCTGTCGCCAAAGAAGTCACGCAGTGTCTCGATGAAGCCCGCCGTGATGCGCTTGGAACTCGGCATCTTGCGGCCCACTTCGGGCTCGATGTTCTGCTGGATGTAGCCGCTGGCCAGGTCCTTGAAGGCCTTGAGCGGGTCGGCCATCGCCGCAGTGGCCATGCGCCAGGCGCCAATCGACGCCCCCACCAGGTGCACCGTGTGACCGCCTTGCGGCAGCCAGTGACCAAAGAGATGTTGATCCAGATGGTTGAGGATGAGGCCCTTGGGGCCACCTGCCGCAGCTGGCACCAGCCGGACGTCCTGTGGGGACAAACCGTGTGCTGCGATATGGCGGCGGGCGCGTTCGCCAACGTGAATGTGCAATGCCTTCATGGGAGCCAAGAATACCCGAGCAAGCCCGCATGCTACGTGTTGCATCTGGCGCGTTCGGAAAGGGTCTTGCATTCAAGCGCACCGAGAACACCTGCAACATGCCAGAATGATCTGAATCCTGCTCGCCTCATCTGTATGAGCAACCCTACTCGTCGCCCCATCAACATCCCGATTCGCGTGGAGGTGGCTGCGCCCAAGTCAGCCCCGACGGGTGCGCATCCGCATCATCACGAGCACGCCGCACATGAGGACGCCTCTGCGTGCTGCAGCCATGACGATTGCTGCGCGCCAGGCGATGTGACCGTTCCGGTCAACACTGCAAGCGCCCAGGCCGCACCGGAGGGAGCTGACAGGGTCCGCTTTCGGATCGACAAGATGGATTGCCCGACCGAAGAGCGCTTGATCCGCAACCGCCTGGAGCCGATGGCCGGCGTGGTGCGGCTGGACTTCAACCTCATCGCGCGTGAACTGACCGTCTTTCACCAACTGAAGGACGCATCCACCCTGGCGGTGGCGCTCACCGAACTGGACATGGCGCCCACCCTGCTGGAGGTCGGCCAGAAGGCGGCGCCGCTGCCCCAGGCCGTGCCCCTGCACATGAAGCTGCAACTGGCGGTGGCTGGCGTGGCCGCCCTGGTGGCCGAGGTGCTGGACTGGCGGGAGGCGCCGCTGTGGGGCGTCGCGCTGGCCGCGAGCCTGGCAGTCGCGCTGTCTGGTGGCCCGACGCTCAAGAAGGGCTGGATCGCCCTGCGCAACTTCACGCTCAACATCTACTTCCTGATGACGCTGGCGGTGGTGGGTGCCGTCCTGATCGGCAAGTGGTCTGAAGCCTCGATGGTGATCTTCCTGTTTGCGGTCGCGGAGGCCATCGAGGCGGCGTCGCTGGAACACGCGCGCAAGGCCATTCAATCCTTGAGTGCGCTTGCCCCGGATACGGTGAACGTCTGGCGACAAGGCCAATGGCAAAGCGTGCCAGTTGAGGCCGTGGCGGAAGGCGAACGCATGATGGTGCGCGCTGGCGAGCGCATTGGCCTGGATGCCACCGTGCTCAAGGGCCCTGCTGCGCTCAACGAGGCGCCCATCACGGGCGAAAGCATGCCGGTGGACAAGCAGACCGGTGACCTGCTGTTTGCAGGTTCGATCGTGGTGGATGGCGTGGTAGAGGCGCAGGTCACCGCCACGGCGGGCCACAGCACGCTGGCGCGCATTGCTGCGGCGATTCAGGAAGCGCAGGCCCAGCGAGCGCCGACGCAGCGCTTTGTCGATCAGTTCGCGCGCTACTACACGCCTTCGGTGGTGGTGCTGGCCCTGCTGGTGGCCGTGCTGGGCCCCTGGCTGGCCGGTGGCGGCGCCATGCACTGGGTCTATCAGGCTCTCGTGATGCTGGTGATCGCCTGCCCTTGTGCCTTGGTGGTGTCCACGCCTGTGACGGTGGTGAGCGGGCTGGCCAACGCGGCACGCCAGGGCATCCTCATCAAGGGCGGCGTGCATCTGGAGCAAGGCCGCCTGATCAAGGCCGTTGCGCTGGACAAGACAGGGACCCTCACCGCAGGGCGCCCTACTTTGACCGACGTCATCACGCTCCAACGCTACAACGCACAGAACGCCCTGCGCATTGCCGCCAGTCTGGATCAACACAGCAGCCACCCCATTGCACAGGCGCTGGTCGCCGCATGGCGCGAGCGTGATCCGCATGGTGCCCTGGCCCCGGTCGAGCACTTCGATGTGCTGGCTGGCCGCGGGGTGAAAGGCCGCCTGCTGGATCAGCATTGGCAGCTTGGCAACCATCGCCTGGTGGAGGAGCTGGGCTTGTGCTCGCCAGAGCTGGAAGCCCGCCTGGAGACCCTGGAGATCCAGGGCAAGACCGCCTTCGTGCTGCTCGATGAACAGGGCGCGGTGGCCATCCTGGCCATGGCGGACACGCTGCGAGCCGAAAGCCGACAAGCGATCGAGGCATTGAATGCACTGCATGTGAAGGCCGTGATGCTCACGGGTGACAACCAGGCCACCGCCGAGCACATTGCCAGGCAGGCTGGCATCTCCGAGGTGCGTGGCAACATGCTGCCCGCCGACAAGCTCGATGCCATCAACCAGCTTGTTCAAGTGCATGGCGCAGTAGGCATGGTGGGCGATGGTGTCAATGACGCGCCGGCACTCGCGCGGGCCACCGTGGGCATCGCCATGGGGGCGGCAGGCACCGCCACCGCACTGGAGACGGCCGATGTGGCCATCATGGACGACGACCCGCGCAAAGTCGCCCAGTTCATTCGCCTCAGCCAGGCCACCAGCCGTGTGCTCAAACAGAACATCGCCCTGGCGCTGGGCATCAAGGCCGTCTTCCTCGCGTTGGCACTGGGTAATCACGCCACCTTGTGGATGGCCGTGTTTGCCGACATGGGTGCCAGCCTGCTGGTCGTCTTCAACGGGCTGAGGCTCTTGCGCCTGAAAGCCTGAGCCCCCTCGACTCAGCGCTTGGGCTGCAGTTTGGCAAAGGCTGCCGCCATGGCGGATTGGCCTTGAGGCTGAGGAGCACCGCGCCCTGCTCCACCACCGCCGCTGCGCTCGTTGCGCGCAGCCGGCTTGAAGCTGTTGGCATCACGCGCGCCACCTGCGGCTTTCGGGCCCGTGGCCGCATCCAGCTTCATGGTCAGCGAAATACGCTGACGAGCCAGATCTACCTCCACCACCTTCACCTTGACGATGTCGCCCGTCTTGACGACCTCGCGGGCATCGGTGACGAACTTGTTGGACAACTGGCTCACGTGCACCAGGCCGTCCTGGTGCACACCCAGGTCCACAAAGGCGCCGAACTGGGCCACGTTGCTGACGGTACCTTCCAGGATCATGCCCTCCTTGAGGTCCTTGATGTCTTCCACGCCATCGTTGAAGCGGGCCACCTTGAAGTCAGGGCGAGGGTCACGACCGGGCTTTTCCAGCTCGGTGATGATGTCCTTGACGGTGATCACGCCAAACTTGTCATCGGCAAACAGCTCGAGCTTGAGCGTGCGCAGCACGTCGCTTTTGCCGATCAGCTCTGCGGCAGATTTGCCCGTCTTGGCCAGGATCTTTTCCACCACCGAGTAGGTCTCGGGGTGCACGCCGGAGATGTCCAGCGGGTTGTCACCATCACGGATACGCAGGAAACCTGCGGCCTGTTCGAAGGTCTTGGCGCCCAGGCCTGCCACGTCCATCAACTGCTTGCGGTTGCGGAAGGCCCCATTGGCATCACGCCAGCGCACGATGCTGTTGGCCACGGCCGTGCTCAAGCCCGACACGCGAGACAGCAGCGGCGCCGAAGCCGTGTTGAGGTCCACCCCGACGGCGTTCACGCAGTCTTCCACCACAGCGTCCAGCGTGCGCGCCATCTCGCTCTGGTTGACGTCGTGCTGGTACTGGCCCACACCGATGCTCTTGGGATCGATCTTCACCAGTTCGGCCAAGGGGTCCTGCAAGCGACGGGCAATGGACACGGCGCCACGCAGGCTCACGTCCAGATCGGGCAGTTCCTTGCTGGCGAACTCGGAGGCCGAATACACCGAGGCGCCGGCTTCCGACACCACGACCTTTTCAATCGGCGTACCAGGCGCCATCTGCTGGATGCGCTTGATGAGGTCGGCGGCCAGCTTGTCGGTCTCGCGGCTGGCCGTGCCGTTGCCGATGGCGATCAGGTTGACGCCATGTGCGGCGCACAGGCGGCCCAAGGTGTGGATGGAACCTTCCCAGTCCTTGCGGGGCTCGTGCGGGTACACAGTGGACGTGTCCAGCACCTTGCCGGTGTCACTCACCACGGCCACCTTGACGCCGGTGCGGATGCCTGGGTCCAGGCCCATCACCACGCGCTTGCCAGCGGGCGCCGCCAGCAACAGATCACGCAGGTTTTCGGCGAACACCTTGATGGCGGTGGCTTCAGCGGCTTCACGCAGTTTGGTGAACAGGTCGCGCTCCAGGCTCAGCGAGAGCTTGACCTTCCAGGTCCAGGCGATGCACTTGCGGATCAGGTCATCCGAGGGGCGCTTGGCATGGCTCCAGCCCAGGTGCACGGCGATGCGGCCTTCGGCCATGGTCGGCTTGCCGGGGATGACTTCCTCATCGAGTACCAGCTTGGCATCGAGGATCTCTTGCGTGCGGCCACGGAACACCGCCAGGGCGCGGTGCGAAGGCACGGTGCGGATGGGTTCGTCGTAGTCGAAGTAATCGCGGAACTTGGCCACATCGGAGTTGTTCTGGTCCTTGCCATCCATCAGCTTGGACTTGAACAGGCCCTCGGACCACAACCAGTCACGCATCTTGCCGATCAGGGTGGCGTCTTCGGCCCAGCGTTCCGACAGAATGTCGCGCACGCCATCCAGCACCGCGAAGGCGTCAGCAAAGCCGCCCTCCGCGTTGATGAAGGCTGCGGCCTCTGCCTGCGGATCCAGCGAGGGATCCGCAAACAGCTTGTCGGCCAGGGGCTCCAGCCCTGCTTCACGGGCGATCATGCCCTTGGTGCGGCGCTTGGGCTTGAATGGCAGGTAGAGGTCTTCCAGCTCCTGCTTGGTGGGCACGGCTTCAATGGCAGCTCGCAGCTCGGGCGTCAGCTTGCCTTGCTCTTCAATGCTCTTGAGCACGGCAGCCCGGCGATCTTCGAGTTCGCGCAGATAGCCCAGACGCGCTTCCAGATCACGCAGTTGCGTGTCGTCCAGGCCATCGGTGGCCTCCTTGCGGTAACGGGCGATGAAGGGCACGGTGGCACCGCCATCCAGCAGGTCGACGGCAGCTTTGACTTGGGCGAGGCGAACCTTCAGTTCGGCCGCCAGTTGCATCAGGATCTTGTCCAAGAGAATGACCTTCTCGATAAGACTATGGGAGGGGGCGCAGTTTGCCACAGTGCCCGGCTGAAACGAGGCTGTTCAAAACACCAGCGGATCAGGGACAATACGAGGTTCGATTGTCCATTTCTGACCACCTCAGCCTGCCATGGCCCTGCTGCCCTACTCCCTGCCCAAATCCGTGCTGTTCAACCTGGACCCGGAGGCCGCACATGATCTGACCATGGCCGGCCTGGCCCGCTTCCAGAACACGCCGCTGGCCTGCCTGTGGGGCGCAGACCGGGTGAGCGACCCCGTCGAGGTGGCCGGCATCACCTTCCCGAACCGCATCGGCATGGCGGCAGGCCTGGACAAGAACGGTCGCGTGATCGATGGCCTGGGTGCCATGGGCTTCGGCTTTGTGGAAGTGGGCACGGTGACACCCAAGGCCCAGCCGGGCAACCCCAAGCCCCGCATGTTCCGCCTGCCCGAGGCCAATGCACTGATCAATCGCCTGGGCTTCAACAACGAAGGCCTGGACAGCTTCCTGGCCAACGTGAAGCGTGCTCAGTTCCGCCAGAAAGGCGGCATCCTGGGCCTGAACATCGGCAAGAACGCCGCGACGCCCATCGAAAATGCTGTTGACGACTACCTGATCTGCCTGGAAGGCGTTTATCCCCACGCGGATTACGTCACGGTCAACATCTCGTCGCCCAACACCAAGAACCTGCGCGCCCTGCAAAGCGATGAAGCGCTGGATGACCTGCTGGGCAAGCTGCAAGCCCGCCGTCAGGAACTGATCAAACGCCATGGCCGTACCGTGCCCATGTTCGTGAAGATCGCGCCAGATCTGGATGAGACCCAGGTGGGCGTGATCGCCGCCACGCTGCAAAAAAACGGCATCGATGGCGTGATCGCCACCAACACGACCATCTCGCGTGAAGCCGTCAAGGGCATGAAACACGCGGAAGAAACGGGGGGCTTGAGTGGTGCGCCGGTGCTCGAAGCCAGCAACCAGGTGATCCGTCAGTTGCGTGCGGCCCTGGGCCCGCGCTATCCGATCATCGGCGTGGGTGGCGTGATGAGCGGTGCCGATGCCCGTTCCAAGCTGGATGCAGGCGCCGATCTGGTCCAGATCTACACCGGCCTGATCTACAAGGGCCCCGCCTTGGTCAAGGAGTGCGCGCAGGCGCTCAAGCTGGGCTGACAGCCTTGGGTGGCGCAGTCACCTTGCCATCCACCAGCCGCATGGCCTGCTCCAGCGTCAGGCCGCATTCTTTGGCTGTAAGGCCTAGGGCCCGGGCGTAACGTACATAGACCTGATGCAGCGCGTGGCTGGCCTTTTGCGTCTCCAGCTCCAGTGTCTGCACGATCTCGTTGGCCAGACTGGCCACGCTGCGCAGGGTGTCTTCTGGTGAGGACGGCGTGCGCACCGGCGTGCTGCGATTCAAGGGCCGCGCTGCCTGGATCAGGCGCTCGTGCATGCCCCAGTGCTTGAGCACCGCTGCGGTAAGGTCATCCAGGTTGACACCCAATACCGCGCCTGCCGCTGCTTCGATCGTCATGCCAGGTGTTGGCGCAGCGCTCTCGGCATCGGCCGGGGGGCCTGGCAGCATCAAGCGCTTGATCTGTATGCTCTCTTCCGGGAAGTGGTAGAGCACCAGCAACCAGCCCAGTCGCTGCGACATGGCTGCTATCGAGGCCTCCTCGTCGCTGATCGAAAACGGCGCCATCAGGCGGGCAATGTGCCCTGCCAGGCAGGTCAGGCGCAATTCCTTGCCCATGTCCAGAATGGCCTGGCTGCCCTCATCGCCGGAAAGGCTGGTCTGGGCACCCAGTGCGCCGGGCCATGCGCGCACGCTGCCAGCCACCTTGCGCAGGCCTTGCTGGCCCAGCAACATCACGGCTCGCGACAGCGTGGTCACCCCATCGTCTGCGCTCTGGCTCTGGTAGGAGGCCACATTGACGGCGCGCAGCATCTCCCAACACAACGCGGGGTTCTTGACGATGATGTCGACGAAGTCATCCACCCGCAGTGTTTCCTGCGACAGGGTGCCGATCAGTGCTCGCTCCGTATGGGGCCGGCCGGGCAAGGCGCCCACCGAATTCAGCCGATCCAGCAGCAAGGCCAAGGGGCCGCCTGAATCTTCAGCGTTGGTCTTGATCCAGCCCTGCAGGGCACTGAGCAAGGTCCGCGCATTCAGGTAGCGCTGCCGGTGTTGCCGATCGGTCGACCGGTTGACGATGGCGCGCAGGGTCTCCGGCACGGGGTGCGGCGTCGTCCAGGGAAGGCGCACGATTTCCGTGCCGATGCGCGCTGCAGCGCTGCCCAGATCAGGCTCATCCAGCGCAGGGCTGTTGACCAGCAGCCTGTAAGCCAGCAGGCCGACCATGAGCACATCGCGCTCGGCCGCTTGCCGGATTTGCTGGCGCCCATATTGGGGCCGTGTGTACTGCCCCGGCGCCAAAGGGGCCAGGCCGCAACTCAAACCGGCAATCGCTGCATGCCCGCTCTTGTCGATCAGGATGTTGTGCAAGGCGATGTCCTGATGGGCCACGCCAGCTTCGTGAGCATAGGCCAGCCCATCCAGCACGTCGCACAGGATAACCACCACTTCCAGCGGTGTCAGCTGCGGGCCGACAGAGACCCGCTCGAACAAAGAGACGCTCTGCCCACGCCCGTAACTCACAAAGGGCCAGCCCTCGTGCGCCGACACTTCCAGGACCTCGGTCAGATGGGGGTGCTTGAGGCGTGTGCCGGCCTGCACTTCTTGCGTCCAGGCATCCAGCTCCTTGCCTTTCTGGGGCTGAGCACGGGGCACGCACAGGATTACCTCCTGCTGCAAGCGCGGGTCCAGGGCCAGCCAGATGCCGGAGGCGTGACTGCGCCCGAGCATCTGTCGCAGCTCGAAGCGCCCGAAATAGCGGGGCGCCGTGGTCGTGGGAGGCGAGACTGCGGCCATGTTGGTGTGCAGGCGGTGATTCCTCGGGGACGTGTGTATCCCCATGTAAACACCTTGATTGCACTACAGTGGCGCCATTGGCAAAACCCCGTCTAGGGGCCGAAACCCGGTCCTTTTTCACACAGTCCGGGTTGGCCGCGGTGCCGCCCCCTCAGTCAAGGGGCACCCACTCCCCCGCACCGGTGATGAAGGCAGCCCGAACCGGCTCGTCGGGCTGCAGGGCCTCCACCGCTGCCACATAGCGCTGCATCTGCGCGCGATAGCTCGCCAGGGCCTGCGGCCTGTGCTGCAGCTTGTAGTCCAGCACCCACCATTCGCGCCCGGCTTCACGGCGAACCGCCACCAGTCTGTCGATCCGCAGGACCTGCTCGCCATCATGCAGGGCGACCTCATTGCCTGCCCAATCCAGCAGCGCCGGATCCAGCCAAGGCTGCAGACTCGGCGACTTCAGGATGGTGGTCGCCAGATGCAGTGCAGCATCGTGATGTTCAGGCGCCAGTTGCAAGGCCTTGGCCGCACTTTGCGTGGCCTTTGCGACGCGCTCGGCCGTTCTCGCATGCAGCGGCAGAGGGGTGAGCCACTCCAGGGTGCGGTGAACCACCTGCCCCAGCAACTGCTGGACGCTGCTTTCTTCGACCACTCGCCTCGTTTCGTCGGGCGCAGACGTCAAAGGCTGCAAGGCGGGCAGATTCAGGCTCCGCACCGTGGTTGATGCCTCATCTTCAGGCACGCTGCGGCGTAATGGTGTGGCAGGTTGCCAGACCTGTTCGGGGTCCATGGCCCCGCTGCTGACCAGGCGCTGCCACCAGCTGCCCTCTGGCGAGCCACGCGGCTGCGTGCGACTGAACACCAGTTGCTCGCGGGCACGGGTCAAGGCCACATAAAGCGCGTTCAACTCCTCGCGCAGATTGGCCGCGTGGTCCTCTTCCAGAGTGCGGGCCAGGCTGGGCGGCGGGTTGCTCTGCGAGCGGATGAAGGCACAACGCCTGGGGCGCTCATCGCTCTCGGGCCAGTCCACCATCAACGCATAGCTGTCCTTGCGCGAGGGCTCTGGATCGGTATCGACCATGAACACCACCTTGGCCTCCAGGCCCTTGGCACCGTGGATGGTCAGCAACTGCACGGCATCGGCCTGTGCGCGCGGCGGCAGGTTCAAGGGCAGGCGCTTGAGCGCGCGTACCCAACGGTAGGGCGTTGCGTCACGGCCCGCGTCCATCTCCAGGCTTTGCGACAGCAGCGCATCAACATGGAACAAGGCCTGCACGCGCCGACTGGCCGGCACACAGCTCAGCAATCGTGCACGGTAAGCCCCATTGGTGACGATGCGCTCCAGCAAGTCATGGGGCGGCGCCACACGCGCCAGCTCGGCCCAGGCCTGCAACAAGGTCGCAGCGCGCGCCAAGGTGGTGGGGCAAGCTTCATCCCCCCCCCATTGCATCAAGGCATCCCACCACGAGGTCTTGCGTTTTGCCTGCCGAACCTGCCAGGCCAGGCCCAGGAGATCCGCATCGCTGGCCCCGAACAAGGGGCTCTTGAGTGCGTGCGCCAGCGCCAGGTCATGTTGCGGTGACACCAACGCGTCCAGCACCGCGACCAGATCGCGCACCTCCGGCGTGTCGATCAGGCGCGTATCCTCCGGTGCGATGTGGGGCACCCCGTGCTCGTCGAGCGCCTGGGCCACCAGGCTCAGCGTGGCCCGCTTGCGGCTCAGCACATAGATGTCGGAGGGCGCCAGCCCATCGTTGAACACCATGGCGGCAATCGCCTGCGCCACTTGCTCGGCTTCGATTTCCTTGATGGTGGTGTGCGCCTGCTCACGCGGCGTGATCAGGCTGTCTCGCCACGACGCCTCGGGCTCGTCCTTGGCAGCGGTCGTGCGCATGACCGATGGCAGGACACGGATCGTCGCCACGTCTTCGGAAGTCGTCGTGTGCGGCCGAAAGCCTGGAAAGCTGCCCTCCGCACATGCCTGCCCCATGACCTTGTTGAGCGCGTCGATGATGCCGGGTGCGTTGCGGCGCGTGTGATCGCAGGCCAGCAGGTCGCCATCGAGCGCCTCCAGCACGAAATCCTTGGCCGCGCTGAACACGCGCGGATCCGCGCGACGGAATCGGTAGATGCTTTGCTTGGGGTCGCCCACCAGGAAGACGCTGATGGGCTGACGACCACTCTGCCCGCCCCCCGCGCCGGCATAAGCGGACAACCATGACTTGAGCGTCTGCCATTGCAAAGGGCTGGTGTCCTGGAACTCGTCCATCAACAACTGGCGCACCTGGCTGTCCAGCCGCTCCTGCACCCAGCCTGACAGCTCGGGATCACCCAGGAGACGGGCGGCGGCCAACTCCAGGTCCACCATGTCTGCCAGGCCTCGCTCCGTCTTGAACTTCGCGTATTCCTCGAACAGCAGGCGGGACAAACTCACCATGTGCCCATGCAGCACGTGCCCTTCCTGCTGTGTGATGGCCAATTGCAGATCCACCAGCCAGGCTTGCGCCCACTCCAGATCCGCCAGCTCGCCCATCTTCTTGCGCGGCTCACCCTTGTCCGTCAGCAAGACTTTGCGTAGAGCCTTGTGGCGCGCCTGCAGATCGGTCAGGCCCATGGCCTGCTCGATGGCCACGCCGGCCTTTTGCTGCGTGGCGGTCTTGCCCGTGGCAAGCTGCCTGGCCAGCGACCAGAATTGATCCTGCACGCTGGCACGGCTCAAGGCCTCGCACGGATGTGCAAGCCCAGCCCATTGCAGAGACCAGTCGGCGGCCGTCTCCACGCCATCGATTAGATGCCCAGCCTTGTCAGCCAGGCTCAACTCCAGCCGGTTGCTCAAGGCCGTGCTCAACCAGGCCTCGGTATTGAAGCGGCCCACCTCGCGCACGATGGACATGAAGGCCAGGTAATCGCCGCCGGCTTCGTCGCCGGTGCGCTTGCCGGGTGATTGCGCATCCACCCGGCGCAGGAAGCGCCCCCACAACTCAGGCCAATGCTCACTGGTGTCTTCGACGAGGTTCAACTCAGGCGGCAGGCCCAGTTCGTTGAGGATGTCCAGCGGCGCGGCCTTCACCAGCCTGGAGAACCAGCCGTGGATGGTGTGGATGTCCACGCCCCGCCCTTCGTCCAGCCAGCGCTCATACAGTTGCTGCAGCTTGGGCACCATCGCGGCGATCTGAGCAGGTTGGACACCGCGAATCCGCAACTCCATCTCGCGCCGCTCTTCACTGGCCAGCGCGAAGTCACGCAGCCAGCCATGCAGGCGCTCACGCATCTCACCGGCGGCCTTCTTGGTGAAGGTGATGGCCAGGATCTGGTTGGGCGGCACGTCATCCAGCAGGGCACGCAGGATGCGCGACACCAGCATCCACGTCTTGCCCGCGCCGGCACAGGCTTCGACCACCACGCTGCGATGCGGATCGCACGCGACCTGGTAGAACAGATCGCTGGCGACGATCTGGCCATTGACTTCGTATGCGGCCTGGCTCATGCCTGCTCCTCCTGCATGGTCCAGTGGTCTTTTCTGCACAGCCCTCGCGCCTGGCAGAAGCCACACGCCATGCCCTCGCCCAAGGCGGGCATGGCCTCGCCGGCGTGCAGCCGCGTCCAGTCTCTGGCCAGGCCCTCCAGCAGTACCTGCGCACTGCGCTCCACATCGGGATGATCCAGCTGCTTCACGTCCTGCACATCCAGATGCAGGTAGGAGGCTTGTACGGCCCATTGGGGGTCGGACAAGGCCGCATAGAAAGCCAGTTGGGTGTCTTCCAGCGGCGTGGCGATCTTGCGCTTGAGGCCATCCAGGCTGCCCGTCTTGTAATCCAGAACGAGGTGCTGCCTGGCGCCTTCGTGATGACGCACATCGATGCGGTCAAGTTGCCCGTACAGGCGCACCTTCAAGTCATCGCTGATCTGCAGTTCACGTTGCTCGATGCGCTCGGCATCCAGCATGGCCCAGCCGCCTTCTTCATGCTCACGCAACCAGCTCACGTAGGCGCGGGCGAGTCTGTCCAGATCAGCCTGAAAGGGCAAAAAGTACGGGCGCTGACTGTCTCTGTCCAGCCCCATTTCCTTGATCACACGTTGCGAAGATTCCAGCCAGGCTTGCACGTCTTCGTCTGGCGTGCTGATGGCGAGCTGGCCTTGGCGCTGAGCATGAAAGTTGCGCAAGACCTCGTGCAACCAGATGCCGAAGTCCGACCTGTCCAGCCCTTCTTCGAGCTCGTCCTGTTCGCGCAAGCCCAGTACGCTGGTCGCAAAAAAGCGATAGGGACACTGGCGCAGCGCCTCATACGATGTGGCCGTGACCTGTTCGGGCAAAGCCCAGCCTGCATCGCGCAGTGTGGGCAAGGGCGTGCGCACGAATTGAACCTCTACGCCTGCGGCTTCGCGCACATCACCTACCTGCTCGATGCGCACACCCTCCTGGGCCGACCAGCGCTCCAGCCAGGCACTGGGCTCCAGGGGCTCACTGCCCTGAGCATGGCGGTGCAGGCACACCACGCCCGGGCGGCTCATCAGCAGGTTGAAGGCATCCCATTGGGCTGCGCGTTGCGTCACCGGCGTGGCCAGATCCATGGCCTCGCACAGCTTGCTGCTCAACCAGCCGGACTGACTGCCCATGGCGCCCAGTTGCCGCTCGTCTGCACCGGGCAGCACGATCGCGTGGAAGGGGCGCAACACGGCCCGCGCCATCGGGGTGATCACCACATCGGCGGGCACGTCAGGGGCCGGCGGGCGAAAGGTGGTGGCCTCCAGCACCGTGCCCACCCAGCGCACGAAAGAAGGGCCGTCCAGCCTGGTCTGATTGGACAGTCCGGCCCAAAGTCCCGCAGCCTGATCTGCGCCGTTCAAGCTATCAAAGCGCAAGGACTGCAAGGCCAGCTCGCCCGCTTCATCGCCTTGCAAGGTCGTCAAGGCTCCGGCGCGCGACAAGGCCTCCAGCAAACCCAGCAGCCACTCCTTCAGCGAAGGGCGTTTGCCCGACCACAGGCTTTGCAGGGGCGCCACCACGTGCACGGCCCAATGCCATAGCAGCACGGCTGCGGGCGGCATGGCCTGGCGCCCGGTTGGCACGATTTGCGCGGCAAGCTCGTCCGACAGATCCTGATCTTTGGCAGGCGGCACCTGCAAGCCCCAGGCACCCAGCATCCCGTGGCGGCGACACCAGCTTTCCAGTTCACCCACGGCGCGGCTGAGTTGCACGCTATCGGGCCTGGCGTGTTCACCTTCACCACTCACCCAATCCAGCCAGCCGGACTTCAACCAATCCAGCAAATCATCCGTGGACGCACGAGGATGCGAAGCCTGCAGCATGCGCGTCACCACAGCAGAGGCGCGCGTGGTTGACAGCAACCACCCCGTCTCGTCCGCCATCTGGATGCCGGCGCCTTCCAGCATGGCCCGCACACGGCGGATGAGGCTGCGATCCAGTGCGATCAGGGCCACGGGCAAACCGACTTGACCCGAGTTGCCCTGACGGGCGTCATTGACCGCCGCGATCACCTGGGCTGCGGCCTGCTGAGCCTCCTCTTCGGCGTTCTGGCACGCACAGGCCACAGGTGGCCGCGCCCTGCTCTGCCCCACTTGCTCGGCGCCGCCCAGGGCACTGCGCCACAAGACGGGCACGCCCTGCTCCGCCAGATGCGCCATCAACCCCAGGGTCAGGTGGATTTCCGTACCTGGCGAGACAGCCTCGCCCGCGGTCACCACCACCAGCGCGGATGGCCGCAGTTCATACAAGGGGTCCACAAGCAACCCGCCGGCCACGGTGGATGCCGCCCACTCCAGTGCCCAGGCCAACAGGAGCTTTTCTCGCCCACCCGGGCCTTGCGTGACGCTGCCGCCCATCGTCGCCCGAGCCAGTTCCAGATAGGCGGCACGTTGTGCGGGCGCAATGGACTGCATGCGCCGCACCCAGGTGTGTGCCGCAGCAACAACCTGGTCCAGGGCAAATTCAAATCCACGCCGATCTCGCTGCGCCCAGGCCTTGCCCCAGGCCTCGCTGCCCAGGCTGCGCCCCGCCTGCAGGCGGTCCACGATGGCATCCAGGGTGACCGGTGGCAAGCCCGCCTCGCCTGCCGAACTGTCTGGCGACCAGGACCAGACAAGCCCTTCCGACACCGCCGCGATCGTATCGATGCGGGGCAACCAGCCCCCCACTGCCACCATCCAGGCCTGACGCGCCGGCGACAGCACCGCGCCCACGGGCAGCACGATCAGCGCATCACGAGGATCCGCCCCTTGGGCTTTCAACCACGCCGCCGTTTCCATGGCCCAGGCCTGCCAGCACGTCTCTGCGCTGTCCTGAGGCGCCCAGCGCCAGTGCTGGGGCTCCATGGCCATGCTGCGGGATTCAAAAAAGGTTCTGGCTATCGCGGTCATTGAAGAAGGTCTCTTGGAATGCGCCCGAACGGCCACATCTTCTGTGTCAGAATCTTTGCATTCCTGCTGGAGAAATCACCCTAGGGTGTCGCCATCGCGCCAGCATACTGAAGGATAGTTAAATGAGCAGCGACCTGATCAAACACATTTCCGACGCCTCTTTCGATGCCGACGTCCTGCAATCTGCCCAGCCCGTGCTGGTGGATTATTGGGCCGAATGGTGCGGCCCCTGCAAGATGATCGCCCC
>NZ_JACRAH010000055.1 GCF_016234775.1 Aquabacterium sp. | reverse complement strand
TTCGAACGGCGACATGTCCTTGACAGGGCGCGTATCGAGCAAAGAACCAGGCAGGAAGGCACGGATGCCGTTGACCAGAACGGTCAGGCCGCCCTTGACCTTGCCATTGACGGTACCGGTCACGAAGTCGCCAGACTCCAGTGCGGTTTCCAGAGACAGCCACGAAGCCAGACGCTTGGCCTTGTCGCGCGACAGGATGGTGTCGCCGTAGCCGTTTTCGATGGCGTCAACAGCCACGGACACGAAGTCGCCCACTTGGACTTCGATCTCGCCCTGGTCGTTGCGGAACTCGTCGATAGGCACATAAGCCTCAGACTTCAGGCCGGCGTTAACCACCACGAAGTTGTGTTCGACGGCCACCACCTCAGCGGTGATGACTTCGCCCGGGCGCATGTTGGCGCGTTGCAGCGACTCTTCAAAAAGGGCGGCAAAAGATTCAGACATGGAGTTTCCTGTGCTGGGGTGAGCCAGCGAAAACGCCCTGATCGACAGGAACGACCAGAACGGGTTGGGTTGAAGAACATGACAACCGGGCCGCCTTGCAGCAGCCCCGATCACTCAAGCGCCTGCCTGGCAGCATGCGCCGGAAGTCACAGCCTTTTGGTAAAGACCCCTCGTGAATGTCAATGACACCAGTCAGTGACGAACGATCACGTGAGGCCAGCCCTCGACCCACAATCCCAGCACCGTTTCCACCGATTGTTCGATGGTCCAGGCGGAATTGTCGATCTTGTGGGCATCGGCAGCAGGCACCAGAGGCGAGACGGCGCGGGTACGGTCCCGCAGGTCACGCGCTTCTAGGTCTGCGCAGATCTCATCGAGATTAGCAGAAATCCCTTTTGAAATCAATTGGTTATAACGGCGTTCCGCCCGCTCTTTGACGGATGCCGTCAAAAACACCTTCATGGCGGCGTCCGGAAAGATCACGGTGCCCATGTCGCGGCCGTCGGCCACCAGGCCAGGCAAGCCCCGGAAAGCCTTCTGCAGCTCCACCAGCGCCTGGCGAACGCCTGGGAAAACGGACACGCGGGAAGCGGCCTGGCCGATGTCCTCGCGGCGCACCAGTTCGCCCACATCGCGCTGGTCCACCCAGATGTGTTCCCGATCAAAACGCAGGGCGATGCCGTAGCCGAGCTGACGGGCCAGGGCTTCGAGCGATTCGGCGTCATCCAGGCTGATGCCGCGCTCGGTGGCCAGCAGGCCGGTGACGCGGTAGAGCGAGCCCGAATCCAGGAACTGGTAGCCCAGGCGGGTTGCCAGCGCGGAGGCCAGGGTGCCCTTGCCGGAGGCGGTAGGGCCGTCCACCGTGATCACGGGGATCAGATCCGGATTGGTCTGGGCGACCTGGAACAGCGACTCGAAGTAGTCGGGGAAGGTTTTGCCGACGCAGCGGGGGTCGTCGATGCGGACTGACACGGGCTTGTCTGGCGTGGCCGTGGGGGCCAGCGGGTTGAAGGCAGCCAGCGAGAAGCACATCGCCATGCGATGGTCGTCGTAGGTGTGGATGCTGGCGTGTTGCCATTGCCCCTGAGCCGGTGGCGTGACTTCGATGAAGTCCTGACCCTCGACCACGGTGGCACCCAGCTTGCGCAGCTCGCAGGCCATCGCGGCGATGCGGTCGGTTTCCTTGACGCGCCAGCTGGCGATATTGGTCAGGCGGGTGGTGCCCCGGGCGTACAGCGCCATCACGGCCAGCGTCATGGCCGCATCGGGGATGTGGTTGCAGTCCATGTCGACGGCTTTCAAAGGCCAGTCACCACGGCGCACTTCCAGCCAGTTCGGGCCGCTGGTCACGTGCGCGCCCATGGCCTGGGCAGCTTCGACAAAGCGGATGTCGCCCTGGATGGAGTCGGCGCCCACGCCTTCAACACGCACCGGCATCGCGCCGCCGGCGATGGCACCTGCTGCGATGAAGTAGGACGCGGAAGACGCATCAGCCTCGACGTGGATCTCGCCCGGTGATTGGTAGTGACTGCCTTGCGGGATGACAAAGCGTTCCCAGCCCTGACGTTCGACCTGGATGCCAAAGCGGGCCAGCAGATTGAGCGTGATCTCGATATACGGCTTGGAGATCAGCTCGCCCACGACCTCGATCGTCAAAGGCTGATCTTGCGAAACCAGGGGCAGTGCCAGCAGCAGGGCGGTGAGGAACTGGCTGGAGACATCGCCACGCACCTTGATGGGCGCGGACAGCTTGAGTTGGCCGCCCGACAGGCGCAGCGGCGGGTAGCCTTCATTGCCTGTGCATTCGATGTGGCAGCCCAGCGGGCGCAGGGCATCGACCAGATCACCAATGGGGCGCTCGTGCATGCGGGGCACGCCACTGAGTGTGAACACGCCGCCCTGTGTGGCCGACAGCAGCGCCAGTGCAGCCGTGAGCGGGCGCATGGCTGTGCCGGCATTGCCCAGGAACAGATCGGCCTGCAGCACGGCGAGCTTGCCGCCCAGGCCGGTGATGCTGACGGTGTCGCCATCTTGTTGCAGATCGCAGCCCAGTGCGCGCAGCGATTCCAGCATGACGCGGGTGTCGTCCGAGGCCAGCAGGTCGTGGACGACGGTGGTGCCTTCACTCAGGCCCGCCAGCAACAAGACGCGGTTGGAGATGCTCTTGGAGCCGGGCAGGCGCACGGTGCCACCGGCGGACAGCAGGGGCGGGAGGTCAAGGAAGGCGGTGGTGTACATGAGGAGCGAAGTCGGAGGCGGGTGCGTGCGGCCAGGTCAATCAGCTTGCGCTCATTGACGTGTTGCGGGCGACTTGGCGCCCAGTTGCCACTGGCTGCGGGCATCGGACGCGGATTGGATCTGTTCTTGCAGCGTGGGGCCGTTCCAGTCGCGCATCTGGCGTTCCATCTGCTCCAGCGCGTGGCGGAAGGCTTCGGATTGCTTGAGCACCTCTTCGCGATTGGACAGGAGGATGTCGCGCCAGATGGTGGGATCGCTGGCGGCAATGCGCGTGAAATCGCGGAAGCCCGGGCCGGCCAGTGACAGGTATTCCTGGCCCAGAGGCTGTTCGGCCATCGCGTTCATGTAGGCGAAGGCCAGCAGGTGGGGCAGGTGGCTCACGGCGGCAAAGGCCGCGTCGTGGTTCTCCGGTGTCATCTTGAGCACCTGGCAGCCCACGGCAGCCCACACATCGGTGGCCTTCTGGATGAGGACCGGGTTGGTTTGCGCCAGCGGTGTCAGGATGGTTTTGCGGCCCTGGTAGAGCGCCGCATCAGCGTGTTCGATGCCGGCGACTTCACGGCCCGCAATCGGGTGCGCGGGCACGAAGGAGGGCAAGCGCTCTTTCAGCACGCGGCGGGCCGCATCGACCACGTCGCGCTTGGTGGAGCCCACGTCCATGAACAGCACGCCCGGGTCCACCAGGTGGCGGATGGCCTTGAACGTGCCTTCGCTGGCCGCCACGGGCACGGCGATCAGCACGATGTCCGAGCCCGATACCGCGAGCAGGGCGGATTCGGCTGCGACGTCGATCACACCCAGGCGGCGAGCCTTCTCAACGGTGGAGGGCGATTTGCTGTAACCCACGACCCGTTTGACCAGACCGGCCTTTTTCAGGGCCAGTGCGAACGAGCCGCCCATCAGGCCGCAGCCGATCAGGCCGAGTTGGTTGAACATGATGCAAACGTCCTGGAAACTTCAGTGCACATCCAGCGGAAAGCTGCCGAGCACCTTGAAAAGAGAGCATTGGGCGCGCAGCTCGTCGAGCGCGGCGGCCACGTTGTCCTGCGCCGGATGGCCGGCCAGGTCGATGAAGAACACGTATTCCCACTGGCCGGAGCGCGCCGGGCGCGACTCGAAACGGGTCATGGACACGTTGTGACGCTTGAGCGGCACCAGCAGATCGTGCACCGCACCCGGGCGGTTGTCCACCGATACCGCCAGGCTGGTGCAGTCGTGGCCGGTGGGGGCCGCGGGCGTGTGGGTGTCGGTGTGTGTGACCACCACAAAGCGCGTGCGGTTGTGGGCCTCGTCCTGCACGGCGCGCTGCACCACGTGCAGGCCGTATTGCATGGCGGCGCGTTCGCTGGCCAGGGCGGCGATGCTGGCATCTTCACCGGCCATGCGGGCGCCTTCGGCGTTGCTGGACACGGCTCGGCGCTCCACGCCGGGTAGGTTCTGGCTCAGCCAGCCCTGGCACTGCGCCAGTGCCTGCGGATGCGCCGCCACCACCTTGATGCCCTCGCGGCTGAGGTCCTTGCGCAGCAGGTTGTGCGTGACCAGCAGGCTGGTTTCGCCCACGATGGTCAGCGGCGATTGCAGCAGCAAATCGAGCGAGCGGGCCACGACACCTTCGGTCGAGTTCTCGATGGGCACCACGCCGAAATCGGACGAGCGGGCTGAGGCCGCGCGGAACACCTCGTCAATCGAAGGGCAGGCAATGGGCTCGATGGACGAACCGAAATAGTTCAGCGTGGCCTGTTCGCTGAAGGTGCCGATGGGGCCCAGAAAGGCCACACGCTGGCGCGCTTCCAGCGAGCGACAGGCCGACATGACCTCGCGCCAGATCGGGGCGATGCTGTCAGCCAGCACGGGGCCGGGGTTGCGGTTCTTCAGGCGGTCAATGACCTGGGCTTCGCGGTCCGGGCGGAACACAGGCGAGCCGTCGATCTTCTTGACCTCACCCACGGCTTGCGCCAGCTTGGCGCGTTCGTTGAGCAGGGTCAGCAGCTGCTGGTCGACCACGTCGATGCGCACGCGCAGGTCCGCCAGTTGTTCGTCAACCGGGCGGCCGTCGGGTTTGAAATGATCGGGGGCGTGGTCAGCCATGGCTTGCGGCAAAGTCCTTCATGTAGGCGACCAGCGCCTGAACCCCTGCGACCGGCATGGGGTTGTAGATCGAGGCGCGCATGCCGCCCACACTCTTGTGGCCCTTGAGCTGAACCAGACCAGCCGCCTTGGCGCCCGCCAGGAAGGCTTCGTTGAGCTCGTCCTTGGGCAGGAAGAAGGGCACGTTCATGCGTGAACGGCAGTTGGCGGCCACCTTGTTCACATAAAAGCCCGATGCATCGATGTAGTCGTACAGCAGGTTCGCCTTGGTGATGTTGCGCGCTTCGATGGCCGCCAGGCCGGTCAGGTTACCTTCACGCTGGCGCTTGATCCACTGGAACACCAGGCCAGCCAGATACCAGGGGTAGGTGGGCGGGGTGTTGTACATGGAGCCGTTGTCGGCCACGATGCGATAGTCGAAGGCCGATGGCGTGCAGGGCAGTGCGTGACCGATGAGGTCTTCGCGCACGATCACCAGCGTCAGGCCCGAGGGGCCGATGTTCTTTTGCGCGCCGGCGTAAGCCAGGCCCACGCGAGACCAGTCCACCGTGCGCGACACGATGTGCGAAGAGCAGTCGATCACCAGCGGCGCCTCGGAGCCCAGCGCAGCCAGATCCGGCAGTTCATGCATCTCGACACCATGGATGGTCTCGTTGCTGCACACGTGCACGTAAGCCGCGTTGTCGCTGAGCTTCCAGGTGCCGTAGTCGGGCAGGGCAGTGTGGTGGTCGCCCTCATTGGTGGCCGACACATGCACTTCACAGTACTTGCGCGCTTCCTTGGCCGACTTCTGCGACCACGAACCCGTGATCACATAGTCGGCGCGACCGCCACGCGAAAGGTTCATGGGGACGATGGCGTTTTCCGCAATCGCGCCGCCCTGCATGAACAGCACCTTGAAGTTTGCAGGGATCGCCAGGATTTCGCGCAGATCGGCCTCGGCCTGTTCGGCAATGGAGAGGAACTCCTTGCCGCGGTGGCTCATCTCCATCACGCTCATGCCGGAACCACGCCAATCCAGCATCTCGCTGGCTGCCTGTTGCAGGACTTCGTCCGGCAGTGCGGCCGGACCCGGAGAGAAATTGAAAGGGCGTGTCATGAGCGGGAGAGGGAATTACTTCTTGGCTGCGGGCTTGGTGGCAGGGGCGGGCGCACCGCCGCCGCTGAGCTTGCCACCCGTGGCGTTGTCCAGGATCTTGCGCACGGAGGCTTCCAGCGACTGCAACTTGGGTGTGACCTGGGGCTTGGCATCAGCCACAACCTTTTCCAGCAGGCCTTGTGTGGCCTCGGGCATCAGGGTCTGGTACTTCTTGAGTGCGGGCGACTCCAGGATGGATACCAGTTGCTTGAGCTCGTCTTCGCTGAACTTTTCTTCCAGCATGGGGCCCACGGTGGTGGGTGCCAGCTTGGTAGCCGAAGCCTTGAACAACGGCGTGGCCGATTCGACGTACTTCTTGATTTCAACGTCGATCTGCTTGGCGGTGGCTTCGCGCTTGTCTTCAGGCACGGCTTGCGCCATGATCTGACGCACGCTGCCTGCCAGTTGGCGAGCCGGCTGTTCGGCCACATTGCGCGACAGTTCATCCAGGCCGCCTTGCTGCAGGCTCAAGATCTTCTGGACCAGGTCTTTCTTGTCGGCATGAGCAGACAGGGAGGTCACTGCCAATGCAGCGGCCACAGCCGTTGCCCAAACCGTTTTCGTCAGCTTCATTCTGGGTCCTTCAATCAGGTTGATCGATCAGTTCTCGGTGCCGCCATCAGTATCGGCGTTATCAGCATCAGGTGTGTCACCAGCGGTTTCATCGCTGTCGGCATTCGCATTGGCGTCGTTTTCAACGATGCGTTGCAGGCCGATCAGCTTGGCGCCTTCATCCAGCGAGATCAGGGTGACGCCTTGTGTGGCGCGGCCCAGTTCGCGGATCTCGCTGACGCGGGTGCGCACCAGCACGCCCTTGTCGGTGATCAGCATGATCTCGTCTTCCGGACGCACCAGGGTGGCCGCAACCACCTTGCCGTTGCGCTCGGATTGCTGGATGGCGATCATGCCCTTGGTGCCACGGCCATGGCGGGTGTACTCGACGATGCTGGTGCGCTTGCCGTAGCCGTTCTCGGTGGCAGTCAGCACCGATTGGGTTTCGTCTTCGGCCACCAGCATGGCGATGACCGACTGACCCTCTTCGAGCATCATGCCGCGCACACCGCGGGCGCTGCGGCCCATCGGGCGCACGTCTTCTTCGTCAAAGCGCACGGCCTTGCCGCCGTCGCTGAACAGCATCACGTCGTGCTTGCCGTCGGTCAGGGCTGCGCCCACCAGCACGTCACCCTCGTCCAGGCCCACGGCGATGATGCCGGCCTTGCGGGGGTTGCTGAAGTCGGTCAGCGGGGTCTTCTTGACGGTGCCCAGGCGGGTCGACATGAAGATGTAGTGGTCTTCGGGGAAGGTGCGGAACTCGCCGGTCAGTGGCAGCACCACGTTGACCTTCTCGTCCTTTTCCAGCGGGAACATGTTGACGATGGGGCGGCCGCGCGAGTTGCGCGAGCCCTGCGGCACTTCCCAGACCTTGAGCCAGTACACGCGGCCACGGTTGCTGAAGCACAGGATGTAGTCGTGCGTGTTGGCGATGAAGAGCTGGTCGATCCAGTCGTCTTCCTTCGTCGCAGCAGCTTGCTTGCCACGCCCGCCGCGCTTCTGGGCGCGGTATTCGCTCAGCGGCTGGCTCTTGATGTAGCCGGTATGCGAGAGCGTCACGACCATGTCGGTCGGGGTGATCAGGTCTTCGGTGCCGAGCTCTTGCGCGTTGTGCTCGATGGTGGAGCGGCGCTCGCCCACCTTGGTCTGGCCGAATTCCTGGCGGATGGCAGCCAGTTCGTCGCCGATGAT
>NZ_JACRAH010000054.1 GCF_016234775.1 Aquabacterium sp. | reverse complement strand
GGGCATGCGCTACAACCTCGGCGGCTATCGGCGCATTGCGCTGTTTGTAGATGAGGTGGCCAACGTCATCAACCAGCCCTTGATCGAGATCCTCAACAAAGGTGCCGAGGGCGGCATCTACACCACCTGCGCGATGCAAACACTGGCGGACCTGGCCAAACGCCTGGGCAGCGAAGCGGCTGCGCGCATGGCACTGGGCAACCTGAACAACCTGATTGCGCTGCGCTCAAAAGACCGCCCCACGCAGGATTTCATCGTGGAGACCTTTGGCAAGACCGCCATTCATTCGATGAGAGTTGGGCTCGGGCATGGTGCAGACACCCATCTGGGTGACTTCTCGACCAGCTATTCAAGCCAGCTCTCCGAGAGCTTCGAGGAGATGGTGCCCGCCGATGTCCTGGGCAAACTGCCCAACCTTCAGTACTTTGCCTCGGTGTCTGGCGGGCGCATCATCAAAGGTCGCTTCCCCATCCTGGATCCGGATGCGCATGGGGACGATCAACCCATCAGGAGGGCGGCATGATCAGGGCGATGGCCGTGGTGTCACTGCTGGTGTTGCTGGTTCTGGTGCTCTATGTGCCGTCCGCCCATCCGCCAGAACGGTTCATAGAGCAACTGCGAACGGAATACACCAATGCGGCGGTGTTCTGGGGCAAAGACGCGGGCACCCGCATGCTGTCGCGTGCGATGAGCATGCAGCAGTCTGCACGTCAGGCATCACCTGTCCCCTCATCCAAAGACGCGGCCCCCGTGGGTGGCGTCAACGCGG
The DNA here is from genome assembly GCF_016234775.1 of Aquabacterium sp. Lineage (GTDB taxonomy): Bacteria > Pseudomonadota > Gammaproteobacteria > Burkholderiales > Burkholderiaceae_C > Aquabacterium. The sequence continues at coordinate 6,301 of NZ_JACRAH010000054.1, read as the reverse complement.
CTGTCGGGCAAGAAATGGCTTCGGTCAACCAACGGCTGTTCAACAACCCCTACTTCCGCTCGATTGACGCACTGCTGCTGCTCGCCAGCTTCCGCCTGGCCATGCTGCTGGAATGGCTCCCTTGGTTGATGGCCTTCCCTGCTGCGGCCATGGCGGATGGCTACCTTGTGCGACTGGTCAAAGCCAAAGAGTTCCTGCACCACAGCCCGGAGATGTTCGCCCTGTATGCCTGTTTGGCCATACTGACCAGTTGCGCAACCGTCCTGGCGTTTGTGCTGCCTATCACCTTGCACCCCCTGGTCGTGCCATGCGTGCCTGTGGTCGTCGGCACGCTGATGGGGACGGCGATCAGAGACTTTCACCGAAGAGCCTGAGATTGGCCCATTCATGAATCTGAATTACGAGCGAAACAATTTCGTTACACCTGATTGATAGAGTCCGGGCAACAAAAAAACAGGGCAAGACAAATGGGACGACCTTTCATCGTTCTGGGGGACCAGACCGACCACGGTGGCGTTGTTATTGAAGCGTCTGTGATGACCGACACGCACGGCAAAGGCATTGCCCGTGTTGGCGATCAGGTAACGTGCCCGAAGCGTGGACACGGCCCGACGGTGATCGTCACAGGTGATCCGACGATGATCATCGACGGAAAACCTGCTGCCCGCCACGGCGACAAGTGCGCATGCGGAGCTACGTTGATTGCAGGCCAAGCCGTGTCAACGGTATCCGATGGTGGGTCATCCAATCCTCAAACCGCAGCCGCCTCTCAAGCGGCCAGTGCCGCCGCCGCAGGATACGTGGCCACCGAAACGCGCAATCCGGTGAAGTTCGATGAGCAAACACAACTTGTCGTCTCGAACGGGACAGCCACGCTGGTTGGATTACCTTGGTTTATCAAAACGGCTGATGGGCGGACTTTCTCTGGCCGACTGGATGAAAACGGCCAGTTGCCGCGCGTCATCACAGACAACGAGCAAGACTATGAAACGCTTTGGGGTGAAGATGCGCTTGAGCACATGACGGAGGCGTCATGACCAAAGCCCTGAAGCAAAGCGCAAAGGTCAGAACGAACGCCACGCCTGATTCAATTTGCAAGGTCAATGTAGAAGCCATCAAATTCACAGACTTGTGGAGCAATTACGTCACGGGCGATCCCTACGTTGACCCCAAGACAGGCAAGGCTCCTGATGGCTTTGACAATCAGTGCGCCATCAGAATGAGCGCGACCTTTCACAAGGTCGGACTCACGATGAAGTCGTTCACCCCGGCCAATGCCGATGTAAAAGGTCAGACGATTGGCCGCATCATGTTGAACGGCAAATTTGCTGCGACCAAAGCGGATGAGTTGGCTTCATGGCTAAAGAGACACCCGTTTTGCGGCTTGCCAACGAAGCCAGAGGACATCACTGGAAGTGACTGGGCGAAGAAGGTTCAAGGCCGAACAGGCATCATTTTCTTTGGTGGTTACTGGCGCAGAGATGGCGAGGCCGCAGGAAGGGGCACAGGTGGTCACATCGACCTATGGAATGGCGAGAAAATGACGGGGTTTGGCACGGGCTTGCGTGCTCGTTTTGGGATCGTTATTCCAGGTATTTGGTCCGACCTTCGCGATTCAAAGAGCATCTTGTTCTTCCCTATCCTATGACAGTCATTCGCGTCCTACTTGGTGCGCTGTTAGGCGCAATAACAGCAACCACTCTCGCTTGGTCCGGTTTGTACGCGTACGGTGTACTTGTGCGCCATGGACAGGGAAGCTTGTTCGATACAAACCCATCGGCAGCAAATGCTTTTTTCATCGCGTGGGGCTGTGCAGTTGTACTAGCTTCGGTGGTCGGCGCCGGCTTGGGGTTGAGAGGGAAACGAAGTTAAACACCGTCGCGCTAGATCTTGGACGCGGCTTTGGCTTTGTACAAAGTACGGTATCCGCCTGCGGTCAAGGGTTCATCAAACACGTCGAAGAGATCCGAAGCCACGGCCAACTTCTTGAGCGTGGCATGGCCCTGACGCTCTTTCATGTGCATCACTGCCTCAGGCTCTTGCAGCCACGCAATGCGCCCCGCGTCAGCAAGGTAGGCCCAGCCATCAGCCCGATGCTTTTGTTCAGCCACCTCTTTCAGAACCGAAACCAAAGGGCTGTGCTGCAACAGGATCAACTCGAAATGGCGCTGGCCTTCTTCGGACGCCATGAACGCGGCCATGGATTGCCCCACATCAATCAGCGCCTTGGAGACCGATCGTAAATGTTCAAACATGGGCACCACCCTGGCGCGTTGCTCGTCGAGATACTTGGCTGCCTCGGCCATCTTCTCCGGAGAGTCCGGTTGCCAACGGGGCATGAAATGGTGAATCAGGTCGTTGCGCTCGTCCACCATGCGCTTCATGTCCGCACGTTGGGCCTCGTAGAACTCGCGGTCCCCGGATGTGGTGAACGTGAATGACATCCAGATCTGGTTTTGCTCTTCCGGTTCGGCGTTTGGCTCACCCGCGTCAGAGAGGATGCCATCGGTGAATTGCTCAACCAACTTCCCCATCATCTGCTTGTGCGTTTTCTCAGTGCGTTGTTGCAACCGCTCCTCGAAATTCGACGTGTTGCCATCTCGCCTGTGGTTGGCCACAAGAAATTTCAGCAGTGCCTCGATCTGCTGAAACAACAGCACATTGCGGCCGACCTTGCGAAGCACCTCGTCACATGTGCTTTGGTTTGACAGGATCTGTTCCGATTCGTCCATGTGGCTCTCAAAAATTCGGGTTGCTGGCGATGTCGGCGTACGCCAAGACGATGTCACGCACGGTGTGGGCACGGCCAAATCGGGGGCAAATAGCTCTGAAATTCAGACCGATCGCCATGGCCGTTCGATTCGGAAAACAGCCCGCAAGGCAACTGATGCGACAACCAACAATCGGCGTCTCTTAGTTACCCAGGAATTCAAATGAAGAGTTTAAAGCCCGTCATCCACGCTCTGGAAATCCGGATTCGATCCATGCGCAATGACCCGGTTGCGCAAATCGAAGCTGGCAGCACGTTTCAGGCGTTCGCCGTAGGAGACAAGTTCCACCACAACATGTTCGATACAAGCGCGTGGCACGACCTGCCACAAGAAGGAGAAGTCTTCTTCATCGTCGACAAAGCTCACGCCATTGCCGACATCGGCACTTACATCCATCACCTGGTGATTCTTTGCCTGGCGGCTGCAGCGCCTGATCACCTCGCCTGAGCCACACGGGCCATGCGACCAGCAAACTGGCGCCAGGCAGACTGCGTGTGCCATTGCGGGAGCTTGTCGAACTTCACCCGGAAAGTAGGCCATATGCAGGTGGCAACACGCTATCCGGGTACCGGACTTCCAGCAGTTCAATGCCTGTTTGGGTGACGCCCAGTATCATTGCCGGGCCGCTGGTTCGTACCTCGGCCCGGCTTTTCCTCCCTGAGCCGGTGGCGCACCGTGATGACAGCGATGCGTCTTGTGCTCGCTGATCACCCGCTGATCGGCGGGCTTTTTTTTAGCTCGCGCAAATGGGACTCGTCCATCTTGGCCGTACCGCGTCAGTACTCGCCATGAACTGGCGTCGAAATCCCCATGACAAAACCCGCATTCACCCGTGACCATGCCGCACCCGGGCCCTAATCTGTACTCATACGCTCACCCGAGCAAATGCCGATTCAGAAACAGAGGTACGCACCATGCTCGCCGCTGCACCGCCCGGATTTCAAGACTCTCGACACCCCGCAACCGTAGAAGCACTGCCATCAGACGTCATCGAAACACGGCTGTGGCTGGAAGAACATGTCTGGCTTTATGGCGTGCTCAAGTCCGATCACAACGTCGGCCCGATTTTTCGATTTCCTGACCTGATCAGTGCCTGCGTCTCGCTGATCTTCTCCGGACCTGAAGCGGCAAGGCAGGTCTTCGGTTTTCTCGGCACCGAGCTCGTGACCCGATCGCCCAATACGCCTCGCCGTCGGGAAGCCATGTGGCGACCGCAGTACGACTTGCTCCTTGAGTTGCAGCGCTCGCCCGCCAACAGGCACCCCAACCCGAAGTTTCAACTCGATCACTTGACCACCGCCTGCGTGGCGCTGTGTCAGCAGGCGGATGAGACCGGCGCCAGCGTCCTGCAACAAGCTCGCATCAACATGGCACAGCGCTTCCGCCCAGAGCACGCCACGCAGACCCGCTGACGCCATCGGCAACCCAGCGCTCTGACACACACATGGCATGAAGTATCTCCAAGCGATTCACGTGCCCTGACCACGCCAAGGCCGTCCAACCACGGCTGACCTGAACAAGACCTTGATCGGCACCGTGCCGGTCTCACCCCGTCCGTCCCGCAGTGCAACGTGCATTGGCGGCCACATCGGTCTTGTTGGGAGTGCGCCATGCAATGGGGTCTCTTGTCTGGATGTCTTGCGCTGTTGAGCGTGCCGGCACACGCCCTGGCTTGCTGGGACGAGGCGGCGCAGCGATACGGCGTTTCATCGCAACTGCTGTATGCCGTTGCCAAGGTCGAGTCGCACCTCAATCCCAAAGCGCTCAACCTCAGCCACCGCCAACGCACGGGCAGCTACGACATCGGGCTGATGCAGATCAACAGCTCGAACCTGCCTGCGCTGGCACGGTTCGGCATCTCTGAGAGCGACCTGTACAGCCCCTGTACGAACATCCATGTGGGCGCCTGGCTGCTTGCTCAAACCCTGGCCAGGCAAGGCCTCAGCTGGGACGGTGTAGGCGCCTACAACGCCGCCTGCACCCAACTCAAGGGTGCGGCCTGTCAGAGTGCACGCAGGCGCTACGCCTGGAAGGTCTACCGGCAATTGCCCGCCTCGGCAATCCGGTCCACACAGGCCACCGCAGTACGGCCGCAAGAGCGCGCAGACGCAAAGCTGCCCCTCTTCATCCTTGCCGCTCGGGTGTCGCCATGACGCGCGTACACGACATCGCCATGACCAGCGCCTCGGCAGCGGTGATTCTGTTTGCCTTCTCGTCGTGCACCTTGCCCGCCAAGCAGGGCCATGCAATCGAGACACCGCAAGCCAAGCCGAACGCGTCACACATCGCGCAGCTTGAACGTGGCCGAGATGCGTACTTTGCCCAGTGCGTCGAGCCTGCCTGTCCTACCACCACACCCAAGACACTGGCCGTGGCCGTGGCCGCGGCAGATCCGCAGACACAGCTTCAGCCCTCGATACAAGGCAACGCCCGCGCCCTTGAATCCGTCGCGCCAGCTGAAGTGAGCAAGCCTGCCCCGCAGCGCAAGCCTCAGGTGCTGGTCCTGGAGTTTGCAACCGACAGTGCGGTGCTGACACCCGCACACCGGACCTTGCTGAGCAACGCAGCCAAAGCCCTGGGACTTGCCGAGCGTGTGCTCATCGTAGGACGCACCGACAACGTCGGCCCTGATTCGCCCAATCAGGCCATCGCGCTGGCGCGGGCTGGTGCCGTTCGAGATCACATCAAGCGCGTCAGTCCCGCACAACCCCATGACATCCGCATCGATGCCAGAGGACTCTGCTGCTACATCGCCAGCAACGACACACCCGAGGGCCGAGCCCGCAATCGTCGCGTTGAGGTCGTGTTCACAACCTCATCCGAGGGGGTGCCATGACACACCAATGGCCCTCGCCTGCGAGGCCGCCGCCCACCGCATCCCCTTCCTGAAACGTGCCTGCACGTTCGCAGGATCGCCCCCGCCTGCGTCAGGCCTTGACGCGCAACCCAGCCAGGAGATTCCCATGCGCACAGCCATCATCCATCCCTTCACCCCTGTTCGCCCCTCTGTCCAGTTGGACGACCAGCCAAGCCGTCAATCCAACGACAAAGACGCCAACAAGCCCCCGCACAAGCGCTGGCGTGTGGCCTCGGCACTGGCCATGCTTGCCCTGGGCTTGGGCCTGTCCATGCCCGGCTTCGCCCTTGACCTGGTGGCGTTCACTGGCATCACCGGGCCGCTGACATCCGCCCTCGCCCAGATTTCCGCGCTGGGGCCTAGCGTCAAGGCCCTGGTCGGCTTCGTCGGTTTCGTGGTCGCCCTGATCTCGCTGTCGGCCCTGCGCAATTTCGGGCCGGTGCTGTTCTACGTGGGCCTGGCCATCTTCGGTGCGGTGGGTCTGGTGATCGCGGGCGCCATCATGGGCGCAGTCGTCTGAGGTCAGCTCAAACCTGCAGGAGCCTGACATGCAAGCCGACACCTACATCCCCCGTCGCCTGGATGACCCCTGGAAGATCGGCTTCTGGGACATCGATGTGGCCGCCCCGGTGATCTTCTTTTTCTTCGTCGGCTACCTGTCGGGCACCAAGCT
>NZ_JACRAH010000052.1 GCF_016234775.1 Aquabacterium sp. | reverse complement strand
TTCGTACACCTCGAAGATTTCGCCGTGGATGTAGTTGTAGCCCACGGTGATGCCCATGGCGTAGGCCGCAATGGCCATGCCTTCGATCACGGTGTGCGGGTTGAAGCGCAGGATCTCGCGGTCCTTGCACGTGCCCGGCTCGCCCTCGTCGGAATTGCAGACCAGGTACTTCTGACCGGGGAAAGCGCGGGGCATGAAGCTCCACTTCAGGCCGGTGGGGAAGCCGGCGCCGCCACGACCGCGCAAGGCCGAGGCCTTCACTTCGGCGATGACCTGATCCTGGGTCATGCCAGGGCCACCGTCCTTGCCCAGGATCTTGCGCAGGGCTGCGTAGCCACCACGGGCTTCGTAGTCCTTCAGACCCCAGTTGTTGCCGTCGATGCCGGCATAGATCTGAGGTTCGATGTGGCGGCCGTGGAAAACGGTTTCCTTGCCGGTCGCCTGGAATTTGGAAAGATCAAGCATCTTGTCTTTGCCTCACTTCGCTTGAGCCTTGAGCGTGGACAGCAGATCGTCCAGGCGCTCGTTGCTCAGGTAGCTGACCATCTGACGGTCGTTGACCAGGGCCACGGGTGCATCGGCGCAAGCGCCCAGGCACTCCGATTGCTGCACGGTGAACACGCCATCCGGCGTAGTGCCACCCATCTCGACACCCAGGCGCTGGCAGACATGCTCCAGTGCTTTCTGGCCGTCACGCAACTGGCAAGGCAGGTTGGTGCATACAGCCAGCTTGAACTTGCCCACAGGCTGCTGGTTGTACATGTTGTAGAAGGTGGTGACTTCGTGCACGGCCATGGGGGCCACGCCGATGTAGTCGGCCACTTCCTGCTCGCTCTCGGGCGACACCCAGCCACGCTCCTGCTGGATGATGGACAGACAGGCCATCACAGCGGAGATGCGCTGGTCAGCCGGGTACTTGGCGAGTTCGCGGTCGAAGCGCGCTTTGGTTTGTTCGCTCAACATGATGTGGGTCACTCAGCGGTCGCTTTTCAACGGTCAATCTCACCGAACACGATGTCCATCGTGCCGATGATGGCCACGGCGTCAGCCAGCATGTGGCCGCGGGACATTTCGTCCAGCGCAGCCAGGTGCGGGAAGCCAGGGGCACGGATCTTCAGGCGGTAAGGCTTGTTGGCGCCGTCGGAAGCCAGGTAGATACCGAACTCGCCCTTGGGGTGTTCGACAGCGGCATAGGCCTCGGATTCAGGCACGTGGAAGCCTTCGGTGAACAGCTTGAAGTGGTGGATCAGCTGTTCCATGGACGACTTCATCTCGACGCGCGAAGGTGGGGCCACCTTGTGGTTGTCGGTGATGACGGGGCCCGGGTTGGCGCGCAGCCAGTCCACGCACTGCTTGATGATGCGGTTGGACTGACGCAGCTCTTCCACGCGGACCACATAGCGGTCGTAGCAGTCGCCGTTGGTGCCCACGGGGATGTCAAAGTCCAGCTTGTCGTAGACGTCATAGGGCTGGTGCTTGCGCAGGTCCCACACGATGCCGGAACCGCGCAGCATGGCGCCGGTCAGGCCCATCTGCATGGCGCGCTCGGGCGACACCACACCGATGCCCACCGTACGCTGTTTCCAGATGCGGTTGTCGGTCAGCAGGGTTTCGTACTCGTCCACCAGCTTGGGGAAGCGCTGGGTGAAGTCGTCGATGAAGTCCAGCAGCGAGCCTTGACGGTTCTCGTTCATGCGAGCGATCGTCTTGGCGTTCTTGATCTTGCTGACCTTGTACTGCGGCATCGTGTCAGGCAGATCACGGTAGACGCCGCCCGGTCGGAAGTAAGCCGCGTGCATGCGCGCGCCGGACACGGCTTCGTACATATCGAACAGGTCTTCACGCTCGCGGAAGCAGTAGATCAGGATGTTCATGGCGCCACAGTCGAAACCGTGACAGCCCAACCACAGCAGGTGGTTCAGCACCCGGGTGATTTCAGAGAACATCACGCGGATGTACTGCGCACGCTCCGGCACCTCGACGCCCAGCATCTTCTCGATGGCCAGGCAGTAGGCGTGCTCGTTGCACATCATGGACACGTAATCCAGTCGGTCCATATAGGGCAGCGACTGGATGTAGGTCTTGGACTCGGCCAGCTTTTCAGTGGCGCGGTGCAGCAGGCCGATGTGGGGGTCAGCGCGCTGGATGACTTCGCCGTCCAGCTCCAGCACCAGGCGCAGCACGCCGTGCGCGGCCGGGTGTTGCGGACCGAAGTTCAGGGTGTAGTTCTTGATTTCAGCCATGATTCAACTCCGCGTCAGTGGATGCCACCATAGTTATCCTCGCGGATGATTCTTGGCGTGATCTCGCGCGTCTCGATGGTGACGGGCTGATAGATCACGCGCTTTTGCTGCTCGTCGTAACGCATTTCGACGTGGCCCGTGGTCGGGAAGTCCTTGCGGAAAGGATGGCCGATGAAGCCGTAGTCGGTCAGGATGCGACGCAGGTCTTCGTGACCGTCGAACACGATGCCATACAGGTCGAAGGCCTCGCGCTCGAACCAGTTGGCCGCGTTCCAGATGCCATTGACTGAGGCCACGATGGGGAAGTCGTCATCAGGCGCAAACACCTTCAGGCGCAGGCGCCAGTTCTTGGTGATCGACAGCAGATGGCTCACGGCACAGAAACGCGGACCGTCCGAATAGATGCTGGGCGCACCATCCTTGTAGGTCGAGTAGTCCATGCCGCACAGATCCATCAGTTGCTCAAACTTCAGATCGGCGTGATCACGCAAGGTGCGGGCCACTTCGAGGTAGTCGGCGGCAGACACGGTCAGGGTCAGTTCACCCCGATCCTTGTCCAGACGCTTGATCTTGTCGCCCAGCACGTTTTGCAGCGCGACTTCGAGGTTGGCGAGTTTTTGGGTCATTCGCTTGGCTCCTGATCAGCTGCGTGCAATGGTGTTTTCACGGCGGATCTTGGCCTGCAACTGCAGGATGCCGTAGAGCAGAGCTTCAGCCGTCGGGGGGCAGCCCGGCACGTACACGTCCACCGGCACGATGCGGTCGCAACCGCGCACCACCGAGTAGCTGTAGTGGTAGTAGCCGCCACCGTTGGCACACGAACCCATGGACAGCACCCAGCGGGGTTCGGCCATCTGGTCGTACACCTTGCGCAAGGCCGGCGCCATCTTGTTGCACAGCGTGCCGGCCACGATCATCAGATCGGACTGACGCGGGCTGGGGCGGAACAGCATGCCGAAACGGTCGATGTCGTAGCGCGCCGCACCGGCGTGCATCATCTCGACGGCACAGCAGGCCAGACCGAATGTCATCGGCCACAGCGAACCGGTCTTGGACCAGTTGATCAGCGTGTCGGCCGAGGTGGTGATGAAGCCCTCTTTGAAGACGCCTTCGATACCCATATCAATTACCTCTTGAAGATTCCCGTGCAAAAAAGGTGTGCTGGAGAAAAGGAATTACTCCCAGTCCAGCGCACCCTTCTTCCACTCGTAGGCAAAGCCCACCACCAGGATGCCCAGGAACAGCATGATGGCCAGGAAGCCCGTCATGCCCACTTCCTTGAGCGCCACAGCCCAGGGAAACAGGAATGCGATTTCCAGGTCGAACAGGATGAAGAGGATGGCAACCAGGTAGTAGCGCACATCGAACTTCATGCGTGCGTCTTCGAAGGCCTCGAAACCGCACTCGTAAGGGGAGTTCTTGGCTTCATCAGGGCGACGAGGGCCCAACAAGAAACCAAGTGCTTGTGGCGCAACGCCAACACCTACGCCAACCAGGATGAAAAGGATGACGGGCAAATATTGCTCAATGTTCATGGCCAAGGGCTTTCAGAACGAACAAGACGCGTGATTGAACCACACAGACAAAACAAAAAGCGCGCCAGGATGACGATCAATCGGGTTTGAAACCGAACTGACAGCATCCACAGCGCGCCCACCGGAGGACTTCGTACTGCTGAACCCACCCAACGGAAGGCAGCTTTCACATCCTTCACGATCAGCCTGGGAGAAACAACCGATGCTGATCATGGGATTGGCACAAAGACTCGTTTGAAATCTTATGGTGCCGACGGCGAGACTCGAACTCGCACAGCTTTCGCCACTACCCCCTCAAGATAGCGTGTCTACCAATTTCACCACGTCGGCAAGTGGACGGTTAAGTCCGCTCATTTGTTTGCTTCGGATTGCTTGAGGATGGCTCACCGAAGCCTCTTATTCTAAACCGAATTTCTGTCGCGATTTCGTCACTTGTTCGGAATCAATGCTGCACCCGAAGCAGGAACAGCCGCCGCAGAGGCTGCAGATGCCGCCGCAGCGCTAGCAGCCTGCTCCAGCACGCTGGATTGCTCAGCCGCACCCGCGCGATGGTTGCCGAAATAGGCCAGCGCCAGGGTGCTCGAGAAGAACACCGCAGCCGCCACAGCCGTCGAGCGCGACAGAAAATTGGCACTGCCGGTTGCACCAAAAAGGCTGCCCGACGCACCACTACCAAAAGACGCGCCCATGTCAGCACCCTTGCCATGCTGCACCAGCACCAGACCAATCATGGCCAGGGCCGATACGACCTGGAGCAAAAGCACCGCCGTCATCAAAGCTTGTTGCATGAAAGAAAACTCCTAGATCTCTTGTTCAGTCAGGGCCATCAGGCTGCGCGCGCGATGGCGGCGAAGTCAGAAGCCTTGAGCGATGCGCCACCAATGAGGCCGCCATCGATATCCGCTTGCGAGAACAGCTCGGCCGCGTTGTCAGGCTTGACGCTGCCGCCATACAGCAGCGGCACCTTGGCAGCTTCAGGTTGAGCCGCCGTCAACTGCACACGCAGGAACGCGTGCACAGCCTGAGCCTGCTCGGGCGAAGCCGTCTTGCCAGTACCAATGGCCCAGACAGGCTCGTAAGCGACCACGATCTGGGCGAGTTGCGGGCCCAGCGTGTCGATCACGGCCTTCATCTGACGCGCCACCACCGCCTCGGTCTGCCCTGCCTCCCGCTCGGCCAGCGTTTCGCCGACGCACACGATAGGGATCAGACCGTGCGACAGGGCCGCCTTGGCCTTGTCAGCGACCAGTTGGTCGCTCTCAGCGTGATAGCTGCGGCGCTCCGAGTGCCCCACGATGGCGTACTTCGCGCCGAACTCGCGCACCATCGGCCCCGAAACCTCACCCGTGTAAGCGCCTTGCGCCTGCACAGACAGATCCTGAGGACCGAAGGCGATGGCCGAGCCCTTGAGCAGCTCGGCCACATCGGCCAGAAACACCACAGGCGGGCACACGGCCACGTCAGCCTTGGGCGCTGTGGCAGCCAGATCGGCCGCCAGCAGACCCTTGATCAGCTCGGCATTGGATGCACGCGACCCGTGCATCTTCCAGTTACCAACAACCAGCTTCTTCATGGCTCAGATCACTGTTGCTGTTGTTGCTGGGCCTGGCCTTCGGCGTCACCGCCTTGAGCGCCAGCTTCCTGCTCGGCACGAGGTGCACGGTCACCACGATCGCCGCGGTCACCACGATCGCGACCACCACGATCGCCACGGTCACGGCCACCACGGTCGCCACGCGAGCCACGGTCACCGCGGTCGCCACGCTCTTCGCGCTCAGGCATACCCTCAGGACGCTCCAGCAAGGCCTTCATGGACAGCTTGACGCGGCCCTTTTCGTCGGTCTCGAGGACCTTGACCTTGACGATCTGACCTTCCTTCAGGTAGTCAGCCACGTTTTCGACGCGCTCGTGCGCGATCTGGCTGATGTGCAGCAGACCATCCTTGCCAGGCAGCAGGTTCACCAGGGCGCCAAAGTCGAACAGCTTGGTAACGGCACCTTCGTAGGTGGCGCCGATTTCCACTTCAGCCGTGATCTCGTTGATGCGCTTGATGGCGAAGTTGGCCTTCTCGGCATCGGTCGAAGCCACGGTGATGACACCGTCTTCAGCGATGTTGATCTGGCAACCGGTTTCTTCACACAGGCCACGGATGGTGGCGCCGCCCTTGCCGATCACATCACGGATCTTCTCGGGGTTGATCTTCAGGGTGTACAGGCGAGGCGCGAACTCGGAGACTTCCGTGTTGGCCGAGCCCATGGCTTCCACCATCTTGCCCAGGATGTGCAGACGGGCTTCCTTGGCCTGAGCCAGCGCGACCTGCATGATTTCCTTGGTGATGCCCTGGATCTTGATGTCCATCTGCAGTGCCGTGATACCAGACGTGGTACCGGCCACCTTGAAGTCCATGTCACCCAGGTGATCTTCGTCGCCCAGGATGTCGGTCAGCACGGCAAACTTGTTGCCTTCCTTGATCAGACCCATGGCGATACCAGCCACGTGCGCCTTCATGGGCACGCCGGCGTCCATCAGCGCCAGGCAGCCGCCGCACACGGAGGCCATCGACGACGAACCGTTGGATTCGGTGATTTCAGAGACCACACGCAGGGTGTAGGCGAACTCTTCCTTGGGAGGCAGCAGTGGCACCAGGGCGCGCTTGGCCAGACGGCCGTGGCCGATTTCGCGACGCTTGGGCGAACCAACACGACCGGTTTCGCCAGTGGCGAACGGAGGCATGTTGTAGTGGAACAGGAAGGTGTCGCGGAAGTCGCCGGTCAGGGCGTCAATGCGCTGCGCATCCTGTTCGGTGCCCAGGGTCGAGATGACCAGCGCCTGAGTTTCACCACGGGTGAACAGGGCCGAGCCGTGCACGCGAGGCAGCACGCCGGTGCGGATCTCGATGGGGCGCACGGTGCGGGTGTCGCGACCGTCGATACGGGGCTCGCCAGCCAGGATCTGGCTGCGCACGATCTTGGCTTCGATATCGAACAGCAGGCCTTCCACCTTGACGGCGTCAAAAGCCACGCCTTCGGCGGTCAGCGCAGCCTTCACGGCAGCGTAGGTCTCGCGGCAAGCTTGCGTACGAGCTTGCTTGGAGCGGATCTGGTAGGCAGCGCGCAGACCTTCTTCGGCCAAGCCATTGACCTTGGCGATGAAGTCTTCATCCTTGGCGGGCGCTTGCCAGTCCCAGGCAGGCTTGCCGGCATCGCGCACGAAGTCGTGGATGGCCTGGATGGCGATGTTGCCTTGCTCGTGACCGAACACCACGCCACCCAGCATCACGTCTTCAGACAGCTGATCGGCCTCGGATTCCACCATCAGCACGGCGGATTCGGTACCAGCGACGATCAAGTCCATCTTGGACTCGGTCATTTGCGACGGGCTGGGGTTCAGCACGTATTCGCCGTTGATGTAGGCCACGCGTGCGGCACCGATCGGGCCGTTGAACGGGATGCCGGAGATCGACAGCGCAGCGCTGGAGGCGATCATGGCGGCGATGTCCGAAGCCACTTCAGGGTTCAGGGACACCACATGGATCACCAACTGGACTTCGTTGTAGAAGCCTTCGGGGAACAGGGGACGGATCGGGCGGTCGATCAGACGCGAGGTCAGGGTCTCGAACTCGGAAGGCTTGGCTTCACGCTTGAAGAAGCTGCCGGGGATCTTGCCGGCGGCGTAGGTCTTTTCGAGGTAGTCAACGGTCAGGGGGAAGAAGTCCTGGCCGGGCTTGGCGGTCTTGGCGCACACCACGGTGGCCAGCACCACGGTGCCTTCGATGTCAACCAGCACGGCGCCAGAGGCTTGACGAGCGATTTCGCCCGTTTCCATCGTGACGGTGTGGTTGCCCCACTGGAAGGTCTTGGTGACTTTGTTGAACATGGTCATGGAAGTGATCTCCGGTTTATGCATCGGCGCCCAGCCTTGCAGCCTGGCGCCCTTCGGTTATGCCGTCACTCAGTCGCGATGCCATTCCAGCGGAGCTGACAGGGCCTCAACCCCGTTGGAATGACACAGCGTTCGCTTGTCGAGTGTCTGGCTTTTAAAAAACAAAAAGCCTGTGCTGGAGGGAACCAGACAGGCTTTTTGTTGTCATGCGGTGCTTACTTACGCAGGCCCAGCTTGGCGATCAGTGCAGCGTAGCGGCTGAAGTCCTTGTCCTTCAGGTAGTCCAGCAGCTTGCGACGACGGCTGACCATGCGCAGCAGGCCGCGACGACCGTGGTGGTCCTTCTTGTTGGCCTTGAAGTGAGGGGTCAGTTCGTTGATGCGGGTGGTCAGCAGGGCCACTTGCACTTCAGGAGAGCCTGTATCGTTAGCGGAACGGGCGTGGTCCTTGATGATGGCTGCGGTATTGATATCTGCGACGGACATGGTGTTTCCTGTAAAACAGATGCAGGCCGTTGGCGCCAATCAAGCCCACATCAGGTGAAGCCCGCGCCTTCGGTTTCTGCGTTGAACTTGCGACGCCAGGTGAAACCAACCCGGGTCGTGCGAAATTGCCACCCCATTCGAAAGCGGCAAGCCAAAGAGTATAGCAAAAATATCAGATGGCAGACAGATCCCAGCGCGGCTTGACGTCGAACGTTGGTTCCGAGCTCAAAGTGGCCTGCCCGGCTTGCAAGCGCATGGCAGCAGCCAGGGCAATCATGGCGCCGTTGTCCGTGCACAAGTGCAATTCCGGATAGTGAACCCGAATGCCGCGTCTGGCGCAAGAACGATCCAGTTGCTCACGCAAAAGCTTGTTGGCACCTACGCCACCCGCCACCACCACACGCTTGAGCCCGGTGGACTTCAACGCTGACAGAGACTTCTTGACCAGCACCTCGACAATGGCCGCCTGGGTAGAAGCGGCCAGATCAGCGAGCACGGGCAGATTGGCGGGATCTGCCAGCTTGTCAGCGTGATCCAGCAGGCTTAAACGCACCAAATGTGTGCGGACAGCCGTTTTCAGCCCCGCAAAGGAAAAATCCAGATTGCCCGAATGCAGCATCGGGCGAGGCAGATCGAAGGCCTCAGGATTGCCCGAGACCGCCAAGCGAGACAAATGCGGACCACCCGGGTAAGGCAAACCCATCAACTTGGCCGACTTGTCGAAGGCCTCTCCGGCGGCATCGTCCACCGTTTCACCCAGCAACTCGTAGCGCCCCACCCCATCCACGCGCATCAACTGCGTGTGCCCGCCGGACACCAACAGCGCCACGAAGGGGAATTCAGGCGGATCGGCGGAGAGGAATGGCGACAGGAGGTGCCCCTCCAGATGGTGCACCCCCAGAAGAGGCTTGCCCAAGGCGGCCCCCAGGGCACAGGCCACGCCCGCCCCCACCAGCAAGGCGCCAGCCAGACCGGGCCCACGGGTGTAGGCCACCACGTCGACATCCGCCATGGTTTTGCCGGACTCGCTCAAGACCTGGCGAGCCAGCGGCACCACCCGACGGATGTGATCACGAGAAGCCAGCTCGGGCACCACACCGCCATAGGCCTGATGCATGTCGATCTGGCTGTGCAAGGCGTGGGACAACAATCTGGGCGCACCGGTTTGCGGCAAAGCCACGAGGGCCAAGCCCGTTTCATCACAGGAGGACTCGATGCCCAGGATCAATCTTTCAGACATCCCTCAAGTGTAGATCCCCGCCAACATCGGTGCTTTGTACATCCTGGGTGGGCTCACTTGTTGCATGATTCGGCCCATGAGTCTTCCGTCAGCGCAGCAACTCCGCGTCGTCATCGTCCTGCCCGTCCCCCTGTCCGTCGAACCAGATGACGACGAGGTGGCTGAGGTCGAGCGCACGCGCATCCTGCGGATTGCACTTCTGGAAGCGGGCTACAACGTGGTCGCCACCTTGCCAGGCGATCGCTTCCTGCCAGACCGGCTGACGCAGATTCAGCCGGACATGGTGGTGGTGGATGCGGAATCTCAAGGGCGAGACATCCTGGAACACGTGGTCATGGCCACGCGCGACGAACGCCGCCCTATCGTGATGTTCTCGGATGACGAGGACACCAGCTATGTGCGCAAGGCCATCGCCGCCGGCGTGTCGGCTTACGTGGTTGCAGGCACCCCTGCCGAGCACATCAAGCCCGTGCTGGACGTGGCCATGGCACGCTTCGAACACGAAGAAAAATTGCGCAGCGAACTGGCAGACGCGCGCAACCAGCTCGAAGAGCGCAAGGTCATCGACCGGGCCAAAGGCCTGCTCATGACGCGTCAAGGCTTGAGCGAGCAGGAGGCCTATGCCCGCCTGCGCAAGGCTGCCATGGACAAAGGCATCAAGCTGTCTGAAGTGGCGCAGCGTCTGATTGACGCCGCCGATCTGCTGGGTTGAGTCACGAGCGTGCAGTTAGCGCGCCCGCGCCCCAAGGTGGACTGATGCCGCCCCATCATCGAACGCGAATGGCATCGGATCTGCACCTGATCCGCGCTTGAAGCAAGCCACAACCCTGCCCACTGCAGGCGAACAGACCTGGCACACCACTTGCATTACCTGAGTCAAGCAAAGTCAACGGCGATTTTGCGTAACTTGGGTACCCAACGCTGGGTCCCGAGCTTCCGACAAAGGTGTCATCGAAGCGTTCATCTGTCCTCGTGATGGGTGAGTGCGGCGACGACACCTTTTTTGTTTTTTCAAACGGGAAAGCTTTGACCATGAACTCGCAGGATCTGAAAATGACCCGCCGCTCCATCTTGAAAACCGCAGCCGCCGCCAGTGCCGTCGGGGTTGTGCCAGGTCTCCAATCGGCTGTCTGGGCTGCTGGCTCCGACAAGCCTGAACTGGAAGAAGTCAAGATTGGTTTCATTCCTCTGACCGACTGCGCCTCCATCGTGATGGCCTCGGTGCTGGGCTTCGACAAGAAGTACGGCATCAAGATCGTGCCGTCCAAGGAAGCATCCTGGGCCGGCGTGCGAGACAAGTTGGTGAACGGCGATCTGCACATGGCGCACGTGTTGTACGGCCTGATCTACGGCGTGCAACTGGGTATTGGCGGCCCCAAGAAGGACATGGCCGTGCTGATGAACCTGAACCACAACGGTCAGGCCATCACGCTGTCCAAGAAGCTGGCCGATGCAGGCGCTGTAGACGGTGCATCGCTGGCCACGCTGATGAACAAGGACAAGCGCGAGTACACCTTTGCCCAAACTTTCCCGACCGGCACGCACGCCATGTGGCTGTACTACTGGCTGGCCTCCTACGGCATCAACCCGATGAAGGATGCCAAGGTCATCACCGTGCCGCCCCCCCAGATGGTCGCCAACATGCGCGTGGGCAACATGGACGGCTACTGCGTGGGTGAACCATGGGGCCACCGCGCCATCGTGGACGGCATCGGCATCACGGGCGCCACCACACAGGACATCTGGCAGGACCACCCCGAGAAGGTGCTGGGCTGCACGGACGAATTCACCAAAAAGTACCCCAACACTGCGCGAGCCGTGATCATGGCTGTGCTCGAAGCCAGCAAGTGGATTGACGCCGGCTTGCAGAACAAACTGAAGATGGCCGAAACCATCGCTGCCAAGTCCTATGTGAACACGGGCGTCGAAGCCATCAACCAGCGCATCCTGGGTCGCTACCAAAATGGCCTGGGCAAGACCTGGGACGACCCCAACCACATGAAGTTCTACAACGACGGCAAGGTCAACATGCCCTATCTGTCTGATGGCATGTGGTTCCTGACCCAGCACAAGCGCTGGGGCTTGCTCAAGGATCACCCCGACTACCTGAGCATCGCCAAGCAGGTCAACAAGATCGACCTGTACAAACAAGCCGCCAGCGCAGTAGGCGCCAGCGTTCCAAAGGATGTCATGCGCACCAGCAAGATGATCGACGGCACCGTGTGGGACGGCAAGGATCCCAAGAAGTACGCCGACAGCTTCAAGATCAAGGCTTGAGTCTCTTTCACAAGAGACCAGGCACCAGGTTTGTGCAACCTGCCCGATTCTTTGTCTGATTTTTTGAGTTTCGCCAAAGAAACCAACTGAGTCCCGCTGAGACCGGCCCGACGGGGTGCCCTTGATGGCACCGGCTGCAAATGGATTCATCCATCGCAGACCAGGGCGTCCACTTGAATGGATGACCCCGCTGGCCACATTTTTGCAGACACATCGAATCGGGCAGGCCCCTGCGCTTCGCTCACACCCCTCAGACCCCCTTGAAGGAGTCCCACATGGTCAGCGCCGTCTTTCACAGCCCCTCGGATGCCAGCGACGCTTTGCGCGCAGACAAGGCAGCCGGCAAGCCCACATCGAACCCCATGACTTCCACTGCAGCAGCCACCTTATCGACGGGGCAAGCCTCCACCCCCACAGCCACGCCGAAGGCGCCCATCGACTGGGCCGGCCTGGCGCTCAAGACCCTGGCGCCCCTGGCCGGCATCGCCCTGCTGATCGCCATCTGGGCCCTGCTGACCATGAAGAGCACGACCTTCCCCACGCCGCTGGCGACATGGGAAGAAGCGGTCAAGCTCTTTTCCGATCCTTTCTACAGCAATGGCCCCAATGACCAGGGCCTGGGCTGGAACATCCTGTTCTCGCTCAAGCGCGTGGCCATGGGCTTTGGTCTGGCCGCACTGGTCGGCATCCCGATGGGCTTCCTGATCGGCCGCTCGACGATCGCCAGTGCCATGCTCAACCCCATCATCAGCCTGTTGCGCCCCGTGTCGCCACTCGCCTGGCTGCCCATCGGTCTGCTGGTGTTCAAGTCGGCTGACCCGGCAGCCATCTGGACCATCTTCATCTGCTCGATCTGGCCCATGATCATCAACACCGCAGTGGGCGTACAGCGCGTGCCCGAGGACTACCTGAACGTGGCCAAGGTGCTCAACCTGAGCGAATGGACCATCGTCAAGAAGATCCTCTTCCCCTCCGTGCTGCCCTACATGTTGACGGGTGTGCGCCTGTCGGTGGGCACAGCCTGGCTGGTCATCGTCGCCGCAGAAATGCTGACTGGCGGCGTGGGCATCGGCTTCTGGGTCTGGGACGAGTGGAACAACCTCAATGTCAGCCACATCCTGATCGCCATTTTTGTGATCGGCATCGTCGGTTTGCTGCTGGAAAACGCCCTGGTTGCTGTCGCCAAGCGCTTCAGCTTCGAATAAGCCCCTCACCATCTCAGGAGTCACTCATGTCCCACTTCATCGACATCAGCCAGGCCGAAATGGTGTTCAACACCAAAAAGGGCCAGTTCCACGCACTGCGCGACATCAACCTGAGCATTGAGAAGGGTGAGTTCATCGCCCTGATCGGGCACTCCGGTTGCGGCAAGTCCACCTTGCTCAACCTGATCGCCGGCCTGCTCATGCCCACCAGTGGCGGCCTGATCTGCGACAACAAGGAAATCGGCGGCCCCGGCCCGGAGCGTGCCATGGTGTTTCAGAACCACTCGCTGCTGCCCTGGTTGACCTGCTTCCAGAACGTCTACCTGGCCGTGGAGCGCGTGTTCGGTGCCAAGGAAAACAAGGAGCAACTCAAGAAGCGGACGCAAGACGCGCTGGAATTGGTCAACATGGCCCACGCCACGCACAAGCGCCCCAATGAGATCTCCGGCGGCATGAAGCAGCGTGTGGGCATTGCCCGTGCCCTGGCCATGGAACCCAAGGTGCTGCTGCTGGACGAGCCCTTCGGCGCCCTGGACGCTCTGACCCGCGCCCACCTGCAAGACGAGCTGCTCAAGATCGTGGCGCGTACCAAGTCCACCGTGGTCATGGTGACCCACGATGTGGACGAGGCCGTGTTGCTGTCGGATCGCATCGTGATGATGACCAATGGCCCCGCCGCCACCATTGGCGAGGTCCTGGACGTGCCACTGGCCCGCCCTCGCAACCGCGTGGAACTGGCCGAAGACGCCACCTACATTCGCTGCCGCAAGGCCGTGCTGGACTTCCTGTACACACGCCACGGCGTGGCCGACAAGAAGGCCGCCTGAGCCCGTTCCCCGAAAAACGTACCGAGGAGCAAACAGAGGTCGATAAGAAAAAGCTGGCACACCCCTTGCATGAGAATAAATGACCGCTTGAATCGCCAGAGCCAGGCGGTCTTCCTCAGCGGGGGTCAGTGGGTCCGCGAAAACTCCACCGACCTCTTAACGCCTTCCAGGCTCAGGCCTGGAAGGCGTCTTTTTTTGCCATACCCCAGAACAGTGCACCCAAAAGGATCATGGGCACGCACAGCCACTGCCCCATGCTCATATTGAGTGCCAGCAAGCCCAGGAAGCTGTCTGGCTCGCGGAAGTATTCAGCGATGAAGCGGAAGAGGCCGTAGCCGAACAGGAACATGCCCGCCACAGCCCCTTGCTGCCGAGGCTTGCGCGCATACAGCCACAGCAAGACGAACAAGAGCATGCCCTCCAGCCCGAATTGATAGAGCTGAGACGGATGACGCGCCACGTCACTACCGGACTCGGGAAACACCATGGCCCATGGCAGGCCGGGATCAGCGGCCCTGCCCCACAACTCGCCATTGATGAAGTTACCCATGCGCCCTGCCGCCAGTCCGATGGGCACACAGGGCGCGACCAGATCAGCCACCTCAAAGAAATGTCGCCCTTGTTGTCTTGCGAACACAGCCATGGCCGTGATCACACCGAGCAAGCCACCGTGAAAGGCCATACCGCCTTGCCACACATAGAAGATCTCCACGGGGTGGGCGAGATAGTAGGAAGGCTTGTAAAACAGCACATAACCCAGGCGCCCACCGAGCACCACACCCAGCATGCAGAAGAACAACAGGTCTTCCACGTGCTGCCGGGACCAGCCGCGGTTCACGAAGGGCACTTGCCGGGCGCGATAAGCCGCCAGCATGTAAGCGGCCAAGAATGCCACGAGATAAGTCAGGCCATACCAGTGCACCTGCAGCGGGCCCAGCGATACAGCGACGGGGTCAATTTGAGGATGAATCAGCATGGCGCGAACGATAACCGATGTGGCCATCCACATGCCTGCGGGGGCTGTGAAGATGTATTGGGCTGCTAGGATCAATGCATGAACCCCACGAACATCCAGATCATTGGCGCCAGCCTGTTTGCCGTGGCGGTGCTGCACACCTTTTCCACCAAGTTCTTTGAGAAGTTGGCCCATACACGCCCTGCCCACGCGGGTTTGTGCCATCTGCTAGGTGAAGTAGAAGTGGTGTTTGGCCTATGGGCGGCGGTGCTGATGGTCGCCATGTTTGCCACCGAGGGCAAAACAGCCGCGACGCACTACCTGGACACGCGCAACTTCACCGAGCCGCTGTTCGTTTTCGCCATCATGGTGGCAGCGGCCAGCAAACCCATCCTCCAAGGCGCTGGATGGGTGACACGCATGCTCGCGCAAAGCTTGCCGCTGGCACCAGGCCGGTCCTTCACCTTGGTCACGCTGACCTTGGTGCCGCTAATGGGTTCTTTCATCACCGAGCCCGCTGCCATGACACTGGCTGCCTTGCTGTTGCGCGACGGGTTGTACAGCCAATCCATTTCCAACAAACTGAAATATGCGGTCCTGGGTGTGCTCTTCGTCAACGTATCGATTGGTGGCACGCTCACACCCTATGCCGCCCCACCCGTGCTGATGGTGGCCTCAGCCTGGGGCTGGGATCTGGCCTTCATGTTCCTGAACTTTGGCGACAAGGCCGCTCTGGCCGTGTTCATCAACGCGATGGGTCTGGTCCTGATGTTTAGCCGGGAACTCAAAGCCTTGCCCCCATTGGCGCAAACCACCGAGGCGCAACCGCCTCTGACCATCACGCTCATCCATGTGTTCTTTCTGGCCGGCATCGTGGTGTTTGCCCACCACCCCTCTGTCTTCCTGGGGTTGTTCATGCTCTTTCTGGGCTTCACCGCAGCCTATGAGCGTTACCAATCCCCGCTGATCCTGCGCGAAGGCTTGTTGGTCGCGTTTTTCCTGGCGGGCTTGGTGGTGCTGGGCGGGCAACAGCAATGGTGGCTCGAACCCTTGCTCCTGAAAATGGATGCCAACGCGGTGTTCTTTGGCGCCACAGCCTTGACCGCCATCACCGACAACGCCGCCCTGACCTATCTGGGCTCGCTGGTGCCGGGCCTGAGCGACGAGTTCAAGTACGCACTGGTGGCTGGTGCAGTGACCGGAGGTGGTCTGACCATCATCGCCAACGCCCCCAACCCTGCTGGAGCTGCCATCCTCAAGGGAAAGTTCCCGGACCAGGCCATCCACGCGGGGGGCTTGCTGCTGGCGGCACTGCCGCCCACCATCGTGGCCTTGCTGTGCTTCAAATTGATCTGAGGCCACGCACCTCGCGCACCGAACCAGAAAATATGGCCCGCATCTGCGGGCCATATTACGTTCGGCGCGATCAGATGCGCATCAGCGCTTGATCTGCGAAAGGTCGCGCACGGCGCCAGTATCGGCCGACGTGGTCAGCAAGGCATAAGCCTGCAAGGCAGCCGACACATAGCGCTCACGCTTGGCAGGCTTCCAGGCATGCGAGCCACGGGCCTCCATGTTTTCACGGCGCTTGGCCAGCGTCTCGGGGCTCACGGCCAGATGGATCTTGCGGTTGGGAATGTCGATCTCGATGGTGTCGCCATCTTCGACCAGGGCGATCGCGCCTCCCTGGGCTGCTTCAGGCGAAGCATGACCAATCGACAGGCCCGACGTGCCGCCCGAGAAGCGACCATCCGTCAGCAAGGCGCACTGCTTGCCCAGACCACGACTCTTCAGGTAGGACGTGGGATACAGCATTTCCTGCATGCCAGGGCCGCCCTTGGGGCCTTCGTAACGGATGATGACCACGTCACCCGCCTGGACCACTTCACCCAGGATGCCTTCCACAGCATCATCCTGGCTCTCGAACACGCGGGCCTTGCCGGTGAACTTCCAGATGGACTCATCGACACCCGCCGTCTTGACGATGCAGCCCTTCTCGGCGATGTTGCCGTACAGCACAGCCAGACCGCCGTCTTTGGTGAAAGCATGTTCAGCGCTGCGGATCACGCCCTTGGCACGGTCCAGGTCCAGCGCCTTCCAGCGACTGTCTTGCGAGAAGGCCACTTGCGTGGGCACGCCACCCGGTGCGGCCTTGAAGAACTCGTGCACGGCTTCGTCCTTGGAGACGGTCACGTCCCATTGGGCGATGGCATCGGCCATGGTCTTGCTGTGCACGGTGGGCAGGTCGGTGTGCAGCAGGCCGCCGCGGGCCAACTCGCCCAGGATGGACATGATGCCGCCCGCGCGGTGCACGTCTTCGATATGGACATCCGGCACGGCGGGCGCCACCTTGCTCAGGCAGGGCACGCGGCGCGAGATACGGTCGATGTCCTGCATGGTGAAGTCCACACCGGCTTCCTTGGCAGCCGCCAGCAGGTGCAGCACCGTGTTTGTCGAGCCCCCCATGGCCACGTCCAGACTGATGGCGTTCTCGAAGGCTTTGAAATTGGCAATGTTGCGGGGCAGCGCAGACTCATCGCCTTGCTCGTAATAGCGCTTGGCCAGCGACACGATGGTGCGACCGGCCTGGCGGAACAGCTTTTCACGATCGGCGTGGGTAGCCAAAGTGGTGCCATTGCCCGGCAGGGACAGGCCCAGAGCCTCGGTCAGGCAGTTCATGGAGTTGGCAGTGAACATGCCGGAGCACGAACCACAGGTCGGGCAGGCAGAGCGTTCGACCTGAGCCACTTCTTCGTCAGAGCAACTCTTGTCAGCAGCCTTGACCATGGCATCAACCAAGTCCAGCGAAATGACCTTGCCTTCGAGTTTGACCTTGCCGGCTTCCATCGGGCCACCGGACACGAAGATCACGGGAATGTTCAGGCGCAAGGCGGCCATCAGCATGCCCGGGGTGATCTTGTCGCAGTTGGAAATGCACACCAGCGCATCAGCGGTGTGGGCATTGCACATGTACTCGACGCTGTCGGCGATCAGGTCGCGCGAAGGCAGCGAGTACAGCATGCCGCCGTGGCCCATGGCGATGCCGTCGTCCACCGCAATGGTGTTGAATTCCTTGGCCACACCGCCCGCTGCCTCGATTTCACGGGCAACCAACTGCCCCAGATCCTTCAGGTGCACGTGACCAGGCACGAACTGGGTGAAGCTGTTGGCGATCGCAATGATCGGCTTCTCGAAATCGCCGTCCTTCATGCCCGTGGCACGCCACAAGGCACGAGCGCCAGCCATGTTACGACCGGCGGTGGAGGTACGGGAACGATACTGAGGCATGAAGCGACTCCGGGGGTCTTGTTTTCCAAAGACGGACATTTTATCCCGTCCCCCGGCCTGGCGCCTGAGGCGCCTCGATCAACGCTTGCGCTTCTTGGGGCTTTGCAGACCCAGTGCGTCCAAGGCCTTCTGGCGCCGTGCTTCGCGCTTGTCGTCAACCTTTTTCATGGCCTTGCGCTGCGTGAAGCCTGACCAATCCGCCCAGGCCCACCACAACACTGCCAGCAAGAAGGGCGACAGCATGATCCACCAGTCTTCCTTCCAGGTCCAGGCGCCGACCGGCCCGATACCCGCCAAATTCAGGATCAGCATCAAGACGCCGATTGCCACAAACCACATGATTGCTGCCCTTTTGGACTTCGCCGAAGGAAAAAAGAAGGCCTTGTCAACGCACAGGCACGGTTGAAACGTTTATAAAACCACCCTCAACTGTAATTCACCCCCATCGTGGAAGGATCCCCATGAAACTCCTGCCCTCTATCCTGGTTGCCGCCACCCTGGCTGCTGCAGGCGCTCCCGCCATGGCCAACCTGGAACTGGCTCAGAAGAAGGCCTGCCTGGCATGCCACCAGGTTGACAACAAGGTTGTGGGCCCAGCCTACAAAGAAGTGGCCAAGAAGTACAAGGGCCAAAAAGGCGTGGAAGCCAAACTGGTTGAGAAGATTTTGAAGGGTGGTAAAGGTGCATGGGGTGAAGTGCCCATGCCTGCCAACCCCCAAGTCAATGAAGCCGAGGCCAAGCAACTGGTGAGCTGGATCCTGTCGCTGAAATAAGCAAGACTCGCCCTCAGAAAAAAAGCCCCGCTGTATGCGGGGCTTTGTCATTCAAGGTCGGCTGATGCTTGTGGCACCAACCGACCGCGGGCTCGAGTCAAACTCAGTCACCAGCGTAGATGTCCACGTCCTTGGTTTCGCGGACGAACAGCAGACCGATCACGAAGGTGATGCCGGCCACGATGATTGGATACCACAGGCCGTTGTAGATGTTGCCAGTCTGCGCCACGATGGCGAAGGCCGTGGTGGGCAGCAAGCCGCCGAACCAGCCGTTACCAATGTGATAAGGCAGGCTCATCGAGGTATAGCGGATGCGGGTCGGGAACATTTCCACCAACATGGCCGCGATCGGGCCATACACCATGGTCACGTAGATGACCAGCAGCGTCAGGATGGCGACGATCAAAGGCTTGTTGAGCTTGGCAGGATCAGCCTTGGCGGGATAGCCGGCTGACTTGAGCGCTGCACCCACAGCCTTCTTGAACTGACCTTCGATGACCTTGGCGGCGGCAGCCTTGCCGTCCTTGTCAAAAGCAGCCAGGTTGGCCGTTGCTTCCTTCAAGGCCTTTTCCGCATCCTTGAGCTTGTCTGCAGCTTCCTTGCCAGAGACGCCAGCCGCCTTCATGTCATCCACCTTTTTCAAGGCAGATTCCTTGGCCTTGGTGGCAGCCTCCTTGGCGGCCGGGATGTCAGCTTCCGTGATCTTGGTGGGCGAGTAACTGTTGATCACCGTCTCGCCAACCTTGATCACGGCGGTCGCACCGGCCGCACCAGCGACGTTCTCGTAGTTCACCGAACTGCTGGCCAGCAATTGCTTGGCGATATCGCAGGAGCTGGTGAACTTGGCGGTACCTGTCGGGTTGAACTGGAACGAGCATTCGCTGCTATCGGCCACCAGTGTCACGGGCGCAGACGCCTGAGCGCGAGCCAGATCCGGGTTGGCAGCTTCAGTCAGCGCCTTGAACAGCGGGAAGTAGGTCACCGCAGCGATCAGGCAACCACCCAGGATGATGGGCTTGCGACCGATCTTGTCGGAGAGCGTACCGAACACCACGAAGAACGGTGTACCGATCAACAGGCCAATGGCCACGAGGATATTGGCGGTTGCGCCATCCACCTTCAGCGCCTGCGTCAGGAAGAACAACGCATAGAACTGACCGGTGTACCAGACCACCGCCTGCCCCGCGACCAGACCGAACAAAGCCAGGATCACGATCTTCAGATTGCCCCACTGACCGAAGGACTCGGACAGCGGCGCCTTGGAGGTCTTGCCCTCTTCCTTCATCTTCTTGAAGGCTGGGCTCTCGTTCATGCTCATGCGGATCCACACGCTGATGGCCAGCAAGGCGATCGACACGAGGAACGGAATGCGCCAGCCCCAGTCGGCAAAGGCTTCTTCACCGATGGCCGTGCGCACACCCAGAATCACCAGCAGCGACAGGAACAGGCCCATCGTGGCCGTGGTCTGGATCCAGGCTGTGTAAGCACCACGACGACCGTGCGGCGCGTGCTCTGCAACGTAAGTTGCCGCACCGCCATATTCACCGCCCAGCGCCAGACCTTGCAGCAGACGCAGCACGATCAGGATCACAGGTGCCGCAGCACCAATCTGCGCATAGCCGGGCAACACACCCACGATGAACGTGGACAGGCCCATGATCAAGATGGTGACCAGGAAGGTGTATTTGCGGCCAATCATGTCGCCCAGTCGCCCGAAGACGAGGGCACCGAACGGCCGCACGATGAAGCCGGCAGCGAAGGCCAGCAGCGCAAAGATGAAAGCCGAAGTGGGGTCCAGCCCGGCAAAAAATTGTTTGGCGATGATGGCCGCCAAGGACCCGTATAGATAAAAGTCGTACCACTCGAAAACTGTGCCTAGGCTGGAAGCGAAGATGACCTTCTTCTCCTCAGCTGTCATGGGCGCATGGGAAACGCTGCTTGCCATGGTGTGAGCTCCTCGTCATTACAGAAATAAGCACGCTTGTGGCATGCTCACCCCTCAATCTAGGGGGGGTTGTTAACGAATGTAATGAGGGTGAATGCTTAGTTGTCGGTATATCTGCACATATTCAGCCCTGGGGTTTTCACCAGCTCAATAAAAAACCCGACGCCATAAGACATCGGGTTTTTGTTTCAAGTGATTATCTGAAAATCAGAGTTTTCAATTGCTCTGCGAGAGCTGATCGAGAATCGCAGGATTTTCCAGCGTACTCGTGTCCTGCGTCACGGTCTCACCCTTGGCGACCACACGCAACAGCCGGCGCATGATCTTGCCGGAACGGGTCTTGGGCAGGTTGTCGCCAAAGCGGATGTCCTTGGGCTTGGCAATCGGGCCGATTTCATGGCCCACGTGGTTGCGCAACTCGTTGGCCAATTGCCTGGCCTCCTCACCCGTGGGACGAGGCCGCTTGAGCACCACGAAAGCGCAGATGGCTTCGCCGGTCAGATCATCAGGGCGCCCCACCACGGCGGCCTCGGCCACCAAGGGGTGCGACACGAGTGCAGACTCAATCTCCATCGTGCCCATGCGGTGACCAGACACGTTCAGCACGTCGTCGATACGGCCTGTGATGGTGAAGTAACCCGTGTGCTCATCGCGTATGGCGCCATCACCCGCGAGGTAATACTTGCCCTGGAAGTCTGCAGGGTAGTAGCTCTTCTTGAAGCGCTCGGAATCACCCCAGATGTTGCGGATCATCGAAGGCCAGGGCTTACGCACCACCAGCACACCGCCCTGCCCCCAAGGCACTTCCTTGCCGGTTTCATCGACCACGGCCGCGTCAATGCCGGGGAATGGCAAGGTGCAGGATCCGGGTGTCAGTGCATGGGCACCAGGCAGCGGCGTGATCATGTGACCACCCGTTTCGGTCTGCCAGAAGGTGTCAACGATCGGGCAACGACCACCACCGATTTCGCGGTGGTACCACTCCCAGGCTGCCGGGTTGATGGGCTCACCCACCGTGCCCAACAGACGCAGGCTGCTCAGGTCGAAGTTGCGCGGGTGCACAGCGTCGTTGGATTCAGCGGCCTTGATCAAGGCACGGATGGCCGTCGGCGCCGTGTAGAAGATCGACACCTTGTGCGCCTGGATCATGCGCCAGAAGCGTGCGGCGTCCGGATACGTGGGCACACCTTCGAACACGACCTGCGTGCCGCCGTTGGCCAGCGGGCCATAGGCCACATAGGTATGCCCCGTCACCCAGCCGATGTCGGCCGTGCACCAGAACACGTCGTCCGGCTTGAGGTCGAACGTCCACTTGGTGGTCACGGCCGCATGCAGCAGATAGCCGCCCGTACTGTGTTGCACGCCCTTGGGCTTGCCGGTCGAGCCGGACGTGTACAGCAGGAACAAAGGATGCTCGGCAGAGACCCACTCCGGTGGACACACATCGGATTGGGAGGCCGTCACATCGCTCAGGTAGACGTCGCGACCGGCCACCATGGGCACATTGCCGCCAGTACGCTGCCACACGATGACCTGACGCACGCTGTCGCAACCACCCAGGGTGAGGGCCTCGTCCACAATGGCCTTCAAAGGCAAGGCCTTGCCACCACGCAGTTGTTCGTCGGCGGTGATCACCAGCACGGCGCCGGCATCTTCGATGCGATCGCGCAAGCTTTGCGCGGAAAAGCCACCGAACACCACCGAGTGCGTGGCACCAATACGGGCACAGGCCTGCATCGCCACCACACCCTCGACCGACATGGGCAGGTACAGAACGACGCGGTCGCCCTTCTTGACGCCTTGCGCCTTCAGCGCATTGGCCAGCTTGGACACCCGCGACAGCAGGGTCTTGTAGGAGTAGTGCGTGACCTGGCCATCGTCGGCTTCGAAGATGATGGCGGTCTTGTCGCCCAGACCCACTTCGATGTTGCGGTCCAGGCAGTTGTAGGAGGCGTTCAGCTCGCCATCTTCAAACCACTTGAAAAACGGTGCGTTGGATTCGTCCAGTGACTTGGTAAACGGCTTGTGCCAGGACACGAACTGCCTGGCCAGTGAGGCCCAATAGCCTTCGTAGTCGTTTTGTGCATCAGCACACAGCTTGTCGTAAGCGGCTCTGCTGCCCACGTGGGCCGTGAGTGCAAAGGCTTGCGGAACGGGATATTGCTTGCTCTGAGTTGTCGTTTCAGTCGGGCCAGTCATGTTGTGATCTCCAGCTGGCAGCGCTTGTGGCGCTGCGGTTTCAATTGGTCAAGTTTGCCTGGGTTGCAAACAAACCTTGCCAACTCGCCACCATGCGCCCATCTCAACAGCTTGTTACTAAGGACTATCCCCAAGCCACAAAGCAGGCTGGAAACTGATACCCGCGAGAATTTTCAACCCCCTGCGACATATGTCTCGCGCCATCACGAACGATCACGGCGCTCAATCAGGATCAGGCTGTCGCCACGTCCGGCCTGACTGCGGCGGCTTGCACTTCCTTGAGGTAGCGCTCCAGCACAGGCAGATCGCCAGCCGCATGCCGGATGACGCGGGCGTGCAACTCGCGCTCCAACTCACCCAGTCGCCAGTTGATCTCTCTGAGGATGATGGCAACCTCGCGTTGCATCGTCGGAGACTCCTGCTGCAGCCACACACCATCAGGTTGCACGTCCAGACCAGTGCTGGACCAGGCGCGACAAATGCTCTCGAACCGCTCCTGCGCATGCGACCACAGCCCCTTGAACGGTGGGCTGGCACGATCGAACACTGGCTTGAACGCACTCTGTACGTGCACGATGCGCCCCAGGCGCTCGCCCAGCTCACGAGATCGAGTCAAGGCATCACGCAAAGCCTCTCCTTCAGCGACGGCATCCACATCCCGGCACTCGCGGAAGGTCTTGCTCACGGCGTCGATCACCGGCCGGCTGAACTCGCCATGGATCAGCTTGACCGCCACTTCGGCCTGTTGCAGCAGACCGCTACCCTTGTCCAGCATGCCACCCAGCATCTCGGCCACAGCCAGAATTTGCGCGCTCTCAGGCACCTCGCCAGAACGCCGACCTTGAGGATAGCCAAAGCCGTCCAGACGCTCGTGGTGGTCCAGGATCAGGGCACTTGCAGGCTTGGCCAAGCCCGCAAGATCTTTCATGAGGCCATGCGCAATCACGGGATGTGCAGCAATATGGCGCCACTCCTTGGGCCCCAGTTGCGCATCTTTTTGAAGGTACGCGGGGTCGATGTACAACTCACCCACATCATGGCTGAGCGACGCCACAAGCAACACGCTCAGGATGTCATTCTCTCCAGGCATCATGCGCTGCGCCAGGCTCAGCGCCAGCAGCGCCACGCACACCGCGTGATCGAGCTTGCCGGCTTGATGCTCGGTATAGACGGTCAACAGGGTCTGCAGGCGCCCGGCAAAGGTGCTCTCTTCCATGAGCTTGACTGGGCTCACGCGTTTGTCTGACAGGCAGATCGCACGCAGCACCGGGTAGGTGTCCAACATGCGTTGCGCGGTTTCGGCACAACGCCGCCCCGTCACGCCATCGGAGACGGCCATGCAGTCTTCCAGTGGCTTGATCAACTTGTGTTCAATCAGCCTGTCACGCATGGAACGGTTGATGGCGTACCCCTTCGCCACCAGTTTCATGCCATTTTCGGAATAGATATCTTCGGTGGCCTCAACCTGACGCTCTTCGGCCACGGTCATCACGTGATCCAGATAATGAACGTTGACGGTGGCGTGCTGTACTGCGGACAAGGTGGCGTTCCCCGGAAAAAACTATTGCGAATATGGCGCCGAGCAAGATTTTGTATTTTCATTCTGAATGTTCAGGCGCCAGATTGCACGCATTGCCAGTACGGTCTGCCATGGCTTGCGGAAAATTGTCACGTTAAAGTGACCTCCGCCCGATCGCCCACCCGGTTGACAGGACTTTGCACTTGTGTTGCTGGCGCACCATCGTGCGATCATTAAAATGCAACGGACTCTCTTACGCATCACAAATCAATGAGCACGAATCACAAATCACCCAACCCAGGATTCCTGGCGTCATTTATCTTTGCGAGCCGTTGGCTGCAATTGCCTTTGTATCTGGGCCTGATATTGGCCCAGGTGGTTTATGTCTATCACTTCTGGGTCGAACTGGTGCACCTCATGGAGGCAGCCCTGGGCAACCAGGAAGCACTCAAGTTGATATTCGAGGCCTCCGGTCAGCACAGCGACACGATTCCGAACCATCTGACTGAGACAACCATCATGCTGGTCGTACTGGGGCTCATCGATGTGGTGATGATCTCCAACTTGCTGATCATGGTGATCGTGGGCGGCTACGAAACCTTCGTGTCGCGCATGAACCTGGACGAGCACCCCGATCAGCCCGAGTGGCTGGACCACGTCAACGCCTCGGTGCTCAAAGTCAAGCTGGGAACCGCCATCATCGGGATTTCGTCCATCCACCTGCTCAAGACCTTCATCAATGCCGAAAGCTACTCGGACAAGGCCTTGATCGCACAAACGGTGATCCACATCGCGTTCCTGCTGTCGGCCTTGGCCATCGCCTTGACGGATCGCATCCTGCACCCGGCGGGCGAATCGCACGACAAACATTGATCGACAAGGCACCGGCGCGCCAAGCGGGCCGGTCCTTGGCACAATGTCGGTTTTCCCGTTTCACCTTTTCCCGCCCCCAAATCGCCTCAAAAAGGCCATTGCCATGACGACCATTCGCTACGACGATCTCGTTGAAAGTGTCGCAGCCGCGCTGCAATACATCAGCTACTACCACCCCGCTGACTACATCGCCCATCTGGCCCGCGCTTACGAGCGTGAGCAAAGCCCGGCTGCCAAGGACGCCATCGCGCAGATCCTGACCAACAGCCGCATGTGCGCTGAAGGCAAGCGCCCCATCTGCCAGGACACCGGCATCGTCAACGTGTTCCTGAAGATCGGCATGGGCGTGAAGTGGGAAGGCTTTGGCGCCCGCAGCATCCAGGAAGCCATCGACGACGGCGTGCGCAAGGGTTACAACAACCCCGACAATAAGCTGCGCGCCTCGGTGCTCTCCGACCCGATCTTCGAGCGCAAGAACACCAAGGACAACACGCCTGCCGTGGTCTTCATGGAACTGGTGCCCGGTGACAAGGTGGACGTGACCGTGGCGGCCAAGGGTGGCGGCTCCGAGAACAAATCCAAGGTCTACATGCTCAACCCGTCCGACAACATCGTGGACTGGGTGCTCAAGACCGTGCCAACGATGGGTGCCGGCTGGTGCCCTCCCGGCATGCTGGGCATTGGCGTGGGTGGCACGGCCGAGAAGGCTGCCTTGCTGGCCAAGGAATCGTTGATGGACGACATCGACATGTACGAACTGCTGGAGCGCGGCCCCCAGAACAAGCTGGAAGAACTGCGCATCGAGCTGTACGAGAAGGTCAACGCGCTGGGCATTGGCGCACAAGGCCTGGGTGGCCTGACCACCGTGCTGGACGTCAAGATCAAGACCTACCCCACGCACGCTGCATCCAAGCCGATCGCCATGATCCCGAACTGCGCGGCCACCCGCCATGCCCACTTCGTGATGGACGGCTCCGGCCCGGTCTACCTGGATCCCCCCAGCCTGGACCTGTGGCCCAACGTGCACTGGGCGCCTGACTACAACAAGTCCAAGCGCGTCGATCTGAACACGCTGACCAAGGAAGAAGTGGCCAGCTGGAAGCCCGGCGACACCCTGCTGCTCAACGGCAAGATGCTGACCGGCCGCGATGCCGCCCACAAGCGCATCCAGGACATGTTGGCCAAGGGCGAGCAACTGCCTGTGGACTTCACCAACCGCGTCATCTATTACGTAGGCCCCGTGGACCCCGTGCGTGACGAAGTGGTTGGCCCCGCAGGCCCCACCACGGCCACCCGCATGGACAGCTTCACCGAGATGATGCTGGCCCAGACCGGCCTGATCTCGATGGTGGGCAAAGCAGAGCGTGGCCCTACGGCCATCGAAGCGATCAAGAAGCACAAGTCGGCCTACCTGATGGCCGTGGGCGGCTCAGCCTACCTGGTCTCCAAGGCCATCAAGGCCGCCAAGGTGGTGGGCTTTGCCGACCTGGGCATGGAGGCCATCTATGAGTTCGACGTGGTCGATATGCCGGTGACCGTGGCCGTGGACAGCGGTGGCACCAGCGCCCACATAGAAGGGCCCAAGACCTGGCAAGCCAAGATCGGGAAGATCCCCGTCAGCGTGGCTTGAAGTGACGGCACTTGATGTGCGCTTGAATAGTTGAATAAATAAGAAAGGCCCTTGATCACTCAAGGGCCTTTTTTCCTCAACTACAGTGCGCGGCAAAGCGCACGCGGCATCTCAGGAGAATTCCGACAGCATCTCGGCCGTCAGTGCAGAGTAGAGATGCACCCACGCTTGCTCTTTATCGAAATCCCACTGATCGGCTGCGGCCGAGGCCAAGGCACCGATGAGTGCATTGCCAACGGGCTCAAAGTCTTCGCGGGAAACGCCGTAGGCTGTATGCCGCTTTCCTAGCGCACGTGCCGCGACGAGCAGTTGTTCTGGCTTATCCAGCAACGATACGATCGACACGAGCATCGACACGAGCTTCTTTTTCTGATCGCTCAGATCAGTGGCGAAAAGCGGCCGCAGACTGGGTTCCAGATCAAAGAGCCGGGTGTAAAAATCATCGACCAGTTTATCGATGCCTTGCTTGGCCGCGGCGACCGTCTCCCGAATGGATTCCTTTTCTGACTCTGTGAGGAAATTGTCCATTTCACGCCCCATGAATAATTGCGTCCATCGTACGGGACATGACGCGGGCCATGGTGTCAATATGCGCCAGAAATCCAGGTCTTCTCGGACGTCGCGCTTGTCTATTGGGTAGTCTTGACGCAACCGTCGACCATAAGCCTCCCCTCCACCGGATCATCGCTGCCCAGACACGCGCACATGAAGAACCACTACTACAACCCGGCGAAGAAGCACCATCGGCCTGATGGCTTCCAGAACAACTACATGTCGTTCAGAGGCAAGCGCTGGCATGAGATCTTGCGCTGGCGCTGGCAGGCATGGCGCGCAGGACACCCTCGCCCCATCAGCACGCCCATCCCCGTTGTGGCGCCAGATCTGACCTTCATCCATGCCAATGCCCAGGCAGGCCTGGCCATGCAACCAGCCGTCACATGGGTCGGCCACATCACCGTGCTGGCCCAGATGGGTGGACTGAACTTTCTCACGGACCCGGTCTTTTCGGATCGCT
Organism: Aquabacterium sp.; assembly: GCF_016234775.1. Classification (GTDB taxonomy): domain Bacteria; phylum Pseudomonadota; class Gammaproteobacteria; order Burkholderiales; family Burkholderiaceae_C; genus Aquabacterium. The sequence continues at coordinate 15,537 of NZ_JACRAH010000052.1, read as the reverse complement.
GCTTTCCCGTCCAATGGGCTGGCCCTCAACGCCAGACCCCACCTGGCTTGACGATGGATCAACTGCCTCACGTCGATGTGGTGCTGTTGTCGCACAACCATTACGACCACATGGATGAGGGCTCCTTGCTGGCCTTGTCCAGGCAGGCGGGTGGGTGCCCGCTGTTCATCACGCCACTGGGGCACAAGCACTGGTTTGCCAGGCGAGGCATCCACCATGTGATCGAACTGGATTGGTGGGACACCCATGTGCTGGCCGCCACGGAACGCTCGGCGCGCATCCCCGTGACCTTGACGCCAGCGCAGCACTGGTCTGCCCGAACCGCGACCGACGCCCTGCGCAGCCTGTGGGGAGGCTTTGCCGTGTTGTCGCCAGACTGCCACCTTTTCTTTGCAGGCGACACGGCCTACTCGAAGGACTTCGTCGATATCCGCCAGCAATTCGCACGCGAGCAAACGCCCGAGTCAGGCGGCGGTTTCGACATCGCCCTGCTCCCCATCGGCGCCTACGAGCCACGCTGGTTCATGAAAGACCAGCACGTGAACCCCGAAGAGGCCGTGCAGATCTTCAAGGACCTGGGCTGCAAGCGCGCGTTAGCGGTGCACTGGGGCACGTTTCAGCTGACGGATGAAGCGCTGGATGAGCCGCCGAAGGCGCTATCGCAAGCCATGAAAGCACAAGGTCTACGCGACGAAGATTTCCAGGCCGTCGGAATTGGAGCGACCCTGAAATTGCATGCTCGTCACCAAGACCAGGGCGACATAACCTGACCTTGTCAAACGCGCGCCATCAACACTTCCTGTTTCGCCAAGACCTGACATACAAGGCTGCAGCGCCGAGCGCAAACAAGCCGAAGCTCGATGGTTCAGGCACGGCCTGCGTTGTACCGGCACCCCAAACAGTCATGCCAATCCGCAACTTGGCTAGCTGATCGCTCTGGCTGGCATTGAAAAACGACACCTTCAAAACGCCGTCAGCGTGATTCGCCTGATCACTTCCAGGCACTTCATCGGTGACCAACTGCAAGTCGCCAGTTGAGTCATCAAAGATGTAGGCGCCAGCCTGAATACCCGCTGATGCCGTGGCATGAACGGAATCACCAACGAGCCTGCTATAGCCTACGTTCAAGCCATCTTCCAGATAGTGATAGGCCAGACTCAACCCCAGGCTGGCATTCGCTCGCTCGGTGGTAAAACTGGACGAGCGCAAACAAACATCGTTCGCGAGGCAAGTCGGCGCATTACTGGCACTAGCGTCCAATGAATACGACAACTCCACGTTCAAGAGCGCATTCGCCGAGAGCCGCAAATTGCGCATCAGATAGTCACTCTCGGAGCCATCCCCGGTGACGAGCGAGACGTTGTATTGAGCACCCCAACCCTGTGCGCTGGCCGACAAGCCTAGCCCCTGGGAGCCGGCGCTCCAATCCACAATCGCGGCAGACGAGGCGGATGTCAAATTTCCAGATTGGCTTGCAAGCCAGCCAGGTGTTGACTGCGAAAGTGGATACAAAGGCGTCGTGCGCCCAAAGTCATCAACCCAGCCGGAAGCCATGGTCACGTTGTCGTCGCCGAACGTAAAGCTGGGCGCAATACCGTCATCCGGAGCAAGGTCGATCAATTGGAACTTGATGTTCGTAACCGATGCAGATGCTGACGAGGCAGCGAAGGCCGCGCAGGATACGGTGGAGAGCACGCATGCGAGTGCTAGCGAATTCATTCGTGTCATGTATTCCTCCTGAAATCTTAGGTATGTACGTCCGCTGAATATTATCGGGAAAACTGCTTGACGCCATGACAACGCGTGCGCGTTCAGGAATCGCGACAACCAGGTGCAACCCAAATAGAAAAAGCCCGCAAGGTGACTTCGACCATGCGGGCTTCCTTGAATGTGATCAAGCTACAGATCAGTGCACCGTCCGATCGAACTCGAACTCCCCGGCCTCGTTGACCTTCACCGGGATCACGTCCTTCGGCCCGAACTTGCCTTGCAGGATCAACTTGGACAGCGGGTTCTCGATGCGCTGCTGGATGGCGCGCTTCAAAGGCCGCGCACCAAACACCGGGTCGAAGCCCACCTTGGCCAGCTCGATCAAGGCTTCGGGCGCCACGTCCAGCTTCATGTCCAGTTGAGCCAGGCGCCCCTCCAGGCCCTTGAGCTGGATCTTGGCGATCGACTGGATGTTGGCCATGTCCAGCGCGTGGAACACCACCACTTCGTCGATGCGGTTGAGGAACTCGGGGCGGAAGTGCTGCTTGACCTCGACCCACACGGCGTCCTTGATCTCCTCTGAAGGCTGCCCCGCCATCTGCATGATGTGGTGCGAGCCCAGGTTGGAGGTCATCACGATCACAGTGTTCTTGAAGTCCACGGTACGGCCCTGGCCATCGGTCAGGCGGCCATCATCGAGCACTTGCAGCAGCACATTGAACACGTCCGGGTGCGCCTTCTCGACCTCATCGAGCAGCACCACGCTGTAAGGCTTGCGACGCACGGCCTCGGTCAGCGTGCCGCCCTCTTCGTAGCCCACATAGCCCGGAGGCGCGCCAATCAGTCGGCTCACCGAGTGCTTCTCCATGAACTCGCTCATGTCGATGCGGATGAGGTGTTCTTCGCTGTCGAACAGGAAGCCGGCCAGGGCCTTGCACAACTCGGTCTTGCCCACGCCCGTGGGCCCCAGGAACAGGAAGGAGCCGTAGGGACGGTTCGGGTCAGACAGGCCCGCACGTGAGCGGCGGATGGCGTCAGACACGGCCGCAATGGCTTCCTGCTGGCCGACCACACGCTCATGCAGCTTGTCTTCCATGGCCAGCAGCTTGTCGCGCTCGCCCTGCATCAGTTTGGACACGGGAATGCCGGTGGCACGGGCCACCACTTCGGCGATCTCTTCGGCACCAACCTGTGTGCGCAGCAAGGTGGGCTTGCCACTGGCCTTGGTCTTGGCGCTCTCCTTGTCCTGCGCATCCTTCAGGCGCTTTTCCAGCTCGGGCAGCTTGCCGTATTGCAGCTCGGCCACCTTGTTGAAATCGCCCTTGCGCTTGAACTCCTCGATCTGGAAGCGGATCTTGTCGATGTCTTCCTTGACCGTGGCCGAGCCTTGGGCCTGCGCCTTTTCAGCCTTCCAGATTTCTTCCAGATCGGCGTATTCGCGCTCCAGCTTGGTGATCTCCTCTTCGATCAGACCCAGGCGCTTGATGGAGGCCTCGTCCTTCTCACGCTTGACGGCTTCGCGCTCGATCTTCAGCTGGATCAGGCGGCGATCAAGGCGGTCCAGGGCCTCGGGCTTGGAGTCGATTTCGATCTTGATCTTGGCAGCGGCTTCATCGATCAGATCGATGGCCTTGTCCGGCAGGAAGCGATCAGTGATGTAGCGGTTGGACAGCTCGGCTGCGGCCACAATGGCCGGGTCGGTGATCTCGACGCCATGGTGGACTTCGTACTTCTCCTGCAGGCCGCGCAGGATGGCGATGGTGGCCTCGACGGTGGGCTCGCCCACGAGGATCTTCTGGAAGCGGCGTTCCAGCGCGGCGTCCTTCTCGATGTACTTGCGGTATTCGTCCAGCGTGGTCGCGCCAATGCAGTGCAGCTCGCCGCGCGCCAGGGCGGGCTTGAGCATGTTGCCGGCGTCCATCGCGCCATCGGCCTTGCCCGCACCGACCATGGTGTGGATCTCGTCGATGAACATGATGGTCTGGCCTTCGTCCTTGGCCACTTCCTTGAGCACGTTCTTGAGGCGCTCTTCGAAGTCGCCACGGTATTTGGCACCGGCCAGCAACAAGGCCATGTCGAGCACCAGCACGCGCTTGTTCTTCAAGGTGTCGGGCACCTCGCCGGCCACGATGCGCTGGGCCAGGCCTTCCACGATGGCGGTCTTGCCCACGCCGGGCTCACCGATCAACACGGGGTTGTTCTTGCTGCGGCGCTGCAAGATCTGGATGGTGCGGCGGATTTCTTCGTCACGGCCGATCACCGGGTCGAGCTTGCCGGCGCGGGCGCGCTCGGTCAGGTCCAGCGTATATTTCTTGAGCGCTTCGCGCTGGCCTTCGGCTTCGGGGTTGTCCACCTTCTGGTCTCCTCGGACGGCTTTGACAGCGGCTTCCAGCGACTTGCGGTTCAGACCGAAATCGCGTGCAGCGATGGCCGTGTCACCCTTGTGATCGGCCAGGGCCAGCAGGAACATCTCGCTGGCGATGTACGGGTCGCCCTGCTTGTGGGCCTCCTTCTCGGCACCTTGCAGCAGGCTGACCGTATCACGCCCGGCCTGCACCTGATCGGCGCCCTGCACTTGCGGCAGCTTGTCGATCTGCTTTTCCAGCTCTGTGACCAGGCCAGGCACCTTGACGCCCGCTTTTTCCAGCAAGGCGCGCGGGCCATCGTCCTGGCGCAGCATGGCCAGCAGGATGTGGGCCGGTTCGATATAGGGGTTGTCGCGCGTCACCGCCAGGCTCTGGGCCTCGGTCAGCGCTTCCTGGAATTTGGTGGTGAGTTTGTCGAGTCGCATGAGCACTCCTGATAGTCGGAGGGCCCCGGTACGTTTGGGGCCGATTGCTCATGAAGATAGGGCGTTGGCGGCGCTTTTCAAGCCCCTAGAACCCCTTCGACTTGCGGCAGATCAAACGCCAGGAGCGAATCCGACGCCGTCAATCGCCTGCGACAACGCGATTGCGGCCCGTGTGCTTGGCCTGGTAGAGGTGGGCGTCTGCACGCGCCAGGTCCTCTTCCAAGGTGGTGTCTTCCCGGTGGAATGCCAGACCGATGCTGACCGTCACGCGGATTTCGCCCGTGGGCGTCTCAAACGGGCTGAGCTCGACGATTTCACGCACCCGCTCTGCCACGGATTGCGCCTCCAGCCTGGAGCGAACGGGCAGCAACACCGAGAACTCCTCGCCGCCATAGCGGGCCAGCAAGGCGTCTTCCCGAAGGTGATCGCGCACCGAATTCGTGACGTGGCGAAGCACGTCATCACCCATGGCATGGCCGTATCGGTCGTTAACGTCCTTGAAAAAGTCGATATCGATCATCAGAACGGCCAGCATGGTCGCCTGGGTGGATTGCAGCGCCACCATGCGCTCGCCCAGTTCACGCAAGCCCCGGCGAGACAAGGCGCCGGTCAGGTCGTCGGACAAGGAGCGCGCCCTCAACTGTTGCATCAGGCGATCATTGACGGACGCGAACACCACGGATGACACCGCCAGTGGCAGCAAGGCAAAGCTCAAGCCTGTGACGGGGGTGAGCCACTCCGGCATGTAGAGCCAGTGCGAGGGATAAGGCCCCGACTGGGTCCAGACCCAGTAAAGCAGGATCACCCAGTTCAGCGCGAATTCACACGCAGCCACCAGCAAGGCCAGATCGCCACCCGTGAACTTGCCATTGCGCCAGGTGATGATGCCCTGGTCCACCGCCATGCCGACGCTGACCAGGCAGAACACGACGCCGATCGTGTGCACGTATTGAGAATCAGAGCCGAGCAGTGCCCCCGCCCACAGGGCCAGGCCCACCAGCAAGGTCAGCACCAGGCCGACAACCGGATGCGTGCGCCGTCCATTGAGCTGGCGAAACGCCCAGGCCAGTAGCGCCACGCCCATCCCGGCGAACCCGATCGCGCCCTTCAACACCTCCGGCCGCATGCTCAAAGGGCTGAGTTGCACGCACAGCAACGCAGTCAGGCACAGCAAGGCCCAGCGGAACAGCCCCAGGGCGTAGCTCACACGGGCTTGCTCCGTGCGGACCATGGCCAGCAGCCCCAGCCCTACCAGGGAGCCGGCGCCGGAAACCGCATAACAGGTGTAAACGTCGATCGACAACATGCCCGATTTTTATACTCTGAAAGTACAGTGATATCGGCATGCCGGGCGCCAGATTGACACCCGGATCGTTTAACAACAACAGGAATCAGCCGCCGTTTCTGGCGTTAACCCGGTTGGCAGCCAGCCCGCCCCAGCGTGCAGCGGCTTCATCGTCCGCCGTACGGGCATCCACCCAACGGCTTTCGCCGCCTGATGACTCCTTCTTCCAGAAGGGGGCCTGGGTCTTGAGCCAATCCATGAGGAACTCGGCGCACTGGAAGGCCTGCCCACGATGGGCAGAGGTGACCGCCACCAGCACGATCTGATCACGAACATGCAACGGCCCCACGCGGTGGATGACACGCACGCCACGCACATCAAAACGCTGCCAGGCCTGCACGATGATCTCGGCGATGCTGCGCTCGGTCATGCCGGGGTAGTGCTCCAGTTCCATGATGGAAGGTTGGCCACCCGCGCCCGCCACCACCTCGGCATCCTGTTGCTGGCGCCATTCGCGCACCGTGCCCACGAAGCTGACGATGGCGCCTACGCCATCATCATCGGCACGCAAGGCCCCCACTTCAGCTGACAGGTCGAAATCTTCAGGCCCGACGCGGACGAAGCCGAGCGCCGTCTCCAGGGAAAGGCAGCGCTGCGCCCGAAGGTCGTCGCTCATGTCAGCCTCCGGTCACGGGCGGGAAAAAGGCGACTTCGTCGCCGTCGCTCAAGGGCTCATCAGGCATGCACAAGGTCTGGTTCAAGGCCGTGCGCAGGCCACGGGCCTCATCCAGCGCAAGGCCGTGCGCCTCCGACTGCCGGGCCAGCCAATCCTGCAGTTCGCCCACGTTACGCGGCACCTGTGCCCCGTCGAGTTGCACGGTTTCGCCCGCGCCGAGCTTTTCTCGCACGGAGGCGAAGTAACGCACTTGAATCTTCATGATGAGAGGCGGTTCAGCCAGGTCAGGCCTGACGGGCGCCACTGGCAGGTTGCAGCAACTCGGCCAGAGGCAGGTAGGACACTGTATCGCCAGGTTGCACCGTCTGACCAGGGAGCAGATCAAGCAGGCCATCGGCCCAGACGGCCGAGGTCAACACGCCCGAGCCCTGATTGGGGTACAAGGTGACGCGGCCGTCCGCACCCAGGCGGGCTCGCGCAAATTCACGCCGCTTGTCGGCCTTGGGCCAGGTGAAATCAGCTTGCAACTGGAGTGACTGGGGCAAGGCCCAGGCCTCGCCGGCCAGCACGGCCAGTACCGGGCGCACCAGCAGCAGGAAGGTGACGTAGCTGGCCACCGGGTTGCCAGGCAGGCCCATGTACAGGGCTCGGCTGCCATCGGCACGCTGGAGCCAGCCAAACACAAACGGTTTGCCGGGTTTGATGGCCAGGGCCCAGAAATCCAGGCCGCCTTCCGCCACCACGGCGTTGCGCAGATGATCTTCTTCGCCAACGGACACACCGCCACTGCTGATCACCAGGTCATTGTGTTGTGCGGCCTCGCGCAGCGCAGCACGGGTGGCATCCAGTTGGTCAGGCACGATGCCCAGATCCTGAGCCCGCCCGCCCGCAGCCTGCACCAGGCCGCGCAGCGTATGTCGGTTGCTGTTGTAGATCGCACCGGGCGGCAAAGGCTGCCCGGGCATCACCAGTTCATTGCCCGTCGTCAGGATGCCGACGCGGGGTTGCTTGAACACGGTGAGGTCAGCCCTGCCCACGGAGGCTGCCACGCCGAGCCCGGCGGCGGTCAGGCGCAAACCGGCTTGCAGCACGGCCAGCCCTTGGGCGATGTCTTCACCGCGGCGACGGATGTTCTGCCCGGCTTTCACCGGCTCATTGAAACGCACGGTACCGGTGCCAGGGTCGGCAGTGGTGTGCTCCTGCATCACCACAGCATCCGCACCAACGGGTACGGGCGCCCCCGTGAAGATGCGCGCGCATTGCCCCGCCTGCAAGGCCGCCCCCACCTGCCCGGCCGCAATGCGCTGGGCCTGCGGCAAGGTGATGGCTTCAGGCGCAGCCCCCGCCTGCCCGGCCTGAGCCAGGTCAGCCGAGCGCACGGCATAGCCATCCATGGCGCTGTTGTCCAGTGGCGGCACATCGACAGGCGACACCACCGTTTCAGCCAGCACCCGACCCAAAGCCTCGAAGCTGCTGATCGACTCCGTCTGGCGCTGACCTTGCGGGCCCGCCACATGCTGCTCGACGGCCGCACGCAGCACGGACCAGGCCTCATCCAGAGGCATCAGGGGCTTGAAGGCCGTGGCCATATCAGTCGTTGCAATGCAGGACGACGTAGTCCTTGATGGCCTGCGTCTGATTGGGCATCACCTTGAAACGCTTGGGCAAGTCTTCCAAACCATCCAGACCGGCGATCCAGTGCGGGCGCTCGGGCTGTCGGCCTGTGGCTTCCACGATGGTGGAGGCGAACTTGGCAGGCAAGGCGGTTTCCAGCACCAGCATGGTCACGCCTGGCTTGGTGTGCTCACGCGCCACCTTCAGGCCGTCGGCCGTGTGGGTGTCGATCATGACGCCGAAGCGCTCGAAGGTGTCCTTGATCGTGTTGAGGCGATCGCCATGCTTGCTGGCGCCAGATGTGAAGCCGTAGCCGGCCACCTTGGCGAACTCTTCAGCGGTGAGGTGGAACTCGCCACGCTGTTCGATCTCGTCCTTGAACAAGGCCTTCACACGTGCGCCGTCACGACCCAACAGATCAAACACGAAGCGTTCAAAGTTCGAGGCCTTGGAGATGTCCATCGAAGGCGATGAGGTCTCGTACGTTTCGGCACTGCCGCGCACGCGGTAGCTGCCGGTGCGGAAGAACTCGTCGAGCACGTTGTTCTCGTTGGTGGCCACAACCAGGGTGTCGATGGGCAAGCCCATCATGCGGGCCACATGGCCGGCGCACACGTTGCCGAAGTTGCCCGAAGGCACGGTGAAGCTGACCTTCTCGGCATTCGACCTGGTGGCGTAGAAGTAACCGGCGAAGTAGTACACGACCTGAGCCAGCAGTCGGGCCCAGTTGATCGAGTTGACCGTGCCGATCTTGTACTTGCGCTTGAATTCCAGGTCGTTGGAGACGGCCTTGACGATGTCCTGGCAGTCGTCGAACACGCCTTCCACCGCGAGGTTATGGATGTTGGGATCCTGCAGGCTGAACATCTGAGCCTGCTGGAAGGGGCTCATGCGGCCGTTGGGCGAGAGCATGAACACACGCACCCCCTTCTTGCCGCGCATGGCGTATTCAGCCGCGCTGCCGGTGTCTCCCGAGGTGGCACCCAGGATGTTGAGCGACTCGCCACGGCGGGCCAGTTCGTACTCGAACAGATTGCCCAACAGCTGCATGGCCATGTCCTTGAAAGCCAGCGTAGGGCCGTTGGACAGCGCTTGAAGCGCCAGACCAGGTTCGAGCGGCTTCAGGGGCGTGATCTCGTCAAAACCGTACACCGCCTTGGTGTAGGTCTTGGCGGCCAGCGCCTTGATGTCAACCTGCGGGATGTCGTCGATGTAGAGCGACAGGATCTCGCCAGCCAGTTCGGCGTAGCTCAGGCCACGCCACTTGGTCAGCGTCGCGTCGTCGATCTTGGGGTAGGAGGTGGGCAGGTACAGGCCACCATCGGGGGCCAGGCCTTCGAGCAGGATCTCGGAAAAACCGCGCTCGGTCTTGTCGCCACGTGTGCTGATGTATTTCATGATCAGGCGAGCTCTTCCTTGCGCAGACGCACGATGGGGGCCAGCACGGTCGGTAGAGCCTGCATGGCGGCCAGGGCCGTGTTCATGCGGCCTTCCTTGGTATCGTGGGTCAGGATGATCAGGTCGGTCTGGTTGCCGCCTTCACCGCTGACTTCATCGGCTTCACGCTGGATGACGGCGTCAATCGAGATGCCCTGTTCGGCCAGGATGCCGGTGATCTTGGCCAGCACACCTGTCTGATCGGCCACACGCAGGCGAATGTAGAAGGACGTGACGACCTCCTCGATAGGCAGGATGGGCAGCGACGACATCGAATCAGGCTGGAAGGCCAGATACGGCACGCGTGCGGCCGGTGCGGCATCGATCAGGCGGGCGATGTCCACCAGATCGGCCACGACAGCGGATGCGGTGGGCTCAGCACCTGCACCCTTGCCGTAGTACATGGTCGTGCCAACGGCATCACCTTGCACCATCACGGCATTCATCGCGCCCTCGACGTTGGCGATCAGACGACGCATCGGCACCAGGGTCGGGTGGGTGCGCAGCTCGATGCCATTGGCCTGGCGGCGCGCAATACCCAACAGCTTGATGCGATAACCCAGTTGTTCGGCGTACTTGATGTCCGTGGCCGACAGTTGCGTGATGCCTTCCACATGTGCCTTGTCGAACTGAACGGGCACGCCAAAGGCGATGGCGCTCATGATCGTCGCCTTGTGGGCGGCATCCACACCTTCAATGTCGAACGTCGGATCGGCTTCGGCGTAACCCAGGCGCTGCGCTTCTTTCAGCACCACGTCGAAGTCCAGGCCCTTGTCACGCATCTCGGACAGGATGAAGTTCGTCGTGCCGTTGATGATGCCGGCCACCCACTGGATCTGGTTGGCCGTCAGGCCCTCACGCAGCGCCTTGATGATGGGGATGCCACCGGCCACCGCGGCTTCAAAGGCCACCATCACACCCTTTTCACGGGCTGCAGCGAAGATCTCGGTGCCATGCACGGCCAGCAGAGCCTTGTTGGCCGTCACCACGTGCTTGCCGGCCGCGATGGCTTCCAGCACCAGGGCCTTGGCAATGCCATAGCCACCGATCAACTCGACGACCACGTCGATCTCGGGATTGGCGATCACCGCACGAGCGTCTGACACGATCTGCGCAGAATCACCCACAACCTTCTTGGCCAGCTCGGTGTTCAGGTCGGCCACCATGGCGATCTCGATGCCGCGACCTGCGCGACGACGGATCTCTTCCTGGTTGCGCTTCAACACGGTGAACGTGCCGCCACCGACGGTACCGATTCCCAGCAGGCCGACCTTCACGGGTCGCAGTTGTTGTTGGCTCATTCTCGAATCTCTCTTGAAAACATAGGCGGGCGACCGATCGGCGCCACGCAGGGATAAAGGAAGTCTGTGATCAGGCGTGGCGCTTGCGATAGCTTTCCAGGAAGCGCGCGATGCGGTTGATGGCCTCGGCCAGGTCGTCGCTGTTGGGCAAGAACACCAGACGGAAGTGATCCGGATGAGTCCAGTTGAAGCCCGTGCCTTGCACGATCAGCACCTTTTCTTCCGCCAGCAGTTCATAGGCAAACTGCTGATCGTCGGCGATCGGGTACATCTTGGGATCCAGCTTGGGGAACATGTACAAGGCCCCCTTGGGCTTGACCACGCTCACGCCAGGGATCTGGTTGAGCATCTCGTAAGCCAGATCGCGCTGCTTGCACAGGCGGCCTGTTGGCGCCACCAGATCCTTGATGCTTTGATAGCCACCCAAGGCCGTTTGAATGGCCAACTGGCCAGGCGTGTTGGCGCACAGCCGCATCGAGGCCAGCATGTTGAGGCCTTCAATGTAGTCCTTGGCATGGCGCTTCTCACCCGACACCACCATCCAGCCGGCGCGGTAGCCGCAGGAGCGGTAGTTCTTGCTCAGGCCGTTGAAGGTCAGGAACAGCACGTCATCGGCCAGCGAGGCCATGGAGGTGTGCGTGGCGCCGTCGTACAAGGTCTTGTCGTAGATTTCATCGGCCATCACGATGAGTTGATGCTCGCGTGCGACCTGGATGATTTCCTTCAACAGGCTCTCGGGGTAGAGCGCACCCGTGGGGTTGTTGGGGTTGATGACGACGATGGCCTTGGTGCGCGGCGTGATCTTGGCGCGGATGTCGGCGATGTCGGGATACCAGTCAGCCTGCTCGTCACAGATGTAATGCACTGGGCGACCACCCGACAGGGCTACGGCGGCCGTGTACAGGGGATAGTCAGGCGCCGGCAGCAGGACTTCGTCATCCACATTGAGCAAGGCATTGAGCGCCATCACGATCAACTCGGATGCGCCATTACCCAGGTAGACGTCATCAACCGTCACGCCCTGGATGCCCTTTTCCTGGCAGTAGTGCACCACCGACTTGCGCGGCGCGAACAAGCCCTTGGAGTCGGTGTAGCCGGCGGCGCCCGACAGATTGCGGATCATGTCCTGCACGATCTCGTCAGGCGGCTCCAGGCCAAACACAGCCAGGTTGCCGATGTTCAGCTTGATGATCTTGTGCCCGTCCTCTTCCATCTGCCGCGCCTTCTCCAGCACGGGCCCACGGATGTCATAACAGACGTTGGCGAGTTTGCTGGACTTGGCGATGGGCTTCAAAACGGTCTCCGATGACGGGCGTAGCGGGAACTGACAGTGCCTCAAAACCCTGGCGGCTGTCCGGGAAGGCCAATCGCGGGCGACATGAGGGAAAGCTAGAATTTAACCACACTGATACGACCAGCGCGCGCCCCACAGGCTGGTCCCGCCTTGCACCACATGAAACTCCAACCCGACCGCGCCGAAGGCGTGAACATCATCAATGCCTGCACCCCGGACTCGATATCGGTGAACGGTGAGGCCTACACGAGCAGCATCCTGGTGCCGCCCACGGGGCCCATGATCCCCTGGCCGGTGACTTCCTTGTCCGAGCTGACCGAGGCTCACTTCGAGCAGATCCTCCAGGCTCGCCCGGAGCTGGTGATCTTCGGTAGCGGCCGCCAGTTGCGTTTTCCACCACCAGCCCTGTTGCGCCCCTTGATGGCTGCACGCATCGGTTTCGAGACCATGGACACCCCTGCCGCGTGCCGCACCTACAACATTCTGGTGGGTGAGGGCCGGCAGGTCATGGCGGCCCTGCTCATCCATTCATGATGCGAAAACACATGTAAAGCATAGAAAAGCGGGCCCTCCTTGTGGGGGATGTACCCCTTGGCCGAGGGGGAGCCTCAGAAGCACTTTATAATCGCAGGCTAGTCAAGCAGGCTGCTGATCACTACAACATGACACCCGCCCTCAACAAACCTTTGCCGGAATTTGAAGCTGTCGCAACCGGAGGCGTGAAATTCACGCCTCAAGGTTTTGTCGGACAGACCGTGGTGCTGTACTTCTACCCGAAGGACCATACACCTGGATGCACCACCGAAGCCATGCAATTCCGTGACAAACACAAGGAATTCATCAAGGCTGGTGCCGTGGTGTTTGGTGTCTCGCGAGACAACCTCACCTCCCACGACAAGTTCAAGGAAAACCTCGAGTTGCCCTTTGAACTCATTGCCGATACGGAAGAAAAGCTTTGCCACATGTTCGGTGTGGTCAAGAACAAGATCATGTACGGCAAGAAGGTCAAGGGCATCGAACGCTCGACCTTCCTGATCGGCCCTGACGGCGTGCTGCGCGAAGAATGGCGCGGCATCAAGGTCGCAGGCCACGTCGATGACGTGCTCAAGGCCGTGAAGGACCTGAAGCAAGAAGCGGCCTGATCCATCCATCAGGCTCAGCATCCACCTGATCCAACAGGATCTGAGAAGGCGCCTTCACGGGCGCCTTTATTTTTGGGGGTCGCTACCGAGAGGACTTGCCCTGACCATGAAACATCGTCAGGGAAAGCGTGATGCATTCGGCCTGTTGACCTGCCGCAACACGCTGCCGCAGCGGGCACGGAGTGTGCATAATGAATTTCATGCATCTGAGCTGTTTTGAACTCAGTCCACTGTCTGACCACCGATCCGCCGAGCATCGACCCGATGCCTGCGAGATCGACCAGCCTGAGGCCGCACATTGTCCTGTGCGGCCTTTTTGTTTGTGCCTTCACTATTGACGGACATCATCATGCCTCTGCCCAAGCCGCCCACCAAACGCGCTGACATGCTGAAAGCTGACGACTTCACGTCCCAGCCCAAACCTGTCAAGCAAGCCAAGAGCACCACCCGCTCCGCCTCGGCCAAAGCAGCGCCTGCCATGGTCCAGCCCCCCGTGCTGGAACTGGTCAAGCCCGCGGCCGCCGTTGTAGAAAAAGTGACTGCACTCAAGCCCGCCAGCACCAAAACGGGGCGCGCTGCCGCCCCCATCGTGGCGGACAAATCCGATTCGGCTCCAGTGGCCGCCAAAGCGTCCAACGGCGACAGCGCCAAGGCGCGCAACCTGCCCTCACCTGGTTCGAGCACCACGCGTCGCCGCCGCGATGTGGGTGGGCCAGCCAAGCTCTTCGTGCTGGACACCAACGTCCTGCTGCACGATCCGATGTCCTTGTTCCGTTTCGAGGAACACGACGTCTACCTGCCCATGATCACGCTCGAAGAGCTGGACGGGCACAAGAAGGGCATGACCGAAGTGGCGCGCAACGCCCGTCAGGTCAGCCGCGATCTGGACTCTCTGGCCGCCGACATGAGCAGCCGCCAGCAACTCGACCCCGCGTCAGGTATCGATCTGACCAAGACCGGCCACGTCGAGGCCAAAGGCAAGCTTTACTTCCAGACCATGGGCATGGAAGTGCATCTGCCAGCAGGCCTGCCGCAAGGCAAGGCTGACAACCAGATCCTGGGTGTGGTGCAAGCCTTGCGCAGCCAGCATCCGGGCCGCGATGTCGTGCTGGTGTCCAAGGACATCAACATGCGCATCAAGGCGCGTGCCCTGGGCCTGATCGCTGAAGACTACTTCAACGACAAGACCCTGGAAGACGGCGACCTGCTCTACACCGGCGTGCTGCCCCTGCCCGGCGATTTCTGGGAGCGCCACGCCAAGGGCATGGAGAGCTGGCAGCAAGGCGGCATCACCTACTACCGTGTGGCTGGTCCCATGGTGCCGGTGTTCCTGGTCAACCAGTTCGTGTACCTGGAAAGCCCGGGCGTGACACCCTGGTACGGCAAGGTCATCGAGATCACGGGCAAGACGGCCGTGCTCAAGACCTTGAAGGACTACGCCAACCAGAAACACTCGGTGTGGGGTGTGGCCGCACGCAATCGCGAACAGAACTTTGCCCTGAACCTGCTGATGGACCCTGAATGCGACTTCGTGACGCTGACGGGCTCGGCCGGCACCGGCAAGACATTGATGACGCTGGCCGCCGCCTTGTGCCAAGTGCTTGACGAGCGCCGCTACACCGAAATCATCGTCACCCGCGTGACGGTGCCGGTGGGCGAAGACATCGGCTTCCTGCCTGGCACGGAAGAAGAAAAGATGTCGCCCTGGATGGGTGCGCTGGACGACAACCTCGAAGTGCTCGCACGGGGCGACAACAGCGCGGGTGAATGGGGTCGCGCGGCCACCAATGAACTGGTGCGCAGCAAGATCAAGATCAAGAGCATGAACTTCATGCGGGGTCGCACCTTCCTGAACAAGTTCCTGATCATCGACGAGGCGCAGAATCTGACGCCCAAGCAGATGAAGACCTTGATCACCCGCGCCGGCCCGGGCACGAAGATCATCTGTCTGGGTAACCTGGCGCAGATCGACACCCCGTATCTGACTGAGGGCAGCTCGGGCCTGACGTATGCCGTGGACAAGTTCAAGGGCTGGCCGCACAGCGGACACGTCACGCTGGCTCGTGGCGAGCGTTCACGCCTGGCCGACTTTGCCTCTGAAGTGCTCTGACCGCGCCACAACGCGTCAGCACCGCCAAGGGCCCTTCGGGGCAATGCCAGTCAGTTAAGCCTCGCGTGATCTGACAGGCTGTAAAAAGGGAACGTGTTTCACGTTCCCTTTTTATTTCATGGGCTTGCTTCAAGATGCGCTGAATGAGACGTTGGCGACCTTGCCAGCTGATGGGGT
>NZ_JACRAH010000053.1 GCF_016234775.1 Aquabacterium sp. | reverse complement strand
GGTGGCCACGCCGCCCACGCCACCGGCGGCGCAGGCCATGGTCACCCAGGTCCGACGGCTTTGATCCACTGGCTGATTGCTCATGGGTATCCTTTTGGACTTATAGAGGACTGATGGGACGATGAGATTGGGGTCAACCTCGCATTCTAACGGACGTCAGCGACCCCTCCCCCGCTCGACCCAACTTGTTGATCAGACTCAGGGCGGATTCAGCATGTAACTTTTTGGCAACAACTGCCTCACACACCCCTCTCAATCGCGTCGCCAGCCCTGGGATAAATGACTTCAACAGGCCTACAGTTGCAGAGGATTACAAATTAACTTCCCTCAAGAATTGGAGAGCAGCAATGAGCTTTATCAGCGAATTCAAGGAATTTGCCGTCAAGGGCAATGTGATCGACCTGGCCGTCGGTGTGATCATCGGCGGCGCATTCGGCAAAATCGTCGATTCGCTGGTCAATGACCTGATCATGCCGCTGATTGGCAAGGTCGTCGGCGGGCTGGACTTCAGCAACTACTACGTCGCACTGGCTGGCCAGCAGGCCGGGCTGACGCTGGCTGACGCCAAAAAGGCTGGCGCCGTCTTCGCTTACGGCAGCTTCCTCACCGTCGCCTTGAACTTCATGATCCTGGCTTTCATCATTTTCCTGATGATCAAGCAGATCAATCGCATCAAGAAAGAGGCTCCCGCAGCAGCCCCGGCTGCCCCTGCCCCCACGCCCGAAGACATCGTGTTGCTTCGTGAGATTCGTGACAGTTTGAAAAAATAACGAAAGGCCGGGCAGGACCGGCCGATATCCAACGATCAAAGGCAATCCCATTTTGGGACAGTACATGTGCCCGCTTGATCTGATTGGACCCGTCCTGTGACCGACCCCCGTTTCGACCTCGTTATTGACCGCGCCATCAGCCGCGTCAACACGGCGGTGTCGAATGCCATCGACAAGGTCTCAGCCCAGATGGGTGCCCTGGCCTTGTCAGCCACCAGCAACCTGCAACGCCAGGTGCTGATGAGCGCCGAACGTGAACTGCAGCTCAAATCCTCGCAGTTGCAGGCCGCGTTCGGCAAACAATTCCGCCAGCAGGTGGACAAGCTCGCTCGAAACACCCGCACGACACAAAGCGGCCATCAGGTGTTCAACAGCGACACAGATTGGGCCTCGCTGTCCCTGGTCGACAACGCCGAGGTCGAGCGGGGGGTGACCGCCGACAGGCTGGCGCAGGCACTCACCCACGAGTGCGATGCCGAGTTGGAGGCCTTGTACGCGTACATCACCTCGCTGCTCGACGACCCCAACCCCGAACGCAATCCCCTGCGCCCGCAGGAAATCGCCCGCGCGCTCCTGGCCGCCATCGCCGAGCTCAACAGCGCCGACGACGTCACCCAGGTTCTGGCTCAGCATCTGGGCCGTGTGCTGGGCCCCGAACTCGCGAGCTGCTACAGCCAGATCGTGGCGGACCTGCGCGGCCAGGGCATTGCCCCTCGCGGCCTCACGGTCAATCGCACACGCGGCTCCAGTAGCGTGCACGGGGGCATATCGGCGACCAACCCCGGCAGCCTCACTGGCGAGGCACCCCAGCCAACCCAGCCAGCCAATTTCCCCGACAGCATGGGCGCCAGAATCACATCGGGCTACCAATCGGGCTACCAGCCACCTGCGCAGCACACCACCGAGACGCACTTGCGCGCCGCGCAGGCCCTCAGCGAAATGTTCGGCGTCTCGATGCCGATGCCCATGGCAGATGGCGCCACCCCCATGGGCTTGAGGGGCAACGCACCGCGCATGCCGGGCGTACTGCCCGCCGTCAGCCCCGACTTCCAGAACCTGCTGCGCCAGATCGCCGCCCAATCACCGCCTGCCGGCTGGGCGGCAGAGTTCCCGGGCCACGTGCCCGCAGGCGGCTCGGTCACCGCATCCGGCGGCATGCCTGGCGATGCAGGCGCGGGCTTTGCCGGCCCATTGATGGCCGTCAACCTCATTCGCGCCCACCGGGAAGAACTGGTCAAGGCCAGCGGTGGCGCCGCGCTCGATCAGATGGTGATCGACATCGTGGCAGCCCTGTTCGACCAGGTCCTGTCCGACCCCAAGGTGTCGCCGCAGATGGCGCGCCAGATAGCCCGCCTGCAGATGCCTGTGCTGCGGGTCGCGCTGGCGGACATGAGCTTCTTCAATTCCCGCAAGCACCCTGTGCGGCGCTTCGTGAACCGCATCGCCACCCTGTCAGCGTCATTCGATGACTACGACAGCGGCCCGGGATTGGCCTGCCTGGAGCGCATCACCGCCCTGGTCAACGACATTGTCGAGGGCGACTTCGACCGCATGGACACCTACGAGGCCAAACTGGTCGAGCTGGAGTCCTTCATCGACAGCGAGAACGCCCGCGAAGCGGCCGAAAACGCGGCCGTGGCAGCCATGCTCAATGGCAAGGAAGCCGATCTGAGGGTGCACCAGCGCTACATGCAGATCCTCAAGCGGGAGTTGGCCGACGTCGAGATGCCGGACTTCCTGCGCGATTTCCTGTCGCAGATCTGGAGCCAGGTGCAGGTGATGGCTGCGGCGCGCGATGGCGCCCAGTCGCCGCTGGCCGCACGCATGAAGGCTGCGGGCCACCATCTGGCGCTGAGCGTGCAGCCCAAGGGGCACCCACAGCTGCGCAAGGAGTTCCTGCTCAAGCTGCCGCAGTTGATGAAAGACCTCAACGAAGGTCTGGGGCTGATTCAATGGGCGGAGGAAGCCAAACAGGCGTTTTTCGCCCAGCTGCTGCCCGCACATGCCGAATGCCTGAAGACCGCCCCCCAGCATGATCTGACCCAGCGCCTGCTGGAGCACCAGCTGACCAAGGTCGAACAAATTGCCATCCCCAGCCGAGAAGAAGCGGCCAACGACCCCCTGCCGCAAGCGCTCAGCGACATCAAGGCCCCGCCCGTCCTGACGGTCGTGCCAACCCTGTCGCCCACCGAGATCAAGGAAGCGGGCTTCCTGCCCGAAGCGGCCATCGCCGCAGACGGCCCGCTGGACATCGACCTGGATCTACCCGGCGGGAACGATCCGACGCTCACGGACATCGACATCAACCTGGACGCCCCGCCGCCGCCCTCGGCCGGACTGCAACTGGTACACCACATCCAAAAGGGTGCGGCCTATCAGATGATGATGCAAGGCCAGTGGAAAAAGGTTCGCCTGACCTGGGTCAGCGATGGCCGCACCTTCTTCATCTTCAACCATGGCCACACGCACAAGCAGACCATCTCGCTGACAGCCAGAACATTGGCGAAGATGTGCGATTCAGGGCGTTTCAAGGCTTTCGAACAAGCCGAATTGATCGAACGCGCCACCGTGCGTGCACGGCGACAACTCGCGGCGCTCACGGGCGGCGGCGGTCACAGCCCGCAAACCCGCGCGCGTTCAGCCGCCTGACCGAACAGTGCGACCCGCCACCAGCACGCGGGCCATGTGGGCGGCCTGCGCAAAACTGGCTTCATCTGCTTGGCCCGTTCCTGCCAGGTCGAACGCGGTTCCGTGGTCCGGGCTGGTTCGCACAAATGGCAAACCCAAGGTGACGTTCACGCCCTGATCCAGCCCCAGGTACTTCACGGGAATCAGCCCTTGGTCGTGGTACATCGCGATCACCACGTCGAATTCGCCCGGATGCTCGGGGGCATGGCGGGCGCGCATGAAGACGGTGTCAGGCGCATAGGGGCCACTGGCGTCAATCCCGTCTGCCCTGGCTGCCTCGATCGCCGGACCGATGATGGTCAGCTCTTCATCGCCAAACAAACCACCCTCCCCCGCGTGCGGATTGAGCCCCGCCACGGCAATGCGCGGCCTGGGCATGCCCCAAAGTTGTGCGCTGTCGTGCGTGATGCGGATGGTCTCCAGCACGGACGCGTGCGTCACCTGTTCGATGGCCTGGCGCAGCGCCACGTGGATGGTGACCAGCACGGTCTTGAGTTGATCGTTGGCCAGCATCATCCGAACGGGCGCAGGAGCCTGCCCTGCGGGGCTGCCTTCAGCCTGCAGCAATTCGGTGTGCCCTGGATAAGGTTCGCCAGCCAGGGCCAGCGCCTCCTTGTGCAGGGGCGCCGTCACGATGCCGGCCACCTGCCCCTGCTGGGCCAGACGCACAGCCTCACGGATGCAGGCAGCGGCAGCCTTCCCCGCGCGCACGTCCACCTGACCCACCGGCGCAGCCAGCAGATCATCAGGCAGACCAGGTGGCATCCACACACCCATCTGGCGGGACCCCAGGGCGGCGTACTGCGCCACGGCACGCAGGTGCACGACCTCCAGTTGGTCTGCCAGCCCCAGCCAGCCGATGGCGCGCTGCATCACCTGCGGACACCCCACCACCACGGCCGGGCCACTGCCCGAAGCCCACCATTTGGCGATGATCTCTGGCCCGATACCGCAGGCATCACCCATGGTGAGCGCCAGCACGCCGGATGGAGACACGGGAAAAGACGTTTGCGCCACAGTGGCACCCTTTCAAATGAGGGGAATTGGGCCCGACAGGCCAGATTGTCACCTCGGACAGCAAGGTCGGGTGGCCCCTGGCCCCTCGATTGCTACACTGTCACCCATGACTTGGTTAGAAGAGATCCGCTGGGATGAAAATGGGCTGGTACCGGTGATCGCCCAGGAAGACACGTCGGGCGACGTGCTGATGTTCGCCTGGATGAACCGCGAGGCCCTGGCGTTGACCGCCGAAAAGGGTGAGGCGGTGTACTGGAGCCGTTCCCGCCAGAAGCTATGGCACAAGGGCGAGGAATCCGGCCACATCCAGAAGGTGCACGCCATCCGAATGGACTGTGACAACGATGTCGTGCTGCTGCGCATCACGCAACTGGGGCACGAGCCCGGCATTGCCTGCCACACCGGCCGTCACAGCTGTTTCTTCCAGAAATACGAGAATGGTCAGTGGGTCTCCGTGGACCCGGTGATCAAAGACCCTGCCAGCATCTACAACAAATGAGTGCCACGCCCCCTACCCCGAACTCGACAGCCACGTCCCTGGACGTGCTGATGCGCCTGGCCGAGGTGATCGAATCCCGCAAGGGCGGCGATCCGGACAAGAGTTATGTGGCCCGGCTGTTTCACAAGGGCACCGACACGGTCTTGAAAAAGGTCGGAGAGGAAGCAACTGAGACAGTGATGGCCGGCAAGGACATGGCGGCCAATCCCTCGGACGCCAACCGCAAGGCACTGGTGGGTGAATTCGCCGATCTGTGGTTTCACGCCATGGTGGCGATGTCTCACCTCGGCCTGCATCCGCACGAGGTGGTGGGGGAACTGGCGCGCCGTGAAGGGCTGTCCGGGCTGGAAGAGTTCGCCATGCGCGGCAAGGTAAAGACAAGTGAAGGCGGCGCATCCTGATCAAAATGCGCATGTGCTTATGCGAGGCTGACTCGCGGGCATACATCAAAATGACGGATTTGTTGTCAAGTCGATAGACTTTTTGGAGAAGATCATGGGTTCATTCAGCATCTGGCATTGGCTGATCGTGCTGCTCATCGTGGTGATGGTGTTTGGCACCAAAAAGCTCAAGAACGTCGGCACGGACCTGGGTTCAGCCGTCAAGGGCTTCAAGGACGGCATGAAGGACGGCACGACCTCGGCTGATGCCGCGGCAGCGCCTCAGCAAGTCACCAACACTGCCCGCAACGACGCCAACACCGTTGACGTCGATGCCAAGAGCAAGTCCTGATCGGTCAATCAGCCCTACCGCGCTGCTGTAAGGCAGTGCGTCATCCATGATTGATTTCGGTATCGACAAACTGGCGATCATCGGCGCAGTGGCCCTGATCGTCATCGGCCCTGAGCGCTTGCCCAAAGTGGCACGCACGGTGGGGGTATTGCTGGGCAAGGCTCAACGGTATGTGTCGCAGGTTCAAAGCGAGGTCAACCGCTCGATGGAGCTCGAAGAGCTCAAGAAGGTGAAGACCGGACTCGAAGAGGCTGCGCGGAATGTCGGGCAGTCCGTCAACGACGGCCTCAACGAGGCTCATTCCGCACTGAGCGGCAGTGACAGCCACGACTACCAGTCATATGGGCAGGATCATGTCCCGACGCCGTACTACAGCTTCGGCCCGCCCGTGCGCAAGAACTGGCGGCTCAAACGTGGTGCCACGCCGCTCTGGTACAAGCAACGCACGGGTGTGCGGCGGCATGTGCAGTCCGGCGCGGCGCGTGTGGCGCGCTTCCGCCCAGGTTCCCGCTAAACAGGTTTTTGAGTGAGCGATTCCAACAAACCAGACGAGCTCGATGGCAGCGAACAGCCATTCGTGTCCCACCTGATCGAACTGCGAGACCGACTGATCAAGGTGGCCATCGCCATCGGGGTGGTCTTCGTCGCGCTGGCCATTTACCCCTCACCTGCCACGCTGTATGACTGGCTGGCCATGCCCTTGGTACAGCATCTTCCCAAGGGCGCCACGCTGATCGCCACCAATCCGATCTCTCCGTTCATGGTGCCGATCAAGGTGACCATGCTGGCCGCCTTCATGCTGGCACTGCCCGTGGTGCTCTACCAGGTCTGGGCTTTTGTCGCACCAGGTCTGTACGCACATGAAAAACGCCTGGTGTTGCCCTTGATCGTTTCCAGCACCTTGCTTTTCTTTGGCGGCGTAGCCTTTTGCTACTTCTTCGTGTTCGGCCAGGTCTTCACCTTCATCCAGAGCTTTGCACCCAAGAGCATCACCGCAGCGCCTGACATCGAGGCCTATCTGAGTTTCGTGCTCAACATGTTCCTGGCATTCGGCGCTGCTTTTGAGGTGCCTGTGGTACTCGTCATCCTGGCGCGCATGGGCATCGTGTCAGTAGACAAGTTCAAGGAATTCCGCAGCTACTTCATCGTGATCGCCTTCGTCATCGCCGCCGTGATCACGCCACCGGATGTGGTGTCGCAACTGTCGCTGGCCATTCCGATGTGCCTGCTGTATGAAGTCGGCATCTGGGCTGCCCAGCTCTTCGTCAAGCACACGAAGGCGCCCGAAGAAAGCGAGGACGCCGCAGCGTCCTCCTGATTTCCCTGATGACCGGGACTTACTGATCGTCCGGGTTGCGCTGCTGAACCGGTGTTCTGGGGCGCTTGGCCACCACGACGTTGAGCGTGAGCACTTCTCCGCCGCGCTGAACCTTCACCACGGCGGGCGAACCCGGCTTGAGCGCGGCCACAGTGGCCAGCAACTGAGCCGTGTTGGCCACCTTGGCACCTGCCACCGCCACGACCACATCACCCGGACGCACGCCGCCCTGGGCAGCAGGACCGTTGTGCAGCACCCCTGTGATCAGTACGCCGTCCTTGACCGGCAGGCTGAACGTCTCTGCCATCTCGGGAGTGAGGTCACGTGGCTCGACACCGATCCACCCTCGCGTGACCTGCCCCTCCTTGATCAGACTCTCCATCACCTGACGTGCCGTGGACACCGGGATGGCAAAACCAATGCCCAGGCTACCGCCGGAACGCGAGTAGATCGCGCTGTTGATGCCCACCAGATTGCCATTGGTGTCCACCAGGGCGCCCCCCGAATTACCAGGGTTGATCGCGGCATCAGTCTGGATGAAGTTCTCGAACGTGTTGATGCCCAACTGGTTGCGCCCCAGGGCACTGACGATGCCGGCCGTCACGGTCTGCCCGACGCCAAACGGGTTGCCAATGGCCAGCACGGCATCGCCCACCTGAATGACATCCGAATCCCCCAAGGTGATGGCCGGCAGGCGATCCAGATCCACCTTAAGCACGGCCAGATCGGTGTCCGGATCCGTGCCGATGACCTTGGCAGAAGCCTTGCGCCCGTCGGTGAGCATGACCTCGATGTCGTCCATGCGGTCGACCACGTGGTTGTTGGTCAGAACATAGCCTTCAGGCGACACGATCACGCCGGAGCCCACACCGGATTGCGGCTGTCCTTCCTGATCACCGAAAAAGTAGCGGAACCAGGGGTCGTTGCGACGCGGATTGCGCGCAGCGGAATTGCTGGTCACCACGCTGACGACCGTGGGCGCGGCACGTTGGGCGGCCTCCCGGAAGCCCAACGCAGGCATGCCCTGCCCTTTGGACGGCGCTGCCGGCACAGCAGGCGCCACGGCCACCGTCGCGCCGGGCAGGACTTGCCGCCAGGACACCGCCTGGATCCACTGTGGTTTGAATGTCGACACCACAAACAGCACGGCGACCGATACGGTCACGGTCTGCGAGAAAATCAGCCAGGTTTTACGCATGAATGCCAGGAACCATGAATAACGTTAGCCAAAAGGGCCCGCCATGATCGAACGAGACGCCTTGCAAGACCATCTGCAACAACTGCTGGAGGCCGACCGATTCAAGGATTATGGGCCGAACGGTCTGCAAGTTGAGGGCAAGCGCGAGATTCACAAGGTGGTGACGGGTGTGACGGCCAGCCTGGCTCTGATCAATGCGGCCATTGCAGAAGGCGCGGATGCCATCGTCGTGCACCACGGTCTGTTCTGGCGCGGGCAGGACGGCCGGGTCACCGGCTGGATGAAGCAGCGCCTGGCCCAGTTGATCAGGCACGACATCAACCTCTTCGCCTATCACCTGCCCCTGGATGCCCATGCCACACTGGGCAACAACGCCCAGTGGGGGCTGCAGTTGGGCCTGGTGGCCGATGCGCGCTTTGGCGATCAGGACCTGGGCTTCATCGGTTCGGTGCCCGATGGACTGGATTTGCACCGTTTGAGCGAACTGGTGACCCGCAAACTGGGTCGGGCGCCGGTTGTGGTGCCAGGAGACGGGCGCCCCTTGAAGCGCGCGGCCTGGTGCAGCGGCGGCGCGCAAGGCTATTTTGAAGGCGCCATTGCCGCAGGTGTAGACGTGTTCCTCACCGGCGAGATTTCAGAACCCCAGGCCCATTACGCCCGGGAAACCGGCGTGGCCTTCCTGGCTTGCGGCCACCACGCCAGCGAGCGCTATGGCGTGCAGGCGCTTGGTCGCCACCTGGAAATCAATCTGGGTGTGGAACATGCGTTTGTGGATATCGACAATCCCGCCTGAGCCTGTTTGACCTCATTGCCGCTGTCACAGGCATCGCGTAAGCTCTCGGCGAATCAAACAAACCCGGGAAGTTGTCGCCATGCTGCTCGCGCATCGAACAGCCTGGGCAGGTGTCTGGATGTGCGCAGCATCACTGACATGCTGTCCTGATCTCGTCGTAGCTGGCACAGCCTCCTGCCACACGCACACGGCGGTGGCTGGCGACACACTCATCGCCTTGAGCCAGCGCTATCTGGCGCAGCCGCAACACTGGCAGGTGCTGGCACGCGCCAACCATGTCCCCAATCCGCGGCGCATCCCGATCGGTACGGCGCTGTGCATCCCCGTTGATCAGTTGAAAGCCACCCCCAGGCCTGGCGTGGTGCTGGAGGTGGTCGGCCAGGCCACGGCCCAGCCAGACGCCAAGGCCGGATTGGCTTCTTCCCCCCAAGAAGTCAGGAAAGGCGACGCGGTGCCCCCTGGCATGACCTTGCGCACCAGCCCGACCGGCTATGTGACGGTGCAGCTCGCCGATGGCTCCATCCTCAAGATCCAGGCCGACACCCAGGCCCGGCTGGACAGCTCACAGCATTACGAGGAGGCAGGCTTTTACGCCTCGGTCTGGTCGGTTCTGCGCGGGCGCGTCGAGTCACTGGTTACCCACCTGACCGGTGGCCAGCCCCGCTATCAGATCAAGACGCCGCAGGCGGTGCTCGGCGTGCGTGGCACGACCTTCCGCGTGGCCACCGACGCCCGCCGTACCTTGGGCGAGACCTTGACCGGCACGGTGGCCGTGTCCAGTGGCAAGCAGGCCGCCCTGCTCGGTGCCGGGCAGGGCACGGTGGCAGTTGGCGGCAGCCAGGTTGCGCCACCCGTGCCCTTGCCCTCTGCGCCAGACCTCACGCCCTTGCCTGCCTTGTTCGAGCGCCCGCTGCTGCGCATGGAGCTGCCCACCGCACCCGGTGCGGCCAGCTACCGCCTTCAGATTGCCGAGGATGTCGACTTCCGCCGCGTGCGCGCCGAGCAGACTGACACGCAACCTCGATTCAGGGTCAGCGAGCTGCCTGATGGCGTTTACTTCCTGCGCATGCGCGTGGCCAATGCCCAGGGCCTGGAGGGTCAGGACGCCCAGGCCACCTTCCAGCTCAAGGCCAGGCCGGAGCCCCCCATTCCGACCGCGCCCGGCCACCAGGCCAAGCTGCGAGCCCGCGAAGCCACGCTGAACTGGACCAGCCACCCGCAGGCCACACGCTACCGCCTGCAAATCGCGCGCGACGCAGACTTCAAGCAACTCGTGGTGGAGCACGCCGATATCCGCGACACACAGTTGATCGCACCACTGCCTGCCGGCGACTACTTCTGGCGCATCGCCACGACGGCGTCGACCAGCACAGGCGCCCTTGATCCGGGCCCATGGGGCGACGCCCAGGCCCTGATGATGCGCGAGCCGCCCGCTCAACCACCCCCACCGAAACTCACGCCGGATGCACTGCAGTTCACCCTGCAGGCCGAACCTGGCCAACGATTCGAGTTCCAGATGGCCCGAGACGACGGTTTCGCTGACCTGATCAAGGCTGTCTCGTCGGATTCGCCGGAGGTGAGCTTGCCCAGGCCAGCCGAAGGCGGGCGTCTGTACGTGCGATACCGGGCCATTGATCCCGACGGTTTCGTGGGCCCCTACACCTCACCCCAACTGGTGCTGCTGCCCAGTTGCGTGCGCAGTGGCCATGGCACATGCGTGCGCGGCCGTGAACGCTTCATCACCACGCAACCATGACGTCCGAACCGCGCACCACTCGTCAGCAACGTGAATGGTGGCTGGTCAGCCTTTGCCTGATGATGCTGACAAGCGCTGCCTGTTGGTGGCACTGGACCTGGCATCTCGATCAGGCTGTCTATGACGCAGCACAGAGCACCTGGCTGCGGGCGCCCGCGAAGGACATCGTGATCGTCGCCATTGACGATGCCAGCCTGCAGGCAATTGGCCGGTGGCCCTGGAAGCGAGCCGTTCATGCGCAGGCCTTGAAGCAAATTCAACAGGCTGGGCCGAAATCGGTGATGCTCGACCTGCTGCTGAGCGAGTCCGATGCTGACCCACAGCAAGACAGCGTGCTGGCACAGGCCATGCGTGAATCCGGCAAGGTGGTGCTGCCTGTCAGCCATGCGCTGGATGGCGTGGGGCATGGTCATGAATTGCGCCCTCTGCCGATGTTTCAGGAAGGCACCACGCTGGCCCACGCCGACGCCGCCATGGACGTGGACGGCACCGTGCGCTGGGCCTATCTGTGGGCGGGCAGCCAGGCCAACCGCTACCCTCATCCTGCGCTGGCGATGCTGCAAGTAGCTGGCGAATGGCCGACCGACATCCCCAGGCAAGCCGCACAGGACTCGCCTTCGACCTCGCCCTACTGGCACCGAGATCAGGCCATGGCCATTCCGTTTCTGGGCGCCCCCGGCCGCATTGCCCATGTGTCATATGCCGCGGTGTTGCGAGGCGAGGTCTCGCCCGAGACCTTCCGCCAACGCCATGTGCTGATCGGTGTGACCGCGCTCGGCTTGGGCGAGACCTTCCAGACGCCTGTGTCCCAACTGGGCGAAGGCATGGCGGGCGTGGAAGTCATTGCCCAGTTGCTGGACGCCCTGCGACAAGGACAACGCATCAAGGTCCTGCCAGCCGCAGCAGTCGCCCCACTGTCTGCCCTGCTGGTGCTCGGCCTGTTGTGGTACTTCCGGCATGCCGCACCACGCCAGGCCCTGATCGCCAGCGCCAGCCTAGCAGCAGGCGCCGTGCTGGTCTCGTGGGGCCTGATGGCATGGGGCATCTGGTGGCCGCCATTCGGGCTGGCCCTGGGGGCACTGTTGAGCTATCCGGTATGGAGCTGGCGCAAGCTGGAGGCCACCGCACGCGACCTGGAAGCTGAGTTGCAGGCGATGGCCAGCGAACCCGATGTGCGCTCTGCCCTGCCTGGGGCTGATGATCGACCTGGCGCGGACTTCATGCAACGGCGCACGGATGCCATCAGCCGGGCTGGCGCACAACTGAGGCAAGCGCGGCAACTGCTGGCACACACACTGGGCACGCTGCCTGACGCCGTTTTTGTCGTGGATGCGCGGCACGTGGTGACCCAGGCCAATCAGCAAGCCTGCGCGATGGCCGGCTTCAGCCATCCGTCCGCGCTGATCGGCCGACGCCTGGGCGAAGTGCTGTCGCCCATGACGCCCACCGAAGCACCGACCTGGGACATGCTGCTGGACAAGGCGCGTCAGGGGCACCAGGCCTTGAGCACGGAAGCCGTACACCCGCGCGGCAAGCAGTATCTGGTGGCCATGGTGGCAACCGATGATGCAACACCTGACAGCGGCGCCATCGTGTGCGCCACCGACGTCACCGCCTTGCAGGAGGCCGAACTGCAGCGTGCAGAGCTCCTGGGCTTCATCGCGCACGACATCCGCTCACCACAGGCATCGCTGATCTCGCTGGTGGACCTGCATCGGATTGGCGGCCACATGTCGCAGGAGGAAACGCTCAAGCATGTGGAAGCCATGGCCCGCCACACACTGGAGTTGTGTGAAGAGCTGCTGCAGGTGATGCGGGCTGAGACACGTGCCATCTCACCTGCCCAGGGTGACCTGATCAAACTGGCGCAGGACTGCCTGAACGACATGCAGTTGCAGGCACGCACCAAGGACATCACCTTGTCGGGCAACTGGCCACCCGGCCGTGAACAACCCTCGTCGTTTGACGAGTACCTGGTTCACCGCGCCTTGATCAACCTGCTGAGCAATGCCATCAAGTTCAGCCCCAAGGGCGGGCAAATCTCGGTGGCTGTCACGCAAGATCATGACTGGCATGTGATTGCCGTGCGCGACCAAGGCCCTGGCATCCCGGAGTCGGAACTGGGACGGCTGTTCAAACGCTATGAACGCGTTGAACAGGGGCGCCCTTCCAAGCTGGCCGCCGGCATCGGACTGGGGCTGGTCTTCATCGACACCGTGGCGCGGCGCCATGGCGGGCAGGTCAAGGTCATCAACAAACCCGGCGAAGGGGCTTGCTTCGAACTCTGGCTGCCAGCCACATCGGGCCAGGCATGAGGCCGGCTCGCGGGCCCTCAGTGCGCCAGCACCATCTCCAGCTCGGCAAAACTGCGTGAGTGCAGATCCGGCTCGATGGTGGTGTTCATGGCCATCTCCAGGCGGCGGGCAGAGAACATGCCGCGCAGCATGGTCTTGCCTTGCTTGTGCTGTGTCACCAGCAGATAGCGCAGGCCGTGTTCGTGCATGGTCTCGGCCACATCGCCCAGGCGGGCGGTGCGCACGCTGGCCAAGTCCACCGTATCCCATTGGGTCACGGGCACCATGACATCGGCCACGGTCAATTCACTGTGCGGCACCAGTTGGCTGGATGCGCGCAGCACGGGGCGTTCGCCCTGGATGTCCTCCGCCGTGACCATACCGACCAGCTCGCCATGGACGCCGGACACGAACACCATGCGCACACCCGCACGCATCATCAGGTGCATGGTCTGATCCAGACCATCCTGTTGATGTGCCACGACGCAGGCACTGTGGTGCAGATCGGTCAGCAGACTCAGCGCCGCATCATGCGGCTGGGCCAGGCGCTGCACCTTGGGCAACTCCGGCGCGTGCGTCATGGACGACAGTGGCAGCGGCTTGAAGCGATGGGTTTGGGGCATGAGTCACTCCTGACGAAGATGTATTCCCGAGACACACATTACGCCTGATATGTCGGCGTCATGGTGCCAGGACTCAAACCCATGTTGGCAGAGATGTGATGTCGTTCACGCCAAAAGAAAAGGCCGCAAGATGCGGCCTTTGAGGGTCTCTCGCCAGATGCCTTGTGCACCGGGCTTGAACGGGGATGCGCTGGCTTCAGATGCGAACGGGAATGCCCCGCTGCGCCATCAGGGCCTTGGCTTGCGCCACGGTGTACTCACCGTAATGGAAGATGCTGGCAGCCAGCACGGCATCCGCCCTGCCCTGCTGCACGCCATCGGCCAGGTGATCGAGGTTGCCCACGCCACCTGAGGCGATCACGGGCACGCCCACGGCATCGCTCACGGCACGGGTCAGTTCCAGATCGAAGCCCGACTTGGTGCCATCACGGTCCATGCTGGTCAGCAGGATCTCGCCGGCGCCATGCTCGGCCATCTGCCTGGCCCAGGCCACGGCATCCAGGCCCACGTTCTTGCGGCCGCCATGGCTGTAGACGTCCCAGCCCGGCCCACGTGCGGCCAGGTCATCACCTTGGCGACGCTTGGCATCAATGGCCACCACAATGCACTGCGAACCGTATTTGTCCGAGGCATCACGGATCACCGGCGGGTTGGCCAAGGCGGCGGAGTTGAAGCTGACCTTGTCCGCGCCGGCATTGAGCAGGCGGCGCACGTCATCCACCGTGCGCACGCCACCACCCACCGTCAGCGGGATGAAGACCTGCGAAGCCACGGCTTCGATGATGTGCAGGATCATGTCGCGACCATCGCTGGTGGCGGTGATGTCCAGGAAGGTGAGCTCGTCGGCGCCTTGCTCGTTGTAACGCGCCGCGATTTCAACCGGATCGCCGGCGTCACGCAACTCGACGAAGTTGACGCCCTTGACGACGCGCCCGCCGGTGACGTCCAGGCAGGGAATGATGCGTTTGGCTAGCACTGGGAGGCCTTTGCTCGATCAGCCTTTGCCATTGAGTTCGTCGGCACGCTTTTGAGCCGCGGCGAAATCAAGGTCACCCGTGTAGATGGCACGACCACAGATCACGCCTTCCACGCCTTCAGGTTCGACGGCGCACAGCTCTTCAATGTTCTTGATGTTCGACAGGCCGCCCGAAGCGATCACGGGCACGGTCAGCGCCTGCGCCAGCTTGACGGTGGCTTCGATGTTGATGCCCGAGAGCATGCCGTCACGGCCGATGTCGGTGTAGATCACGCCTTCAACGCCGTAATCTTCGAACTTCTTGGCCAGGTCGATCACTTCGTGACCGGAGAGCTTGCTCCAGCCATCGGTGGCCACCTTGCCGTCCTTGGCGTCCAGGCCCACGATGATGTGACCACCAAAGGCGGTGCAAGCATCACGCAGGAAGCCGGGGTTCTTGACCGCAGCCGTGCCGATGATGACGTAGCTCAGGCCGTCGTCCAGATAGCGCTCGATGGTGTCGAGGTCACGGATGCCGCCACCCAGTTGCACCGGGATCTCGCTGCCGACTTCTTTGATGATGGCCTTGATGGCCGCTTCGTTGACGGGTTTGCCGGCAAAGGCTCCATTGAGGTCCACCAGGTGCAGACGCCTTGCGCCGGCATCCAGCCAGCGCCGGGCCATCGCGGCCGGGTCCTCGCCGAAGGTGGTGGAGTCATTCATGTCGCCTTGCTTAAGGCGCACGCATTTGCCGTCTTTCAGGTCAATCGCAGGGATCAGCAGCATGGCTGTGGTGCGGGTTGGGTGGAGAAATCGTCAGAAAACCCTGGAAGCACTTGATCAAGGCTTCCAGAGCAGGAAATTGCGGTACAGGGCCAGCCCATGTTCGGCGCTCTTCTCGGGGTGGAACTGGGTGGCGAAAATGTTATCCCGGGCAACGGCGCAGGTAAAGCGGACACCGTACTCGGTCTCGCCTGCGCTGTGTTGGGGATTATCCACAACTGCATGGTAGCTGTGGACGAAGTAGAAGTAGCTGTCGTCAGGAATTCCCGCCCAGACCGGATGCGGCTGCCCACCCCAGACGCCTTCATGGCGGGGTTGGTGCACGCGGTTCCAGCCCATCTGGGGCACCTTGTAGCGGCTGCCGTCGGGTTGCTTCATGCCGTCAAGGCGGAACTTGATCACCCTGCCAGGCAACAGGCCCAGGCCAGGTGTGTCCTGTTCTTCGGAGTGATCCAGCAGCATCTGCATGCCCACGCACACACCCATCAGGGGCTTGTTGGCGGCGGCATCCAGCACGGCGCCCAGCAGGCCACCGCCATGGGCACCGCGCAGTTCGCGCATGCAATCGCGCATGGCGCCCTGCCCTGGCAGCACCACGCGCTCGGCAGCGTGCACCACGTCCGGGTCATTGGTCACCACGACCTTGAGGTTCAGATCCTTGGCTGCGTGTTCAACCGCCTGCGAGACAGAACGCAGGTTACCCATGCCGTAGTCAATCACGGCCACTGTCGATGTCATCTGGCTCATGGAGTCAACGGGGCAGCATCACAAGGAACAAAGAGGCGAAATCAGCAAGGCGGTTCACAGCGAGCCCTTGGTGGACGGGATCACACCCGCCATGCGGGGGTCGCGCTCCAGCGCGCCACGCAGCGCACGGGCAAAGGCCTTGAACACGGTCTCGGCCTGATGGTGCGCGTTGACGCCCTTCAGGTTGTCGATGTGCAGTGTGACGCCCGCGTGGTTGACGAAGCCCTGGAAGAACTCGTAGGTCAACTGGGTGTCGAAGCCGCCAATGCTGCCGGCCGTGAAGGGGATGTCAATGTGCAGGCCAGGACGGCCGGAGAAATCGATCACCACGCGTGACAGAGCCTCGTCCAGCGGGACGTAGGCATGGCCGTAGCGGCGGATGCCCTTCTTGTCGCCCACGGCCTTGGCAAAAGCCTGGCCCAAGGTGATGCCGACGTCTTCCACCGTGTGGTGGCCGTCGATGTGCAGATCGCCCACAGCGTGGATGTCCAGATCGATCAGGCCGTGGCGTGCGATCTGGTCGAGCATGTGGTCGAAGAAACCGATGCCGGTGTGCAGCTTGGCCGCGCCGGTGCCGTCCAGATTGACGCGGACGGTGATCTGGGTTTCAGCGGTGTTGCGGGTGACCTCGGCCACGCGGTCGGCGCCAGCTTGGGCAACCATGTCAGGAGCGTTCATGCGGGGTTGGAATTCAGGGGTTCGCGCAGGAGTTCGGTCAATGCCGCGATGAGCGCGTCATTTTCCGAGGGTTTCCCGACGGTCAAGCGGATACAGTTTGCCAGCAAACCATGCAGGCCCGCCACATTTTTGATCAGGATGCCCCTAGCTTTAAGGGCGTTAAAGGTGGCAGCCGCGTCGTTCACGCGCACCAGAATCATGTTGGCCTGGCTGGGGTAAGCCTTGGCGCCGGGCATGTCAGCCAGTGCCGACAGCAGGCGCGCGCGTTCGGCCTTGATGAGCTCGGCCTGACGGGCGAACTCGTCGGCGTGCTCCAGGGCGAACAGCGCCGCCTCCACATTCAGCACGCTGATGTTGTAGGGCGGACGCACTTTTTCGACCTGCTCGATCAGGTCCTTTCGGCCCATCATGTAACCCAGGCGGATGCCGGCCAGGCCAAATTTGGACAGGGTGCGCATCAGCAGCACGTGCGGGTGCTTCGTCAGGCGATCGAGGTAGCTCTTGCTGGCGAATGGCTGGTAGGCCTCGTCGATGATGACCAGCCCCTGGCCGTTGGCGCCCACGGCGTCGATGATCTGCTCGATCACCGCGTCGTCCCACAGGTTGGCCGTGGGGTTGTTGGGGTAGGCGATGTAGGTCAGCGCGGGCTTGTGGGCGCGGATGGCAGCCAGCATGGCGGGGCCATCCAGCTCGAAATCGGGCGTCAAAGGCACGCCGACGAACTGCATGCCGCTTTGCTTGGCAAAGGCCTCGTACATGACGAAGCCCGGCAGAGGCGCCAGGGCCACGGCACCCGGCTGGGCACAGGCCACCGACAGCAGCGAAATCAGCTCATCGGAACCATTGCCCAGCACCAGTCCGTGATCGGCGGGCACGTGGGCGTAGGCACGCAAGGCGGCATGCAGGTCATTGACGCGCACACCGGGGTAGCGGTTCATGGCCACCGGCCCCAAGCGCTCCCCCAGCTTCACCTGCAGGTCGGGCGGCAGCGTGAAGGGGTTCTCCATCGCGTCGAGCTTGATGTAGCCGGCGGCGTCCTGCACCACGTAAGCGTGCATGGCGCGGACATCAGGGCGAAATACGTCGAGCAGGCTCATGGCTTATTTCTTCAGGCGGCTATTCAACCGGAATTCGGCAGCCTGGGCGTGGGCCTGCAGGCCTTCGCCATAAGCCAGCACCGCGGCCGTCTTGCCCAGCACTTGTGCGCCGGCTTCGCTCACCTCGATCAGGCTGGAGCGCTTCTGGAAGTCGTAGACGCCCAGCGGCGACGAGAAACGGGCCGTGCCGGAGGTCGGCAGCACGTGGTTGGGGCCGGCGCAGTAGTCGCCCAGCGATTCGGAGGTATAGGCGCCCAGGAAGATGGCGCCGGCGTGCTTGAGCAGCGGCTCCCACTTGTGCGGGTCGTTGCTGCTGACTTCAAGGTGCTCGGGCGCGATGCGGTTGGAGATCTCGCAGGCCTCTTCCATGCTGCGCGTGTGGATCAGCGCGCCACGGCCTTCCAGCGAAGCGCGGATGATGTCGGCGCGGGGCATGGTGGGCAGCAGGCGGTCGATCTCGGCCTGCACCTTGGCGATGTAGCCGGCGTCCGGGCACAGCAGGATGCTTTGCGCGAGTTCATCATGCTCGGCCTGGCTGAACAGGTCCATCGCAACCCAGTCAGGTGGCGTGGAGCCATCGGCCAGCACCAGGATTTCGCTGGGGCCGGCGATCATGTCGATGCCGACCTGGCCGAACACGTGCTTCTTGGCGCTGGCCACATAGGCATTGCCAGGGCCGGTGATCTTGTCAACCTTGGGCACGGTGGCCGTGCCATAGGCCAGTGCGGCCACGGCCTGTGCGCCACCGATGGTGAAGGCGCGGCTCACGCCGGCCACATAGGCTGCGGCCAGCACCAGCGGGTTCTTCTCACCGCGTGGCGTGGGCACGACCATGATGATCTCTTGCACGCCGGCCACATGGGCGGGGATGGCGTTCATCAGCACGGATGAAGGGTACGCGGCCTTGCCACCGGGCACGTAGATGCCCACGCGGTCCAGCGGGGTGACCTTCTGGCCCAGCAAGGTACCGTCTTCATCGCGGTATTGCCAGCTCAGGCCACACGCCTCCTTCTGGCGCTCGTGGTAGCTGCGCACGCGTTTCGCTGCGCTTTCCAGGGCTTCGCGCTGCACGGCAGGCAGGCTCTCGAAGGCGGCCTTCAGCTCGGCCTGACCCAGCTCCAGCGCGGCCACGCTGTCCACTTGCAAGTAGTCAAAACGGCCGGTGTATTCCAGCACGGCCGCATCGCCACGCAGGCGAACATCGGCCAGGATGGCACCCACGCGGTCTTCGATGGCCGTGTCGGTCTCGGCCGACCAATGCAGCACCTTCTGGAAGGCGGCATCGAAATCGGGCTGAGCGGTAGCGAGGTGGCGGATCTGGACTGTCATGAGCGAAAGGATCTCAGAAATCAGGCTTGGTTGAGGCACTGGCGCGATGGGCATTCACGATGAACGCCATAGCGCTTGTTTCTGGCTGGCTTATTTGTTCTTCGGGATGGCGGACTCGAAAGCCTGGATCAGCGCGCGAATGGGCTCGCGGTTGAGCTTGAGCGAGGCCTGGTTGACCACCAGACGCGAGCTGATGTTCATGATGTGCTCGACTTCGACCAGCTTGTTGGCCTTGAGCGTGTTGCCCGTCGAGACCAGGTCGACGATGGCATCGGCCAGGCCGGTCAGCGGTGCGAGCTCCATCGAGCCGTACAGCTTGATCAGGTCCACGTGCACGCCCTTGTTGGCGAAGTGATCACGCGCGATGGTGGTGTACTTGGTGGCCACACGGATGCGCGAGCCCTGCTTCACGGCGGCTTCGTAGTCGAAGTCGGCACGCACGGCCACGCTCATGTGGCACTTGGCGATGTTCAGGTCCAGCGGCTGGTACAGGTTGTCGCCGCCATGCTCGATCAGGATGTCCTTGCCGGCCACGCCGATGTCGGCACCGCCGTATTCCACATAGGTGGGCACGTCGGAAGCGCGCACCAGCACCACGCGCACATCAGGGCGCGTGGTGGGCAGGATGAGCTTGCGGGTCTTTTCCGGATCCTCGGTCACCTCGATGCCGGCTGCGGCCAGCAGGGGCAAGGTTTCTTCGAAGATGCGGCCTTTGGAAAGTGCAAGGGTGATCATGTTGTTGCAGCGCCTTATGCCTTGACGCGTTCAATGTCGGCACCAATGCCTCGCAGCTTGGCTTCCATGCGGTCGTAGCCACGGTCGAGGTGGTAGATGCGGTCCACCAGGGTCTCGCCCTCGGCCACCAGGCCGGCGATCACCAGGCTGGCAGAGGCACGCAGGTCGGTGGCCATCACGGTGGCGCCCGACAGCTTGGGCACGCCCGTGACCACGGCGCTGTGGCCGTCCACGGCGATGCTGGCGCCCAGACGGATCAGCTCGTTGACGTGCATGAAGCGGTTTTCAAAGATCGTCTCGTGGATCACGGCGGTGCCTTCGGCCACGCAGTTGAGTGCCATGAACTGGGCTTGCATGTCTGTCGGGAAAGCGGGGTACTCGCGGGTACGGAAGCCCACCGACTTGGGGCGCGCATCGGCCTTGACCCGGATCCAGCCTTCGCCGGATTCGATGCTCACGCCGGCTTCACGCAGCTTCTCGATGACCGACTCCAGGTGCTCGGCATCGGCCTTGCGCAAGGTCACGTCGCCGCCCGTGGCACCCACGGCGCACAGGAAGGTGCCGGTTTCGATGCGGTCAGGGATGATCTGGTGGGCTTGCGCGCCGCTCAGGCCATGGAGCTTGTCCACGCCCTGGATGCGGATGCGGTGCGTGCCCTGCCCTTCAATCTTCGCGCCCATGGCAATCAGCAGATTGGCCAGGTCGGTGATTTCAGGCTCTTGCGCGGCGTTTTCGAGGATGGTTTCACCCTCGGCCAGCGTGGCGGCCATCAACAGGTTCTCAGTACCCGTGACAGTGACCATGTCGGTCGTGATGCGGGCCCCCTTGAGGCGGGTGGGCTGGCCGTTGGCATCCAGCGGCGTGCGTGCTTCGATGTAGCCATGCTCGACCGTGATCTGCGCACCCATGGCCTGCAGGCCCTTGATGTGCTGGTCCACGGGGCGCGAACCAATCGCGCAACCGCCGGGCAAGGACACGCGCGCGCGGCCGAAGCGCGCCAGCAGCGGGCCCAGCACCAGGATGGAGGCGCGCATGGTCTTGACCAGCTCATACGGTGCCTCGGGCTTGTCCACGCGGCCGGCATCCAGCGTCATCGTGCTGGCGTCATCGGCATGGCGCTCGGCCACGACACCCATGTTCGCCAACAGCTTGAGTGTGGTGGACACGTCCTGCAGTTGCGGCACATTGCCCAGCGTGACTGGCTCAGCGCTCAGCAGCGTGGCACACAGGTCTGGCAAGGCGGCATTCTTGGCACCGGAAATGATCACTTCGCCTTGCAGACGACGACCGCCGCGGATCAGGAGTTTGTCCATGAGGAAACACAAAGGGCGCGAAGCTGCCGCCAAAGCGGTAGTCGCGCCTGATTAGAGAGGGATAAAACTGGCTGAGTGCCTTGCGGCCACTTCAGACTGTGAAATCAGGCCTTGGGAGCCTGGGTCGCCCACTCGGCGGGCGTCAAAGTCTTCATGGACAGGGCATGGATCTCAGCCCGCATTCTATCGCCCAGGGCCTGGTAAACGCGCTGGTGGCGACCAATTCGGGTCTTGCCTTCGAACTCGGCGGACACGATGGTGGCGAAAAAGTGCTGACCATCACCTTCCACTTCCAGGTGATCGCAGGGCAGACCGGCGGCGATGTATTGCTGGATCTGTTCGGACGTGGGATTGGCCATGGTGGACTCTGAAAAGGGCAAAGAAGGGAGATCAGGAACGGATTTTGTACCCGGTCTTCAAAAGATGCAGCGCCAAGGCGGAAACACCCAGTGTGGCAGTCGCCACCACACCCAGGCTGAGCCAGGGGCTGACGTCACTCGCGCCAAAAAAGCCGCGGCGGAAGCCGTCGATCAGGTAGAAGAAGGGGTTGAGGTGCGACAGGCCCTGCCAGAAACCCGGCAGCGAGTGCACCGAGTAGAACACGCCCGACAGGAAGGTCATGGGCACGATGATGAAGTTCTGGAAAGCCGCCATCTGGTCGAACTTGTCGGCCCACAGCCCGGCGATCAGGCCCAGCGAGCCCAGCAGCGCGCCGCCCAGCACGGCAAAGATCAGCGCCCACCATGGCTCGGCCAGGCCGGGCGGCGCAAACCAGGCCGTCACGATGAACACGCCCGTGCCCACGGCCAGCCCGCGCACCAGCGAGGCGCCCACATAGGCGATGAACCAGGCGCGGTGCGACAGCGGGCTCAAGAGCACGAACACGAGGTTGCCCGTGATCTTGCTCTGGATCAGCGACGATGAACTGTTGGCAAAAGCGTTCTGCAGGAGGCTCATCATCACCAGCCCCGGGATCAGGAAGCGGGTGTAGCCCACGCCCTTGAACACCTGCACGTGGTCTTCGAGCACATGGCCGAAGATCAGCAGATACAGCACGGAGGTCAGTACCGGCGCGCCAATGGTCTGGAAGCTCACCTTCCAGAAGCGCAGCACTTCCTTGATGAACAGCGGGCGCGCGCCCTGAACGGCATCGACCCAGTTCATGCTGCCACCTCCGCCTTGGCTTGCGTGCCGTGGTGGCCTTGCATGATGGACAGGAAGACATCCTCCAGATCGGCCCGCCCCATCTCCAGGTCTTCCACGTGGCAGCGCGCCTGGCGAAGCTGCGCCAGGATCTGCTCGATCTCGTTGGCGTCATGCGCGGGCAGTTGCACGATGCGGCCCGTGATCCGGGCATGCGCGTCCAGCTCAGGCGGCAAGGCCTGATCGGTCTTGAAGCGCAACATGGTGGAGGCGGTGCCTGCCAACAATGCCGAGGTGCGATCCAGC
The DNA here is from genome assembly GCF_016234775.1 of Aquabacterium sp. Taxonomy (GTDB): domain Bacteria; phylum Pseudomonadota; class Gammaproteobacteria; order Burkholderiales; family Burkholderiaceae_C; genus Aquabacterium. Next base: position 19,204 of record NZ_JACRAH010000053.1, on the reverse strand, counting down.
GCCACCAGCTGCCCCTGTTTGAGCATGCCGATGCGGCCGCACAAGGCCTCGGCCTCTTCCAGGTAGTGCGTGGTCAGCAAGACGGCGTGGCCTTGCTTGTTGAGCTGGGCGATGAAATGCCACAGCGTCTGGCGCAGCTCGACGTCCACGCCAGCGGTGGGCTCGTCCAGCACGATCACGGGTGGGCGGTGCACCAGGGCCTGCGCCACCAGCACGCGCCGTTTCATGCCGCCGGACAGCTGGCGCATGTTGGCATCAGCCTTGTCGCTCAGGCCCAGGTTGGCCAGCAGCTCATCGATCCAGTCGTCGTTGCGGCGCAGGCCGAAGTAGGCGCTCTGGATGCGCAAGGTTTCACGCACCGAAAAGAAGGGGTCGAACACCAGCTCCTGCGGGACGACGCCCAGGGCCTTGCGGGCGGCGGCGTAGTCACCCACCACATCGTGCCCCTGAACGGACACCTTGCCCGACGAAACCCTGCTCAGACCCGCCAGGATGCTGATCAGCGTGGTCTTGCCGGCACCATTGGGGCCCAGCAGGCCGAAAAATTCACCTTCTTCGATGTCGAAGCTGACGCCTTGCAGTGCGCGCACGGTGCGGTCGCCCGACTGGAAGGTTTTGGTGACGTTCTGGAATGAAACTGCGCTCATGAGGGGAAGGATTCTAGAGAATCCTGGATGACCCCATGGTTTCTCTGGCACTGGCTTGAGGGGGCCCACTGTGGTGCAGCTTCGTCAAACGGGCAGTAACATGCGCCTGCGTTTTCACAGGAGACAAACATGTCCGATCTTCAAGCCCGCTTCGACAAGGCCCTGGCAGACTCCAAGCTGCTGCCCGCCAAGCCTGACAACAACACCCTGCTGCAGATGTACTCGCTGTTCAAGCAAGGCAGCGTGGGCGACGCCACCGGCGACCGCCCCGGCTTCACCGATTTCGTGGGCCGCGCCAAGTACGACGCCTGGGCCGCCCTGAAGGGCAAGACTCAGGACGAAGCCAAGCAAGGCTACATCGACCTGGTCGAGTCGCTCAAGAAGTAAGCTGCTGGCGCCATCGCGGCGCGCAGGCAAAAGCAAAGCGGGCTGCACGATGCAGCCCGTCTGCATTTCCAGCCGCCCGGCTTGACCGGGCGGCTGGCGGCAAGCCCCTATCAGGCCTTGCCCGAAGCCTTGTCGATGATGCGGCCGAGGTTCTTGGCGATCTCGGATTCGATCATCGGCTTGAAGGCCTTCATCATCATGCCCAGCTTGACGTCCAGGTCAAAACTGGTGCCGGTGACGGTCATCAGGCCGGTGACGCCCATGCGCTCGAAGGTGATGGTGTCCTTGTCGGCACCTTCAGTGTGCTTGCAATCCAGGCCCATTTTCTTGGCCGAATCTTCGGCCCACTGCTTGGCCAGCTCGCGGGCCTTGTCCAGACCCAGGGTGTGTGCTTGGGAAAACTTGACGTCGCTCATGGCGAATCTCCTCATTGGTCGTAACGCCTGCACACTATAAATAAGCTCGGCCGGGTAATATCTGGAACTTGTTCGAAAAGTCCCCTGAATGTATGACTGTGTCGCACGTTGAACTGCCCCCGACCGTCCTGCCCGAGTTGCTGGACCAGGCTGATGCCATGAGGGCGCTGCGTCGCGACATCCATGCCCATCCGGAGCTGTGCTTCCAGGAAGAGCGCACCGCCGACCTGATCGCGCAGACCCTGCGCAACTGGGGCATCGAGGTGCACACGGGCCTGGGCAAGACGGGCGTCGTGGGGGTGATCAAGGGGCGGCCAGGCAAACGGGCCGTCGGCCTGCGCGCCGACATGGACGCCCTGCCCATGACCGAGCACAACACATTCGCGCATGCCAGCCGCCACCAGGGTCGCATGCACGCCTGCGGGCACGACGGTCACACAGCCATGCTGATGGCCGCCGCCCAGCAACTGGCCGCCACACGTGATTTCGACGGCACCGTGTACGTGGCGTTCCAGCCGGCGGAAGAAGGCGGCGGGGGCGCGCGCGAGATGATCCGCGACGGCCTGTTCACCCGCTTCCCGATGGACGCCATCTTCGGCATGCACAACTGGCCGGGCATGGCCGTGGGCGAGTTCGCCATCAAGAGCGGACCCTGCTTCGCCTCCAGCAACGAATTCCTGATCACCATCCGCGGCAAGGGCTGCCATGGCGCCATGCCCCACCTGGGCGTGGACCCGGTGCCGGTGGCCTGCCAACTGGTGCAGTCCTTCCAGACCATCCTGACGCGCAACATGCGCCCCATCGAGACGGGCGTGATCTCGGTGACCATGATCGAAGCGGGTGAAGCCACCAATGTGATCCCCGACTCGGTGACGATGCAGGGCACGGTGCGCACCTTCACCAACGACACGCTGGACCTGATCGAAACCCGCATGCGCGACATGACACAACACGTGTGCGCGGCCTACGGCGCCACGGCGCATTTCGAGTTCAGCCGCAATTACCCGCCCACCATCAACCACCCGGCCGAGACGGCTTTCGCGCGCCAGGTGATGACCGAGGTGGCCGGCGCCGACAAGGTGCTGGAGTTCGAACCCACCATGGGCGCGGAAGATTTCAGCTTCTTCCTGCAGGCGCAGCCAGGCGCCTACTTCGTGATCGGCAATGGCGATGGCACGCACCGCGATGCAGGCCATGGCCTGGGGCCCTGCATGCTGCACAACCCCAGCTACGATTTCAATGACGACCTGATCCCGCTGGGCGCGACCCTGTGGGTCAAGCTGGCCCAGCGCTGGCTGGCTCAGCCTTGAACGCCCTGCTGCGCTGACACCACAGGCGCCACAGGAGCGCGGCGAGCAGCAAGAAAACTGGCAAGGCGTACTCCGGGTGTGCGGCCACCCGCTTGCCATTGGCCACCAGGAAGCTCAACCAGATGTAGTGCATGCCCCAGGTGTGCAGCCTGGCCCACCAGACCTTGCCCAGCGCGGCGGCGGTGCGATCAAAGGACGTCAACCCCATCAGCGCGATGAACACATAGGCCAGGCCGGGCCCGATGCGCTGCGCCGGCGGCGAAAGCGTCTCAAACAACACCGGCGCCATCACGGCCAGGCTGACGATGGCCGCCGCGTGCAGCCCGTGCGAGGTCACCAGAAGCCAGCCCCATTGCCGGCGGTAACGGCGCTGCCAGCTTGACCAGGCACCTGGCCAGGTCAGCACCGCCGCCTGAGCGGTATAGGCCAGCAGAAAAAACACGAGCGATGTGCGCGCCGTGGCACGAACCAACCAGCGCACACCATCCATGCCCGGCAGCCACAGCAGGCTGCTCACTGCCATGACACTCAAGGCGATGGCGCCCACCAGCCAGACCAGCCAAGGTCTGGCTCGCCCGCCAACCAACCTGCCGCTGTGGCCCCGCGCACCACCTGCCTCGCGGGGGCCCTTCCTGCCTGAGATGTTCATGACCGTGCTCCTTGATATGTCCATGTCGGCGCGATCCTAGGTGGCGCACTCGAAGAACACCAAGCAAAATACGCAGTGCTTACATTGCGTCGCCTACAAGCTCATGCCCACCACCAAACGCCCCTATCACCACGGCAAGCTCAGGCAGGCACTGATCGACATGGCCGTGACCGTGGCCGAGGAAACCGGCAAGGACATCATCAGCGTGCGGGAGGTCGCACGGCGCTTGGGTGTGTCGTCCGGCGCGCCGTTTCGGCACTTTCCAAGCCGCGAATCCTTGATGACGGCGGTAGCAGAAGAAGCCACCGTGCGGCTGAGGCTGCGCGTCGAGCGCGACCTGATGGATGCCCCACCCGCTCCCATTGACCGACTGAAAACCCTGGGCAGATCTTTCATCCAATGGGCCCTGCACAACCCGACCCAGTTCAAGCTGGTGTCCTCACGCAACCTGTTTCAGTTTGACAGCTCGGCCAGCCTGCCCGTGCACTTCGATGCCGTGCGCCAGATCACGCTGGATCTGGTCGCCCAGTCGCAAGAAGCTGGGGATTTGCCTCCCGGCCCGCTGCCCGAATTCGCCCTGGCCTTGCGCGCACTGGCCTATGGTCTGGCCCGCATGCATGTGGATGGGCAACTGGCGCAATGGCAGGTGGATGTGACCCACGCCGAAGCCACCTTGGTCGCCTCACTGAACCTGATCGTGGATGGGCTCAGGCCTGCTCGCCCGCATCCCAGCTGATGCGATTCCACTGCAAGGCGCGGCTGCGCCAGTGCTCTTCGATGCTCTGCACGAAATCAGGCCGCACCAGCTTGGCACGGTTGATGAGCCAATCCTCATCCTCATGGCGAACGACCACGCCCTCCAGGTTGCCATCGCGGTAATGGCTGCGATGAGACTCGACCCAGTCGGTCAACTCCTTGAGCGTGGTCTTGCCCTGGCTCACGCGAGGTACCTGCCGGATCTGCAGCTTCTCGGCCAGTTCATGGCGGCGCCGCGTGCTCCAGAAGCGGCCCATGGCGCGGTCATACACGTCAAAAGCGAGGAACCAGTCGGGCAAGGTTTCGTAGTCCAGCGAATGCTTGGCCGCGCACCATTCGCCAAACAGCATCAGTTGATCACCGAGGGCATCGAACAGCGCGTCTTCGCGGATCACCAGCCATTCATCCAGGCGGGCGAACTGGCCGCCATAAGGCTTGTTGAGGTATTGGCCGCGGTTCTGCACATGCAGCACGCCTTCACTGTTGAAGGAGATGCCCATGTTGGCGCCGTCGAGCTTTTCTTCCACGACAACGGGATGATCCAGCAAGGCCTTGATCTCATCGGGCGCCAGCACCTTGTCATCGCGCGGCGAGCCTTTGGACAACCAGGCGATGTGCGGCGTGTGGGGAAAGCGAAAAAACTCATTCATGGTCGGACCTCATTGGCCAAACTTGTGGATGTGGAACTGGTGCAACTCGGCGTCGCACAGAAACTGGACGCGCACCCCGTGCTGCAGCAAGGCGGGTGACCAGTCCAGCCATTTGGAATCGGCCGCCTGCAGGATGACAGGCGCCTCCGGATGTGTGCGGGCCACAGCCACGAACTTGCGATCGGCTGAATCAAAAGCAGCCAGCGCCGGGTCGTCGGGAAAGGCTTCAAAACCCCGCTCAGCCTGGGGCAGCAAGGCCACCTGATCGCAACGCGCCGGGTTGTCCAGCTCATGCAGCAGCCAGCGCAGGAAGGCATCCCCCTTGCCCTGACCGTTGCTGGCGTGGGTCTTGTGCTGGTATTCGCGCACGATCTCGTAGCCCTCGTCCACCGCCACACGCCCCGAGACCATGAGGGCCTCCAGCCAATGCACACAGCGCCGGATGCAGTCCTGCGTGACGCCGGGGTGCTGGCCGTTGGCAACCAGGATCACATTGGTGTCCACGACGTAGGTCGCCGCACCGGGGCCGTCTGGCGCGGCGGGGGGAACGGGGTGACGGGAATGCGACATGCAGCGCGAGACAAGGAAATGGCGTGAGGGAACACTTCATTTTGCCCCTGAGACGGCTGCCCGCCTGTGGTGGGATGTCCACTGTCACGGACTTGGCCACAGTAAGGCTATGCTTGCCCCATGTACGCGCAATATTTCGGCCTGAAACAGGCGCCGTTCTCGATCGCGCCCGACCCGCGTTACCTGTTCATGAGCGAACGCCATCGCGAGGCGCTCGCTCACCTGCTGTATGGCGTGGGCGGTGGCGGTGGCTTCGTGGTGCTCACGGGCGAGATCGGCGCAGGCAAGACCACGGTCTGCCGCTGCTTTCTGGAGCAGATCCCGCGCCGCACGAACGTGGCCTACATCTTCAACCCGAAGGTGACAGTGGCCGAACTGCTCAAGTCGGTGTGCGACGAGTTCCGCATCCCCTACGAGCACCAGGGCCCCGGCCAGGCCACCATCAAGGACTATGTTGACCCGCTCAACGAGTTCCTGCTCAAGACGCACGCCGTCGGGCAGAACAACGTCCTCATCATCGACGAAGCCCAGAACTTGTCCACCGACGTGCTGGAGCAGTTGCGCCTGCTGACCAATCTGGAGACCAGCGAACGCAAGCTCCTGCAGATCATGCTGATCGGCCAGCCCGAGTTGCGCACCATGCTGGCCCAGCCCGAACTGGAGCAGCTCGCCCAGCGCGTGATCGCGCACTTCCACCTGGAGGCGCTGACCGAAGAAGAGACCGGGCAGTACATCCAGCACCGCCTGTCCATTGGCGGGCTCAAACGGGGCCGCTTGTTTGACACCAAGGCTGTGCGCCGCATTCACCAGCTCACGGGTGGGGTGCCGCGCCGCATCAACCTGCTGTGTGACCGGGCGCTGCTGGGCGCCTATGTTGAAAATAAAAGCAAGGTGGATCGGCAGATCGTGGACAAGGCGGCCCAGGAGGTTTTCCAGACGGCCAAGACCGCTCAAACGCATCAAGGCACGCCCAAACCCACGTCCACCAGCGCCTCCGGCACACCACCTCGCCGCAAGAAGGGCAAGCAGGAACCCTGGATGCCCTGGCTGGCTGGCGGCCTGCTGTTTGCCGCCATCGCGGGGATAGGTGGTGCTGCCTGGTTGCATCAACACCAGAAGAACCAGACATCGAAGCTGCCTGGCAAGGACGTGGCCCGAGCGGCTTCTGCAACACGCGCGGCCAGCGCGAGCCAACATACGGCATCCTCGGCTTCCGGCGGAACCATGAGCACGTCTTTGGCTGCGCCGCCGATCGACGCCCGCATGGTGTACCAATCGGCCTTCCGCAAGGAAAAGGATGCGCTGCGGGCCCTTGCCCCAATGTGGCAGATCACGCTGGGCGAAGGCGGCGATGCCTGCACCCAGGCGCAGCAACAGAACCTCGCCTGCTTCCGCAACAGTGGTGGCCTGGCACTGATACGTCAGCTGGAGCGCCCGGTTGTGCTGGCCTTGCACGATGACCGCAACCAGGCCATCTATGCACTGCTGACCGGCCTGAGGGACCAGACCGCACTATTGCAGTTCGATGGCCACACCTATGCCCTGCCGCTGAGCGCACTGGCCAGCATGTGGCGAGGAGACTTCACCACCTTCTGGCGCACACCGCCTGAGTTCAGGATGAAGATCCTGCCCGGCAACACGGGTGTCGTGGTGGACTGGCTCGCCATCCAGCTCAGCAAGATCGACAAGACTGCCGCGCCAGCGGGCAAGCAGGTTTTTGATGCCACCATGCAGTCGCGGGTGTACGCTTTCCAAATGGCTCAAGGCCTCAAGCCAGATGGTGTGGTGGGCGCCACGACCTTCATGCTGATCAACCGGGCTGTCGGCATCGAGGAGCCTCGATTGCAAACCGGCCAGACCACCGCGAGACGAAACGATGTCCTACATCCTTGACGCCCTCAAGAAGGCTGATGCCGAACGCGAGCGTGGCACGGTGCCGGGCTTGCACTCGCAACCACTGGGCCAGATTGAAGACGATGACGCAGGTGGTCGCAAGGCCGTCGCGCCAGCCGTGTGGCTTGGTGCGGGCGTGGGCCTCTGCCTGATCGCCGTATTGAGCTGGCAACTGCTCATGCGTGAACCAGCACCACAAGCTGCTGCGCCCATGCCAGTACCTGAGATGGCGACTGCCCCTGTGTCGCCCGTACCGCCAAACCTGACGGGCAACGCCGTGCCTTACCCGCCGCCGCCGGCCCCTCCGTCCACGGAACCCGAGGTCGTGGCGCGTGTGCCAGTAGCCCAACCGGTGCGTGAACCCGCCACGCCCCCCCCCCAGGTACCCGCCCCCGCCGCCGCGCCGGCTCCCACACCGGCCCGTACCACCTCGAACGCATCGGCAACGGCGACCGCGCCACAGGCCAATGCCCGCGTACCCTCCATCAACGAACTGCCGGAAGACGTTCGGCGTGACCTGCCTCAACTGGTGATTGGTGGCGCCATGTACTCCGAGACACCATCCAGCCGCATGCTGATCATCAACAGCCAGGTCTTCCATGAAGGCGATCAACCCTATCAAGGCTTGTTGCTGGAAGAAATCAGGTTGAAGTCAGCGGTGTTCAAGTACCGGGGCTACCGTTACGCGATCAACTACTGAGCCCGCGTGTAAAGCTTCGTGACATCGTCATCGAAAGCCAGGTGGCTTGCGTTGTGAAAGCCCGGGCCTCACTGACTGTGCGCCCCCTGACTTCGGAGACGCGCATGCGCAACGCTGCCTTGTTGACCATCTGCCTGACCACAGCTGCATTCGCCCAAGCGGGCACACAGGCAGAGAAGGCCACACCATCCCAACGCACGCGCGCGGCGCAAGAAACCGCACACAAAGCGCAAGCCTGCGTGGCCGCCCAGCCCTTTTACTGGGAGATCGGCAACGGCCAACGCCAACTCGCTGGCGGCTCGATCGGCCAACAAGCGCCTGATGGCAACACCGCCATGGCGCTGGCTTCTGCCTCGAAGTGGCTTTATGGCGCCTACGTGGCACAGCAGCGCGAGGGTCGCCTCAGCGACGAAGACATCCGCTTTCTGAGCTTCCGCAGCGGCTACACCCGATTCAGGATCTGCACACGCGGCCAGACCGTTGGCGAATGCCAATCCAGCCTGCTCAACGGGCGGGGACGCCCCGACAGCGCCACGGCCCATGTGTTCGACTACAACGGCGGGCACATGCAAAAGCATGCCGTGATGATGGGCCTGGGCGACATGGACAACGCGCAACTGGCTGGTGCCATCAAGCGCAGCATGCGATCACTGGGCCCGGATTGGCACATCGGCTACAACCAGCCTCAACTGGCTGGTGGTGCACATGGCACGGCCGCCAACTACGCCCGCTTCCTGAGGGGCATCCTGCAAGGCGACCTCCAGATGAGCAAGCTGCTGGGCTCAAACGCGGTGTGCGCCAATCCGCAGACCTGCCCGAATGAGGCCATCAAGACACCCATTCCACAAACCGAAACCTGGCACTACTCGATCGGCCACTGGGTGGAAGACGACCCCAAGGTGGGCGACGGCGCCTTCAGCAGCCCAGGCGCATTCGGCTTCTATCCCTGGATAGATGCCAGCAAGACCTTTTACGGCGTGCTCGCGCGTGAAGACCGCAGCGGTATACGCACAGACGACCCAGACCAGAAGCCTGCCGTTCAGTCGGTAGATTGTGGGCGACTCATCCGCGCCGCCTGGCTGACTGGCCAAGCACAACACTGAAGCGCCAGGTCTACACATCACGAGAGAAGCGCACCTCCACATCACGCGGTGGTGCGTGATACGGCGCCGATGACACCAGGATGTCGGCACCAGCCTCAGCGTAGGCCACCGCATTGCTGGCATTCACACCTCCCGCCACAGCCAGCGTCGGATGCAGATGACTGGTGTGCAGCGCCACCTTGCATTGCCTCACGACCTCCGGCGTGAAGCGCTCCAGTTGCAGCACATCGGCGCCGGAGGTGGCAAGAGCCAGGGCCTCCTGCATGCTGCCCACCTCCACCACCAGGCGTTTTTCAGGCTGGTACTTGCGCAGGCGGCCCACCATGTCGTCGGTGCTGACATCCAGAAAGAGGCGGTGCTCAGGGAACAGCAACATGGTCTCTGACAAGCCCATGCGGTGCATGATCCCACCGCCACTCAAAACGGCCTTGACCGACAAGGCGCGCGTTCCCGGAAAGGTCTTGCGCGTACAGGCCACGGGCTGAACATGCCCGGCTGCACGCAGCTCGGTCACCATGCGCGCCACCTCGCTGGCGATGCCACTGGCGTACTCCATCAAGGTCTGCGCCACCTTCCATACCAGCAGCAAGGTCGCAGCACGGCCATGCGCGCTGATCAACTCGGCGCCGCCCAGCACATGCTTGCCTGACGGCGCGAGCAACGTGGCCGTGGCGCCGTACAACTCGAACAAGCGAGCAGCCTCTTCCGTGCCGCATACCGTCATGGGCTGTCTGGCCGCCATCACGACACGGCCAGGCATGTCGCCCAGCCCCAAGCCCATGGTGGTCAGATCACCGTAGGGGGCATCCTCTTGAATCAGGTCTTGCAGGGCGCCATCAGACAAGGCTCTGAGCATGTTCGGGACTCCACTTTCGCAGTGTCGCCATCATGGCACCACAGACTGACCAGCGGTTTGATCTCCCAGAAAAGCACGCGGCCGGGGCGCACATTTTGCACACCCCGGCCGCGCGTTGAATCAGCAGGACTTGACGCGATCAGGCCGCTTGCTGAGCCTCCGCACAACGCTTGGCCAGATGGGCCAGCGCCTCTTCGACCTGGTCCACCAGGATCAGACACAAGTCACCGGGCTGCAGGCGATCCAGGGCCTGGTCGATGGCCACAAACTCGCCACGGACCTCGTCAACCTTCTGGGCACGCTGCGCCTTGGCCAGTCCTTCGCGCAGGAGGTTGAGCACCTCGCCGTCTTCACGGCCACGCTGACAGGCATCCTGGAACAAGATCAGCTCGTCAAAGGCATCACCCAGAATGGCGGTTTGCTCGCGGATGTCTTCGTCGCGACGGTCACCCGCCCCGCTGATCACCACCGAGCGGCGCTTGGCGGGCAAGCCATTCACGGCCGACACCAGCGCACGCATGGCGTCCGGGTTGTGGCCATAGTCGGCGATCACGGTGGCGCCGCGGAAGTCCATGACGTTGAACCGCCCGGGGGCGTTGTCGGCATCATTGACGAAGCTGGCCAGCCCGCGGCGGATGGTGTCCCAATCCAGCCCTGAACTCCAGGCCGCACCGATGGCCGCCATGACGTTGTCGACCTGGAAGCCGATGCTGCCATTGCGCGTGATGGGGATGTCACGCAGCAGCAGGCTTTCGCGCCAGTTACCTTCGGATGCCACGATGGCATCGCCGTCCACGCACAGGGTGCGCTTGCCTTGGGCGCGGTGGGCCGTCAGCACAGGGTTGTGCGGGTCACCAGCGAAATAGATGATGCCGCCCGGGCACTTGGGCGCCATGGCCGTGACGATGGGGTCGGTGGCGTTGAGCACGGCATAACCGTTGGGCGCCACGTTCATCACGATCACGCGCTTGAGCACGGCCAGGTCTTCCACCGTGGTGATGTAGTTCAGACCCAGGTGATCACCCGCGCCAATGTTGGTCACCACGGCGGTCTGGCAGCGGTCGTAACCCAGGCCTTCGCGCAGGATGCCGCCACGCGCGGTTTCAAACACGGCGGCGTCCACATCAGGGTGCATCAGCACGTTGCGGGCGCTCTTGGGGCCGGCGCAATCACCACTGTCAATCTGACGGCCGTTCACGTACACGCCATCGGTATTGGTCATGCCCACGCGCAGGCCACTGGTGGCCAGCAGGTGTGCGGTCAGGCGCGCGGTCGTGGTCTTGCCGTTGGTGCCGGTCACGGCCACCACGGGGATGCGCCCGTCGTCACCGGTCTTGTACATCTTGGCCACCATGGCCTCGCCCACATTACGGCCCTTGCCGTAAGACGGCGACAGGTGCATGCGCAGGCCAGGTGCGGCGTTCACTTCGACGATGCCGCCATTCTGGTCTTCCAGCGGCTTGTGCACGCTCTCAGCCAGCACGTCCACACCGCAGATTTCCAGGCCGATGGTCTGGGCTGCCGCGATGGCGCGAGCCGCCACTTCAGGGTGCACGTCGTCGGTCACATCGGTGGCGGTACCGCCGGTGGACAAGTTCGCGTTGTTGCGCAGGATGACGCGGCGGCCCTTTTCAGGCACCGTTTCAGGCTTGAGACCCTGATCGGACAGGCGCGCGATGGCGATGTCATCAAAGCGGATCTTGGTCAGCGAGGTGGCATGCCCTTCGCCTCGACGTGGGTCGGCGTTGACCTTGTCCACCAGCTCTCGCACGGTGTGGGTGCCGTCGCCAATCACATGCGGCGGATCGCGGCGCGCGGCAGCCACCAGCCTGTCGCCCACCACCAGCAGGCGGAAGTCGTTGCCAGGCAGGTACTTTTCCACCATCACGTCGCCGATATCGGCCGCAGCCTTGAAGGCCGTTTCCAGCTGTTCGCGGGTGGTGATGTTGACCGTCACGCCCTTGCCCTGGTTGCCATCTTGCGGCTTGCACACGACCGGCAGGCCGATCTCTTGCGCCACCACCCAGGCATCGTCCACGTCTTCAACGGGGCGGCCAATGGGCACGGGCACACCCGCCGCAGCCAGCAGGCGCTTGGTCAGGTCCTTGTCTTGCGCAATGGATTCCGACACCGCGCTGGTGTCATCCACCTCGGCAGCCCAGATGCGGCGTTGCTTGGAGCCCCAGCCGAACTGCACCAGGCTGCCCGTGGTCAGGCGACGCCAGGGAATGCCTCGGGCGGCAGCAGCCGACACAATGGAGCCGGTTGAGGGCCCCAGACGCACGTCTTCATCGAGCTCGCGCAACTCAGCCAGCGCGGCATCCACGTCAAACTCGCCACCGGCCAGCGCGGCTTGCAGCAGGGCCTGAGCCTTGTCGAAAGCCAGCCGGCCAACCTGCTCTTCGCTGTACTCAACCACGACCTGGTAGACGCCGGTTTCGACCGTCTGCGCCGTGCGGCTGAAGGTCACCGGGCAACCTGCCTGGGCCTGCAAGGCCAGCGTGGCGGCTTCGAGCACATGCGCCAGGCTGATCTGCCCGGGGCGGCCATCCGGACGCAAGGGGCCCAGCGAGGGGAAGACCTTGCGCAAGGCATCTTCAAAGCCTGGCAACTGTTCAATGGCGCGCTCTTGGGGGTCGCACGCCACAACAGCCTCAATGGCGGTGTGGCGACTCCAGAGATTGGGGCCGCGCAGGGCCCTGATGCGTGAAACGTCCATCAGCGTGTTCTCTTGTTTGAGCGCACCGTTCAGCGAACGGCTTTGGGAGAAGGATCAAAGGTTTCCAGGCCAGCGGCGATCAGCTCGGACGGGATGCCCAGGGCCCAGGCCACGGCCACAGCGGCCAACAGCGATTTGACGCTGGCGCCCGGAATGGCGTGATCGGTGCCGGCATCCGTCATGCGGCGGGCTGCGGCGCTGTTCAGATCGGCGCAACGCACCGGCATGTAGCCGTTGTGCGTGAGCAGCACATGGTGCCCGTCGATCGACACGGTGCGGCCACCCTTGGCGCGGTGCGCCACCATGGCCGGATTGTGGTGATCCAGATCGTAGAAGATGACTTCGCCATCACACAGATCGGCCATCTCGACCAGGCGATCGTCGGCCGCGTTGAGCACGGCCACACCATCGGGCAGCACCACGTCCACCTGGGTGCGCAGCACCTTGAACATCTGGCCGGTTTCGTGGATGTCGTGCTCGGCCAGGGTGGCGTCCACCGGGGCTTCGGCGCCCAGCAGGTCGGTCACCACGCCCACGGCGCAGCGGTCATAGGCCAGGCCGTCGTTGAGGATGCTGGCCGCGCCGTTTTCCAGCACGACGGCATTGACCTCACGGTTCATCAGCAAGCGTTGGCCGGCTGCCCAGTTGGCACGGTCACCGGCTTCGACCCGGCGGCTGCCCAGATACAGGCCCTCGCGGCAGGCCAGGCCCACGTGCTTGCCACTCAAGTGCAGCAGCCAGGCCGTCAGGCGGGCGATGTTGCTGGTGCCTTGCGAACCGGCCACGCCGATGATGGGCACGCGGCCCGAGGCGTCTTCGTCAAAGAGGTGATCCACGATGGCCTTGCCAACGGGGCGCGGCAGGCCTTCGGCGGGCTTGAGGTGCATCAGCAGACCGGGGCCGGCATTGACTTCCACCACCGCACCGCCTTGCGCCAGCAAGGGCTTGGAGATGTCTTGCGCCACCACGTCCACACCGGCGATGTCCAGGCCCACCACGCGGGCAGCCAGGCCCACCAGATAGGCCACATCGGGGTGGACCTGATCCGTGCAGTCCAGCGCCACATTGCCGTTGCGCTGAATCAGCACGCGGCGACCATCGGCGGGCACGGCGTGCGCCGTCAGGCCCTGGCGCTGCAGATCCAGCAGCACCACTTCATCTTCTTCGATGTTGATGCGGTTGAGCGGGAAGTCTTCCGTCAGGCCACGACGTGGGTCAGTGTTGAGTTGCAGGTCGATCAGCTCGATCACGGTGGACTTGCCGTCGCCCGTCACCCAGGCGCTCTCGCCACGGGCTGCCGCCACCACCTTGCCGCCGACCACCAGGATGCGGTGCTCGTCGCCACGGATGTAGCGCTCGACCAGCACGTCGGAGCCATGCTGCTCGGCCAGCTTGTAGGCGGCCTCCACGTCTTCACGCGAGTTCAAATCCAGCGACACGCCACGGCCATGGTTGCCGTCGGTAGGCTTGACCACCACGGGCAGGCCGATGTCTTCAGCGGCTTCCCAGGCTTCGTCCACAGAATTGACGATCTGGCCTTCCGGCACCGGCACGCCGCAGGACTTCAGCAGGCTCTTGGTCAGATCCTTGTCGCGGGAGATGCCTTCCGCGATCGCGCTGGTCAGTTCGGACTCGGCCGTCCAGATGCGGCGCTGCGCGGCGCCATAACCCAGCTGCACCAGGTTGCCATCATTCAGACGAATGTGCGGAATCCGACGATCAGTCGCGGCACCCACGATGGCGGCGGTAGAAGGGCCGAGGTAGTAATCATCGATGTGCGTGCGGACTTCTTCCACCGCCTTGGCCACATCGAATGGCTCGTCGTTGATCGCGGCCATCAGCAAGGCGTGGCCTTCTTTCAGGGCGGTGCGGGCGACTTGCTCGTCACGAGCACGGAACACCATGCGGTAAACGCCATGCTGCGAGGTGCTGCGGGTCTGACCAAAACCAGTGGGCATGCCCGACAGGTTCAGCAATTCGATGACGACGTGTTCCAGGATGTGCCCGGCCCAGGTGCCCTCGGTCAAACGCTCGATGAAACCACCGCGTTCACCCACGCCACAGTGGTGCTCCACCAGTGCGGGCATCAGCTTGGTGAGGCGTTCGTTGAAGCCGGGCAGCTTGTTGGAGGGGTAATCCTCCAGCTCACCCAGGTCCAGCCAGACTTCCAGCACCGGACGGTAAGTCCAGATGTTGGGGCCGCGCAGGTAGTTGATGCGCAGCAGCTTGATGTCGTTCTTTTTGCTCATGTCCAGCGGGGGTAAAGCGTCCGTTTGGTCAGTCGGACCGGCTGGGGAATCGGGTAAACCCGTGATTGTGCCTTGCTTAACGCGCCCCATCGCCTGGCAATGGGGGAAAATGGCGGGCTTCGCTCGGAGGTCATCCGAACAGGTGCCCTCACGCGTTAATACCGAACCATGCACAAAAACCATCCAGTTGACGCCCACAGGCATCATGCCGACCAAGACCCGACCAGCGCAGAATTGCAGCTGGCCTCAGATGAAAACGTATTGAGTCGGCTGGAGGTTGACTTGGATGCTCAACTTCGGTTCAAAGCGTCCCCGATTGTGCTGACCGACCAGCGTCTGCTGACCCGCACCCCAGGAGAAACCACCTGGCAAAGCTGGCCCCTGACGCCGGATCTGCAACTGCGCCAGCAGGACCACGCTGGCGTCGGCACCCTGGAATTGCACAATGCGAATCAGCGTGTCGCATTCTGGCGTTTCACGCTGGACGTTCAGGTGCAGGTGCTGCGCCTGCTGGAACAGTTCGAACGCCGCCAGCTCACCCTGAAAACCGGACAAGCCCCCGAAGAGGACGACAGCACCCAGTGCCCGACCTGCAAGGCCCAGCTGCCACCGGACAGCGACGAATGTCCGGTTTGCACCCGCGAACTGCAGACGCCCCCCTCCACCTGGGTGCTGCTGCGCCTGTGGCGCTTCGCCAAGCCGTACCAAGGGCAACTGCTGGCCGGCTTCCTGCTGACCCTGGCCTCGACCGCCGCCACCCTGGTGCCGCCCTACCTGACCATCCCACTGATGGACAAGGTGCTGATCCCCTTCCAGACCAGCCGCACCATCGACCCCTGGCTGGTGGCCATGCTGATGGGTGGCCTGCTGGGCTCGGCCTTGCTGGCCTGGGGCCTGGGCTGGGCACGCACCTATCTGCTGGCCCTGGTGTCCGAGCGCATCAGCGCCGACCTGCGCACCACCACCTTTGACCACCTGCTCAACCTGTCGCTGGACTACTTCGGCAGCAAGCGCACGGGGGATCTGATGTCGCGCATCGGGTCGGAGACCGACCGCATCAGCGTCTTCCTGTCGCTGCACGCGCTCGATTTCGCCACTGATGTGCTGATGATCGGCATGACCGCCGTCATCCTGTTCTCCATCAACCCCTGGCTGGCCCTGGTCACCCTGATCCCCCTGCCCTTCATCGCCTGGATGATCCACCTCGTGCGCGAGAAGCTGCGCACCGGTTTCGAGAAGATCGACCGCGTGTGGGGCGAGGTCACCAATGTGCTGGCCGACACCATTCCCGGCATCCGCGTGGTCAAGGCCTTTGCGCAGGAACACCGCGAATCCAAGCGCTTTCATGACGCCAACAAGCACAACCTGGACATCAACGACAAGCTCAACAAGACCTGGTCGCTGTTCTCGCCCACCGTCGCCCTGATGACGGAAATCGGGCTGCTGGTGGTGTGGTCCTTCGGCATCTGGCTGGTGTCGAAGGAACAGATCACCGTCGGTGTGCTGACGGCCTTCATCGCCTACATCGGCCGCTTCTACGGCCGGCTGGATTCAATGAGCCGCATCGTGTCGGTCACACAAAAAGCGGCGGCGGGCGCCAAGCGCATCTTCGACATCCTGGATCACGTCTCCAGCGTGCCGGAGCCGGCCAACCCGGTCAAACTGCCCGCACTGCAAGGCGGCATCACCATGGAGAGCATTGGCTTTCGCTATGGCAGCCGCTCGGTGATCCGTGGCCTGAATCTGGAGATCAAACCCGGCGAGATGATTGGCCTGGTGGGCCACAGCGGCTCGGGCAAGAGCACGCTGGTCAATCTGCTGTGCCGTTTTTATGACGTGACGGATGGCGCGATCAAGGTTGATGGCGTGGACGTGCGCCGCATTGGCGTGTCGGACTTCCGCAAGCACATTGGCCTGGTATTGCAGGAGCCGTTTTTGTTCTTTGGCACGATTGCCGAGAACATCGCCTACGGCAAGCCGGATGCGACCCGCGACGAGATCGTGGCCGCCGCGCGTGCTGCCCATGCGCACGAGTTCATCTTGCGCCTGCCGCAAGGTTATGACTCGCTGGTGGGCGAGCGTGGCCAGGGCTTGTCGGGTGGTGAGCGCCAGCGCATCTCGATTGCACGCGCACTGCTGATCAACCCGCGCATCCTGATCCTGGACGAGGCCACCTCATCGGTGGACACCGAGACGGAGAAGGAAATCCAGAAGGCGTTGGACAACCTGGTGCAAGGGCGCACGACGATCGCGATTGCCCACCGGCTGTCCACGCTGCGCAAGGCCGATCGCCTGGTGGTGATGGACCGTGGCCAGGTGGTGGAGGTGGGCCCGCATGATGAGTTGATGGCCAAGCAAGGCGCTTATTGGCGCCTGTATGAGGCCCAGGCCCGCAAGGCCGAGCAAGATGCGTTGATCGATGCCGAGTGACAAGAAGGTTGACCCCATGAGCACCCCGAACTTTTCTCTCGAACGCAATGCCTTTGGCCGACTCGTGTTCACTGGCGCCGATGGTGAGGCGCATGTGGGCGTGGTGCCGGTGCGTGCCTTCCCGATTGCGGCGCCTGATGAGGGCTTGTCCATCGTCAGCCCGGATGGGCATGAGCTGGCCTGGGTGGACCGCATCAGCGGCCTGCCTTCGGCGATGCGAGCCTTGCTGGAGGAAGAGCTGGCGAGCCGTGATTTCGCGCCGGTGATCAAGGCGATCGAGGCTGTTTCTACTTTCTCGACGCCGAGCACCTGGACCGTTAGTACAGACCGGGGTCGTACTGACTTCGTGCTGAAGACTGAAGACGACATTCGCCGTTTGGGTGAAGGCCGTTTGCTGATCACGGGCGGGCATGGCGTGAGCTTCATCGTGCAAGACCGGCTGGCGCTGGACAAGCATTCGCGGAAGTTGCTTGAGCGGTTTTTGTGATGGTTTGAATTGAATGGAATGGAAGCGCTTTGTCGGGGGAGCGCGAGGCGGGGTCTGAGTCGACCTGCGGCCAGGCTTCACGTTGGCGGCCCTGCCCTTGGCAGGGCTCCCTTGCGGTGCTCGCCAGAACGTGGCGACGGAGAACTCCCTGCGTGGCCTGACGGCCACTCCGGTCAAACAGCTCCGTCGAGTCAGATGACGAAGCACGCTGCGCGTGCCCACGTTCCGGCTGCGCTCCTCAGCACCAACGAGGCGCCCAGCCGCAGGCCGACTCAGCCCTGGGTGCCTCGCTGGGGGTGCCGCATAGGCTGCTGGGCGCGAGGGCATGAGCACTTGATTCGGCTAGAGGCCTGCAGTTTCAGTGGCTCTATCTATGTACGCTGAAGGCTGATTCCAGCCTTTGCCGATCCACCTTCCAAGCGGCAGCTAAAGCACAAGAAGCAGACCGGGAATGTCAGCGCGCAAATTCTCGTTATGCTGAGCGGAAGTCGGCAGGTACCATGCCATGCGAATTTCGGAGAAAAGGTGAGGCTGGCAGTGTCTTGACGATCTGGTCGGAAGTTGAGCGATCCGATGACGATTGAAGTCTTCCTCCGCGTAAAGACGCTTTCCTGCACGACACTCTCGTTATGCCATTCCCGAAGTCCGCCGCACGTCTAGACAATCTGCAGAGAGCCTGGCAATGGATTCGCTCGAATCCAGATCGGACGTACAAGTCGCACTTCAGGGAGTTGTACTCGGCCTACGCGACCGCAGACGGGGCTCTGCTCAAGCATTTGAAAGATCGACTGGATCGAAGCATCTTCGAGCCGTCCGACGCGTGCAAGCTCTTCCTACCGAAGCCTTCGGGCATCCTGCGGCCGTACACTTTGCTGAGCATCGAGGATCAGATCGTGTACCAGGCGATGGCCAATATCGTCGCCGAGCGTCTGCACCCGCGCGTCAGAAGCAAGTACAACCGCCAGGTATTCGGCCACCAGTACGCGGGTGCGTCGAGCCTGTGGTTCTACCGCCGATGGACCGATGGCTACAAGGCGTTCAACAAGGCTGCAGAGACAGTATTTGCTAACGGCTACGTGTGGACCGCGAGCTTTGATCTCACGGCGTTCTACGACAGCATTGATCACAACGTGCTGCGCCATATGCTTAAGGAAATTGGCCTTGACCATGACTTCTGCACGGAGCTGACCAGGCTCCTGAACAAGTGGACAGCCACGACAACGCAGATCTATCACGACCATGGCATCCCGCAGGGCAATGCCAGTCAGTTAAGCCTCGCGTGATCTGACAGGCTGTAAAAAGGGAACGTGTTTCACGTTCCCTTTTTATTTCATGGGCTTGCTTCAAGATGCGCTGAAGGAGACGTTGGCGACCTTGCCAGC
>NZ_JACRAH010000051.1 GCF_016234775.1 Aquabacterium sp. | reverse complement strand
TTCTCGTCGGGCAACAGGATCATCACGACGTCAGCGTTCTTGACGGCGTCATTGACTTCAGCGACCTTGATGCCAGCGGCTTCCACCTTGGACCACGAAGCGCCACCCTTGCGCAGACCGACCGTCACGTTGACGCCGGAATCACGCAGGTTTTGAGCGTGGGCATGGCCTTGCGAGCCATAACCGATGATGGCCACGTTCTTGCCCTTGATCAGGCTCAGATCGGCGTCCTTGTCGTAATAGACCTTCATGTTTATCTCCGTCGGAAAAAGTGGTTCAGTTGAAACTGAGGAAAAAGCGGGGAACAAAAGCGGGAAGTAGAGAACGGCGGTGAGCCAGACTCAGACGCGCAAGATGCGCTCGCCGCGCCCGATCCCGCTGGTCCCGGTGCGCACGGTTTCAAGGATGGCGGCACGGTCAATGGCTTCGATAAAGGCATCGAGCTTGGCCGAGTCGCCAGTCAGTTCAATGGTGTAGGTCTTGTCGGTCACGTCGATGATGCGGCCGCGGAAGATGTCCGCCATGCGCTTCATCTCTTCGCGTTCCTTGCCCACGGCACGCACCTTGATGAGCATCAACTCACGCTCGGTGAAGGGGCCTTCGGACAGGTCGACAACCTTCACGACTTCGATCAGGCGGTTCAGGTGCTTGGTGATTTGTTCGATCACGTCGTCGGAACCGGTGGTCACGATGGTCATGCGCGACAGCGAAGGGTCTTCCGTCGTGGCGACGGTCAGGCTTTCGATGTTGTAGCCGCGTGCGGAGAACAGGCCCACCACGCGCGACAGCGCGCCGGCTTCGTTCTCGACCAGAAGGGCAATGATGTGTTTCATATGGATCGTCCTTGCGGGCTCTTTAGCCAGAGGGCGGTAACCCCAGGGCCGTGGCCACGTAGTGCGACAGGTATCGGTTGAATGTCCATCCCGGCCCCAGGCTTTCAGGGTCGTCAGTCAGGCACCGGCAAGCACCAGACTGCACCCTGCCCGCCTCAGGCCGGGCCTATGTGAATTACAGGTCTTCGGAACCCAGCAGCATTTCGGAGATGCCCTTGCCGGCCTGAACCATCGGCCAGACGTTTTCAGTCGGGTCGGTGCGGATGTCCAGGAACACGGTGCGGTCCTTCAGCTTGATGGCTTCGCGCAGTGCGCCTTCCACGTCTTCCGGGCGCTCGATCAGCAGACCGATGTGGCCATAAGCCTCGGCCAGCTTGACGAAGTCAGGCAGCGCGTCCATGTAGCTGTGCGAGTAGCGGCCGCCGTAATCCAGCTGCTGCCACTGGCGCACCATGCCCAGGTAGCGGTTGTTCAGCGCGATCACCTTGACGGGCGTGTTGTACTGCTTGCAGGTCGACAGCTCCTGGATGCACATCTGGATCGAGCCTTCGCCCGTGATGCAGAAGACATCGGCGTCCGGCTTGGCCAGCTTGATGCCCATGGCGTAAGGCAGGCCCACACCCATGGTGCCCAGGCCACCGGAATTGATCCAGCGGCGAGGCTCTTCAAACTTGCTGTACTGCGCGGCAAACATCTGGTGCTGACCCACGTCCGACGTGATGTAGTAGTCGGTACCGGCAGTCAGTTCGGCCAGCTTCTCGACCACGGCCTGAGGCTTGATCACTTCGGTCGATGTCCTGAACTTCAGGCAGTCGCGCTTCTTCCATTCGTTGACCTGCTCCCACCACTTGCCCAGGGCATGCTGGTCGGGCTTGATCTGCGATTCCTTGATCTGCGCGATCATTTCCAGCAGCACGTCCTTCACATCGCCCACGATGGGGATGTCGACCTTGACGCGCTTCGAGATCGACGAAGGGTCAATGTCGATGTGGATGATCTTGCGTTCGACCTGGGCGAAGTGCTTGGGGTTGCCGATCACGCGGTCGTCGAAGCGGGCGCCCACGGCGATCACCACATCGGCGTTCTGCATGGTCATGTTGGCTTCGTACGTCCCGTGCATGCCCAGCATGCCCAGGAAGGTCTTGTCAGACGCGGGGATGGCGCCCAGACCCATCAGGGTGCTGGTGCTGGGGTAGCCCAGCATGTCGACCAGTTCGCGCAGTTCCTTGGAGGCCTCGCCCAGGATCACACCGCCGCCGGTGTAGATGTAGGGGCGCTTGGCGCTCAACAGCAGTTGCACGGCCTTGCGGATCTGGCCGCCATGGCCCTTGCGCACGGGGTTGTATGAGCGCATTTCCACTGTCTCCGGGTAGTGGAAGGCGGTGGTCTTGAGCGAAACATCCTTCGGGATATCGACCACGACGGGGCCAGGACGGCCGGTGCGGGCGATATGGAAGGCCTTCTTCATGGTCGTGGCCAGATCGGCGACGTCCTTGACGAGGAAGTTGTGCTTGACGATGGGGCGCGTGATGCCGACGGTGTCACATTCCTGGAAGGCGTCCAGGCCGATGGCAGGCGTGGGCACCTGACCGGTCACGATCACCATCGGGATCGAGTCCATGTAGGCGGTGGCGATACCGGTGATGGCATTGGTCACGCCGGGGCCGGAGGTCACCAGGGCCACGCCGACGTCGCCCGTGGCACGCGCATAGCCGTCAGCAGCGTGGACGGCAGCCTGTTCGTGGCGCACGAGCACGTGCTCGATGGTGTCCTGCTTGTACAGGGCGTCGTAGATGTAGAGAACCGCGCCACCGGGGTAGCCCCACATGTACTTGACGCCTTCAGCCTGAAGGCAGCGTACGAGGATGTCGGAGCCGTTGAGGATCTCGCCGGAGGGGGACTGAGCGTGTGCGTCGGCCGTGCCGGCGCGTTTGATGTCCGAAGGAGACATGTCCATGATGAATTGGAACCTTTCCGAATTTCTCTAACGAAAAACGATCGGTGCCCCTCTACATCGCCACAGCCTTTTGTGAGGTCTGAGACAACAGCACTGCGACAACGGATTGCCAGCGTGCTCGCCCTTGTGAGGCGGATTTGGAGCCTGCGCGGTCTGCCACCGGAGCCTACTTAAGGGTCGGGCTGTCCAGATTCAGACCAGATCGAGATGGCGCAAAGACGAACATTATCGCATCCCTTCGCGTCAATTCAAGCGAACCCCAAGTCACAACCCTCAAGGATTCACGACTCAATGCCATAATCCGCCCGCGAAATGACTCCCCTGCCCAGCCCCTCTGACGAAGAAGAGCTCAACGCCTTCCTGAAAGGTGTGGAGCGGCGCGCGTTCAAGCGCACGGTTTACGCCGTGCGTGACGAAGACGCGGCGCTGGACATCGTGCAGGACGCCATGATCCGCCTGACACAAAGTTACGCGGACCGCCCCTCGAACGAGTGGCCCATGCTGTTTCAGCGCATCCTGTCCAACGCCACGCTGGACTGGTTTCGCCGCCAGAAAGTCCGCAATGCGGTATTTACCAACATTGGTGACCTCGAAGCCTCTGTTGACGGGGATGACAGCGGCGACTTCGATCTGCTTGAATCGTTGAGATCCGGCGAAACGGGCTCGGAAGGTGCTGATGATTCAGCCAGCCGTGCCGAAATACTGGTTCAGATAGAAGAAGAGGTCAACAAACTGCCAGGACGTCAACGAGAAGCCTTCCTGCTGCGTTACTGGGAGGAACTGGATGTTGCAGAAACTGCCGCAGCCATGGGTTGCTCCGAAGGCAGCGTGAAAACGCACTGCTCTCGCGCCGTTCAGTCACTTGCCAAAGCCCTTCAATCTCGCGGTATTACATTGTGAAAACCCGTCCTACCACCCCGCTGACACCAGCGCAACGCGAAGCCCTTGAGGCGCGCTTTGCCCTGCGTCTGAGCGCGCGCCTGGAAGAGGGTGCGCAGTCTGTGCCGCATGATATTTCCGAGCGTCTGCGTATCGCGCGGGAACAAGCCATTCGTGCAGGCCGAGAGGCTCGCGCGGCAGCCCTGGCCCCAGCCGTGGCACCGGCGCCAGTCGTTCAGGTCAACGTCGCAGGCCTGAGCGCAGCGGGTGCTGGCGGGGCTGGCCAGAACAGCAACTGGAACGAAAGCCGTTACGCCCGCGCCAGCGACCATGGTCGCCGGCTGGACGACAGCCCACCTTCGTGGGGCTGGCGTCTGGCGTCGCTCCTGCCTGTCATTGCCCTGGTGGCTGGCCTTTGGGGCATCCACCGCTATTACAAGCAGGAACAGGTTCAGGCCGCCACCGACGTGGACATGGCCCTGCTGACCGATGACCTGCCCCCTGCCGCCTATTCGGATCCCGGTTTTGTGGAATTCCTCAAGACCGACACCGGCCCGACTGTCCGCCCGATCGAAGAGGCGGCCCCCGAGGTGGATGGCGATCTTCAGACCACCGAGACGGCACCGGCTTCCTCCACGCCCTGAGATCTGGTCATGAAGTTGCCCCTGTTCATCGTTCGCACCTTGCCCCCGGCCCTGGCGGCCGTGGGTTTGCTGTGGGCCACACATGCGCCCGCCAAGGCTGACGCGGTGCTGAACAAGGCCAATGCGAGCCAGACCGTGCTCATTGACTCCCCAACCGATTGGCGCGACCTGTCCCCCGAGCAAAAGCAAATCCTTCAACCCTTGGCCCCTCACTGGTCGCGCATGGACGAGACCGGGCGAGACAAATGGGTCAATGTCGCCAAGCGTTACAAGGATCTGTCACCGGCCGAGAAAACGAGGATGCGTGAGCGCATGTCGCAGTGGGCCAAACTGCCTGCACAGGAGCGCGGTGAAGCGCGACTGCGCTTCCAGCAAACCCGCCAACTGTCCCCCGATCAGCGCCAGGAAAAATGGGCGGCCTACCAGGCCCTGCCTGCGGAAGACAGACGGGATCTGACCCGCCAGGCGCAACGCCGCGCCAAGCCAGTCCTGCTGGCAGAGAACATGGTTGGCCCAAGGGAAGCCAAACAGGTGTTCGCTGCCAAGCGCACGGTAACCGCCAACTCATCGGACAAAAAGTCCAATGTGGTTCCCAACGCCATCACCGGCACGGCGCCCACGCCCACAGTGGTTCGCCCCACCATGGTGAAAGCCGGCACGGGGGCCACCACCACCTTGGTCAACCAACGGCCCACGCCTCCGATGCACCAGCACACGGGGATGACCAAGATCGCAGCCAGCAAAGGCTTCGTCGATCCTGTGACGATGCTGCCCAAAAAGGGCGCGCAAAGTGCAGCCATGGCCTCGCTGCCAGCCTCTGCCGTCGGCAACGAGCCTGCCACTCGCCGCTGAAGCTACCCAGGCTGAGCGGCGGCACCAAGCTGGTGTATCGTTCGCGCTCCGCTGATTTCCTTTCCCTGCGTCCATGACGGCTTCTTCCGCCCCCCAGCCCACCACGCTCAGCGCTGCCACCTGCAAGGCGCGGGCTCAAGGCCCGGCCCCTGCATTGCGTCGCCGCATGGCGGCGTTCACCTACGAGGGCGTTCTGCTGTTCGGCCTGGTCATGGTCGTGGGTGGCATCTACTCCGTTCTGACCAACCAGCGCCATGGTCTGCATGGTCGCGAAGGCATGATGGCCGCACAGTTCCTGGCCTTGTCTCTGTACTTCATCTGGTTCTGGACGCATGGTGGGCAGACGCTGGCCATGAAAACCTGGCATGTGCGACTGGTCACCGAAAAGGGCGACCCGATATCACTTGGCCAGGCCTTGCAGCGCGCCCTGCTGGCATGGTTGTGGTTCATGCCGCC
Organism: Aquabacterium sp.; assembly: GCF_016234775.1. Lineage (GTDB taxonomy): Bacteria > Pseudomonadota > Gammaproteobacteria > Burkholderiales > Burkholderiaceae_C > Aquabacterium. The sequence continues at coordinate 113,618 of NZ_JACRAH010000051.1, read as the reverse complement.
GTGGGCGGCCGCGTGGCTGGTGGGATGGCATCAGTCCAAGCTCCTGTATGGCGCCATGGGTGTCTGGATTCTGATCTACACCTCGTTGACGTGGCTATTGCCCCAAGGCCAGTTCCTGCACGACATCATCTGCCGCACCCGGCTGATCGACACCCGCGCCTGAAACACCTCTTTCAATTGTTAGTTAGCAACGAAAGCCTGAACATGTCCTTGTCGCTGTGCGTCTATTGCGGCTCCCGCAATGGCCTGGACCCCGCCCACCTGGCTGCCGCGCGCGAGGTGGGCAGGCAGATCGGCCTGCGAGGCTGGCGCCTGGTCTACGGTGGCGGCAGCACCGGCCTGATGGGCGCAGTGGCGGACGCCGCACTGTCAGAAGGTGCCGAAGTCATCGGCGTGATCCCGCACCGGTTGATCGAGAAGGAGCTGGGCCACGGTGGCGTGACCGAACTCCAGGTCGTCGACAGCATGCACGAGCGCAAGCACAAGATGGCCATGCAGGCGGATGCCTTCATCGCCTTGCCCGGCGGCATCGGCACCATGGAAGAAATCTTCGAGGTCTGGACCTGGCGCCAGCTGGGCTACCACCGCAAGGCGCTGGGCCTGCTTAACGTGGCCGGCTATTACGACGAGCTGCTGAGCTTCATCGACCGCAGCCGCGATGGCGGCTTCCTGTGGCCCGATGTCCAGGAGCTGCTGCTGGTGGACACCGAGATCCACAGCCTGCTGGACCGCATCGAAGATGAATTTGCGCGCCTGAAAGCACAAACGCCGCCGGACCTGGCTCAACCTGGCCCGGGCGGCGTCGCGTCCGAGATCTAACCCCCCCTACGCGCTTCGCGCCCCCCCTCAAGGGGCAACACCAGCAGACCTGCAAAGCCGGATCTGCGGTGTTTGCTTGGTAAGGTAGTGCTGCGCGGAAAAATCAAACAGCTGCTTCGTCGGTCTCGCCGGTGCGGATGCGCACCACTTGCTCGACAGGCGTCACGAAGATCTTGCCGTCACCGATCTTGCCGGTCTTGGCGGCCTTGATGATGGCCTCGATGCAGCGATCGACATCTTCCGTCTTGACGACGACTTCGATCTTCACCTTGGGCAGGAAGTCCACCACGTACTCGGCGCCACGGTACAACTCGGTGTGGCCCTTCTGGCGACCAAAACCCTTGACCTCGGTCACGGTCAGGCCGGTCACGCCGACTTCGGCCAGGGCTTCGCGGACTTCTTCCAGCTTGAATGGTTTGATGACGGCGGTGATCTGTTTCATGGCGGGAACTCCGAAATAAAGTCAGCGAAAAATAGGGGCGATGCTGCATCGCATTGCAGCTATTTAAGCACGTCTGAGGGCTTTTAGGCGCAGGGCAATCTGCGGAAAAGCAATCAGGCGCGGAATCGCGAAGTGATCGGGTAGCGCCAGTCGCGACCAAAAGCACGGTGCGTGATGCGGATGCCCACGGGCGCCTGTCTGCGCTTGTACTCGTTGATCTTGATGAGGCGGGTGACCTTGTCCACATCGGCGCGCGGGAAGCCCGCCGCCACGATCTCTTCGATGGACTGATCAAGCTCCATGTAGCGCTCCAGGATGGCGTCCAGCACCTCGTACTCGGGCAGGCTGTCCTGATCCTTCTGATCGGGGCGCAGCTCGGCCGAAGGCGGGCGCGTGATGATGCGCTCGGGGATGGGCTCGACATGCCCCGCTTCGACGGCCTGGGCATTGCGCCAGCGCGACAGTCGGTAAACCAGGGTCTTGGCCAGGTCCTTGATGACGGCAAAGCCGCCGGCCATGTCGCCATACAGCGTGCAGTAGCCCGTGGCCATCTCGCTCTTGTTGCCTGTGGTCAACACGATGGCGCCCGTCTTGTTGGACAAGGCCATCAGCAAGGTGCCACGGATGCGGGCCTGGATGTTCTCTTCCGTCGTGTCCTCGGCACGCCCCACGAACAAGGGCGCCAGGGACTGGTTGAAATCTTCGAACATCGGCTTGATCGCGATTTCATCGTGGCGCACGCCCAGGCGCTCGGCCATGTCGCGGGCGTCGATCCAGGAGATGTCGGCCGTGTAAGGCGACGGCATCATCACGGTGCGGACCTTGTCGGCACCCAGCGCGTCCACCGCGATGGCCAGCACCAGGGCCGAGTCGATGCCACCTGACAAGCCGATGATGGCGCCCGGGAAGCCGTTCTTGCCGACGTAATCGCGCACGCCACAAACCAGGGCCGCCCAGATTTCAGCTTCGTACGACAACGCAGGGGCCAGCGTGCCGCTGACCTGCCCTTGAGGCTGCAGGGTCACGGCCAGGGTGGCCACTTCAAAACTGGGCGCACGCGCGGCCACCTGGCCTTGGGCGTCCACCGCGAACGAGGCGCCGTCGAACACCACTGCGTCCTGGCCGCCCACCATGTGGGCGTAAACCAGCGGCAAACCCAGGGCACGGGCACGGTCGCCCATGCGGGCTTCGCGCTCGGCACGCTTGCTGGCGTGGAAAGGCGAGGCGTTGAGCACCACCAAAGCCTGCGCGCCTTCGCCCACTGCCGAGTGGGCGGGCTCGTCAAACCAGGCGTCTTCGCACACCAGCAGGCCCACGCGCCAGCCCAGCACGTCCACCACCACCGGGCCCAGGCCTGCCTCGCGGCCACTGATGAAATAGCGGCGTTCGTCGAAGACCTGGTAGTTGGGCAACTCGCGCTTGGCGTAGCTGGCCACCAGACGCCCACCGTGGATCAGGCTGGCCGAATTCAGCCGACGCGGCACGGACCAGGAGCGGGTCCGCACATCGTCACCCGGCCCGGTCTGGGGGTGCCCCAGCACCAGATGGAGATCCGGCAGATCGGCCAGGTTTCGGGCGATGTGCGCGACCATGTCGTCGCACGCCTCCATGAAGGCCGGACGCAGCAAGAGATCCTCAGGGGGGTAGCCGCACAGGGCCATTTCCGGCGTCACCACCAGGCGCGCGCCATTGGCGTAGGCTTGGCGGCTGGCGTCGATGATGGCCTGGGCATTGCCCTTGAGGTCACCCACGACAGGGTTGAATTGCAGCAAGGCCACTTCCAGTGCGTGAGCAGGGGTGGCAACAGACGACACAGCGTTCATGGACAGATTCGATTCAGTGGGTGCGCACAGTCAGGCTGGTGCGCAAGCCAGCATGGTACCGGGCCTGAGGGCTCATTGGCACGAGCGGCTCGATCAGATCCCTTTTGAGCAGTGGGATGAACTGGTGTCGCCGGTTGATGGTGGCACCCCATTCCTGCGCATGGCCCTGCTGCGTGCCATGGTGGACAGCTGCAGCGCCTGCCCGGACACCGGCTGGCAAGTGCAGTTTCTGACCTTGCAGGACGCCACGGGGCGCATCCAGGCGGCCTGCCCGCTGTTCCTGAAAAGCCACTCCTATGGCGAATACGTGTTCGACTGGTCCTGGGCAGACGCGCACGACCGTGCGCTGGCGAAAAACGGTGAGCGCTACTACCCCAAGCTGCTGGGCGCCGTGCCGTTTTCGCCCATACCCGGCCCCAGGCTGCTGACTCACCCGGCACTGAGCGATGCGGCGCAAGACGAAGCACGTGGCCTGTTGTTGCAGACCATGGTCGATCGCTGCGCCAGCGAGGGCTGGTCTTCGGCGCATGTGCTGTTTCTGCCCGAAGCCGAAGCCGAGCGCGCCCGGCGAGCGGGCTGGCTGGTCCGCCAGGGTGTGCAGTTCCACTGGCAAAACCGGGCACCCGTGCCGTATGGCAGCTTCGAAGACTTCCTGGCGAGCCTGCAGCGAGACAAGCGCAAGAAGATCCAGCAGGAGCGGCGCAAGGTTCGCGAAGCCGGCGTCAGCTTCGAGGTCCTCACCGGGCCGCAGATCACGGAGGCCGACTGGGCCTTCTTCGCACAGTGCTATGCCCAGACTTACCACGAGCGAGGGCAGCGCCCTTACTTGACACCCACGTTCTGGCAGATGGCCGCCCATGCCCTGCCCGACAACTGGGTGTTGTTCATCGCCAGCCAGGCAGGCGAAAGGGTGGCATCGGCCTTGCTGGCATATGACCCGGAACATCGTGTGGCCTACGGCCGCTACTGGGGCGCCATGAAAGACATCTCCTGCCTGCACTTCGAGGCCTGTTATTACCAGCCACTGGCCTGGTGCATCGAGCACAGTGTGCGCCGCTTCGAAGGCGGCGCACAAGGCGAGCACAAGCTCACCCGCGGGCTGCTGCCCGTCCCGACTCGCTCGGCCCACTGGCTGCGGCACGAGGGATTGCGCCAGGCGGTTGCCGATTTCCTGATGCGGGAAACGCTTGGCGTTGATCAATATGCAGCCGAATTAGATGCGCGAAGCCCGTTCAAACCCGGAGATCAGGACACTTGACGAAGTGCGACACTGTTCAAGCACATGCACCATCCTAGAAATCAGGGCAAAAGATGTTGGTCTCGACTGCACAGGCTACGGCCGTTGTACCCCCCGCCATACTGGATATAGAGGCATCCGGTTTTGGCCTGGGCAGCTATCCGATTGAAATCGGTTTCGTTCAGCCCAACGGCCAGACCTGGTGCAGCCTCGTCAAACCCCAGGCGGACTGGCAGCACTGGGATCCCAATGCCGCCACGGTGCACAACATCACGCGCGAACAACTGCAGCACAGTGGCCGCAGCCCGTCGGAAATTGTGGACGTGCTCAACGAGCACTTGCGCGGCATGACGGTTTACTCGGACGCCTGGGCGCACGACTACACCTGGCTCAACCGCCTGTACGAGGCCGCTGACCGCAGCCCGACCTTCAAGTTGGAGAGCCTGCGTGCCTTGCTGTCAGACAGCGAAGCCGCGGCGTGGCATGAAGTCAAACGTGGCGTGGCGATCAAGTCCGGCCTGGCACGCCATCGCGCCAGTGCCGACGCACGCATCCTGCAGCAAACGTGGATGGCTTTACGCGGCGAAGAACGCGCTGCAGCCTGACTCGAAACCCAGTCAGTAATTGGGCCGCTGGGCAGCCTCCTGCTGGCGCATGCGCTCGCATTCAGGATGCGCGGCGTAGTCGGCTCTTGAGCAGTGCCGCTTCATGCAGATCGCCAGCAAGATGAAGTTTTTGCCTGCGCAGGCCTTTCGGGGGCTCAGTGGTTCGCCCGCGTCTTCGGCTGCGCTTGTGCCACCATCCTTGCGAAGCTGAGCTTGTTCCTCTCGGGCAGAACGCTTTGGCTTGTTGATGGCGACCGTACTGGCGGGTGAGGCCGCCGACGCGGATGGCAAAGCGCGCTTGCGAGGCTCGGCCGGCAAGCTGGCTGCCTTCTTGGATAAGGTCGAACTGGCCGCTACAGGCGATGACACAGGTTGATCCTTGGGCCGACTGTGCTGCGACCACCACAGTGCCAAGCCTGTCAAGACCGCCATCACCGCCAGGCCCCACTTCAACCAGTTGGACTGAACGGCAACATCACGCTCTGCCTCGCCAGGTTCAGGCATGCCGGTGTTGTCGCGCAATGGCATGGGCACGGTTGGCTCGACAGAGGCATCGCCCAACACCTGGCGAGACTGCGCAGAGGTGGCCTCAGTTGGCCAAGCTGGCGGGCCATTGAGCTTGCCCGCAGCTGGAATCGTCGTCATGTAGGCCTGCGCCTCGATCGCCTGATGGCCGGGTGGCGCCTCTTGCGCCGCGTTGCGCACGAGGACGGTCTGAGGTGACCTCTCTGGATCGGGCGCCTCGGCACCACCAAGCGGCTTGCACACGATGCCGGACAGCTCCTCGCGCCAGGCCGCGACCGAATCAGGCCGGTCTTGCGGCCGCACCGCCAGTGCATGGTCGATGGCCCCGATGAAGGGCTCGCTGAGGTGGCAGTCAAAGTCGCTGGCCAGCCCAGGGCTCATTTGCCTGAGCGTAGGCAAGGCGTCGTGCACGGTGCGCGCCGTGGCCGGCATGGGGGGGCGCCCCGTGATACAGAAATGCACCACGGCCGCCAGCGCGTACAAGTCCGTCCAGGGGCCCTGGCGGATCTGCACCGTTTCCGCGTATTGCTCGATGGGGGCAAAGCTGGGTTTGACGATGGCTGTGAGCGCCTGGGTGTGATCGCCGATGACGTGGCGCGCTGCGCCCAGGTCGAGCAAGACGGGGCGCCCCATACCCGGGCCACTCTCGTCGTCCAGCAGCAGGATGTTGTCGGGGGCGATGTCGCGGTGGAAGACGTTTTCCCGGTGCAGGCACTCCAGCGCGCCCAACAGAGGGATCATCAGGCGACGCAACCACGCCTCGTCCGGCGGGCCACTCATATTGCGGCGCACCTGCTGCAGTGTCTGCCCTTGGTAGTAAGGCATGACCATGTAGGCCGTGCCGTGCTCTTCCCAGAAGCGGTAGACCTTGACCAACGACGGGTGATCAAAACGCGCCAGCAGGCGAGCCTCGTTGATGAAGGAGCGCAAGCCCAGCGCAAAGGTGTCTGCATGCGCGGCGGAGCGAACCACCACCTCCAGATCGGGGCCGCGACCGGCCAGCGAGCCAGGCATGTACTCCTTGATGGCCACCTGGCGCTGCAGCGCGTGGTCCAAAGCCAGATAGACGATGCCGAAGCCACCGACACCCAGGATCTTCCGGATCTCGAATTCACCCAGTCGGGCGCCTGCGGGCAAGGCTTCGTGCTCGAAAATGGTCGGCATGGAATGGCTATGGCCACCCAGTGTGCCGGCAGCCCTCTCAACAGCTTGTCGTTGATGCAATCCACCAGCTTAACTCAGGCTTGCACCGGGGAATCAGGAAACATTCAGTTCAAGATGAGCTAAAGGTCCGGCGCCAGCTTCCGAAATCCCGGATGCTGTTGTTTTGCAGTCGGGGTGTCCATGTCTTCATTCATCCAATCGATGAACATGGGGACGCCCACCATTTACCGTCGCCCCTCGGTCACAGCCCAGTTGCTGTCGGCCGCAGGTCTGGTCCTCGGTCTTGCGTTGTCGTCCTCGCCACAATCTTCCGCCCATATCTCGGGCATCGTGATAGCGGGAATCGCAGGGTTGAGCATGTGGTTCAGCCACAGGCGCATGCATCAAACGCTACAGCGCACGCTCGAGACGGAACGGCTCTGGCAGGCCGTGGCCAAGGGTTGCGAGGTCGGCGTCATGACGCTGGCCGCACGGCGCGATCAGGTCGGGCGCTTCGTGGGCTACGAGATCGTGCAGGCCAACCCGCGCAGTGGCGACCTGTTCCATACAGAGAAGCCCTTACAAGGTCAGTTGCTACTAGACGTGCTGCCTTCGCACCTGCACGCGGCCTTCCTGCACCGGTTGACCTGCGCCATCGAGTTGAACCAACCCCAGGTGGAAGAGCACGCCTTCACCCGCCCAGGCAGCAAATTGCCGGTGCGCTGGTTGCACCATCAGATCGTGCCGCTGGATGATGGCCTGGCCGTGATCACGCGCGACACCAGCGAGGCCCACCACGCCATGGGTGTGGCACGCGAGCAGACGGCCTTCTACCGCACGCTGGTCGACTGCCTGCCCATGGCGGTCTATGCGCGCAGCACGCGCCCCAGCAGTGCGGGCGAATACGTGGTGTGGAACAAGGCTGCGGCGGAAGTCATGCAGTTGCCGGCTGACAAGGTGCTGGGCCGCAAAGCCAGCGATCTGATGCCACCTGACGTGAGCCGCCGCGGCGACGAGCAGGATCTGGCGGTGCTGCGCGACCCGCGCATCCACCACTTCCCGAATCTGACCTACCAGACTCCCAAGGGCGAACGCATCGTTGATCTGATCAAGGCGCCGGTCTATGGCGTGGATGGCGAGGTCGACCACATTCTCTCCATCGCACGCGACGTGACCGACCAGCGCCAGGCAGCAGAGCAGCTCAAACTGGCGTCGCGCGTGATCGACGAAACCGGCGACGCCGTAGTCGTGAGTGACGCCGTGGACCGCATTGTCATGGTCAACCCGGCCTTCCTCAATCTCACCGGCATGACGCCTGCCGAGGTGGTTGGGCGAAGTGCCGAGTTGCTGGGCATGCCGCCACTGCGCGAATCGCATCTCCCAGGTGTCATTCAGGCACTGAAGGGCAACCAGCGTTGGTCCGGCGAAAGCAGGCAGGTCTGCCAGGACGGTCGAACCCTGGATACCTGGCTGAGCGTGAGCACACTGCGCAATGATCTGCAAAAAGTCACCCAGCACATCCGGGTGTTCAGCGACATATCGGTGCTCAAGGCCCATCAGCGTGAACTGGCGGAACAAGCTCGGCATGACAGCCTCACGGGCCTGCCCAACCGCCGGGCTTTCGGGGAGCGGCTCAACCAGGCCATGGCCCGCGCACGCCGCAATCCTCAGGCGCTGGGTGTGCTCTACATTGATCTGGACGGGTTCAAGGGCGTCAACGACCGCTATGGCCACGCTGCCGGCGACCGTCTGCTGGCCGAAGTGGCCAAGCGACTGCTGACCTGCGTGCGCTTGACGGATTGCGTCTGCCGTCTCGCGGGCGATGAATTCACGGTGATTCTGGAAGGCGCGGGCAACCCGGGCGAGGTGGTGCGCATCTGCCAGCGCATCGTGGAGCGCTTGTCCGTGCCGCACGACATGTCGGGGGATTCGGTGGTCGTCAGCCCCAGCATTGGCGCGGCCATCATGCAGGCCAGCGAATCGGCCGAGGCCTTCTGTCAGCGCGCCGATGCCGCCATGTACGCGGCCAAGCACGCAGGCAAGGCCGGTTTCATCATGTCAAAGGATCCCGTTGCGTCAGACGGGGAAACCATGCCTTTGCTACGACAAGGGACGAATTGATGCAAATTACCCGCAATCAAGGGGCGCACCAGGGCGGTGCAAGGCCACATGGCGCAGTGGGTTACTGGTATAAATACTTAGTTCTTTAGGACGCTGGAGCAGAAGTGGCTGGCGTCTGTTCGTACCACCTTCCTTCTTGTCGCGCATGACCCTATCTACCTCGTCGTTTTCTGGTACCGGATCAACCCAAGCGCAACAAAAGCCTCGCGTCGTGATCATCGGCTGCGGCTTTGGCGGCCTCGAAGCAGCCAAGGCGCTGTCTGATGCCGATGTCGAGATCGTGGTCATCGACCGCACGAACCATCACCTGTTCCAGCCCCTGCTCTACCAAGTGGCGACGGCCGGCCTGCCCGCGCCCGCTATTGCCGGCCCGATCCGCCACATCCTGCGTGACCAGATTGCCGGCGGCAAGCTGACGGTGCTGATGGGCGAAGTCACGTCCATCGACACGGCGTCGAACTGCGTGGTGCTGGATGGCGGCGAACACATCCACTACGACAACCTGATTCTGGCCGCTGGCGCCACACACAGCTATTTTGGCAGAGACGACTGGGCCAAGTACGCCCCCGGCCTCAAGACGCTGGGTGACGCCTTCACCATCCGTCGCCGTGTGCTGACCGCGTTCGAACAAGCCGAACGCGAAACCGATCCCGCGCGCCGCGAACCCTGGCTGACCTTTGCCGTGGTGGGCGCAGGCCCGACCGGCGTGGAAATGGCCGGCACCATGGCCGAGATTGCCCAGCAGACGCTGAGCGCCGAGTTCCGCCGCATCGACTCGCGCGTTGCCCGCATCATTTTGCTGGAAGGCGCCCCACGGGTGCTGGGCACCTTCACGGAAGACCTGTCCAAGCGCGCCAAGGAGCAGCTGGAAATGCTGGGCGCCGAAGTGCTGACCGGCGCCAAGGTGACCAACATCACCGCCTTCGGCATCCACTACGACCTCAACGAAACGCAGCCTGACGGCACGACCAAGGCCGTCTCGCACTTCCTGCCCAGCCGCACCGTGGTCTGGGCGGCCGGTGTGGCGGCCTCGCCGCTGGGCCGTGCGTTGGCGAAAAGCACGGGTTGCCAGCTTGATCGCGCCGGCCGGGTCATCGTGCAGCCTGATCTGACCATCCCTGGCCACAACAACATCTACGTGGTGGGCGACCTGGCCTCTGCCAAGAGCTACCTGGATCCGGAGAACCCGACGCCCGTGCCTGGCGTGAGCCCTGGCGCCAAGCAGATGGGCCGCAAAGCAGCGTTCAACATCATGCGCCGCATGAAGGGGCTGGAGACGCAAGCCTTCCGCTACTTTGACTACGGCTCGATGGCGACCATCGGCAAGCGCGCCGCCGTGGCCATGCTGGACATCCCCTTCACCAAGAAGCAGATCAAGTTCAGCGGCTTCTCGGCCTGGCTGTTCTGGCTGTTCGTGCACGTGTACTTCCTGATTGGCTTCCGCAACCGCACCGTGGTGATGATGGACTGGGCCTGGGCCTACTTCACCTCACAGCGCCATGCCCGCGTGTTCCCGGACCCGCACGCGCTGGAGCCCAATGCGATGCTGGTGCGCGTGACGCCGCCGCCCGTGCCACCTGTGAGCGTCACCGCCGCCACGCCGGCGGTCACCCCACCTGCCACGTCGACGCAAGGCGCGCCCGCTACCCAGCCGTCACCTGCACGCTGAGCAAGCCTGGTGGCCGGGTGTCTGACGCCCGCCACCGCTTGCCCCTTGCGCGGCTGAGGCCGGCCTTGTCATGGCAACATGGGGGCTTGTGTCCCTCATGCGCGCTTCCCAGCGCCGCCTGCACGCCGTGAACGCTTCTGCCGCCGCTTCCAGCCCCGCCCCCTCTCCCGTTTCCGCTCGTTTGCAGGCTCTGCGCCAGCGCATGGCCAACAAGGGCTGGCAAGCCGTGCTCATTCCGAGCAGCGACCCCCACCTCTCCGAATACCTGCCTGATCGCTGGCAAGGTCGTGTGTGGCTCAGCGGCTTCACAGGCTCATCGGGCACCTTGCTGGTGTCGGCCGCCCAGGCCGCCGTGTTCACGGACAGCCGCTATTGGGAGCAGGCCGAAGTCGAACTGGCTGGCTCGGGCGTAGACTTGGTCAAGCTCGACGGCCCGGCCGTGCCGGCCTATGTGCAGTGGCTGGCAGCACAGGCTGGGCTTGCATCACCGGCTGCAGCGTCCACGCTGGCGATCGATGGCACCGTGATGGGCCTGGCCCAGACGCAACTCTTGCAGGACGCCCTGAAAATCAAAGGCTGGCAATTGCACACCAACGAAGACGTGCTTGACGGCATCTGGCCGGATCGCCCTGCCCTGCCAGCTGCCGCCGTGTTCGAACACGCCCTGCCCTACGCCGCCACCCCTCGCGCCGACAAGCTGGCCGCCTTGCGCCAGGCCATGAAGGACAAGGGCGCCACCCACCACTGGATCGCCACGCTGGACGATCTCGCCTGGGTGCTGAACCTGCGCGGCGCCGACGTGGAATACAACCCCGTCTTCCTGGGCCATGCGCTGATCAGCCTGGATGACGCCGCCCTGGTCGTGGCAGAGGGCAAGATCGACACGGCACTGCAGGCACGGCTGTCTGCCGATGGGGTGGCCGTGCGCCCCTACGACCAGGCCTTGTCGGCCATGAAGGCTTTGCCGGATGGCAGCACGCTGCTGATCGACCCAAAGCGCATTACCTGGGGCTTGCGCGAGGCCGTGCCCGCGGGTGTGAAGCTGGTCGAGGCCATCAACCCGACCACGCTGGCCAAATCCCGCAAGACGCCAGAAGAAGCCAGCTTCATTCGTGAAGCGATGGAGCATGATGGCGCGGCCATGTGCACCTTCTACGCCTGGCTGGAACAGGCGCTGGGGCACGAACACATCAGCGAGCTCACGATCGATGAGCGTCTGAGCGCCGAGCGTGCGAAGCAGCCGGGCTACGTCTCCTTGAGCTTTCCCACCATCGCCGGCTTCAATGCGAACGGCGCCCAGCCGCACTACCGCGCCACAGCCGAATCACACGCCATGATCAGCACGCCGCAAGGGCTGTGCGAGGAAGGTCTGCTGCTGATCGACTCCGGGGCCCAGTACGTGGGCGGCACCACCGACATCACCCGCGTCTGGCCTATCGGCACGCCCAGCGCCGCGCAAAAGCGCGACTACACCCTGGTGCTCAAGGGCACGATGGGCCTGTCGCGCACGCGTTTCCCGCGTGGCACCCTGGCCCCGATGCTGGACGCCATGGCACGCGCCCCACTGTGGGAACACGGCATGGACTTCGGGCATGGCACGGGCCACGGCGTGGGCTACTTCCTCAATGTGCACGAAGGGCCGCAGTCGATCTCCAAGGCGGTGCCCGATGCCAACATGGCCATGCAGCCCGGCATGATCACGTCCATCGAGCCGGCGCTGTATCGCCCGAAACAATGGGGCATCCGCATTGAAAACCTGGTGCTCAATGTGCTGCTGGAATCAGCGGTTCCCGATGCGGCACCGGGCACGCCCGAGTACGGCGAGTACCTGGCGTTCGAAACGCTGACGCTGTGCCCGATCGACACACGCTGTATCGACCTGTCCCTGATGCGTGATGATGAAATCGCCTGGCTCAATGGCTATCACGCCGAGGTGCGCAGGCGCCTGAGCCCGTTGCTGAAGGATGATCCGCTCGCCTGGCTCATGCAACGCACCGAAGCACTGACACGCTGATAGGCTTGCCCTTTTCAGCCCGCCATGGCCAAGGCCATGGGTTCGGTCTGCCGATCCGAGCGGCGAGCCCCGCCCGTCACGTAGCGCTTGACCACGCGCAGCAAGTCCCCGCGCAGGAAAGGCTTGGACAGGCAATCGTTCATGCCCGCCTGCAGGCATTCCTGCTGCACCTCCTGCTGCGTGCTGGCGGTCAGCGCCACGATGGGCACGGGCGCCACGCCGCGCTGTGACTCGATCATGCGGATGTGCCGCGTGGCATCGAAGCCGTTCATCTGGGGCATGTGGCAATCCATGAGCACCAGGTCAGCCTCGTGTCGGGCCAGCCACTCCAGCGCCAACTGACCGTTTTCGGCATGGGCCACGCGCAAGCCCATCTGCTCGAGTTCGGTGAGTGCCACGATCGCATTGACCGGGTTGTCTTCCACCAGCAGCACCGTAGCAGTTGGGGCCTTGCCTGGCGTCATGGCCACCGGCGTGATGGTGGGTGCCGCCTTGGTGGCAAGCTGCGCAACATGCGCCGTCATGCGCGCCAGCGGCAGGACGCAGCGGAAGGTTGAGCCCTCGCCCGGTCGGCTGTCGCAGCTCAGTTCGCCGCCCATGGCCACGCAAATCTCGCGCGCGATGCTCAGCCCCAAGCCACTGCCGGCCGCCTTGCGCTCATAGCGTCCGTCAACCTGATGAAAGGCATCGAAAACACGGGCCAGTTCATCCTCAGGGATGCCAATGCCGGTGTCGCTGACTTCCAGGCCGATGCGCGATGGCTGATCTGCTTCTTGCGGCAACTCGAACAGGCGCATGGTCACCTGCCCCTGCTCCGTGAACTTCACGGCATTACCCAGCAGGTTGAGCAGGATCTGCTTGAGGCGGCCACCATCCACATGGACCAGGTAGTCGGATGGCAAGGCGGAATCCAGCACCACATCCAGTCCTTTTTCCGTGCCGTTGACCGCGGCGAGCGACGTCACCTCACGAGCCAGTTCGGGCAGGTTCACCGGTGCCGGTGACAGCTCGATGCGGCCGGCCTGCAAGCGGGAGTAGTCCAGCACGTCGTTGATGACACCCAGCAGATGCTGCCCGGCCGATTCGAGCAGGTTCATGCGTTCGTGGGCCTCCTGGCTGCGCAACTCACCGCGAATCAGGCGAGACAAGCCCAGAATGCCGTGCAAGGGCGTGCGCATCTCGTGGCTCATGGTGGCCAGGAACTGACCCTTGGCCTGGCTGAGCGCCTCCGCCTCGCGCAAGGCCACTGCTTGCGACGCGGTAATCCGATCGTTCGTGTAGCGCAAGAAGAGCAGCTCGCCCACACGACGGTGCGCCCGCCCTGTTTCAAGCCACAACACGCCCATGAAGCCCGTGATGCTGATGGCGCCAAACAGGCCCAGTACCGAATTCAAGGTAGCGCAATACAAGGCGACCGAGGCCAGCATGGGCATCAACCAGATGCGTGCAGCCGAACGTTCTACCGTGAGCATGAAAGCCCCGCAGGCGGCCAATCCGGAGAGCGTGCCGATCAAGGTCGCCTGCAAATCGAGATGACCACGAACGGGCAACATCCACAACATGGCGCCCCACCAGGCACTCAGGGCGAAGATGGTGTATTTGATGTTGCGCATCCACCTGGGATGCTGGCGGTCCTTGGCACGAAAATACAGGATGCTGCGGGTGATGTGAATGGTAGCGAGCACGATCAGACCAGCCAGCCAGCCCCACCCCAGGGCACCCATCGGCTCGGCCACCATGTAGTCAACCATGATGGCGATCAGGCAGCCCAGACCAGCCGCAATGGTGGTGCCCATCGGGATGTGCGAAAAAAGCATACGGGTCCTCGCGGAGAGGACCTGTTCGGTCAAATGATCGGCTTGTGCGTGATCGGTGTGCATTTTTCGGCCGCCCGTCAGGAAAGGGCTTGGCACCGGGAAAAGCCCGGCGCCAAGCCAAAGGCAACGCTTTCAGTATCGACAAGACGCGCAAGCCGCAACACGGTGAACGCCCTTGGATGCGCCGCACCAATGCGCCAGACTGCTACATATTCCCACCCTCATATCGGGGGGATGCACCACTTCATGTCAGGCCATCAGGCGATCAAGGCGATCTGGCACCAGTTTCAGGCACAAACCTGACGGCAAGGGGGCAAAAGGGCTGGCATCAAGTTTGCTTACATTCAAGCCAGAGAGGAACGACGTCATGTCGTTGCTTCGAAAAGGTGGCTAGGGTTCCGGTCCCGCTCATGGCGGGATGACTGGTCCGAGAGCTGCCGGCCCGAGTCGGTTCACTGCCGGCACTGGCTCCACGGCGGGACAAAAGCCCGGGAGGTTCGCTTCAGCACTTGAAGTGTCCTCTCTCGTGCTTCCCAACCTGCCCGGAGTCAGTCCCATGTCAGCCGACGAACAGCGTAGTCAGTCCTCCATCAACACGGTGGATGACCACAGTGCCTGGAGCCATGATCGCGGTCGCCACGATCATGGCTCCCCAGGCACCCCTTCTACCGAAACGGCACCTGCCAATCCCCCCGCCGATCAGCCCGTGGACGCCCTGCCCCACTGGCAGCGCTTCGCACCAGATCTGCCCGCCGAGCGCGTGATGTGGTCGGAGGTCGTGCCCGGTGGTGGCCACTGGTCTTACGTGATGCCCCGCGGCAGCCGCCTGCGCATGGTGGCCCTGGATGCCGGCGCCAACCTCAGCATGGTGCTCTACCACGCCAGGGAAAAGCTCGAGCGCTACAACATGCCCGACTCGCTCAAGGCACAGCACACCGCCCACTACACGCGCGGCCACGTGCTGATGAGCGACATGGGCCGCGCCCTGGCCAGCATCACCGAAGACACCCTGGGCTGGCACGACCCCATGGGTGGTCTGCTGGATGCCGAGCGCCTGCACGCCAGATACGGCGACCGCAGCTTCCACACACACCGCAATGCCATGTACCGCAGCGGCAAGGATGGCCTGCTCATCGAGATCGGCAAGTACGGCTTGAGCCGCCGCGATCTGATTGCGCCGGTGAACTTCTTCAGCAAGGTATCGGTGGATGCCGAAGGCCGCTTCCAGTTTGCGCCCGGCCACGCTGCCGCAGGCGCCATGGTGGAGTTGCGCTTCGACATGGACACGCTGATCGCGTTTTCCACCGCGCCACACCCGCTGGACCCACGCCCTGACTACGCCCCCGGCAAGGTCGGGCTGGCCGCCTGGAAGTCAGGCCCTGCGCCCAAGGACGACTTCAACCGCGCCTTCCGCCCTGAGTGCGCGCGTGCACTGCACAACGCCGACATGACTTACCTCTGAACCGGAGCGCCCACCATGAACGCCACCGCAGACAACATGAACACCGCCGCCGCGACGGCCGTGCGCATCCAGGAAAGCCCGCTCGACCCAGCCCAAGCCGTGGTCAACCACGTGCTGCCATCGGGTGAGCCCCATCTGCTGCACATCGCCCAGGGGCAGACCCTGCGCATCGTCGATCTGGAAGGCAACCAGGCGGTCGATGTGATCTTCTACAACGCCAACGACGCGGCCGAGCACTACAGCGCCACGGACACCATGCTCAGCCAGGGTGGCATCTACCTGACCACGGGCTCGGTGCTGATGTCCAGCGAAGGCAACCCCATGCTCACCATCGTGGCCGACACCTGCGGGCGGCATGACACCCTGGGTGGCGCCTGCGCGGCAGAGAGCAACACCGTGCGCTACGCCTTGCAAAAAAAATTCATGCACAGCTGCCGCGACAACTACCTCATCGCCCTGCAGCACGCCGACATCGGCCTGGGCAAGCGCGATCTGGTGCCCAACGTCAACTTCTTCATGAACGTGCCGGTCACCGAGGATGGCCAGCTCACCTTTGCAGATGGGGTGTCGGGCTCGGGCAAGTACGTGGAGCTGCGCGCCGAGATGGACATCCTGATGCTGGTGTCGAACTGCCCGCAGCTCAACAACCCGTGCAACGCCTACAACCCCACCCCCGCGCAATTCCTGGTCTGGGACTGAACGAGCATGACTGACACCTCGCCACAAGCCAAGGGCTTCACCACCGTTCTCATCGCCAACCGGGGCGCCATCGCCTGCCGCATCATCCGCACCTTGCGCAAGATGGGGCTGCGCAGCGTGGCCGTGTATTCCGAAGCCGATGCCGATGCCCGTCATGTGGCCATGGCCGATGAGGCCGTGTGCATCGGGCCCGCCCCTGCTGCACAAAGCTATCTGGACGTGGCCCGCATTCTGGACGTCGCCAGGCAGACGGGCGCCGGCGCCATCCACCCCGGCTACGGCTTCCTGTCAGAAAACCCGGGCTTTGCCCAGGCCTGCGAGGAAGCCGGCATCGCCTTCATCGGCCCCACCGCCAAGCAGATGCTGGCTTTCGGGCTCAAGCACACCGCGCGTGAGCTGGCCCAACAACATGGCGTGCCCCTGCTGCCTGGCAGCGATCTGCTGGCGGATGCCGCAGACGCCCGCACGCAAGCCGCACGCATCGGCTACCCGGTGATGCTGAAAAGCACGGCCGGCGGCGGTGGCATCGGCATGCGCCTGGTACGCAATGAAGCCGAGCTGGACGCGGCCTATGAAGCCGTGGCCCGGCTGGCGCAAGCCAACTTCAAGGACGCCGGCCTGTTTCTGGAAAAATTCGTGGAGCGTGCCCGCCACATCGAGGTGCAGTTGTTCGGCAATGGCCTGGGCCAAGTCGTGGCCCTGGGCGAGCGCGACTGCTCGGCCCAGCGTCGCAATCAGAAGGTGATCGAAGAGACGCCCGCACCTGGCCTGGCACCCGACACGCGCCAGGCCCTGCTGGAAGCCGCCGTGCGCCTGGGCGAGGCGGTATCCTACCGCTCGGCCGGCACGGTGGAATACGTGCTCGACGCCGACACGGGCGCCTTCTACTTCCTGGAGGTCAACACCCGCCTGCAGGTGGAACATGGTGTGACCGAACAGGTCACCGGGGTCGACCTGGTGGAGTGGATGGTGCGCCTGGCCCGCGGCGATCAATGGCCCTTGTACGCGCCCAAGCCCAAGGGCGCCTCCATCCAGGTGCGCCTGTATGCCGAAGACCCGGCGCGCAACTTCCAGCCCAGCGCGGGCGTGCTCACCGAAGTGGTATTCCCTGAAGACGTGCGGCTGGACGGCTGGGTGGAGCGTGGCACCGATGTGCCGCC
The DNA here is from genome assembly GCF_016234775.1 of Aquabacterium sp. Lineage (GTDB taxonomy): Bacteria > Pseudomonadota > Gammaproteobacteria > Burkholderiales > Burkholderiaceae_C > Aquabacterium. The sequence continues at coordinate 96,082 of NZ_JACRAH010000051.1, read as the reverse complement.
CTACTACGACCCCATGCTGGCCAAGCTCATCGTCACGGGCGACACGCGTGAAGAAGCCGTGCACAAGCTGCAAAAGGCCCTGGCCGAGACCAGCCTGGCCGGCATCGAGACCAATCTGCGCTACCTGCGCGCTGTGACAGCTGCGCCCGTGTTCGCGCAAGGCGAGATCGTCACGCGCACTTTGGGGCAGTTCGATTGGCACCCGCGTGCCATCGAGGTGCTGGACGGCGGCGTGCAGACCACCGTGCAGGACTGGCCCGGCCGCACCGGCTACTGGGATGTGGGCGTGCCCCCCTCAGGCCCCATGGACGACCTGCACCTGCGACTGGCCAACAAGCTGGTCGGCAACGAACAAGGCGTGGCCGCGCTGGAGTGCACCGTGGGTGGCCCCGCCCTGCGCTTCCATGCCGACATGGTGGTGGCCCTCACGGGTGCCCCCATGCCCGTGACCCTGAACGGCATCGTGCTGAGTACCGATCAAGCCTTCAACCGTGCCTTGCCCATCAAGGCGGGCAGTACCCTGAAGCTGGGCACAGCGCCACTGGCCGAAGGGGGCGCACGCACCTACCTCGCCACACAAGGCGGGCTGGATGTGCCGCTGTACCTGGGCAGCCGCAGCACCTTCACGCTGGGCCAGTTCGGCGGCCATGCCGGCCGCACCTTGCGAACCGGCGACATGCTGCATGTGAGCGCAGCGCCTGCCGGCTCGCCCGCCTTCGGTGACCTGTCCTTGAGCTCGCCCAGCCACCCGGCTCACGCCCTGCCCCAGGAGCTCTCCCCCACGCTCAGCCGCCATTGGGACATCGGCGTGATGTACGGCCCGCATGGCTCGCCGGATTTCTTCACGCCCGATGACATCGCCGTCTTCTTCTCGACCGATTACCAGGTTCACTACAACAGCAGCCGCACCGGCGTGCGCCTGATCGGCCCCAAACCGCACTGGGCGCGCACGGACGGCGGTGAAGCCGGCCTGCACCCCTCCAACATCCACGACAACGCCTACGCCATCGGCGCCATCGACTTCACCGGCGACATGCCCGTGATCCTCGGCCCGGACGGCCCCAGCCTGGGCGGCTTCGTGTGCCCGGCCGTGGTCGTGGGCGCCGAGCGCTGGAAGCTGGGCCAACTCAAGGCGGGTGACACGGTGCGCTTTCATGCCATCACCTTGGCGCAAGCCGAAGCCATGCAACAGGCCGTGGATACGCTGGTGGCCTCCGTTGGCGCGCAACGTGGCCACACAGCAGCGATCAGCGCCCCCGCCTTGCCACAAGGCGTGCCCGCGCATGAAGTCACGAGAAGCCTGTCACCCATCATCGACACCCAGGCTGACCGCGTGATCCGCCAGGCCGGTGACCGCTACGTGCTCGTCGAATACGGCCCCCTGCAGCTGGACCTGACGCTGCGCTTGCACGTGCATGCCGTGATGACCGCCCTGCAGGCCCTGCGAGATCAAGGCAAGCTGCCCGGCATCGTCGACATGACGCCGGGCATCCGCTCCCTGCAGATCCACTTCGATCCGATGGCCCTGCCCCGCACGCAACTGCTGACCGCGATCAACCAGGCCGAAGCCACGCTGGCCGCCAGCGACGACATCTCGGTGCCCACGCGCACCGTGTGGCTGCCCTTGTCATGGGATGACAGCGCCACGCGCCTGGCCATCGAGAAGTACATGCAGTCCGTGCGCCCCGACGCCCCCTGGTGCCCCAGCAACATCGAGTTCATCCGCCGCATCAACGGGCTGGACAGCATTGACGACGTCAAGCGCATCGTCTTTGACGCGAGCTACATCGTGATGGGTCTGGGCGATGTCTACCTGGGTGCCCCGGTGGCCACGCCGCTGGACCCACGCCACCGCCTGGTCACCACCAAGTACAACCCCGCCCGCACCTGGACGCCCGAGAACGCCGTGGGCATTGGCGGCGCCTACATGTGCGTCTATGGCATGGAAGGCCCTGGCGGCTACCAGTTCGTGGGCCGCACCGTGCAGATGTGGAACCGCTGGCGCGACACCCGACACGGGGCAGCCGACTTCGAAGCCGGCAAGCCCTGGCTGCTGCGCTTCTTCGATCAGATCCGCTTCTACCCGGTCAGCGAGGCCGAACTGGCCCAGATGCGCCGCGACTTCCCGGCCGGCCGCATGAAGCTGAAGATCGAAGAAGGCCGCTTCAGCCTGCGTGACTACCAGCGCTTCCTGAACGACGAGGCCGCCAGCATCACGGCCTTCAAGCAGGCCCAGCAAGCCGCCTTCGATGCCGAGCGCGAACGCTGGAAGGTCTCCGGGCAGGACGGCAGCCTCAGCGAGCCCGATCAAGCACCCGCGCGCGACGCAGATGCGCTGCCGGAAGGTGCCACCGCCGTCGGCAGCCCCGTCCCGGGCAGCGTGTGGCAGGTGCTCGTCAAGGAAGGCGACGAGGTGCAGGAAGGCCAGACGCTCGCCGTGGTTGAATCCATGAAGATGGAGTTCCCGGTCCTGGCGCCCGCTGCAGGCAAGGTGCTGCAGGTGCGCTGCCAGGAAGGCAGCGGCGTGTCTGCAGGTCAGAGTGTGGTGGTGCTGGCCTGAGGCTGTTCGCCCCGGTGATCAGGCCAGGTCAGCCCGCCACTTGCCCGGGCTGACACCGAACCAGCGCACGCAGGCCCGGTTGAAGGCACTCTGCTCCGAGTAGCCCAGGCGCTGACTGATCTCGGCCAGCGGCACGCCACCGGTCAGGTACTGGCGCGCCAGGCGCTGGCGCACGGCATCCACTGCCGCCGTCAGGGAGGTGCCAGCTGCACTGGCCTGAGCACGAAACTGCCTGGGCTCCAGAGACATGGCCTGCGCCACGCTCTCCAACGTCAACACACCGTCCGACAGGCAGGCCTCGATGGCGCGGTCCATGCGCACGATGAACTGCTCGCCACGGGCATAGCGCTCGATTCGGCGCTGCATCTCTTCGCGCATGAGGCGGCAGACATCGGGGTTGGACGCGGCCAGGCGATGCCCCAGCAACTGGCGGTCAATGTGCACCGCGTTGCGCCCCCGCTCGAACAGCACCGGGCAGTGGAAGAAAGCCTCGTAACGCGCCTGCGGTGCGTCTGCCGCGTGTGCGAACTCGATGCAACGAGGATGAGACACATTGCCCGTGATCCAGCGCCCGAACTCGATCCAGCCCGCCAAGGCGGCCTCGATCTGCAAGGGCAAGCTGGGCCACGAACCTTGCGCTTGCAAGGTCACCACAGCGTCATCGCCCTCCTCGCTCAATTCACATTGTGCAAAGCCCAGGCGATAGGGCTCGAACTGGCAAAGCAGCTTGATGGCATCGCCCAGGGTGCCGCTGCTCATGCTGGCATAGGCCAGCACATCCAGCGCCACGGGGGTCACGGCCCCTCCGAGTTGCAGGCTCAGCGGCATGCCCTCGGCGCGGTCTTGTGCGCGAAGGGCTTCCTGCAGCAGCTCGTCAACCAGATCCAGCGCCACCCGGCTGCCGGGGTCAGCCAGTTCGGCCAGCACCACGCCCTTGGTCGACGCCAGATCCGCCAGGTCCATGCCCAGGCTCGACATCGCGTCAAGAAGGTATCGCAGATAAAAACCAGCAGCAGTCAACAAGTTAAAGCCCAACGCCACAGAAAGTGAAGGTGATGTCAAAACCGCTTGTCAGCCGCGTCAAGACGCCACACCAGCCCCGACTTTACGCTCAAGGCCAGTCAAACCAACAAGCAAGGTGACATCGTGACGCTTCCCACCTCCGAGGCCTACCAGCAATTCTCCCAACAAGGCGACCCGCTCGCCGATGCCGTGATCTCGGCACTCATGCAAGGCGGGCGGCGCGGCGGCGACCTGTTCAGCCAGGTTCAGCAACTGGCCAAACAGGAAGGCGGCATCTACAAGACCCTCATGGACCAGATCAGCCATGTGCCCAGCTGGGCCGACACGCAGGCCATGCGCAAGGGGCAAGAGCTCTTCCTGCGCTGTGCACCGCTGTCCATTGCCTCGTTCGTGCTGGGCAGCCTGCTGGTGACCTACACACCGCCTGGCTCGGCCAAGGTGCTGCTGCACACGGGCCGGCTGCGTCAGGATGTGGTCAGGCGCTTGTTCGAGACCTCCACCATGGTCCACGCCGTGATGCAGCCCGGCGCGCTGGAAGTGGGGGCGCCTGGCCACCAGGCCATCATCCGCGTGCGCCTGTTGCACGCCATGGTGCGCTACCACGTGATGACGCGTGCGCAGTGGCCGAGCGATGAGCTGGGCAGCCCGATCAACCAGCAGCAGATGGGCCTCACCTCACTGGGCTTCAGTTCCCTGCTGATCAACAGCATGCGCAGCCTGGGTGTGGTCATCCCTGAAGATGAAGCGCGCAGCTACCAGTTGCTGTGGCGCTATGGCAATTACCTGCAAGGCGTGAACCTCTCGCTGCTGCCAGACACGCTCGAAGACGAAGCGCACCTGTACGAGCTCTTCCAGCGCACATTGATGACACCGGACGACAACAGCCGCACCCTGGTAGCTGCCGTGCACCAGGGCCTGGCATGGCAATCACCCTTCTTCCTGCCGCAAGGTGCCCTGGAAGCCATATCCAGAAGACTGCTGGGCAGCAAGCTGGCCGACAAACTGGCCATCCGACGCCATCCCTTGTGGGCCATGGTGATCGCCGTGGCCGCGGGCTTGCACAAGGCCACGGCACTGCGCTACCGTATTCCAGGCTGGCGCGACATGGAAGTGCGTGCAGGCGCGCGCTACTTCACCTACCTGGTCAACAAGGGTCTCAAAGGCAAGCCAGCTGACTACGCCCTGAAAACCTCGACCTGAGGTTCAGAGCCAGCCCCATGGTCCGAAAGGTCTCGCGGCGGCTTTGCTCCTGCACACCATTGAACTTGAGCGACAGCTGATCGGTGACTTCCCAATTGGCCTTCACACTGGTCGTGTAAAGCACTTCGCTGACGTTGTCGCCATCTTCGGCATGGGCCACCCGATAGCCTGACCCCAGTTCGGCACTGACCGTCCAGTCACCATCGCCCCCAAACTTGCGCCCCACCCCGGCGCGCAAGGCTTGCGCCGATTGGTAGTAGCCGAAGCGGTTGTGCCGCACGCGTGGCGACACATAGGCGTCATACGGTGAGCTATCAAAGAACTGCTTGAACTTGATGTTCGCGTCATAACGGTCACGGTTGATCGACTGAGGCGTATCAGCGTCCTTGATGTACTCGCGATCGAAGCGCAACTCCCCGTCCAACTCCCTCTGCGGCAGCAGATGCGCCACATCAACTGCCAGTGTCAGGCGACGGCTGGTGTATTCAGACAAGTGCGCATCACGCCCGCAGTCAGAGGTCGCACCCACGACCCAGGCAAGTTGAGGCAACACAAACGAATGCGCGACCACCGTCGCCCTTCCGCATCAGCCCAGATGAGGGCTGGCATTTCTTGAACTGCTTCAAGGACAGCCCACTTCACCAGATCGAACATCCCCTTGCTTCACATGAGGGTATGTCGCCACCCCAAGCAGGTCCTTCACCAACCGGTACCTCAACGGCACAGCACCGGGTCAGGTTGTCCGCCGGCCCCATCGATACTGGAGAAACAAAGATGAACACTCCGCGCATGGCCAGACTGGCTGCCGCCTTGACGGTGGCGCTGGCATTCGGGGCACACGCTGAAGAAGCCAAGAAGCCCTCACAGTCCGAGATCAACTACCAGGCAGGAACCTCGCCGCTCGCCAATGAGCCGATGTACCAGAGCGCCAATCCCAAAGCGCCCGCCATGACCCAGACGGAATTTGACAAAGCCCGCAAGATCTACTTCGAGCGCTGCGCGGGTTGCCACGGCGTGCTGCGCAAGGGCGCCACGGGCAAAGCATTGACCCCGGACATCACACTGGCCAAGGGTACCGATTACCTCAAGGTCTTCATCGCCTATGGCTCGCCCGCCGGTATGCCCAACTGGATGACCTCTGGCGAGATGAGCGAAGCCGATGTGGATCTGATGGCCCGCTACATCCAGCAGGATCCTCCGCAGCCACCCGAGTTCGGCATGGACCAGATGAAGGACACCTGGAAAGTCATCGTGCCGCCCGAGAAGCGCCCGACGAAAAAGCTGAACAACTACAACATCAGCAACATCTTCTCGACCACGCTGCGTGACACCGGCGAAGTGGCCCTGATCGACGGCGACACCAAACAGATCATCAACATTGTCAAAACCGGCTATGCCGTGCACATCTCGCGCACGTCAGCATCGGGGCGTTACCTTTATGTGATCGGCCGCGACGCCAAGATCAACATGATCGACCTGTGGATGACCAAACCGGACAACGTGGCCGAAATCCGCGTGGGCCTGGAAGCCCGCTCGGTTGACACGTCCAAGTACAAGGGCTATGAAGACAAGCTGGCCATCGCGGGCAGCTACTGGCCGCCGCAGTACACCATCATGAAGGGCGACACACTGGAGCCGCTCAAGATCGTGGCCACTCGAGGCATGACGGTCGACAAGCAGGAATATCACCCAGAGCCCCGCGTGGCGTCCATCGTGGCCTCGCACTTCAAGCCTGAATTCGTCGTGAACGTGAAAGAAACCGGCAAAACACTGCTGGTGGACTACTCGGACATCAACGCACTCAAGACAACCGAAATTGGCACAGCTCGCTTCCTGCATGACGGCGGCTTTGACTCCAGCAAGCGCTACTTCATGGTGGCAGCCAATCAGAGTAACAAGATTGCCGCGGTTGACCTCAAGGACGGCAAGCTGGCTGCCCTGATCGATGTGGGCAAGATCCCTCACCCGGGTCGCGGTGCGAATTTCGTACACCCGAAGTATGGCCCGGTATGGTCCACAGGGCATTTGGGTGATGACACCATCGCACTGATCGGCACGGACCCGGTTCACCACAAGGCGCAGGCATTCAAGGTGGTCGAGACCATCAAGAGTCAGGGCGGTGGTTCACTCTTCATCAAGAGCCATCCGAAATCGAAGCACTTGTACGTAGACAACCCCCTGAATCCAGATCCCGCCATCTCGCGAAGCATCGCCGTGTACGACATCAAGAATCTGGCCAAGGGTTACACCGTGCTGCCAATCGCAGACTGGACTGGCATCAAGGATGGCGGCGCCATGCGCGTGGTTCAGCCGGAGTACAACAAGGCTGGTGACGAAGTCTGGTTCGCCGTGTGGTCGGCCAAGGACAAGCAATCCGCCATCGTTGTGGTGGATGACAAGACGCTCAAGCTGAAGTCGGTCATCAAGGATCCACGGCTGATCACGCCTACTGGCCACTTCAACGTCAACAACACCCAGCACGACATCTACTGATCACAACAGAAGGAAACACATCATGATCAAACAACTGTTGATCCTCAGTTCGCTGGCCTTGGCAGCCACCACAGCCCTTGCCACACCCGACGAGGCCATGGGCAAAGCGGGATGCATGGCCTGCCACACCAAAGACAAGAAGGTGGTGGGGCCGTCCTTCAAGGACATCGCCGCCAAGTACAAGGGCGACAAGGAGGCCTCGGCCAAGCTGACTGAGAAGGTCCGCAAGGGTGGCGCTGGTGCTTGGGGCCCCATCCCCATGCCGCCTCACCCGGCCGACAAGATCAGCGATGCCGACCTCAAAGGCTCGGTTGATCAGATTCTCAAAACCCAGTAATCCTGCAACCAGCATGCCGCCAATCGTCCATGCACATCAGTTCAGGCGATGGTGGGCTGCATGCGTCAATATCGCAGTATGGGGGCTGTGCTGGCTGCCGTTTGGCGCCTGGCCTCAGACACAGACACCTGAACCCGAGCCAACGGCTGTCAGGCAACAGGCCCTCATTCACATCGTCAGGCAGGACTGTGGCTCATGCCATGGCATGCGCCTCACAGGCGGGCTCGGCCCCGCACTGACACCCACATCATTGGCCGAGCGCCCCGTGCCCGCGCTCGTGGCCACCATCCTGCAAGGCCGCTACGGCACACCAATGCCAGGCTGGCAGAGCATGCTGGATGAACAAGACGCTCGCTGGATTGCAAAGCAACTCCTGCGCGGCTTTCCCGAGGTGAAGCAACCGTGAACACCGTACGCTTGATCCTCTCCCTGGCCGCCTCACTGTTTTTGGGCGCCTGCACCACGCCCCCCGTTCCCGTCGGTACGGGTGATCTGGGCGTGGTGATTGAACGGGCCAACGGCACCGTGGCCGTGGTCAACACCAGCTCGCCAACCATCCTGGGCGAGATCAGCGGCCTGGGCGATCTGTCGCATGCATCGGTCGTGTTCTCGCGCGATCAGGCCCACGCCTACGTCTTCGGCCGTGATGGTGGACTCACCAAGATCAATATCCTCACCCGCCAGATTGAAGCCCGCAGCATGCAGGCCGGCAACAGCATCGGCGGCGCCATCTCGCAAGACGGCAAGCTCGTTGCCGCGCAGAACTACGAGCCCGGCGGCGTCAAGGTATTCGACGCCCACACACTGAACCTCGTGGCCGACATTCCAGCCGAATACGCACCCGGCAAGCGCTCCCGCGTGGTCGGCCTGGCAGACTTGCCCGGCCACCGCTTCATCTTCTCCCTGTTCGATGCAGACCAGATCTGGCTGGCCGACCTGGCTGATCCTTCGCAACCAAAAGTGCAGCGATTCACGCAGATCGGCCATCAGCCATACGACGCCCTGGTCACTCCAAACGGCCGCTACTACATCGCCGGGCTTTTTGGTGAAGACGGCTTGACCCTGATTGACCTGTGGGCACCCAAGCCCGAAGCACGACGCATCCTGCAAGGCTATGGCAGAGGGCAACAAGCCCTCCCCGTCTACAAGATGCCCCATCTGCGAGGCTGGGCCGTGGCAGGTCGGCAAGCCTGGTTGCCCGCGATCGGGCGCCACGAAGTGCTGGTGGTCGACACCGACACCTGGCAGGAAGTCGGGCGCATCGCCGTAGCTGGGCAGCCTGTCTTCGTGATGGCCCGCCCTGATGGTGGCCAAGTCTGGGTCAACTTTGCCGTGCCAGATTACCACCGCGTACAGGTCATCGACACGCAAAGCCACCAGATCGTCCGGACGCTGGAGCCAGGCAAGGCCGTCCTGCACATGGAGTTCACACCACGTGGCGAAGCCGTGTGGATTTCATCGCGAGATGCCAACCTCGTGACCGTCATCGACACCAACTCCCTTCAGACGCTCGGCACGCTGAGCCTGCCTTCACCCAGCGGCATATTCTTCACAAGCCGCGCAGCACGAATGGGGTTTTGACATGAACCTGTCCGACCGGCCTGCTCTGGACCAGTTGTTACTCAACGACTGGCAGCGCGACTTCCCTCTGTCCGACTCACCCTTTGCCGCGATCGCTCTGAAATGCGGCAGCGATGAAGCCACGTTGCTGACCACCTATCGACGCCTGTTCAAGGACGGCAGCGTCAGCCGCATTGGCGGCATCTGGGGCGCAGGCGCTGGTGGTGCCGCCATGCTGTGCGCCTTGTCGGTACCGGAAACCCGCCTGAAAACTGTAGCCGAACAGGTCAACGCCATTGAGGGTGTCAACCACAACTACGAACGCGAACACCGCTACAACCTGTGGTTCGTCATCACAGGACGAGACAAACCGGCCGTTCATGGACAGGTTGATCAACTGGAGCACCGAACTGGATTGACCGCACTGCGCTTGCCCATGATTCGGCCCTATCGCATCGATCTGGGCTTCGATCTGCGACAGACCCAGCCAGCGCCCCACCCTGGCGAGGCAACCCTAACAATTCGGCAGCGATCCGTACCCGTAGCAGTTGACGAGGAACGCCTCGCTGCATTGGTCGAAGAGGGACTGCCATTGATGCCTCGCCCCTACGAAGCATGGGCACAAGCACTTGGTTGGTCGACCGACCGCATTCGTGCGACATTGAATCGCTGGCTGCATCAAGGCACACTGCGCCGCTTTGGCGTCGTGGTACGCCACCATGACCTGGGCATCTGCGCCAATGCCATGACGGTGATCGATGTGCCTGACGACCTGGTTGATGGTCTTGGTGCCAGGCTGGCGGTTCAAGATGGCATCACCCTGTGCTATCGCCGTGAACGACATCGAGACTGGCACTTCAACCTTTACTTCATGGTTCATGGCCGGGATCGAGCCACGGTGGGAGGCGTCATCGAAAAGGCCATCGCGCAAGCCGGCCTCGCAGGCCGTCCTCGCCAGACCCTCTTCAGTGGCCAGCGATTCAAGCAAACAGGCGGCCGCTACTTCCGGGTTCAACCCGCACCATCCAGGCAGGAGCTTGCGCATGAACAAGCTGCTTGACCCCATCGACGCACAGCTCATTGACCGGCTCCATGGCGGATTGCCCTTGAGCGAGCGCCCTTATGCCGATGTCGCCACAGACCTTGGTCTGACCGAGGCTGAGGTATTAAGACGTTTGCAGACGCTGCTGGCCAACGGCCTGCTGACCCGCTTTGGCCCGCTGTTCCAGATCGAGCGAGCCGGCGGTCAGTTTCTGCTGGCGGCGATCGCCGTACCAGAGGCGGACTTCGAACGTGTCGCCGAGCAGGTCAATGCGCTGCCAGCCGTGGCGCACAACTATCGTCGCACCCATCGACTCAATATGTGGTTCGTTGTGGCCGGCGAAACGCCAGAGCAAGTGACCCTGGCCTGCCGTCAGATCGAAGCCGAAACCGGCCTGCATGTGTATGCCTTCCCCAAGGAGCGCGAATTCTTTGTTGAACTGCGTTTAAGCGCCCAGGCCGCAATGGCCAAGCAGCAGCATGTACAAGCAGCCAGCCGAGGAGAACCCCATGTCGCTCACTGATTTCGACCGCCGCCTGATCACAGCCACGCAAGGCGGCCTGCCACTGGTGCCGCGGCCGTACGCTGCCGTTGCCGAACAACTGGGCGTGAGCGAAGCCGCTGTGCGCGAACGCATGGCAGGCATGCTCGACGAAGGATTGATCAGACGCATCGGCGCCATACCCAATCACTACAAGCTGGGCTACACCGCCAATGGCATGACCGTGTGGGACGTGGATGACGAACGTGTGGACGAACTCGGCGCCAAGATTGGCGCCCTGCCAACTGTGTCGCACTGCTACCGCCGCCCGCGCGCCCTGCCCGAATGGCCCTACAACCTGTTTGCCATGGTGCATGGGCAAAGTCGCAGCGAGGTCGAACGCGAAGCCATGCGCATCCATTGTCTGCTGGCCGATGCTTGCCGTAGCTTTGACATCCTCTACAGCACGGCCATCCTCAAGAAAACCGGTCTGCGCCTGGCCTCAGCCTGATCGACCGAGAAGCCTCGCACCAGGAGCTCGTCATGTTTCGCATTTCCCAATACCTGCGCGAAGTGGCCCAGGCAGAACAACAAGGCGTCTACCCCATGCCGCGCCGTGGCGGCTCACCGCCAGGGCCCGTCGTGATCTGGAACCTCACACGCCGCTGCAACCTGACGTGCAAGCACTGCTACGCCTTGTCGGCCGACCACGCCTACCCTGGCGAGTTGAGCACGGAAGAGGTCTTCGACACCATGGATGATCTGAAGGGCTATCGTGTGCCCGTGTTAATCCTCTCGGGGGGGGAGCCCTTGCTGCGCCCGGACTTGTTCGAGATCGCCGCGCGTGCTCGTGATCAGGGCTTTTACATTGGCCTGTCCACCAATGGCACCTTGATTGATGCCCCCATGGCAAACAAGATCGCCCAGGTCGGGTTCGACTACGTCGGCATCAGTCTAGACGGACTGCGTGAAACTCACGACAAATTCAGACGACTGGAAGGGGCCTTCGACGCCTCTCTCAACGCGCTGCGACTGCTCAAGACGCACGATGTCAAGCTCGGCCTGCGCTTCACCATGACGGCCATGAACGCACATGATTTACCAGCGTTGTTGACACTCATGCGCGACGAAGGCATCAGCAAGTTCTACTTCTCGCATCTGAACTATGCCGGGCGCGGCAACATCCACCGCGCCAAGGATGCCCACTTCAACGCCACGCGTGAGGCGCTTGATCTCTTGTTGCGCACTGCCTGGCAAGCCGCGCTCGAAGGCCGCAACGAAGAGTACGTGACGGGCAACAACGATGCCGACGCCCCCTACCTGCAGGCCTGGCTGCGCGAACACATGCCGCAATGGGCCCCTGCCTTGCGCGAGCGCCTACGCGCATGGGGTGGCAACGCATCAGGCCTGCACATCGCCAATATCGACAACCTCGGCGACGTGCATCCGGACACCATGTGGTGGCACCACAGCCTGGGCAACGTGCGCCAGCGGCCCTTCTCCCAGATCTGGTCCGATACCAGTGATCCCTTGATGGCGGGCCTCAAGACGCAGCCCCGCCCTGTCGAAGGCCGTTGCGCCAGTTGCGTGCATCTGGATCTGTGTGGCGGCAACACACGCGTTCGCGCCCAACAGATCACCGGCAACCCCTGGGCAGAAGATCCGGGCTGCTATCTCAGCGATCATGAAATCGGCCTGCACCCCACTGATGCGCCGGCCCGGGTGGCCGTCACGCCGTTCTGCAGCACCAAAGTGCCCCATGCCCCCAAGCCCGGCGTGATACCCATCGTGAATCAACTGGCCACCGAGCCCTGAACAAAGCAGACACCCATGAGCACCGACATCATCTGGCGCGTGTTGCTGGCCGCATCCATGCTGCTGATGGGCTTGGACATGAGCCACGCCGCGGAGGCGGCGCCACTCGTGGCGACGCCTCAACTGTTCCAGCAGCACTGCGCCACCTGCCATGGCGAGCAACGCACAGGCGGTATGGGCCCGGCTCTGCTGCCTGAAAGTCTGGAACGACTGCGCAAGGCAGAAGCGCTCAGGGTGATCACGGCCGGACGGCCCGCCACCCAAATGCCAGCCTTTGGCGACAAACTCAGCGAAGCGCAGATCAATCAACTCGCGGCGTGGATCTACACGCCTGTGGCGCCTCCGCCCAACTGGGCCGAGGCCGACATCCGCCAGTCTCGTACAGAAAACAAGCCAGTCCCATCAGCCAAGGACAAACCCGCCTGGACGGCCGATCCGCTCAACCTCTTCGTGGTTGTGGAAGGCGGTGATCACCACGTGTCCATTGTCGATGGCGACAAACTGGAGGTCATCCACCGTTTCGCCAGCCACTATGCCCTGCACGGCGGCCCGAAGTTTTCGCCAGATGGCCGCTTCGTGTACTTTGGGTCCCGCGACGGCTGGATCACCAAATACGATCTCTACCAACTGCGCGTCGTGGCCGAAGTGCGAGCGGGCCTGAACATGCGCAATGTGGCCGTCTCAGGCGATGGTCAATGGGTGCTGGCAGGCAACTACCTGCCCGGCAACGTGGTGCTGTTTGATTCGCAACTGAACCTGGTGCGCATCTATCCCGCCACCAGTCTGGATGGCAAGCAGACCTCTCGTGTCTCGGCCGTGTACGACGCGGCACCGCGCCAAAGCTTCATCATCGCACTCAAGGATCTGCCAGAACTGTGGGAGATCTCTTACAACCCCCAGGCAGCGCCAATTCACGATGGCTATGTGCATGACTTCCGAATGGGCGAGGGCATCGCCAAAACGGGCTACCTGGGGGTACGCCGCACGCCGTTGAGTCAGGCTCTGGATGACTTCTTCTTCGACCCGCCTTATCGACATGTGATCGGTGCGGGGCGTCCAGCGGCCACCAAGCGTAGCGTCGAGGCGTCGGCCGCATCGGCGACGTCGACTGCGGCATCCAGCACCGCCGTGAATGACGCACCCAGCGCACAGGTCATCAACCTGGATGCCCGCCAACGCGTGGCAAGCCTGCCCTTGCCCGGCATGCCCCATCTGGGCTCAGGCATCAGCTTCCAGTATCAAGGGCGGGCCGTGCTCGCCACGCCCAATCTGCAACAAGGCCTCATCAGCGTGATCGACATGAAGACCTGGCAGATCATCCAGCAGATCCCCACACCGGGGCCCGGCTTCTTCATGCGCAGCCACGAACGATCCCACTATCTGTGGGCCGACTCGATGATGTCCCCACAAGCAAAGAACACCCTGACCATCATCGACAAAAAGACCCTGCTGCCCGTCACGCAAATCAAAGGCCCCGAAGGCCAGACCTTGGCCCACATCGAGTTCACACGAGATGGGCGTTACGCGCTGGCCAGCCTGTGGGAGATGAACGGCGCCTTGATCGTGTATGACGCGGCTACATTGAAAGAAGTCAAGCGACTTCCCATGAGCAAGCCCGTTGGCAAATACAACGTGTTCAACAAGATCACGCGCTCGGAAGGCACCTCGCATTAACCCAGCATTCGCCTGGGAATTGCCATTCGATTGACGAGCATCAACAGGAAGGTTATTTGATAACGGAACACTATATGTAGCGTTTTAGATCACACACAAACACTACAGATAGTAGGAGCCCGCATGTCAGACAGCCCCCTCGTATCCGCGCAGACCTGTGCGGTCGCCGTCATCAAGCGCAATGGCGCCACCGCCAGTTTCAAGCTCGACAAGATCACGCGAGCCATCGAAAGCGCAGGCAAGGCCTCCGGTGAATTCGACGCCACACGTGCGGCCGAACTCGCCCGGCAAGTCAGGCAAGCCTTGCAACGTCGCGTCCCCACCGTCGAGCAGATTCAGGATCAGGTCGAACGGGCGTTGATGGATGCGGGGCACTTCGATACCGCCCGCGCCTACATCGTCTACCGCGAACAACGCAGTCAGTTGCGCGCAGACAAGGCCTGCGCAGTGGATGTGGAGCGCTCGGTCAACGAATACCTCTCTCAGCAGGACTGGCGTGTCAATGCCAACGCCAACCAGGGCTATTCTTTAGGCGGGTTGATCCTCAACGTATCAGGCAAGGTGATCGCCAACTACTGGCTGGCCCATGTGTACCCGCCCGAAATCGGCCAGGCGCACCGCGAGGCCGATCTCCATATCCACGATCTGGACATGCTTTCGGGCTACTGCGCCGGCTGGTCATTGCGCACCTTGCTCCACGAAGGGCTCAACGGTGTGCCAGGCAAGGTGGAGGCGGGCCCGCCCAAGCACCTGTCCAGCGCCGTGGGCCAGATCGTCAACTTCCTGGGCACGCTGCAAAACGAATGGGCTGGTGCGCAGGCCTTCAGCTCGTTTGACACCTACCTGGCCCCCTACATCCGCAAGGACTGCCTCAGCTACGAACAAGTACGCCAGTGCATCCAGGAGCTGGTCTACAACCTCAACGTGCCCTCTCGCTGGGGCACGCAAACGCCCTTTACCAACCTGACCTTTGACTGGAGTTGCCCGGAAGACCTGCGTGAGCAGGTGCCCATCATCGCGGGACAGGAGATGCCTTTCGCCTACGGCGATCTGCAAACCGAGATGGACCTGATCAACCAGGCCTACATCGACGTGATGATGTGCGGCGACGCCAAGGGCCGTGCCTTCACCTTCCCCATTCCCACCTACAACATCACCAAGGACTTCCTCTGGGATCATCCCAACACCGACCGTCTGTTCGAGATGACGGCCAAGTACGGCCTGCCCTACTTCCAGAACTTCCTCAACTCGGATCTGCAGCCCAACATGATCCGCTCGATGTGTTGCCGCCTCCAGCTCGATCTGCGTGAGCTGCTCAAACGCGGCAATGGCCTGTTCGGTTCCGCCGAGCAGACAGGCTCCCTGGGCGTGGTCACCCTCAACTGCGCGCGGCTGGGCTACCTTTACAAAGGCGATGAAGCCGCCCTGCTGGCCCGCACCGATGAGCTGATCAGGCTGGGCAGGACCAGCCTGGAGATCAAGCGCAAGGTCATCCAGCAGCACATGGACAACGGGCTCTTCCCCTACACCAAGCGCTACCTGGGCACGCTGCGCAATCACTTCTCCACGCTCGGTGTGAATGGTATCAACGAGATGATCCGCAATTTCACGGGCGATCAGGAAGACATCACCACCCCATGGGGCGAAGCCTTCGCGCTGCGCTTCCTGGACCACATCCGCGCCCGCATCACGGACATCCAGGAAGAAACCGGCCACCTCTACAACCTGGAGGCCACACCGGCAGAAGGCACCACCTACCGCTTCGCCAAGGAAGACCTCAAGCGCTTTGACGACATCCTGCAAGCCGGGCCCAGCGACATGCCGTACTACACGAACTCATCGCAACTGCCCGTGGGCTTCTGCGACGATCCGTTCGAAGCCCTGGAGCGACAAGAGGCCTTGCAAGCCAAGTACACAGGGGGTACCGTATTGCATCTGTACCTGGGTGAGCGCGTCTCATCTGCGCAGGCTTGCAAGGAACTGGTCAAACGGGCCCTGACGCGTTTCCGCTTGCCCTACATCACGATCACGCCCACGTTCTCGATCTGCCCCGTACACGGCTATCTGGCGGGCGAACACGAGTTCTGCCCCAAATGCGACGAAGAGGCACTGGCACGCAACCGCACAGCCAGCCCATCCGACAGCAACTGCTGCGCTCATCACTGATCCCGACCGCTCTTACCAACCGTCAAGCAAAGCTTCAACAGGAGTCTCACCACATGAACACCATCCGCCATCCCTCGCAAGCTCACCCCGCACTCGCCGAGGGCGAACGCCAGCGTTGCGAGATCTGGACCCGCGTCATGGGCTACCACCGCCCGGTCTCGTCGTTCAACACCGGCAAGAAGGGCGAGTTCGCCGAACGCATCTACTTCAAGGAGCCCGGCCAGCCCTGCGCCACGCGTTCGCTTGAAGAGGCCTGTGCGTAAGCCCTTGCGCTTGTTGACAATCCCATGCTGAAAATCGGCGGCTTCACACCCTTGAGCACCACGGACTGGCCAGGCAAACTGGCCGCCGTGGTCTTTGTGCAAGGCTGCCCCTGGCGCTGCCACTACTGCCACAACGTCGACTTGCAAACCCGCGAAGGCGGCCTGCCTGGTGGCTGGCTAAAGGTTCTGGGCACACTGGCGCGCCGGCAAGGTTTGCTCGATGGCGTGGTGTTCAGCGGCGGCGAGCCCACACTCGATCCCGAGTTGCCGGATGCCATTCAAACCGTGCGCACAATGGGCTTCAAGGTTGGCTTGCACACCGCTGGCGTCTACCCTGACCGACTCGAAGCCATCCTGCCTTACGTGGACTGGATCGGCTTTGACATCAAGGCCAACTTCACCGATTACGAAGCCATCACTGCGATCCCCAGAAGTGGCCAGCCTGCCTGGCGCAGCCTCCAGGCCGCGCTGCAAGCGGTGAAGCACCAAGGCCTTGAACTGGAGATCCGCACCACCTGGCATCCCCAATTACACCGCGACAACGCGCTGGTCGCCCTGGGTCAGGCTCTGGCCGAGATGGGCATACAGCGTTGGGTGCTGCAACCCTTTCGAGATGCCCATATTCAAACGGCCGAGCACGCAGAACTCAGCGCCAGTTGGACCCCGCCGTCAGCCGAACTGCTGCAACGCCTGCGCGATACCGGCTTGACGCTGGAAGTGCGCTAGCGATCAAGCCTGTTGGCCCGGCACAGGCGCGGCACGCACAGGCGGCTTGGGCGGGAAGGAATAGCGCCACATCGCCGACAAATACTGACGAATGGCCACACCCCAGTTCGGATTGCACTTGTAGGGAATGTTGTACTTGGCGCAGACCTGCTTGACCTCCCGGGCCATGTCCGGGTAATGGCGCGAAGGCACATCGGGGAACAGATGGTGCTCGATCTGGTAGTTCAGGTGCCCCCACAAGATGCTCATGCGGCGGCCACCCTTGAAGTTCACGGTTGAATCAAGCTGAGACAGGTACCAGCGGCCTTTGTGCGCCAAAGCATCTTCCGGCTGCAAGGGTTCGGTCAGGTGCGTGGCCTGGATGGTCAGGCTGATCCAATAGTTGTTCAAACCATCGACCAGCATGTTGCCCAGCATCACCTTGAAGAAGGAGTAGCCCGTTGCAAAGGCCAACAAGGGCATCACCAGGTACTCCTTGGCCATCACGCGCCCGACAGACAGCCAATGGCGGCGCCTGAGCGTCTTCTCATCGCCACCAGGGAACACCGGTGCATAACCCTCGTTGCCCTGCGGAAACCGCGTGGCGCGGTCAGCCTGCCTGAAGCCCAGGTTCTGCGCGTTGAAACCGTACAGCACGATGGGATAGGCCGCGAACAGATAGGTGGGCACCTGCCACAGATGGTACTTGTTCCACGGCTGCCTGTCATTCATGCGCAGGATGCCATGGTTCAAATCGGGGTCCATCTCGTACACATTGGTGTGCACATGATGTTGCCCATTGTGTTCACGCCGCCAGCCCTCCTCGTCCACCGGCGCCTTCCACTTGAAGTTGTGTGAGTGGAACTGCGGAATCTCCGGGAAATAGTCGTACTGACCATGCAGCACGTTGTGCCCGATCTCGATCGACTCCAGATTGCGATGCAACCAGGTAAAGGCCACACCCAGGCTGAAAGTCAAAGGGTCCGGACTGATCCACAACAGGCCACGCCCCAGCACCTCGGCAATGCGAGACTTGAGGCGCAAGCCCTTGATATAGGCCACGTCCTCAGGCCCCAATTTGGCCCGATACCGCTGTTTGATGGCATCGAACTCTGCCTCGATCTGATCGTAGAGGGCCTGGCGGTCGGCCTCATCACAGGAGGCATGCTCGACAACAGCGTGTTTCATCTCATGCAAGAGGGGAAGACTGAACAATGGCCGGCATGTTAATGAAGCTCGTTAAATTGCCACCCAATGTTTTCCCTTGCATTCGCGCCCCGACCACGCAGCCCAGGGAGGGGTCAACCCGGACGCCCGTCCACCCGAGGCTGGCCGTACCAACGCCCATAACGCAGAGACCAGGCGCCCATGACCAGCAGCCACGCGCTCGCGGCCCCCACCAGCAAGGCAGGAGATGAGGCACTCCACAGCACAGCAGACATGCGCAACAGCACGGCCACCTGCAGCCCCCAGAAGAGGCCCCACGCCAGGTTGTCTGCCGTCAAAGTGCGGCCACTGTGCCCGCAACTCACGCGTGTGACCATGGCGATCAACACGCTGCCCAGAAACCCCATGGTGAGCGCATGCAGGGGCAAGAGGCTCAGCTGAACCTGCCCGACTGCGCCCAGAATCACCGAAGCGGCATCCAGGCAGAAAGCCAGGCCCAGCCACACAAAACCAATGTGGAGCATGGCCAGCAGGCGAATCCGCAGGCTTTGGACCAAACCCCAACGCACAGCCAGCCCGATGACCAGCGCACCCGATGCGCTGGATGCCACGGCGCGCAAGCCCAGCCAGACGGGCCCTTGCCATCCCAGCTCTTCGAGCACCAACCAACATCCCTGCACACCAACCAGGCCCAGCAAGGTCCACAACAACCAGTTGGGCCGCCAGGCATCCAGCACAGGCAAGGCTGACGCCGTGAAAAAGGGAATCATGCGGTGCGCGACGGTCACGTACACCGGCACGATGAACCACCACAAGCCCAGCAAGGCAGCCAGGCGGATGATGCGGTAGTCGCCCAAAACAAGGCACACCGCGGCGCTCAGCATGACCAGCACGCCCAAGCTGCATGCAACTGCGATGAGCTTGGCGTGCAGGCGATCCCGCGCCGGGCTACGCCGAACCAGACCAAGGAAGCGCCAGGTCAACATGGCCCAGCCGATCGCCGCAAGGGCCACGCCGGCAGACGCCAGCCCATGGCTCACGAGCGAACCGCACAGCAAAGCCAGCCACCCGGCACCCGTGGTGAACACACCCGGCGCAATCGCCCGAGCTTGAACCTCACCCATCTGCAGCCACTTCGGCCCAGCCGTGAACAGGAAACCACTGAAGAACAAGGGCATGAAGCCCAGGCTCATCACCACGGCATGAACAAAAGTGGGGGGCACTGCCATTTCCAGTGAAGGCCACGCACCTGACCTGGCCAGCATTTCGACCCACCACCAGGCAGCCGCAGCCGACATCACGCAGGTCGCCGTGAAGAAACTCAGCCTGTGCGGCGCAGCCAGCAAGGTCGACAAGCGCCAGGGCCTGGC
Organism: Aquabacterium sp.; assembly: GCF_016234775.1. GTDB lineage: Bacteria > Pseudomonadota > Gammaproteobacteria > Burkholderiales > Burkholderiaceae_C > Aquabacterium. The sequence goes on along the minus strand of NZ_JACRAH010000051.1, from coordinate 76,226 downwards.
ACCGTCACCCGGCATGGTGCGCCCCCGTCGAACGTGAGGACGCTCCGGAGGATGGCCAACGTGGGGGCCCCACGGCATCCAGCGTGTTCTTCAGCAAGAGGCCGAATTCGGTGTCGCCCTCCATCACCATAAGGCGATCAAAGAACAAGGTGTCGGGGTCATCACGGCCTTGCAGCAAGCGCCAGTAAATCGGCGCACAGGCCTTCAAGCGCAAAGCCACGGTCTGACCGCTTGCCGCTGGCACCAAGCCTTGCGGTCCGGCCATCAAGCGGAAAACCACGCCAAGGTCATCCACACACAATTCGACAACACGGCCGGACAAGGCCTTTTGTGTCTCGCCGTCCACCATCGGCCACCACAAGCGGTTGAGCGCCTGCGCTGCCACCAGTGAAGGGGGCCACGATGGCAGACGAGTCGCGATCTGCCGCAGCCACGGCGGCACAGGTAGGGACTGATGGCGGCTCATGATGTCACCCACTCCAACCCGGCACGTTTGGGCTGGGCAAAACCGTTGGACAAAGGCCCGGGCAAATCCAGATCCTTTAGAAGCTCGATGGCCGCCGTTGCGGGCGCACCGCCATTCATCACGGCGTCAAACTGGCGCACGACCTCGGCAAAACCACGCGACGTGGGAGACAGGCGCAAGCGCGTCACACCCGCCTGGACCAGTGCAGCCTTCTCACCCAACAGGCAATGCACCGAACCCGACTGTGTCTGTATCCCGTTGATGGCCAGGAAGTCCTGCCCTTCACGCGTACGCAGCACCAGGCCATCGGGATCATCCAGGCAACGGAAGCCACAGGTGTCCTTCTGGAGATGATGATGGCGGGCCGTGAAGCAGCGCGCCGACAAGGCCAATGGCATGCGCCCGAATGCGAATACTTCAGAGGGCACCAGAGAGCCCGGCGGATTGATCTGCCCTACAGCCTGCAAAGACAACTCAACCGGAGCCACCCAACGCCTCGCACCCAAGGAGATGTACTCCGCCAGCGCGGGTGCGCTGTACACGTTGACATGCAAGCCGATCACCCAGGGTGCATGCCCGGCCAGCAGGTGCACAGCAGCGGCATCATTGGCCTCCACAATGAAATCGCCTTGCTCGGCCAGACGGCGCAAGGTGCGCAACTCGGCTTCGGTTTCAATCAAGGCCTGTGTACCGATGACGACGTCCTTGCCGGACTGGCGCAAATCACGAGCGAGATCCAGCCAGTCATCCGGCTTGAATTCATGACGCCGTGAACACACCACCTCACCCAGGCAAACAGATGTTGCGGCCGAATCAGCCACATCAGCATAGAAGTCAATCACCGCCTGCCTGGACCAGTAGTACTGCACTGGCCCCACACTCAGGTCAAACATGTTTGTCCTCAAATGGGCTGCGAGCCCTTGTTGTCAACGACTATTGCCAAGGGCGCGAGTAGGCACCCAATGTGTGCTGCTGGCCTTCGGCGAGGCGCCCCAGCGTGCTTGTCCAGACTGGGTGCACTTTGTAGAGATCTGGTGCGACCAAACAGGCATCAATGGCCTGCCGCCAGGTGCGTGTAACCTGCTCCACATAAGCTGCGCTGCGCTGGCGCCCTTCAATCTTGATCGCCGATACGCCCGCCTTCATCAACTCAGGCAGGATGGCCAGCGTGTTCAGGCTGGTGGGTTCTTCCAGCGCATAGCCCACATCACCCGCTACTTCAAAACGACCTTTGCACAAGGTGGGATAACCGCGCGACTCATCTGCCTCGAAACGGTCGATCAGGATGCCGCCCAGGCGGGCGTCCACGGCATCGCCTCGCGCATCCCAGCGCACCGCAGAAGGCGGCGAGCACACACCCGCCGTATTCGGCGCCTGCCCCGTGGCGTAGGACGACAAGGCACAACGCCCTTCCACCATGACACACAGGCTACCAAAGCCAAACACCTCAACTTCGACGTCGGTGTGACGAATCACATGAGCCACTTGCGACATGGTCAACACCCGGGGCAAGACAGCACGCTGGATGCCATAGTGTTCACGGTAGAACCCGATGGCCTCGTAATTGGTGGCCGAGGCCTGAACGGACAGATGCAGCCTGAGATCAGGGTGGCGCTTGCGGCTATAGGCCATCACCGCAGGGTCAGCCAGAATGATGGCATTCACACCCAGATCCGCCGCCATGTCCACCGCGTTGAACCAACGACCAGGATCGTCGGCCTGGGCATAGGTGTTGAGCGCCATTAACACCTGACGCCCTCTCTCTCGCGCATAACGCACACCTTGGCCTGCCTGATTCTGATCGAAATTCAAGCCCGCAAAATTGCGGGCGTTGGTCGCGTCTTTCAAACCCATGTACACCGCGTCGGCCCCGGCGTCCACAGCCAGTTGCAAGGCACGCAATGAGCCTGCAGGGCAAACAAGATCCGGCCTCTTCAAGATTGTCATGATGAACCTTTGACTTCACTGCAGGTGGTAGCGAGACAGGCCCTGGACGTCCAGAATCCGAATATCCCGCCGGTCAATCGCGATGAGGCCGCCATCCTCCAGTTCCCGCAACACACGCGAGAAATACTCGGGCGTCAATGACAGCAGTGATGCGATCGTGGCCTTGCTCACGGGCAAGGACACCGTGGCCATCTGCCCTGGCCCCACGTCCTCCAGGGACTGGTCGCGCAACAGGTAGCCAATCACACGCTGGATGCCTGAGTGCAAGGCGGAGGACTCCACGTCTTGCACCAGACCGTGCAAGCGCCGAGAAATACCGGCCAGCATGCGCAGGGCAAAACGAGGATCCCGCTCGATTTCATCCATCACGGCCTGCTTGCGGACCGTCAGGATCAAGCTTTCCGTCAGAGACTGTGCATTCACAATATATGGCTTGCCTGTGAACATCAACGCTTCCGCAAACGTGTTGCCCGGGCTGATGAGCTCAATCACCTTTTCATGGCCGGTGGGCGCCAGTGCATACAGTTTGACCTGGCCGCTCATCACCACATGAAAGCCATCACAAACCTGGCCGACATGGAAGATCTCGTCACCTCGCTCGCAGCGCTTCAAGACGGCTGACGCTGCAATGCGCTCCAACTCTGCGGGCCGCATTTCATGGAACAAAGGCAATATCGACAGATAGGCAGGAATGTCCAGACTGGATGGCGGCATGTGAGGACTCCTTGAGGGCTGTGAGGACGGACTGCCGCGGATTCTGAAAACACGATTGCTTCATGGATTTGCGTTAGCGCAAAGTCCACCAGTCGACCGATGCACCCATGTGGTGCCATCGTTCGAAATGAGTAGTCACAGAAGAACAGGCGTGGACAAGGCCATTTGACTCACCGCAAGGCACGCGGCGAAGCCGTGAAGACCCTCTCGCGATTGCCATAGCATCACGCTTCACGCGCCTATACAACAGTGCACCAGGGATCGCAGCCTCATGACCGAATCCATCATTCCCAACTACAGCGGCGACGACGCGATGCTCGCTCCGATCATCAAGGCCTTACGCCGCGTGGTCGACCCCGAATTGTCCTTGTCGATTGTGGATGTCGGGCTGATTTATGGCATCTCCGTGATGCCCGACAAGGTGCATGTCCTCATGACCATGACGTCTGCCGCCTGCCCAGTCACCGACATGTTGGTGGACGAGGTTTACGACGAACTGGCGCAACTCTTCCCCATGGAAGTGGACATCTGCGTTGAACTGGTTTGGGCCCCGGCATGGACGCCCGAGCGAATGAGCCCACGCGCCCGCGCCCTGATGAACTGGTAAGCGGGTGAGTTGATGTTTACTCTCGCCACTGGTGCACTCCGGCCAAGCTTGATCGCGCTGATTGCCTTCAGCCTGCTGTCCGGGGTCGTGGGCGGACTGTTGCGTGCCGGCGTACCCGTCTTCCAAGCCATCCCATCCGAATGGGTCATCACCACGGCCAGCCAGCACGCAGCCCTCATGATCTGCGGCTTTCTGGGCACCGTCATCGGCGTTGAGCGCGCCACGGCCATCCATGCGCCTTGGACATTTCTCGCGCCCATTTCGTCGGCACTTGGCGGGCTATTCCTGACCACGGGCCACGCTGGCATCAGCCTGTGGCTCTTTGTTCTGGCCGCCCTGGTGTTCGTGATGGTCAACGTGTTCATCGTTGGCCGGCAAGCCACCGTCCACACCTATCTGCTTGTGTTGTCCGCATTGTTGTGGCTGGCTGGAAATGTGCGCTTCATGCTACACGGCCTGCACAACGCCACATTGACCGCCTGGTTCGCGTTCCTGGTGTTCACGATTGCAGCAGAACGCCTGGAGATGGCCCGACTGACACGACCTCACGCTTTCTCACTGCCCTTGCTGGGATCGGCCCTCGCCATCGTGCTTGCAGGCACCGTCGTCATCGAGTGGCACGACAGCATCGGCTGCGTCTTGTTTGGGACAGGCCTGCTTGCCCTGGCCCTGTGGCTCATCCGATTTGACATCGCCCGCCATACCGTCAAGGCGCCTGGCTTGAGCCGCTACATGGCCGCATGCCTGTTGACAGGCTACGCCTGGCTGGGCGTGTCCGGCCTGTGCTGGGTGGCCTTGGGCATGGGGCAATCCACACGCGATGCGGCGCTGCATGCGCTGGCCCTCGGTTTCATCATGAGCATGATCATGGGGCATGCGCCCGTGATTCTGCCTTCTGTGGCCGGCATCAAGCTGCATGTGGACGCCCGCTTTTACCTGCCGCTTGCCCTTCTGCACTTCTCTCTATTCGTGAGGCTGGCACCAGGCCATGCAAACGCCATCTGGCAAGCACACGGCGGCATGCTCAATGCGCTCGCCATCCTCGCTTTTGCCTTGACCGTCGTCAGCGCCATATGGTCGTGGCGACGTCGCCATCCAGAGCAGCGCCCAGACAGGCGTCGCACCAACAGACTGCGTCACTAAGGGGGTAGCCATGCCGAGGAACACCGATCATCAAGCCCTGGTCTACGCCTGCTCCGGCTGCTCAAACGCAGCGCAACTCGCCAACCACCTGGCCGTGCGCCTGGACCGAGATGGCATCGCGGAAATGTCCTGCATCGCGGGCATCGGTGGACGTGTACCCAGCCTGATCAGAAAAGCTGAAGCTGCAGCCAGTTGCGGCCGCAAAATTGTGGCCATAGATGGATGCGCATTGAGTTGCGCCAAGGCTTCTCTCACTCAACTTGGCATCGCCACCCAACTCCATGTTCAGCTTGCCACGTTGGGCGTGCGCAAGGCCTACCGCACCGATTTTGACCCAAATCAAGCACGCGACCTGCTACAAGATCTGACGCGACAATTGCAAGCAGTCGACACCGACGACAGCTGATCCAATCGGCTTGAGCCACATCAACTACAAGCCCCCTCGTCCAAGCCTTGTGTGACGTACTGCCATTGAACGCCATCACATACAGCCGAAGTGAGCCGAATATGCGTTCAGCAACGTGCCGATATGAGCGCGCTTTCAGGAGAGGCCCCACTTATCACTTCAAGAGGTGAATGGTGAAACGCATCTCCCTGCGCATCGGGCAAAGACTTGCCATCGGATTTGGATTGTTGCTGGCCATGTTAACCCTGGCCACCTTGTTCGCGGCCTGGCAGTTCAACAGCATCGGCCAGATCAATCAACGCATCATTGAGCAGGACTGGCAAAAGGCGGAGGCGGCCAACTTCATCAACGCCACGACACGCACCAATGCCCGCCTGACCATGGCACTGCTCATCACGGATCAACCTTCGCGCTTGGCCGATATCAACCAGCGCATCGATCAGAACAAGGCCCTGATCGATGGTGCCATGGCCAGGTTGGACAAATTGGTCTACAGAACAGATGGGCGAGCCTTGCTCAAGGACATCAAGGACAAGCGCCGTCAGTTCGTTGCATCCTTCAGCAAGGTAAGAATGTTGGTCGCCAACGGACAGCGAGCGCAAGCCACGGAACTCATGAACAGCGAGACGTTGGAGGCCATCGATGCGCTGCAGGCCCCCATCACTGCATTGTCCGATCTGCAAAAGCAGATCGTGAGCGAAAGCAGTCAGCTCGTTCAGGGCAAGATTCAACAGGCACAAATGCTGATGATGCTGTTGGCGCTCACTGGCCTGATGGCCGGCGTGGCCGCGGCACAATTGATCAGCCGGTCCATCACCAGGCCCTTGGATCAAGCCGTGTTGCTGGCACAGCGCGTCGCGGCGGGAGACTTGAGCACCCACATCGACGTGCAAGGTCACGATGAACTGGCCAGACTGCTCCAGGCACTGCAGAGCATGAATGGCAGTCTGGTTCAGATCGTCCGTCACGTCAGGACAGGGTCGGGCTCCATCTCGACCGCCACAAGCGAAATCGCATCAGGCAACATGGACTTGTCTCAGCGCACCGAAGAGCAGGCCAGTTCGTTGCAGGAAATCGCCGCCTCTCTGGAGCAACTCACCGCCACGGTTCAGCAAAACCTCGATAGCGGCCGATACGCCAACCAGATCGCTGGGTCCGCCGCAGACGTCGCACTCAAGGGCGGCGATGTGGTCGCCCAGGTCGTTCAGACCATGGATGCGATCAACGAGTCGTCACGCAAGATCGCTGACATCATCGGCATCATCGACGGCATCGCGTTTCAGACCAATATCCTGGCGCTCAATGCTGCAGTGGAAGCAGCCCGGGCCGGTGAACAAGGTCGAGGGTTTGCGGTCGTGGCTTCCGAGGTTCGCAGCCTGGCTGGTCGCTCTGCCAGCGCTGCCAAGGAAATCAAGGATTTGATCAACCACTCCGTTGGCAACGTTTCAGAAGGCTGCAAGCTGGTGGAGCAGGCGGGTAGCACCATGGACGAAATTGTCGTGAGCGTGCGCCGGGTGGCCGACATCATGGGCGACCTGACGAGCGCGGCCAAGGAGCAATCAGCCGGCATCAGCCAGATCAGCCAGGCCATGGGACAAATGGACCAAGTCACGCAAGGCAATGCTGCCCTGGTCGAACAGGCTGCAGCGGCGGCGCAATCCCTGGAGCATCAGGCCAAGTCACTGGTTGCTTCCGTGGATGTCTTCAAGCTCGACGAATCCGCCACTTTGCTGGCAGCCTGAAAGGCCTCAACCATGGCTTACTTCGAATGGGCGGATGACCTGGTCATCGATCGCGGCCCCATTGATCAGGATCATCGCCATCTGATCGACCTGGTCAATGAGTTACACACTGCTACCAGCCGGGGCTGTGGACACGAGGTGGTGGGCGACATCCTGGACAGGCTGTCGCAATACACCCACGAGCATCTACGGCGAGAAGAGCAGGTGATGGCATCGGTTGGGTTCCCTCATCTTGAGGGGCATCAGCGCGGTCACGGGAAATTTGTTGCCGATCTCGAATCTCTGCAAACAAAGTACGAACATGGCAGCATCACCACGGCTGCTCAACTCTCCGCCTTGCTTCGCGATTGGCTGTCGCTCCACATCAGGCGGTCTGATCGCGAGTTGCGCAACTATCTGGAGGGCAGCGTGCGCAGCGCCCGGCATCAGGCGGAAAGCTGACCGACGATCTGTGTCAGACGCGACACCAGTTCTTTCGGCTTGTGCACCAGCGCATAGCCATGCTGCCCGAACAGATACGGCAGGTAATCTGAGGCCTCTTCGTCAATCGTGATGCAGAAGGGATGCAAGCCGGCCGACTTCGCTGCTTGCACGGCGTGACGCGTGTCCTCCAGGCCGAATCGCCCTTCATAGTGATCCAGATCATTGGGCTTTCCGTCGGTGAGCAACAGCAACAGTCTTTGCTTCTCCGGCCTTATGGACAACTCCCTGGTGGCATAGCGAATGGCAGCGCCCATGCGCGTGTAATAGCCGGGTTTGATCGCACCAACCCGATCACGCGTGAGCGCACTCCAGGATTCGTCAAAACGTTTGAGTGCGTGTACACGCACATTGTGGCGCTTCACCGAACTGAAACCCAGCATCTCGAATGGATCGCCCAGGCCCTCCATGGCCTGCCCGAAAACATACAAGGCCTCTCGTATGACATCGATGACGCGCGCATCTTGCGAAGCCCACGCATCGGTGGACAGTGACAAATCCGCCAACAGCAAGGTCGCTAGACTGCGCTCACTGCGTTGAGGCCGGGCAAAAACTCGGGGTTCGCTCATGATGGCCAACGTCCCGTCATCGCCACGGCATTCGGTCTGCCAACGCACCCAGGCATCCATGTCGAGCCGTTCGCCACTGGTGTAACCCGCCTGCCATCGAGGCAAGGCTCGCAGGCTCTCCAGCCGGCGGCGCATGCGTGAGGCCGTTGTGCGCAAGGACGCCGGAACCTGCCAGGGTTCAACCACAGTCGGCAGCAGCACCTGCACCGAACAATGTTGCGGCAAGAGGCTCGCCTTGCGGTGATCCCACTCTGGCAACTTGATACCTTGTGCGATCACCACGTCATCGGCGGCCGAGCTAGGCAGATCCAAGTCGAAGCGAACACGCGAAGCCAAAGTCTGCCCGCCTGGCGCCAGTGACAAAACATCCATGTCATTGGCGACCTGACTGGCATCGTCCAGTTCGTCTTCGTCCGTCTGCCGGTTGACACGCACGAACTCCGTCCACGACAGCAGCGACTCGGCGCGGAAGAACATCATCAAGCCATGCTTGTCGTTCGTGGCATCAGTTTGCCGGGCACGCCTGCGGGCGCCATCCTTTGGCTTGGGCGCCTGTTCTTCCCCACCACTTTCACGATTGAGCTCCTGGCGTGCTGGCGACAGCATGCGAACCTGGGAAGCGGACACGTCCACCCACAGTGTCACGGGGTGGACTTCATCGCTACCAACATCCTGCGCGCCCGCGGGCAACGCCCACTGCCCGACCAGCGAGCGGCGCAAGGCCTGCTGCACAAGTTGCTCCGCTTGAGCCTGTCGGCCCTTGAGGCCAGCCACATCTGGCCGTTGCAACAAATGCGCTTCAAGCAAACGGCGATATCGCGATTGCCAACCTGGATAGTGCATCAACAAAGCTCGCGTGGCCTGGAGATTGCCCTCCACCCATCCTCGCTCAGCCAACTCGCCCCCCGCCAGCCATTGCAGACGCATCGCGCCCTGCCCCGCCAGCCACAGGTACAGATCTCGATTCAACTCCAGCTTGTCGAACAGGGCCAGCACGGGGGGCAAAGCCAAAGTCTCAGCGTCCAGCACGGGCGTCGCAAAGCGTTGACCGCCCCCTGCAATCTTCTGCATGAGCGTGCGCGAACCACCGTGAAGTCGCTCAGACGCTGATGCCAGGCGCCACTGAGGCAATCCCCCCATGGCGCGAAAGATCACCCCCAACTGGGTATTCATGTCTTCGAGCCGCACCGCTGCCTGCGGATACTGCCGATCCGCCAATCTCGTCACAATGCGGTGCCACCATTGGCCAACCCATTCTTCCATCAGCGGGCCTCCTTCGACACCGACTCACCCTGCAAGGCTTGCTGAGCCTGTTCGGCCTTTTTCTGTCGCAAGGTTTCTCTCACCGCGTCCACGCCCACTGCCCAGCTCAGCACGGGGGTTCGATCCTGCAGGCCTTGGGAACGATCGCACTGACTGAGGCACTGTCCGCACTGCACGCATGAAAACATCATGCGCTTGATGTCGCGTGGGTGCAGTCGCATGGGGCAGGCATTGTCACAGGCCGATCCGATTGGTGCATCGCAGGTTCGGCATTCCCTGGCACGTTCGCGCTTGAACGCCACGACCATCCCTTTAGGGTTGGCCATCCAAACCAGGCTCTGGAACAGGCCGACCGCACAACCAAAACGGCAAAACAGGTGACGGGCCAGCACAAACTCGGCGGTGAACGCGGCGGTACCGATCCACAGGAAGCGGGCTTCTACCGCCGTCAATGTGCCCTGAAACAGATGAGACCAGATCCGCACGGGTGGCAACAAATAGCTCAGAAGCGTGATCGCCCAGGTAAAGCCCAACGCCACACTCAACACCAAAAAGACAGGCCACCAGGCTTTGCGGGGCGGGACCAGTTCTCCGCGACCATCTCGGCGTCGGCTCACATGTTTGTCCCACAGGCTGAACTTGCCCATGGCCCGGTGCAAGGTCTGATTGAGAAGTTCGACGGCAGAGAAGTGTGGGCACAGCCAGCCGCAATACAAGCGCCCGAACTTCCAGGCCACGGTCAAGAACGTGCCGACAACCAAGACGATAGGCAACAAACCGCGCACCAGCAACTCCAAGCCTGCCTGGGTCGCGGTGATCTGCCCCTTCATCAGGGCATCGATACCCAAGGACCACTTGAATCCCAGCACCCACAGTTGCGTCTCTGTCAGATCAAACCGGAACAGGTTGAGTACCGGCGCCAGCAAGAAGACCACAAAGAACCCCACCTGCCAACGCAAACGCCGGCTTTGCAGGTCAGGGGCTGTCAAAGACACCACGTACGATCTCCATCAACGCTGCGGCGGTATCGACATCGTCGGTCAGCGCGTCCACGACCGCAGCACGGCAGGCAGTATTCACATTCATGCCAGCACCGATCAGCCGCGCAGCCATCACCAGCAAGCGGGTGCTGGCCGTCTCCTCCAGATCATGATCGGTGACGCGGCGCAATGCATGCGCCAGGCGCACCAACCCTGCAGCCACGTCGGCATTCACACCTGACTCACTGCGCACAATGTCTTGTTCGACACCAGCCTGCGGATACTCAAACGTGAGGGCCACGAAACGCTGGCGGGTACTGGGCTTGAGCGCCTTGAGCAGATTCTGGTAGCCGGGGTTGTAGGAGACCACGAGCATGAACTCCGGCGGTGCAATCAACAACTCTCCGGTGCGCTCAATGGGCAACACGCGCCGGTCATCGGCCAGTGGATGCATGACAACGGTCGTGTCCTTGCGGGCCTCTACCACTTCGTCAAGATAGCAGATGGCGCCCTCACGCACAGCACGCGCCAGCGGCCCATCCTGCCAGATGGTACTGCCCTGCCCGATGAGGTGCCTGCCAACCAGATCGGCAGCACTCAGGTCATCGTGACAGGACACGGTAATCAGAGGCCGCCCAAGGCGGGCGGCCATGTGTTCCACAAAACGGGTCTTGCCACAACCCGTCGGCCCCTTGATCAGCAGGGGCAACTGGCAACGCCAGGCGTGCTCGAACAAAGCGCATTCCTGCGCCTGCGGTACGTAATGGGGAAGCCCTTGCGGCGCTCCCACCAAGTGCCTTGCACTGAGCATGTCCATGCTGATCTCTCTAGGCTGACGGGTCGGTTCTATCAGGCTCGTTGAGCCGGTACAGCGCGGGCATCACCGCCAGCGGCGGCAAGCACAGGCTCCTCTCCGCCGATGAAGAAGCTCATCAGATAGGTCACCAAACCTACCAAGAATCCCACGCCACCCCACAACCGGATCCAGTAGAAGAAGTTCAACTGATCTTGCGTGGCCATGAAGGGTGTTGGGTTGGTGGCCATACGTTGCAACCAGACTTGCAGGATGCCAGCACCCGTCAAAGCCAGCACCATGATGCCCATGCTAACGGTCATGATCCAGAAGGACCACATTTCGACATTCTGGGCACGCTGGCTGTTGGCCACACGACCACGCAATGTGGGCATCGCGTAGCTGATCATCGTGATGACCACCAACACGTAGGCGCCATAGAAGGCCAGGTGCCCGTGTGCTGCAGTAATCTGCGTGCCATGGGTGTAGTAGTTCACGGCAGACAGGGTATGGATAAACCCCCACAGACCGGCCCCCAGGAATCCCATCACCGAGGTACCCACCGCCCACAGCACAGCTGCCTGGTTAGGGTGTTCACGGCGGCGACGTTGCACCATGTTGAAGGCAAACACCGTCATCATGAAGAAAGGAATGGGCTCCATGGCGGAGAAGATGGAACCAATCCACTGCCAGTAGCCAGGCAGACCAATGAAGTAGAAGTGGTGGCCGGTACCCAGAATGCCAGTCATCAGCGCAAAGGCGATGATCACGTACAACCACTTGTCAATCACTTCGCGGTCCACACCCGTGGTCTTGATCAGCACGAAGGCCAGCAAGGCGCCCAGGATCAACTCCCACACACCCTCCACCCACAGGTGAACCACAAACCACCAGTACATCTTGTCGCGGACCAGGTTGCTGGGATTGACAAAGCTGAACAGGAACATCAGCGCCAGCCCCCACAAACCGATATGCAGCACCAGGGAAATACTGGTCTTGCGCCCCTTGAGCAAAGTCATCGAGGTGTTGAAGAGGAAGCCCAACGCCACGATGACGATGCCGACTTTCGTTGGCAACGGCTGCTCAAGGAACTCTCGCCCCATGGTGTTGAGCAAGTCATTTCCAGTCCACTCGGCCAGCTTGGCGTAAGGCACCATGAGGTAGCCCACCACCGTCAGTGCACCAGCCAACAGGAAGATCCAGAAAAGGGCCAAAGCCAGTTTGGGACTGTACAACTCTGTTTCAGCCTCTTCGGGCACCAGGTAATAGGCTGAGCCCATGAACCCGAACAGCAGCCACACGATCAGCAGGTTGGTGTGGACCATGCGGGCCACGTTGAAGGGAATGGCTGGGAACAGGAAGTCCCCAACGATGTACTGCAGCCCCATGGCCAGGCCGAAAACGATCTGCCCGACGAACAGCAGCAGTGCGGCCGCGAAGTAATACTTGGCGACCGATTGCGATTGGTATTTGAGTGTCTTGATCATGATGTCGCTCCGCCTTGATCAACCTTCGACGTTAGGAGGCCACTTCTCGGTGTTGACCCCATTGGTCCACTTGAGAAACTCCACCATGTCATCGAGTTGCTGGTCGCTGAAGTTGAACTGCGGCATCTGGCGACGCCCCGGTGCGCCCGTGGGCTGCCCCTTGATCCACGCCTTGATGAATTCGGGCCCACGGCGTGTGTAGACGTTGCCAAGTTCAGGTGCGAAATAGGCCCCTTCCCCCAGCAACGTGTGGCAACCGATGCAGTTGCGCGTCTCCCATAAGTGCTTGCCACGCACTACCGCTTCCGTGATGTTCTCGGCGTTGGATCGCTTGGGAATCTTCTGCTCGGTATCGAATACGATGGCCGCGAACACGAGTATGAAAAATACGGTGCCGCCATAAAAAATATTGCGGGCGGCCTGCTTGGTAAAGCCGCCTTGCTTGCCCTGGGTCATGCCATTCTCCTTATTGTCAAGGGACGACAAGAGCCTAGGGCTTGACCTGAGACATTTCCTTGAACCGCTTCAAGAAACAGGGCCCGAAGGCCCCGCATCGTTCTTCAGGCTTAGTCACCACCAAAGCATGCGGTGAACTCGCTCTATCAGGAGAACTGCGCCAGCCCATGTGCATCCCGAATGTGGATGTGGCGCCGCTCCACCTCGATCAAGCCTTGGGCTTGCAGGTCGTGCAGGATGCGAGAAAAATGCTCTGGCGTCACAGACAACAGGGAAGCAATCGTGCCCTTGCTGGCAGGCAATGACACGGTCAGATCCCTGTTCACGTCTTGGACATCCCCCACGACTGGTGAATGCAGCAGGTAGTCCACCACCCGCTTGACACCTGAGTGCAAGGTCACGGCTTCTATGTCCTTGACCAGTCCATTCATTCGCCTGGACAAGCCCTTGAGCAAACGCATGGCCAGGCCAGCGTTGTGCTCGATCTCGTTGACCAGCACGTCCCTTGGCACCACCAGCAACTGCACATCCATCAGCACACTGGCGTTCACGCTGTGGGCACCTTCGCTGAACATCAAGGCTTCTGACACGCAACCGCCAGCACCTATCACCTCCATGACCTTTTCCTGACCACTAGGCGCCTTGGCGTACAGCTTGATCATGCCGTCGATGACGAAGTACAAACCTTCGCACACCTGCCCGGAGTGAAACATCTCCTGCCCTCGCGACAGGCGCCTGACACTGGACGCCGCAGCGATCCGCGCCAACTCCGGCGCCGACATGTCCTTGAACAAGGCCAGGCTGCCCAGGTAGGACACCACATTCAGTCTGCGCGAACCCATCATATTGCTCCTCGAATTCCCATGAACCTGAGTTCATTCTGGGCACCCACAAAAAGCATGGATTTGACAAGGCGCAAATATGGCCAACAGATTCACTAGGGTAAAGGAGCTAAGCATTTCGGACGACAGCCATGACGCCCGTTTGACGCATCAGCGCCCCTGATACCAGGACGCGTCCACCTCGTTGAAGATGGAGCCACTATCTGGATCGACATCCTGGTAGGGGCCCGTCCCGCTGTGCTCGGCGTGAGAAGCAGGCACGAAACTGCCGGACTTCACGTCAAACACATGTACCTCGCCCTCTTCAATGACGTAGTGCCATCCGTGTAGTGAAATCTGGCGTTTTTCCACGCGTTGCCGCACCATGGGATAGTCCATCAGCCGCTCCAACTGCAGCACGATTGAGCGTTGCTCCGTACGCCGCAGGGCCTCCTCGGACACCTGAACCGGCAAGGCCGCTTCACGGGCCAGATCCAGCCACGCCTGCAGGTTTTTGGCCTCCGGCGAAATCTCTTCGTACAAGGCCTTCATGGCCCCGCAGTGAGAGTGCCCGCACACGATGATGTGACTCACGTGCAGATTGAGCACAGCGTACTCAATGGCAGCGGCCGTGCCATGCAAGCCGTGCAGGCCGTTATAGGGTGGCACCAGCGCCCCCACGTTGCGAACGATAAACAGCTCGCCAGGGCCCGTGCCTGTGAGCATGTAGGGCACGAGACGAGAGTCCGAGCACCCAACGAACAGGATCGTCGGGTGCTGCCCCTGCTCTACCAGGTTTTGGAACTTGTCCTTGTAGTCAGGGAAGAAGTCGTTGTGGAAGCGCCGCAGGCGCTCCAGTAAATGGTCATCCATGGATGATCACTGTAGCAAAGGTGAATCCGCCGAATTCAGATCTATACCCTGCACATCCCAACGAGATGCCAGCACGCTCATGGTTTGACGCAAAGCGGTGATCCAGGCCTGCTGGTGCAGGGCCTGCGCCACGGCTTGGCGTACCACTTCGTAGGGCTGGGCCTGCCCTGCCTGACGTGCCAGCACTTCCACCACATGCAGGCCGAATCGGCTGTGCACCAGACGAGGCAAGACGCCCACATTGGCCTGAGCCTCGTCCTGCGCAAACAACTCCTTGGCGAACTCCGGGGCGCAATCCTGGGCGGTCAGCCAACCCAGATCTCCGCCCTTTTCACTAGACGGGCAGTTCGACAACTCACGGGCAACCTCGCCGAATCGTTCCGGATCAGCACGCACGTCCAGCAAGGCCTGCTCGGCACGTGCACGCAAGGCTTGCACATCAACGCCTGGCGTCACGGCAAACAAGATGTGACGAGCCTGAATGGCCTCACCGATGGCGTACTTGGCTGCGTGAGCCGCATGGTATCGCCTGCACGCCTCTTCGTCAGGTTCGGGCACGGTCACATGCTCCAGCAGATAGCGGTCAATGGCTTCGATCGCTTCTTCCGTGAAGACACCACCCTGCGGTGGCGCGTCGCTGGCTGCGAGCAGGCCCACCTCAATGGCAGCCTGCCGCAGCAACTCCAGACTGGCGCGCTGACGCTTTTCGGCGTCCGACAAGCCCATCTCGTCATCAGCCAGGATCACCTGACCAACTCTCAATACAGCGGGAAGATCAAGGTTTTCCGGCAACATGGCTATTCCCTTTGAAAATATCACAGACCGGTGCGACGGCTACGCACCACTTGCCAAGGACGCAGCACATAGCCTGCAACGGCAAACCCGCTCCACACATGAACAAGACGGGTGAAGGGAAAGATCGCGAACAGCGACATGCCCATGAACATATGAACCTTGAACACCATGGATGCATCCGCGATGAAGCTTGGCGCATCACCCTGGAATGTCACCAGATGTTGCGCCCATGACATCAGCTTGAGCATTTCGCCACCATCGCTGTGGTGCAGTGACAGAGGAATGGTGGACAAGCCCAGCATCAAGGTCGCCAGGATCCAGAACAAAACCAGAAAATCACGGCCACGGGAAGTAGCACGGATGCGGCTGTTGCTCAGGCGGCGATGGATCAGGATGATGAGCCCGATCAGACCAAGACTGCCCAACGTGCCGCCGGCCACCACGGCCAGCAACTGCTTCTGAGAGGCCGTCACACCCAGTGCGTGGATGATCTCAGGCGGCGTCAGCATGCCGAAGAAGTGCCCGAAAAACAAGCCGATGATGCCCAGGTGAAACAGGTTGGAACCCACACGCAGGCTGCCAGTAGAGAGCATCTGGCTGGATTCGCTGCGCCAGGTGTACTGGTCGCGATCAAAGCGGATCAGACTGCCCAACAGGAAGATGGCGCCGCAGATGTAGGGATAGATGCCGAATACGAATTGATGAGAGAGGCTCATGCTGCTGCTCCTCGTTGTGGTGTCGATGTAGTACGCCGCACGATCTGAATGGGCTGCGGCTGACTAGGGCTTTGTTGGCCTTTGCTGGTGCACCCGGCAAAGGCTTCAGGCTCTGCCCAGGCAGCGTCCAGATCCTCGTCTTCCGGCACATCCGGTGTGGCGATCTCTTGCTGACCGATCTCCAACACGGCTGCCAGCACGTGGGCGTACAGGCTGCGGCGCTTGATCAAGGCTGCGTGGACAGCATTGAGAATGTGCGCGATCTCAGACAGGAATTCCCGCATCTGCGCCGCCGGCAAGGTGGAGGCGAACTCCAGCACCACCGGCAGATAGTCAGGCAACTCGCCTCCGATCTTGTCGGGATCCAGTAACAAGCCACCTTGTTCGTAGGTCTTGACCAGGTCGATCATGGCCGGGCCACGATCTCGGGAGTCGCCATGCACATGCTCGAACAGGTGCAAGGACGTGGCGCGGCCACGGTCGAACAGCTCGACGTAGGCCTGCTCCACTTCCATCACGTCTTGATCAACCAGGGAGCCCAACAACATGTTCAGGCCACGCAGGCGAGCCGGCGACAAAACAGACTCACTCACGAGCACCTTTTGCAAGTCAGGTACCAGCTCGCGCAAGGCTGCGTCCGGATAGGTGAGCATCCGAGCCAAGGCACGCAGGGTGTAGGGGGTTGTCATCATGTTCAAACCTCCGACTTGATGGGAATGGTGCGCTTCTTCTTGCTGCCGAACAAGCTGGTGTCCGTGGCGCCATCTGAGCAGCCATTGCCAAAGGAGAAGCCACAGCCACCGCGCACATCGAAAGCATTTTCGGCGTATTCACGGTGAGCGGAAGGGATCACGAAACGGTCTTCGTAGTTGGCAATCGCCATCACGTGGTACATGTCTTCCACGGTGTGTTGGTCCATGCCGACCTGCTCCAGCACACGCTTGTTCTCCACGCCATCCACATGCTTGCTGCGCATGTAGCCGCGCATGGCCAGCATGCGTTCCAGGGCGCGCGTCACCGGCATGGTGTCGCCAGCTGTCAGCAAGTTTGCCAAGTACTTGACGGGTATGCGCAACTGGTTGACATCAGGGATCTCGCCGTTGACGCCAATCTGGCCACTGTTGGCAGCCGACTGGATCGGCGACAGCGGTGGCACATACCAGACCATGGGCAAGGTACGGTACTCTGGGTGCAGCGGCAATGCGACCTTCCAATCCACGGCCATCTTGTAGACCGGGCTGTTGCGGGCAGCCACCAGCCAGGCTTCCGGGATACCGTCCTTGCGGGCCTGCTCGATCACCTTCGGATCGTTGGGATTCAGGAAGACGTCCAGTTGGGCCTGGTAGAGATCGCGGTCCTGCTCGACGCTGGCGGCCTCCTCGATGCGGTCTGCGTCATACAGCAGCACGCCCAGATAGCGGATGCGGCCCACGCAGGTTTCCGAGCACACGGTCGGTTGACCGGCTTCGATACGGGGGTAGCAGAAGATGCACTTCTCGGCCTTGCCAGACTGCCAGTTGTAATAGATCTTCTTGTACGGACAACCGGAGACGCACATGCGCCAGCCGCGACACTTATCCTGATCAATCAGGACAATGCCGTCTTCCTCGCGCTTGTAGATCGAGCCCGACGGGCACGATGCTACACATGCCGGATTCAGGCAGTGCTCGCACAGGCGAGGCAAGTACATCATGAAGGTGTTCTCGAACTGACCGTAGATATCCTTCTGGATATCGTCGAAGTTCTTGTCCTTGCTGCGCTTGCTGAACTCGCCACCCAGAATTTCTTCCCAGTTGGGGCCCCACTCGATCTTCTCCATGCGCTGACCTGTGATCAAACTGCGTGGGCGGGCGGTCGGTGCGGCCTTCATCTTCGGTGCCGACTGCAGGTGTTCGTAATCGAACGTGAAGGGCTCGTAGTAGTCGTCGATCTCCGGCAGATTGGGGTTGGCGAAGATCTTCATCAGGAGGCTCAGCTTGCCGCCTTGGCGAGGCGCAATCGTGCCGTCCGACTTGCGAACCCAGCCACCATTCCACTTATCCTGGTTCTCCCACTCCTTGGGGTAACCAATACCGGGTTTGGTCTCGACGTTGTTGAACCAGGCGTACTCGACGCCGGGGCGACTGGTCCAGACGTTCTTGCAGGTCACCGAACAGGTGTGGCAACCGATGCACTTGTCCAGATTCAGCACCATGCCGATTTGAGCGCGGATTTTCATGCGTGTACTCCTTCGGTTGTGGCCTCGTCATCCAGCCAGTCAACCTTGTTCATCTTGCGAACGATCACGAACTCGTCGCGGTTGGTACCGATGGTTCCGTAGTAGTTGAAGCCGTAGCTGAACTGGGCATAGCCACCGATCATGTGCGTAGGCTTGAGCACCACACGCGTCACCGAGTTGTGAATACCGCCTCGGGCACCAGTGATCTCGGAGCCAGGTGTGTTCACGATCTTCTCCTGGGCGTGGTACATCATGGTCATGCCAGGGTTCACACGCTGACTCACCACCGCACGGGCTGCGATCGCACCGTTTGTGTTGAACAGCTCGACCCAGTCGTTGTCCACGATGCCTGCGCTCTTGGCGTCGTCTTCACTCAACCAGATTACCGGCCCACCACGGTTGAGCGTGAGCATCAACAGGTTGTCGGAGTAGGTGGAGTGAATGCCCCACTTCTGGTGCGGCGTGATGAAGTTGAGCGCGATCTCCTTGTTGCCATTGGGCTTGACACCGGCCACATCGTCGAGCGTCTTGAGGTCCACCGGCGGACGGTAGGACACAAAGCCCTCGCCAAAGGCGATCATCCAGGGGTGATCCATATAGAACTGCTGACGTCCAGTGAGGGTGCGCCATGGAATCAGCTCGTGCACGTTGGTGTAGCCCGCGTTGTAAGACACCTTCTCGCTTTCCAGGCCAGACCAGGTCGGCGAGGAAATGATCTTGCGAGGCTGCGCCTGGATGTCGCGGTAGCGGATCTTCTCGTCTTCACGATGCAGTGCCAGGTGGGTGTGATCGCGGCCTGTCTGCTTGCCCAACGCCTCCCATGCCTTGACTGCGACATGCCCGTTGGTCTCGGGTGCCAGCATCAATACCACCTCAGTCGCGTCAATGTCAGACACGATGCGTGGCAAGCCCTTGGTGGTCCCCTCTTCGCGCACGACGCCGTTGAGACTGGCCAGGCCATTGACTTCGTCTTGTGTGTTCCAGCCGATGCCCTTGCCACCATTGCCCAACTTGCTCATCAGCGGGCCCAGAGAAGTGAAGCGCTTGAAGGTGTTGGGATAGTCGCGTTCGACCACAGTGATCTGCGGTGCAGTCTTACCAGGAACCAGATCGATCTCACCCTTCTTCCATTCCTGCACACCGAATGGCTGAGCCAGCTCGGCGGCCGTATCGTGCATGATTGGTGTGAGCACCACTTCCTTTTCGACGCCCAGGTGACCCACGCACACTTCGGAGAACTTCTGGGCGAAACCCTTGTAGATCTCCCAGTCGGAACGGGCCTCCCATGCAGGGTCCACCGCTGCGGACAGCGGGTGGATGAAAGGGTGCATGTCAGAGGTGTTGAGGTCGTTCTTTTCGTACCATGTCGCTGTGGGCAACACGATGTCCGAGTACAGGCATGTGGTGCTCATGCGGAAGTCCAGCGTGACCAACAAGTCCAGCTTGCCTTCCGGCGCCTGAGCGTGCCATTCCACCTCCTGAGGCTTGGCGTCGTTGGCACCCAGATCCTTGCCTTGCACACCGTGACTGGTACCCAGCAGGTGCTTGAGGAAGTACTCGTGACCTTTGCCTGATGAACCCAGAATATTGGAGCGCCACACGAACATGTTGCGCGGCCAATTCAGTGGGTTATCAGGGTCCTCGCAGGACATCTTGAGCGTACCGGCCTTGAGCGCCTGAACCGCATAGTCCTTGGCATCCATACCCTGTGCTTGCGCGTCCTTGATGACCTTCAGCGGGTTGGTTTGCAGTTGCGGCGCCGACGGCAACCAGCCCATGCGCTCGGAACGCACGTTGTAGTCGATCATGCTGCCGCCAAACTTGCGCTTGTCAGCCAACGGCGAGAGTACCTCGTTGACGCCCAGCTTTTCGTAACGCCACTGGTCGGTGTGCGCATAGAAGAAGCTGGTGGAGTTCTGCTGACGTGGCGGACGCGCCCAGTCCAGGGCAAAGGCCAACGCCGTCCAGCCAGTTTGTGGCCGCAGCTTTTCCTGACCCACGTAGTGGGCCCAACCACCACCAGATTGGCCGACACAACCACACATCATCAACATATTGATGATGCCTCGGTAGTTCATATCGCAGTGATACCAATGGTTCATCGCGGCGCCGATGATGACCATGGACTTGCCCTTGGTTTTGTCGGCGTTGTCGGCGAACTGACGCGCCACGGCGAGCACCTGGGCACGGGGCGTGCCAGTGATCTGCTCTTGCCATGCGGGTGTGTAAGGCACGTTGTCGTCAAAGGACTTGGCGCCGTCGTCCACCAACTCGCCCTGGGCGGTCTTCAGACCGCGGAACACCCCGTAGCTGGCCACCTGCAGGTCGAACACGGTGGCCACCCAGACTTCCTTGGTCTGGCCGTCTTGCTGGATGCTCAAGCGCTGCATAGGCACATTGCGCAGCAGCACATCGCCTTGCTTGTTGGACGGGAAGTTCGGCGTATCGATGCCACCGAAATACGGGAAGGCCACCTTGTTGACGGCGCCCGCAACCACTTCGGCCTTGCTGGCGTCCTCCAGCACGGAAAGCTTCAAGCTGACCTCGGCGTTGCCCACACCTTCCTTGGTCTCCAGGTTCCACTTGCCCTCGTCGGAGCGGCCTGCAGCACCCCAACGGAAGCCGATCGAGCCGTTCGGCGCCACGATGCTGCCGTCAGCGTTGTAGGCCAGAGTCTTCCACTCCGTGTTGGTACCTTGAGCGAGATCGCCCGACATGTCGCTGGCACGCAAGTAGCGCCCCGGCACCAGTGCTTTGCCGGCTGGTGTGTCCTGCTCTTCGAGCATGACCAGCATGGGCAGATCGGTGTAGCGGCGAGCATAGTCATCGAAGTAGGCACTGCGCTTGCGATCACCTTCACCGAAGTAGAACTCCTTGAGGATCACGTGGCCCATGGCCATGGCCACGGCGGCATCGGTGCCCTGCTTGGGGTGCATCCAGATATCGGCCAGCTTGGCAACCTCGGAGTAGTCCGGGGTGACCGCCACCGTCTTGGCGCCCTTATAGCGGACTTCGGTGAAGAAGTGCGCATCAGGCGTACGCGTCTGGGGCACATTGGAACCCCAGGCGATGATGAAATTCGAGTTGTACCAATCAGCCGACTCAGGCACGTCGGTCTGCTCACCCCAGATCTGTGGGCTCGAAGGAGGCAGGTCGCAATACCAGTCGTAGAAGGACATGCACACGCCACCGATCAGGCTCAGATACCGACTGCCCGCCGCATAGCTGATCATGGACATGGCCGGAATCGGCGAGAAGCCAATGATGCGATCAGGGCCGTACTGCTTGATCGTGTAGACGTTGGAGGCGGCCACGATCTCGTTGACTTCCTCCCAACTGGTGCGCACGAAGCCACCCAGGCCACGTTCCTTTTGCCAGGAACGACGCATCTGCGGGTTGCTCATCAAACTGGCCCAGGCGTCCACTGGTGTCTTGGATACAGTGCGTGCTGCCCGCCAGTGCTTGAGCAACTCACCACGCACCATGGGGTGCTTCACGCGGTTGGCGCTGTAGAGGTACCAGGAATAGCTGGCACCGCGAGCACAACCACGAGGCTCGTGGTTGGGCAGGTCGTCGCGAGTACGGGGGTAGTCCGTCTGCTGGGTTTCCCAGGTCACGATGCCGCCCTTGACGTACACCTTCCACGAGCAGGAGCCCGTGCAGTTCACGCCGTGGGTGGAGCGCACGACCTTGTCATGCTGCCAGCGGTTGCGATAGGCGTCTTCCCAAGTGCGGTCTTCGCCGTTGGTGACGCCATGACCATTCGCGAACGTTTCCTTGGGTTGCGCGAAAAAGGTCAGTCGGTCAAGAAAATGACTCATGTTGGATTCCTTGCTATAGCTCGAAGGCCATGAGGACGATCATCGCGAGAACAGCGACCAGGCGCCATACCCTGCAATAGCTAGTCCTAACAGCAGGTTCAAAGGGCGCGTACGCTCATTGGCCTGCGGGATGAACAGCGCGTCAATGCGCATGGCCTCCGTAAGCGGATGGCGAACGATGCTGGCCAGCACCAGCGTGACGCCGTAAGCGACGGCCCCTGCATTGACGACGATGTCCATGGCGCTACTCCTTTTGAACGATGTCAGGCAGCTTGACCGAGGTCGATGCGCTTCATGCGCTCCTTCTCGGCTTCAGAAAGCTTGTCCCACCAAGTACCGCCGCCGTTGCCGTAGTCAAAGCGCTCAGCACCGTTGCGGGTGTAGTACCACCAGTTGATCAGCAGCGAGTACACGTAAAACACAGCGGCACCGATGAAGAAGGCGTTGACCGCTCCGGTCTTTTCCAGCGATGTGGCGATCAGCGAATTCCAGACGAAGGGACCGAAGGCTGCCCAGGCACCCGTCCAGCCCAGCATCTGCGCGCCCTTGGCAGGCGAGTACGCAAACACGATCGGGTACTGACGGAAGGTGGCCGCATTGTTGATGCCGGACATCAGGAAGATCCACAGCATGCCCCACAGGAAGCCACTGAACTGATCAATGCTGGTGGGAGTCAGATAGCCGCCAATCACCAGGAAGGCCACGCCACCAATCTGACCGACGGTCGTCCATTGCATTCCCTTGGAGCCACCGATTTTGTCGAAGAAGCCCCCCGACAACATGCGCACCAGGCCGCCCAGCAGAGGGCCAATGTAGGCGTACTGCAGTGGATCAGGTGCACCATCAAAACCACCATACAGTGTCTTGATCAGCATGGGGAAGGCCGCAGAGAAGCCGGAGAAGGACCCGAAAGAGCAGATGTAGGTCATCGTGCAGTTCCAGGTGTGAACGCGAGCGCGATTGCGACCGCTCAGGATCTCGAACTGCCCCATGAAGCCGCGCGAAGGCATCTGCAGGCTGCGCAGGAACACGGCAGACAGCACAAAGGCCAGCAACAGGAATGGCACCCACACAAACGCTGCGTTCTGCAGCCACATGGGCTTCTTGACCACATTGCGCAACGCCACATCGGTGATCGCACCGGCGTCGTTACGTTTGACTTCCAAGCCCATGCCCTTGGTCGGATTCACCGCGGTGATCACGCCATCGGCATCCTTGACCACATCGGCCTTGATCAGCTTGACTGTGTCGGTCTCGCGCAGCTTCACGTCCTTGAGCGCACCGGCCTCATCACGGATGATGTCGATCGCACCGACATACTCAGGCTTGTTGACCTTCACATCCTTGACGATCTTGCCCTCCTTGACCACAGTCAGCGCCCCCTTGACGGGCTCGCCTTTTGTGAAAACGAGTGGGCCACCAGCCGTGGCACCCAGTGCCGCCACACCAATGATCCAAGGTGCCACGAACTGGACAATGGACACACCGAAGTTGCCCAGACCAGCCTGGATGCCCATGGCCGTACCTTGCAATCGCTTAGGGAAGAAGATCGATGTCGATGGCATGAAGGACGAGAAGTCACCTCCGCCCAAGCCACACAGAAAGCCGATGATCATGAAGGTGGTCCACGGCGTATTCAGGTCCTGAACAGCGTAGCCCAGCCACACCATGGGGACCACCTTGATGATCGTGGAGATGCTGATCACGGGTCTGGTACCCAGCACCGGGATGAAGTTCGAGTGGATCAGACGCAAGATGCCTGACGCCAGACCTGGAATGGCGGCCAGCCAGAACAACTCAGACGTGCTGAACTTGAAACCGATGGCCGGCATGCGCACGACCACCGCGCTCATGACAAACCAGGTCGCGAAGGAGAAGATCAGCGAGAAAGTAGTGACACCGCAGGTACGCCACGCGAGGGCGCTCCCCTGCTCACGCCAGAAGATGGGGTCTTCTGGCTTCCAGTTTTGGATCTTTGCCATGGTAATTCCTTGAGAGAGTTCAATGCTTGAACGATTGGCTGAAAGGGGCAGCCGGGGCGTTGCGGCCCATGACCTCGGTCTTGCGAACCTCGGTCCAGTACATCCAGATCAGCGAGACCCAGACCACCGCGTACAGCAACATGAACGCGCTGGAGCGAATCCCGGTGACATCAAGCAGGTAGCCGAACAGGATCGGCAGGATGAAGCCACCCATGCCGCCAGCAAGGCCCACGATGCCGGAGATGGCACCGATGTTGTGGCTGTAGTCATCGCTGATGTACTTGAAAACGCTGGCCTTGCCAAAGGCCCAGGCGACACCCAGCACCCCCATGATGGCGGTGAAGGCATAGACGTTCAGGCCAATATGAAAAGTCTGCGGTCCGTTGATCGTGCTGATGGTGAAATCGGTCTGCGGATAGCTCAGCACGAAGAGGCAGATCCAGCTCACCCACATCACCCACCAGGTCACGGTATGGGCGCCGTACTTGTCAGACAGCCAGCCCCCGATCGCACGCAGCACGCCGCCAGGCAAAGAGAAGCAGGCAGCCAACAAGGCGGCCACACGGATGTCCAGACCGTATTCACCCACGTAGTACTGCACCATCCAAAGGGACAGGCCGACATAGCCACCAAACACGATGGAGTAGTACTGGCAGTACTTGAGAACCTTGGGATCCTTCAAGGCCTTGAGCTGTGCACCCAGACCACCCTTGACCGGCGGTACCACGTGAGCTGGATCGTGCGAGCTGCCAAACCAGAACAGGATGGCTGTGCCCAACATGATGGCGGCGTACACCTTGGGCACCATGGTCCAGCCAGCGGCAACCAGAATGACGGGGGCCACAAACTTGTTGACGGCCGCACCAGAGTTACCGGCGCCAAACACCCCCATGGCAAAGCCCTGCTGACTCTTGGGGAACCAGCGCGCCACGTAGGGCGTCCCTACCGAGAACGAACCACCTGCCAGACCAACGAAGAGCCCCAGCACGAGAAAGTGCCAGTACTCGGTGGCATAGCTCATCATGAAGATGGGCAGCACGCATAGCAACATGCACACAAAGAGCACGATGCGGCCACCGAAGCGGTCCGTCCATATGCCCAGAGGCACACGAACCAGGGAGCCCGTCAAAACGGGTGTGGCCGTGAGCAGGCCAAACTGGGTGGCCGTGAGGCCAAGTTGCTTCTTGATCGGGATGCCAATCACCCCGAACATCATCCACACCATGAAACACACTGTGAACGACAGTGTGCTCACGGCCAGCACCGACAGTGCCGTGCGCCTGTAGCTTGCAGTCATGGAGGTCTCTCCTTTTTCCATGACTGGCAGTGTGGGAATTTCAGCCTTCTGCGACCATCCTTCTATAGATCAAGTGCAGTGCAGCAAAAGAACGAGACGCCACATGATCGGGCCGACAAGCATCGTTCGGATGGATGAGTCAACCACCACCCTTGATGCGTGTCAAACACCCCCATCCACCGTTAGGGTAACCTGCGAAGGTTTCACGTGTTTTTCACGTCGCCATCAGGCGCCACGTGTGGTGGCATACACAGCCGCCTGCACACGCGAGGTCAAATTGAGCTTGCGCAGGATGTGTTGCACATGGATCTTGACCGTGGTCTCCGCAATATCCAGCGAACGCGCGATTTCTTTGTTGCTGGCACCGCGAGCAATTTCCCTTAGGATGTCCCGCTCACGCGGCGACAACCTCGCCACACCAGCATCCTCTTGAACAGGACTCACTGGCACGGGTGTGGACGCCCCCTTGACCTCACGGGCCTGGACAGGCGCGCCTGCGTCTGACTCTTCGTCCGCTGGCGCAATCAAAGCCGACCGATAGGCGGCCACCAGCTTGCTCGTCATTTCAGGTGACACCACGGACTCCCCGGATACCACACGCTGAATGGCATCAACGAGGTCGTCGCCCTCAACAGTCTTGAGCAAATAACCTGCCGCACCACGCGCCAGCGCTTGAGCCAGGTCATCCGCATCCTCGCTGACGGTGAGCATGATGATGCGCGTGGCAGGCAAGGCAGTACACAGTTGCGGCAAGGCCTCCACGCCATGCACGCCGGGCAGATGGTTGTCCAGCAGCATCACGTCTGGTTGATGTTGCTGCCCCAGCTTGAGCGCCTCGCCTGCATCACCGGCTTCAGCCACGATGCTCAGGCGAGGATCTCTTGACAGCAGGGCAATCAAGCCTCGGCGAAACAAGGTGTGATCATCAACAACCAACAAACGCAGAGTGGGGGAAGGTGTCGTCATGTCGCTAAGGAGGCGATGTTGAGGGATGAAGGCGCTTTGCTGGCCGACACTGGCGGCAAACGCAACTCCACTCGAGTACCGTTCGCACCGGACTCGAATGAGAGCGCCCCACCTATACGCTGCGCACGCTCACGCATGATACGCAAACCCACATGGGTATCGTCCGGCGGCCCCGCTGCAGGATCAAAGCCCTGTCCGTCATCCCGCACGCTGACCCGCCAGCCCGGTTGGGTATAGACATCCACCCAGACCTGGGTAGCCTGCGCGTGTTTACGCACATTGGACAAGGCCTCCTGAACCACGTGCAGGACCTGGATCTGCACGTCTGGCGGCAGCGGCAAGCCATGCCCGTGGATGGTCAAGGTCGATTTCAGGTGGGCCTGGTGTTCAAACTTGGAAAGGGTTTCGCGCAAGGCCGGCTCAATGTCGTCTGTGTGGGTACGGACCCGGAAGTGCAGCAACAGTTCGCGCACGTCCGCATAACTCTCGCGCACACCGGCATCCAACTCCTTCATGGTGACTTCAATGGCGGAGTGGTCGTTCTTTTCCATGGCGTCACGCAAGATCTGCATCTGGATCTTGAGGAAAGCCAGCGACTGGGCGATAGAGTCGTGCAACTCCTGCGCCAGTAGTTGTCGCTCGTTGGCCACCGCAGCCTCGCGACCCATGGCGGCCGCTCGCAAACTCTCCATCGCACTAGCGAGGTGACTGGACAGCGCCTCATATAGCCCCCGCTCGCTGTCGCTGATCACCGGCATCCCGCGATAGAACAACTCCACCTCACCCAAGGTTCGCTGATGCAAACCCAGCGGCACGGTAACCAGCGTGGTGTAGCCTGCGCGCTCGCAGTGATCTCGCACCTGCGTGCCGCTTTGGCGCCGCATGTCGTTGGATGCCTCCATGATGGGAATCACGCGCAAGGCCAACGAGCCACCCGTTTTGAGCGAATTGCCACAAAGGCAGTCCCCAGAGAGGACGCATTGCTCCTCCTGCGCCATGACATGGGGCAGACAGTCACTGGCCAGCAAGACATAACGCTCGTTGGCCTCGTTGGACCACCGGATGGCCACCGCATCAGCGCCTGCGATACGGCGGATTTGCTTTGCAAAGCCCTGCGCCAACTCATCGAGCTTGTCTGTGCTGGCTACAAACGCTGCTACTTCATAGAGTGCCGCCAGACGCTGTTGCTGCTCTTCGAGTCCCGCAGTCTTTTCCCGAACCTTCTGCTCCAGATTGACGTAGAGCGACTCCAGCTTGGCGGCCATGGCGTTGAAGCCCTCCCCCAAGGCGCCCAACTCATCTCTGGTAGACACCCGTACCCGCGTCTCAAAGAAGCCCGACTCCATCCGCCCGAGAGCCAGCTTCAAGCGGGAGACCGGCTCCAGCACCAGCGACCTCAAAGCGTAGAACAAAGCCAGCGAGCTGAGGATGGCAAGCACCAGCATCGCGACCTGGACCGAGTGCAACACCCCCGTCCATCGAGCCAGATGCCGCTCAATGGCGGAGACCAAATCATCAATGTGTCGAACGAACTCATCCACATCCTTGGGAAAGGCATCCGGGGCTCGTTCACCTCGGGCAATCTGCCGGGCTTTGGTCTGAAGGTCATCCCAATCGGCTACCACACGATCGAACTGATGACGGGAATCCGCATCCCAAGGCACAAACAGGGGGCGCACAGCATCCCCAACCCGCAACAGGGCCAAGCTGTCGTCAAACGCCGCCAGACGTTTGTCCACCACACCAATGAGCAAAGCTCTGTCCGCCGGACTCGTTTGCGTCAGCGTCAACGCCAGTTCGTAGCCCCGCATGCGCATTCGGCCTGCCTCATTCACAGCAGCTGCCCCGCCAACCAATTGCCAGGTGACCCACATGGTCAGTGCAATCGACGCCATCGCCACGGCAAAGAAGGTGCTGCCAATGGCGATCAGCTTGGACGTCAGCGACATGCCGGCCATGCGCCGCCCCAGATAGCTCTTTGGCATGTCCACCCCGTCAAACACCGACGTGGTGGCACTGGCCGATGTGTCCTCTTGTGGTTCAGTCACCCACGCCCCTCACATAGAAAAGCACCCACAGACAGGGCACGATAGCCAGATTGTCCAGCCGGATGAGGGTCTGCGCAACGTCGACGCGGCCATCAGCCGCCAGTCTGGGACATGAAACGCACGATTTGCTGCGGTCGCTCGTTGAATTCGTGCCGCTCAGGCTTGGCGGCGATGCCAGCCAGAATGGCTTGCGTCAGGGTGGCGTCATCGGCGCCATTGCGGAGCAATTGCCCCAAGGGCACCCTGTCATTTTGACCCAGGCAAAGGTAGAGCGTGCCATCCACACCCAACCGCACGCGGTTGCAGGCCGAACAGAAATGCTGAGACATGGGCGTGATCACCCCCAGACTCATGCTTCCGTCTGGCGTACACCAGTAGCGGGCCGGCCCCGCACCCTGCCCCAGCAGCTGCGGCAACAAACCATGTTCACGAGCCAGCGCCTCGCCCAGCAAGCTCAGGTCCACACCCTGGCTGGCGCGCCCGGTGTCACCCACCGGCATGGGCTCGATCAGGCGCAGCACAAAGCCTTGCTCGATGGCAAACCCCACCATGCGGCGAACCTCGTCCAGATTGACGTCTGCCTGCACCACCATGTTGAGCTTGATGGGTGCAAATCCTGCCGCACGGGCCTCGCGCAAGCCATCGAGCACATCAGCCAGGCAATCGCGCCCAGTGATGCGAGCGAAACAGTCACGATCCAGTGAGTCCAAGCTGATGTTGAGTCGATGCACACCAGCCGCTTTCAAGGGACGCGCATGCCGAGCCAATTGCGTGCCGTTGCTGGAAACGGACAAATCATCCAGTCCAGGCAGCTTTGTCAGTGAGCGCGCGAGATCGGTCAGACCGCGACGCAACAAGGGCTCCCCGCCTGTCAGGCGCACCTTTCGCACCCCCAGCGACGTGAACAAGCCAACCAGCCGAGTCATTTCATCGTGACGCATCCAATGAACTGGCTCCTCAAAGCCTTTGAAGCCCTTGGGCATGCAGTAGGTGCAGCGAAGATCGCATCGGTCCGTCACGGACACACGCAGATAGTCAATGCGACGCTGGAAGGAATCAATCAGACGGGCACTCATTTGAAACACCTTGGCACCAGAGAATCAGCACCAGTTACCAGCACTCTAGTCAGCACGACCGAGTTTGACCATCGACCGGAAGGATTAGTCCTTGAGCGCTTCACAGGGCTACCACAAGCGTGGTATCAATGTCGCATGCGTCCGCCACTGCAACCCATTGCCCCCTGCATCGACGACCCGATCGAGTTGCTCATGGCCTGCCACGAGAAGGTCAGGCGCTTTGCGAGCCTGACCGTGAAGTTGCGCGACCACCTCACCAGAAAAGGCCCGGATATCCAAGCCCAGGAAGCTGCGCAATCCATCCTGCGCTACTTCAACATCGCCGCACCGTTGCACCATGATGACGAAGAATCGGATCTATTTCCCGCATTGCGGCAACTGGGGCATGAGGCGCTGAACACCAGCATGGCAGCGTTGGAAGCACAACACGCCGAACTGGCAATGCTCTGGCAAAGCCTGGGGCCCTGGCTCCAGGCAATCTCACAGGGCACGGCTCATGCGCCACCGGCCACTGTGGACGACTTTGCACTGGCTTACCCTGCACACGCACAGCGCGAAGAAGACGAGGTCTACCCCTTTGCCTCGCAGTTGGCGTCGGCGCAGATCAAGCGCATCAGTGACGCCATGGTCGCACGACGCACTGCAAGCTGAAGACCTTCACTTCGCGCCAAGGCGTCACTGGCCAATTTGGCAGCCTTGGCATCAGCCACGTGGCATGGACATGACCAGCGCCATCGTGGCATGCGCCAGCAGGTTGACCACAGCCTCTTCATCGGTCTGCCGTTTTTCTGCCAGCGCCAGCCCGAATTGCAAAATCAGGCTGACGATGCCTTCGGCGACCAGAGTGAGCTGATGGGGTTTCAAACCAGCCGTGAAAGGCAACTCCGCCACATCGGCCACCAACTCATCACGAATGTCGCCGAGCAAGGTCTGCGCGCACGCACCCAATGTGGATGCCGGGCGGTACTGCTCAGACAAGAAGACCCGCAACAGATCCGCATGCTCGATGCAGGCCCTGATGGAGATGCGAAATGACTCACGCGAGGCGGCCACGACATCTGATGCACCACGCAGCGGCTGGCGAGCCTCACGCAAAGACTTGCGAAGTTTGTCCACGATGTCGGTGGCAAGCTCTTCCAGCAGCGCCTCCATATCAGGGAAGTGAACATAGAAAGTCGGCTGGGCCACGCCGACGATCTTGGTCACAGCACCCGTCGTCAGGGCCTCACGCCCTTTTTCCAGCAGGATGGACATGGCCGCCTGCAGAAGGCGCTGACGGGTAACGAGCTTGGCCTCCTGCCGGCTGAGAGGGCGTGCAATTTGCGACATGGCGCCGATCTTATGAGCAATTCAGCCCCCTTCCGGCGCTTCAGGTCAACGATCCATGTCGTAGTAGAAAAGGTCCGTCGCCCTACGGTTCGTGCCCTCGAAGATCTCCCGAACCAGTTTCGGATTGCGCCAGAGGTACCAGTCGCCAAACATGTCGAACTTGCGGCACGAGGTGGTGATGCCGTGGCGCTTGATGGTGCCGTAGTGCTGCCCGAACTGCCTGCCATGCGCCTTCAGCCGCAGCGCAAAGTCGATGTCTTCCACGCTCAGCAGATTCTCGTCAAAGCCCCCCACCGCGTCAAAAGCGTCGCGCTTGAACCAGAACATGCCGGCGGATACACCCCGCTTGAGCACATAGGGGATCACCACCAGCATGCTGAAGAAGATACCTACCGACACCCGCTCGGGCCACATATAGGTACCGCCACCGATGTAACGCGGGTCATGCACGTGGCGCAGCACGGCCGACACGCTGCCCGGCGCCATCCAGCTGTCGGCGTCCAGGGTGACCACGGCCTCGGCGGTGGTACCTCGCACCGCCTCGTTGCGCACCGCAGCAATGCACTTGGTGTCGTTGACCACGCAGCGCGCGCCAGCCGCCTCGGCGATGGCCTGCGTGCGGTCAGTACAGCGGTTGAGCGCCACCACGATCTCCACCGGCACACCGGCCTGTGCCGCAGAGGCCTGGATGCTCTCCAGGCAGCGCCCGATGAAGCGGGCTTCGTTGTGGGCGGGAATGGCCACGGACAGGGCTGGTTTCATGGTTGAACGGGTCAATCGGGTGGGATGCGGGAATCGGACGCGACAAGCCGCGTCGCAGCCGATTTCTTGATGTGTGCATGCTATGCGCATTCCGCCATCTCTCCATCGCCAGACGCCGCATGTGACCTTCACCCTATCCAGATCAGGGCCTGATTTCTTGATCTCTCTACAGTTATATGCATGGCTGGCACGAACCGATGCAAGGGGACGTCAGCCCAGCAGTCAGATGCCACCGCAGTTCAGGCATCTGGCGTTGTCAGACAAATGTTCTCGTGGAGACCTGCAAATGACGAAATACCTCAAAGGCTGGCTGATGCCAACGCTGGCCGTACTGATGATGTACATGGTGGCGCAAGGCGGCTGGTACATGTGGGCACCCTGGGCCTTCGTGCTGACCGTGTTCCTGTCGGCCGACATGTTCCTGCCGCATGACCTGTCCGAGCCACCCAAGTACCAGAACGCGTTTCTGCTTAACCTGCCGCTCTACACCATCCTGCCCATGCTGGCGCTGCTGAACTTCACGGTGCTGTGGATGGTTGGTTCCGGCGACATGCTGGGTTTTGGCGCCTGGGTGCAACAGCACATCGGTCTCGATCTGTTTGCAGCACGGGCCAAGACCGACCACTGGGCCATGTGGGCCGGTTGCATCCTGGGCGTGGGCCTGATGAACGCTGTGGGCGGCACCGTGGCCGGCCATGAGTTGACCCACCGCTCAGGCAAATTCGACCTCTTCATGGGGCGCTGGATGCTCGCCTTCACCTGCGACACCTCGTTCGCCA
The DNA here is from genome assembly GCF_016234775.1 of Aquabacterium sp. GTDB lineage: Bacteria > Pseudomonadota > Gammaproteobacteria > Burkholderiales > Burkholderiaceae_C > Aquabacterium. Next base: position 43,690 of record NZ_JACRAH010000051.1, on the reverse strand, counting down.
TCGAGCACGTGTATGGTCACCACGTTCGCGTGGCCACGCCTGCTGACCCGGCCACGGGCCGTCGCGGCGAAAGCTTCTACCAGTTCACCGTGCGCTCGACCATCCAGAGCTATGTGCATGCCTACCAGCTTGAAAAGGCTCGACTGGCCAAGCTGGGCAAGTCGGTGTGGAACCCTTTTGCCAGCCCCTTCCTGCGCGGCAATCTGGAAAACATCTTCATGTTTGTGGCGGCCTACCTGATCGCCGGCCTGCCTGGCCTGGGCTTCTGGGCCTTGCTGGCCTTCGTGGGCAAACAGTACCTGGAAATCACCAACTACTTCGAGCACTATGGCCTGATCCGCGTGCCTGGCGAACCTGTGCAACCCCGCCACTCGTGGAACTCCAACCACTGGGGCAGCACCAATGTGCTGTGGAGCCTGGCTCGCCACTCCCACCACCACGCTGAAGGTGAAGCGCCTTACTGGACCCTGCACGCCTACCCCAACGCCCCCATGCTGCCCAACGGCTATCTGGGCATGCTGTTGATCGCGCTGGTACCACCCCTCTTCAAGAAGTTCATGACACCCGCCTTGAACGAGTGGGACGAGAAGCACGCATCGCCAGCCGAACGCAAACTGGCCCAACAAGCCAGCCGTGAATCCGGCATGGCAGGTTTGAAGATCATCAATGCCAAGCTGGCTTGATGAGTGCAAACTGTTCATGAAGTAGCCGTGCGCCGATGTACTCGGCGCACACACCGACCGCAGGCCAACCGGCCTTGCGGTCTTTGTCTTGACAGGACACCCGCCGTGCCCCCCAGCCTGTTCAGCCGCCTGTTTGGCAGCAGCCCTTCCGAATTCAAGTTGCAGGTCAATTCGCCCGATCTGACCGTGACCGCACAGGCCAAGGAAAGCCTGTTGCTGGCCGCCTTGAACCAGGGCATCGCCTTTCCCTACAACTGCCGCGTAGGCGGCTGCGGCGAATGCAAGTGCCGGCTCGTGTCGGGCAAGGTCAAGGAGTTGACCGACAAAAGTTACCTACTGTCGGCCGAAGAATTGAAGCAGAACTACATACTGGCTTGCCAAAGCCTGCCCAAGTCGGATGTGGTTGTTGAAGTGGTCCTGCGTCAGGGTGTGGTCAACCACCCCATCGTGGAAACCTCGGCCCGTATCTCAGCCCTCACGCCACTGACGCACGACATCCTGCACGTGCAGATGCAAGCCGAGCGCCCCTTGAACTACACCGCCGGGCAGTATGCCGAGCTCGTCATCCCCGATGCGGTTGAAGCCGAGGCTGGCAAGGGCCGCAGCTATTCGTTTGCCACGGCACACGATGCAGCGCGTCCCAACGCGCTGGATTTCTTCATTCGCAAGGTGCCCGGTGGCGCCTTCACCGAGTGGCTGTTCACCAAGGCCGAGGTGGGCCAATGGCTGAAGCTGCGGGGCCCGTATGGTGATTTCTGTCTGCGTCCCAGCGCCAACGCCATCGTGTGCATTGCGGGGGGCAGCGGGCTGGCGCCGATCAAGGCGCTGCTGGAGCAAGCCATCAGGGACAAGCAGGCCAACCGGCCACTCGTGATCCTGTTCGGCGCGCGCACCCAGCAAGACCTGTACGGCCTGGACGCCATCGACCAGATCCGCCGCAACTGGACGGGCCGCTTCCTGTTCGAACCCATCCTGTCGAACGAGCCGCAAGGTTCGAGCTGGCAAGGCCGCCGCGGCCTGATCACCGATCACCTCAAGCCGCTCCTGGGTGAACGCCTGCCCGATCACCATGCCTATATGTGCGGCCCACCGCCCATGATCGACGCCTGCGTCGAGGTGCTCACGCAAGGCGGCACGCCCTCCGGCCAGATCTTCTTCGACAAGTTCCTGGACAGCGGGCACGCCGCGCACCCGGCTGCCTGACATTCAGAGCCCCTCCATGCCAGCCGGCATCGGGGGGCTCGCCAAGGCCATCGCTGGCTTGGCGACGGGCAAAGGCCAGGCGTCCCGCTGGGCGGACCAGCCGCCTCCCAGGGCCTTGTACAACAACACGGTATACAGCGCCCGAGACACATCGCCCTGGATGGTCTCGTCTTCACGCTGCAGGGCCGTAGCCTCGGCCTCCAGCGCCGGTTGCAGCAACTCCTGACCGGCCACGAACAACGACTGCTTGTGCTCGGCCACCTTGCGCGCCAGCCTGGCCGAGTTGCTCAGCTTGTCATAACGCGCGTCAAAAGCCTTCTTGGCCGTGAACGCATTTTCCACATCCTCCAGCGCGGTCAGCACCGCTTGCTCATACTGAGCTGCCACGCCTTCCAACTGCGCCTGATTGACCGCGATATTGGCTCTGATCCGACCACCTTCCAGCAAAGGCAAACGCATCCCAACACCGAGAGACTGCACACTGAAGTTGCTACCCTCGATCGCATCAGGATGCATGCGCCCGGCCAAGGCACCAAAGCCAATGTAGAACTTGGGGAACAACTCAGCCTTGGCAGAGCCCAGTTTCGCCGCCTGTGAGCGCACCTTGCGGGCGGCGCCTCGCACATCGGGTCGACGCTCCAGCACGTCACTGGGCATGACCTCAGGCAAAGCAGTTGGCAAGCGCAGACTGGTGGGCTGGGTTGGTAGCGCTGTCAATGTCTCGGGGGCTCGCCCCATCAACACGGCGATGCGCCTGATATGGCTTTGAAGCAAAGCCTTGAGAGGCTCGATTTGCGACTCGGTGTAGTCAACCTGCAAAGCCGCTCGGTCCACCTCGGAGGCTGTGGTTTGCCCGGCCTTGAATCGACCCTGAGCATACTGATGAAGGCGCCGTGCCACGGTGACGCCTTGCTGAAGCAGGATCAGGCGACGCTCAGCGCCACGGGCTTCGAAATAGCGGCTGGCGATGTCGGAGGCAACGAGCAACTGGGCACCGTGCTGCTGCTCCTGCGCGCCAAACATCAGTTGGCGCACCATCTCGGCTTCACTGTGACGAGCGCCGAATATATCGACCTCCCAGACCGCATTGAGCCCGAAGCCATGCGTGTTACCAAGCGACGTGGAGGGCTGGGTGTCCACCTGCGGCATGGGAATGGGCAGATCAGCTGGCATCTGAATCTGGTTCTGAATAGGCACCGGTGTGTTTTGTCTGGTGCGCCCTGCCCCGGCGCTGGCTTCGACCGTCGGGTAGTAGGTTGACTCTGCCACACCCAGATAGGCCCGAGCTTCCTTGACGCGGGCCAGTGCCACGCGCACATCGGTGTTGTTCTTGAGTCCTTCGTCGATAAAGCCGGTGAGAACCGGATCGTCCAGTGTCTGCCACCAATTGGCCAGGTCGGCCATGGGCGTGCCAGGGGCGCGAGGCGACGCGGCATCCATTTGCCCCGGCAACACGGTCTGCAACTCAGGCATGTCGACCTTGACGGTTGTGCAGGCAGGTAGCACCGCAACAGCCAAGGACACCGCAAGCATCTTGAACAAAAATGCGTTATGTGGGGTACTCACAAGCAACTCCATGAGTCCATCAATCGATGAAGAATCAACCTTGGCGAGCCAGCATGGCCCGAAAGCGCAGCAGCGCCATGACCAGAAAGGCCCCGCCTATGCCAGCCACAGCCAGCATCTGGGGCCAAACGATGTCCACGCCTGCTGCGCGGTACAGGATGCCCTGCGCCAAGCGCACGTAATGTGTCGATGGCGACAGCAACATCACGTTCTGCAGCCACGCAGGCATGCTTTCGCTGGGCGTGCCGGAGCCCGACAGCAGGTACATGATCACGAAAACGGGTACGGACAGCAGTCCGAACTGCGGCATGGAAGACGCCACCGTGGCCAGCAGGATGCCCAGCGCGGTCAGCGAAAACAGGTAAAGCCCGGTGCCGACCAGAAAGAGCGTCAGCGAGCCGGTCACCGGCACCTTCAACAAGCCTTGCACGACCAGCAGCACAGACAACCCTACAGCCAGCAAGATCAACAAGCCATTGGCCACGATCTTGGCCACCGCGATCTCGCTGGGCCGCACCGGCATCACCAGCAAGTGCTCGATGGTGCCGCGCTCTCGCTCGCGGATCACGGCCGCGCCTACCAGCACCACCGAGAGCACGGTCACGTTGTTGATGACCTGCATGATGGAGGTGAACCAGCTCGTGGTGCTATTGGGGTTGAACAACACATGGACCACCGAGCGTGTAGGCAGCATCGAGTCGAAGTTCTTGACGCGCAGGTAGTCCAGCGTTTCACGCAGGATGATCTCGCTCACGTAAGCCATGCCCAGCCCGCCCTGGGCCATGGCGGTGGCATCCACAGCCACCTGTACCGCAGGCGAACGCATGCCTTGTACATCGGCCTCGAAGTGTTCGGGGATGTAGAGCACGAACATCAGGCGCCCCTCGTCCATGGCCACCTGCGCTTCCTCAGCTGACATCTCGATGGGTGGTTTGAACATGGGCGGGCGCAAGGCATCACGCAAGCGCATGGACAGCCCTGTCCGATCAGCGTCCACGATGCCGATGTCGACGTTGGTGACGTCACTCTTGGCACCTGTTGCCACCACATAGACCGCCACCGTGAAGGACACCAGGATGGCCCCCATCATGGTCCGGTCACGCAGGGCGCAACGCAACTCCTTGATGCTCAGATGTAGCACATTGATCAGCCAGATCATGGTTCACGCCTCCTGCTTGCTGACAAACAACCGGGCCAGCGACAGGTAAGCCACCGCGAAACCCATCATGGCCAGGCAGGCCGGCCCCAATTGCGCCCATTGCAGGCCCCAGCCCTTGGTCATCACGCCCAGGCTGACGCTTTGGAACCAGGAGGCCGGAAAGCCTACGGCGATCAGGTAGTTGCCGCCCGACAAAGTCGAGATCGGCGTCAACAGGCCCGCGAAGTTGGTGGTCAACACCACGCACAGGATGGCTGTGAGGAACTGGGCCGCCACCTGTGTCTGCACAAAGGCCGATATCAACAAACCCAGCCCTGTGACGGCGAAAGCGTAGGTCAAGGCACCCAGCGTCAGGGCCAGCACATTGCCTGTGATCGGGATGCCCAGAATCCACACCAGCACGGGCAGCAGCACCGTGTAACTCAGCATCGTGAGCGCCACATAGGGCAGTTGCTTGCCCACCAGGAACTCGCCGATGGCCCCAGGCGAGGCGTACAGGTTCACGATGGTACCCATCTCCTTTTCGCGCACCACGCCCAGGGCGGTGAGCATGGAGGGAATGAGCGTCAAGGCCAGCATCAGCATGCTGGGCGCAAAGGCGTACTTACTCAGAAAGCCCTGGTTATAGGCCATGCGAGGCTCGATGCGCACCGGCAGCTCGCCCAGTTCCACACCAGGCACAGAGCGGGCAAAAGCCAGTGCATGCTCCATGGCCACGGCTCGGGCCCCATTGGCGATATTGGCGGCACGCACCAGCGTTGCCCCGTCCACAAAGAAGCCCACTTCGGGCTGACGCCCGCCGATCAGGTCTCGCCCAAAACCCGGCGGAATGTCGATCACCAGCCAGGATCGCGACGAGCGCATTTCGGAATCGATCTCACTGGGCTCGCTCAACTCCGACTGCGGCGAGAAGAACGACGAGCCGGCAAAGTGCTCCACCAAGCGGCGGCTGTCGGTGGTCTGGTCGCGGTCCAGCACGGAGAAGCGGATGCGATCCACATCGAAGCTCATACCCCAGGTGCCAGCGCACAGCACGATCAAAGGGCCCAGCAAGGCAAACGACAAGCGGATCGTGTCATGGCGCAACTCCATGGCTTCGCGCCGGGCATAGGCCCACATGCGCGCTACCCAGGTTCGCCAGTTCACGTGGTGCGTGTGCTCGACCAGAATCGGTGGCGGATCGTCGGCGCTGGGCTCCTCCTGCGCGTGGATCGGGTCCATGTGCTCGGCCTCGCTGTCGGCCTCCAGATAGTCGATGAAGGCCTGCTCCAGCGTCTCGCAGCCCTGGCGTTCACACAGCTCGGTGGGCGAACCCACGGCCAGCACGCGGCCATGGTGCATCAGCGAGATGCGGTCACAGCGCTGGGCTTCGTTCATGAAGTGGGTCGACACGAACAGCGTGACGCCCTCCTCGCGCGACATGCGCACCATGTGGCGCCAGAACATATCCCGCGCGGCGGGATCGACGCCCGAGGTCGGCTCATCGAGGATCAGCACCTCGGGCTTGTGCAAGCAGGCCGCCGCCAGTTGCAGGCGTTGACGTATGCCCAGTGACAAGCTGGACGGCAAGGTGGATGCGTGCTCGCGCAACTCGAAGGTGTCCAGCGAATGTTCAATGGCCTCCCTGGCCACGGCGGGGTCCATGCGATACAGCCTGGCATGCAGATCCAGGTTCTGCCGCACCGACAGTTCTTCATACAGCGAGAACAACTGCGACATGTAGCCAATGTGCAGACGGGTGCTCAGGTCACTGGCGTCCACGGGCTCGCCCAGCAACTTCGCTGAACCCTCGGTGATGTCCAGCAAGCCCGTCAGCATCTTCATGGTGGTGGTCTTGCCGCAACCGTTCGAGCCCAGGAAGCCGAAGATTTCACCACGCGGGATGCAAAAGCTCACGTCGCGTGCGGCCACGAAGTCGCCAAAGCGGCGGGTCAGGCCCTGGGCCTCCATCGCGGGCGGCCCGTCGTGATGCGGCAAAGGCGGGATCACCAGCGGCGTGGCGTCACCCTTGTTTGACAACCTCACGTACGCCTCTTCCAGCGAGGCGGAGCGTGTCGCTTCCAGCACCTCGATCGTCGGGGCGCACACCAGCACCCGGCCCTCGTCCATGGCCACCAGGTATTCGAAACGCTCGGCCTCTTCCATATACGCCGTGGCCACCAGCACCGTCATCTGCGGGCGCAGGGTCCGCAGGCTTTCAACCAGAGCCCAGAACTGACGGCGAGACAGCGGGTCCACCCCCGTGGTGGGTTCATCGAGCACCAGCAGATCAGGGTTGTGAACCAGTGCACAACACAGCGACACCTTCTGCTTCATGCCGCCAGACAATTTGCCCGCAGGCCGATCAGGAAAGGGGCCCAGGCCGGTGGCCTGCATCAGCGAACGGATGCGGCCATCGCGCTCGCCCGCAGGCACGCCAAACAGGCGCGCCGCAAAATCGATGTTGTCGTAGACAGACAGCGAGCGATACAGGTTGCGCCCCAGGCCTTGGGGCATGAAGGCCACCCGCGGCGCGAGCGCTTGCCGGAAGGCTCGGTCTTTGATGTCGCCGCCCAGCACCTGCATGCGCCCTGCCTGCGTCTTCTTGACGCCAGAGATCAGGCTGAGCAAGGTGGATTTACCCACCCCATCCGGGCCCACCAGGCCGATGGTGCGCCCTGCGGGCAGGGTCAAGTCGATATTGTCCAGAGCCTGCTGCGCGCCATAACAATGCGACAGGCCTTCGATGACGACGGCGTGTTCCATTTGCCGCCCCCATCAATTGGGGAAGGACGATGGCAGCCCCCCATTGGATTGTTGAGGCCAGCTGTTCTCAGGCGTGCGCACACGCACAAAGCCATTGCCCGTCAAGCCGGCCTTGAGCAAGCCGGCATTGGCGACGGCCACATCCTCGGCCAGACTGAGCTTGACGCGGTAGGTCAGCTTCTCGCGCTCGCTGGGTGTTTCCACATGCTTGGGCGTGAACTGGGCCTCGGCCGCCACGAAGGACACCTTGGCCGGCAAGGGCATCTGCGGCGCGGCATCCAGCACGATGCGCGCCTCATCGCCCACGCGCAACTGCCCCGCCACCTTGGTGGGCAGGAAGATCGTCATGTGCACATGCGCCGTATCCAGCAAAGTCGCCACGCGGCCGCCGGCGGGGATCACCGAACTGGGTTCGACCACACGGTACTCGATGCGACCGGCGACCGGTGCGCGCAAGGTGTGGTCTGCGATGGCGATCTTCAGGCGTTTGATGCCCGCATCCGCCTCGTCCCGCGCAGCAGATGCCTCACCGACAGCCGCCGTGGCAATGTTCACGCCGGTCTGCTCGCCATCTCGCTGAGCCTGCCGGCGCTTGACTTCGGAATCCGATACCAGCACCTGCTTTTGCAAATCCACGGCATTGTTGTATTCCATCTGGGCCACATTGGCCTGAATGCGGTGCACTTGTGTTTCACCTTGTGCACGCGCCATGGCCTGAACCGCACGCTGACGCATGGCTTGCACCCCGACCAACTGAGCCTCCAGATCGCTGGTGTCCATCCTGGCGATCACGTCGCCGGACTTGACCATGTCGCCCTCCTGGATAGGCACGTCCAGCACACGCCCGGGGAATTTGGTGGCGATCTCGATGCGCGCCACCTCGATGCGTCCGTTGGCTTTGATGACGTCATCGGCAGCCCCCGAGGGCTTGAACACCGACCAGGTGCCCCATGCGGCCGATATGGTCAGGGCAGACACCAGAGAACCCATTGCAAAACTGCGGTAAATCACGATTGGCTCCTTCAAATCCAGACTGGATCAAGGTATCCATGCGCGTTCTTGTTCATGCTGTCTCCTTGTTGACCCAGGTCTTTGCCTGGCACCCAGTCTGGCAAGACCCGACTGGGTTTGGCCCCTAGCAAAAGTTAGGTTTTGAACAAGATGAACGACACGATGTCGCCATGGCATCCCAACAGGTCGCACGCCATGCCCAATGGTCGTCTGCGCCCACTGCTTGGCGCCAGCACGCCGATGCTGCGCCCCAGGCTGGCTTTACCGGAATCCGTGCAACAGGGACACTGCACCGTGGTCAGCCTGGTGGCACCTGCCGGCCATGGCAAGACCACACTCATGGCGCAGTGGATGACGGCATTGCGCCAGAAGGCCTGTGCCTGCGCGTGGCTTACGCTGGATGACAGCGACAACGACCCTGCCCGATTCCTGCGGCATCTCATTGCTGCGCTGCAGCGCAGCGGCATCCACGCCGGCGACGCCACGCTGGCCCATTTGTCGGACACCCTCGCTTCGCAGTTCCGCAGCGTGACCGAATCCCTGGCGATGGACCTGGGCAGTTCGCCCCATCGACTGATGCTGATGCTCGATGATGTCCATGTGCTGCACGACGAAACCGTGCTGGACGTCGTGGATTGGTTGCTGCATTACGCTCCCAGCCAGATCCAGATCACACTGGGATCGCGCAACGAACTGCCCTGGCGACTCGGTTCCTTGCGCGTACGTGGCCGGCTTCACGAGCTCGACCATCGGCAACTGCTGTTCACCACCCAGGAGGCTCGGAATTTCTGCGATCAGCACGCGATCACCAAGCTGAGCGATGACGATCTGCAACTGTTGATGAGCCGCACTGAAGGCTGCCCGACCGCACTGGAGCTGGCGCTGGAGGCCCTGGGAAGCCACCCCAACGACCCCCATCATGCATCCCGACTGATCGAGCAGTTCGCCAACAGCAGCGACGACGCCGTCGCCTACCTTTGTCAGCATCAGCTCCAGCACCAGCCACCGGTGTGGCGCAAGCTGGTCATGAGCCTGTCGATGCTCGACCGCTTCGATGCCGAACTGGCGAGGGAAGCCTCAGGCCTGCATGACGTCGGGCATTTGCTCACACACCTGCAAGGCATCCGCGCCTTTCTGATTGCCACGGACAGCACGGGCCAGACATGCCGGCTTCATGATCTGCCACGCGCTTGGTTCAGGCATCACTTCCTGGCCACGGCACCAGACGAAGCCAGACAGGTGCTGATCAGATCAGCCCAATGGCGCTGGCGCCACGGCGAACACGAAGAGGCCCTGACTTACGCCTTGCAAGCCCAGGCCTGGGAGTTGGCCACGCCCTGGTTGGCCACGTGCATGCCCGCCACGGCGCAACAGCGCGGTGAACTGCAACTGGCGCTGCACTGGATGAACAGCATCCCGTCCGAATGGCTGGATCGCTACCCGCAAATCCGCATCGACTATGCCTTTGCCTTGTCATTTTTCCCTCAAAAACCAGAAGTAGCCACGCAACTGAGAGCCCTTCACGCCATTCGCCAACGCCTGATGCAGAGCGACGCGCCTGACCTGCGCACCATTGACCAGATCGACTGCGCCATGGCTTTTCAGCGCGTACTCTCACTGGGCCTGACCGACCAGGGGCACCCCGCCCGCAACGCTGCCAGAGACTGGCTGACCCGATGGCCGCATGCCCCCGCCCTGCAACGTGGCATCGTTGGCAACGTGCTTTGCTTTGGCTACAAGACAACAGGCGAGTTGGACGAAGGCCTGCAAATCGCTCATTTGGCCGGCACCTGGCTGGAGCAGGATCACGCCTGGTATGGCCTGGCATGGAACGCCTCGCTGGAAGCCGTGCTGCACATCAAGCGGGGCAGCTATCCGTTGGCACGGGCGGCCTGCCAGCGCGGCCTGCAGGTGATCAACAACCACATGGACGGCCACCGCACCCACGCCAGCGTGCAACATGTGCTGCTGGCTGCCATCGACTACGAGGTCGATGACCTGAGCGGCGCACAGCGCCACATGGACCACTCACTGGACAGCCTGGCGCAATACGGTGGCGCCGACATCCTGATCGCAGGCTGGCTGACGCGTGCGCGCCTGCGCTTTGCGCAACACGACACCGAGGGTGGCCTGAATGTGCTGCACGAGGGCCGAACCCTGGCATTACGCCGCGGCCTGCCTCGCGTGCTCGTGTCGCTCGTTGCGGAGACCTGCATCCAACTGTGCCGCGCTGGCCGGCACACGGAAGCACGCACACTGGCCCGATCCCAAGGACTGGACGTCTTCCCCCAGCCCGTGAACGAGCAACCGGACAACCCTTATCAGGACCCGCTGGGCAGCATCCAGGCGGACCGGGCTCAACGCGTGGCCGCCCGCCTGCTGCTGCCAACCCATCCCGCACAAGTCATGGCCGACCTGAGCATGCCCATTGCCCGTTGCGCGCAACGCGGGCTCATACGCAAGCAGATCGAACTGTTGATCCTGCAGGCGATCGCCGCGCATGCATGCCACCGCAAGCCTGATGCCCGGCAAGCATTGAGCCTGGCCCTGACGCTGGCTGCGCAACATGACCACGTGCGCATCTTCAAGGATGACGAAACCGCGCTGCGCCCCGTGCTCGCGTCATGCAAGCCCACCACGCCACTGCCACCACCAGCTCAAGCCTTATGGCAAAAACTGACGACCGCCGGGCCTGCCCCCCTGGACGAAGGCGAGCACCCGGATCTCCCCAACGTACAGGGCCTGACCCGCCGAGAAATCGGCATCCTGCAAAGGCTGGCCTCTGGCTTGAGCAACAAGGAAATCGCCGAAGCCATCTTCATCAGTGAAGGCACGCTGAAATGGCACCTGCACAACATTTACGGCAAGCTGGGCAGCAAGAACCGCACAGGCGCCCTCACTCAGGCACGGGCCATCGGCGCCATTCAATAGTTACAACAATAGGCAAAGTACGGTTGACAGAGAAACATTTCATTGGATATGATTTTTTACATAGATATGTAATGAATCATGCCACCCAACCCGAAAAACCTGATCCTCAACCTCCTGCTGGCCAATGATGGCGCGCCCTTGAGCGCAGCCGATGCCGTGGGATCGTGCGCGCTGTTCGGTATCCGCGAGAACAGCGTGCGGGTGGCACTTGTGCGCCTGGGCTCGGCCGGCATGATCGAATCTGCAGGTCGCGGGGCCTACCGCCTGGGACCACAAGCCGCCGGTCTGGCCCAAGAACTCTCACGTTGGCGCAGCAGTGAATCACGTGTCTGCGACTGGTCTGGCGCCTGGATCATGGTCAGCACCGGCAGCCTGGGCCGCAGCGATCGCACCGCATTGCGCGGCCGGCAACGGGCCCTGGCACTGCTGGGATTCCAGGAGCTGGATGACAGCCTGCATGTGCGGCCAGACAACCTGATCGGCCACGCCCCAGCCATCCGTGAACGCCTGCGCAAGCTGGGCCTGGAAGCGCAAGCCCCGGTCTTTACCGCCACCGATCTGGCGCCTGAACTGGAGGCCAAGGCACGCTCGCTCTGGCAGGGTGACGCCCTCACCAAAGCCTACGAACAGACGCGCCAGAAGCTGGAAGCCTGGCTGGCGCATGCACATGAACTGGAGCCCGAAGTGGCCGCACGCGAGTGCTACCTGCTGGGCAACGAAGCCATCCGCCAACTGGTGTTCGACCCCCTGCTGCCCGAGCCGCTGGTGAACGTGGCCGAACGCCGCGCCTTCACCGACATCGTGGTCGCATTTGATCAAGCGGGCCATCGCATCTGGGCCGAGCAACTGCCAGCTGCCTTGCAGACCAGACAGGCCAAGCTCCTCGCCACCAACCCTTCCCCCAAAGGCCGCCGGCCTGCCACCCATTGAGCACAGCGCACCATGTCCAGCTCCCTCGCCCAGCAGCCTGAATTCACGGCCACGCCCACTGATCTGCCCGCCGCCACCAAACGGCGCCTGAAAGACCTGTTCACCCGCGAGCAGATGGCCACCTTGACGGCGCGCTCCGATCTGTGGGGCGCCTGGGCCGTGGGCTCCACATGGGGTGTCATCGCCCTGGCCTTTGCCGCACTGGCACGCTGGCCGAATGTTTTCACATTTGTTGCCGTGATGGCCGTGCTGGGTGGTCGCCAGCTTGCACTTGCCATCCTGCAACATGAGGGCTCGCACGGCACCCTGTTCAAGCGCCGTTGGGCCAACGATGTGCTCACCGACTGGCTGTGCGCGCGCCCGATCTGGCAGAACCTGGGCAAGTACAAGGTGCACCACCTGGGCCACCACACCAAGACCGGCACCAACCAGGATCCCGATATCTCACTGCATGAAGACTACCCCGTGAACCGCGTATCGCTGGTGCGCAAGATGGCGCGCGACATCTTCGGCCTGACGGGCCTCAAGCTGGTCTTCGGGCTGGTGATGATGGATGCGGGCGTCTTCAAGTGGACGGTGGCCAACAACGTCGAACGTCTGCCTCAAGAAGGCCGCACCTGGCCCGAACGCATCAGCACCACCCTGCGCAACATGGGGCCCATGTTGATCACCAACGGTGTGCTGTGGGCTGTGCTGGCCGCCACGGGCCACGCGTGGCTCTATGCCGCCTGGGTGCTGGCCTTCCTGACCTTCCTGCCCCTGTTCATCCGCATCCGCTCGATCGCCGAGCATGGCTGCCTGGACCGCTCGCCCGACATGTTCCGCAACACCCGCACCACGCGAGCCGGCTGGCTGGCCCGCGCCACCGTGGCACCGGTGAACGTGAACTTCCACATGGAGCATCACCTGATGGCATCGGTGCCCTTCCACCGCCTGCCGCAAATGCACGCCTGGTTGCGTGAGCGCACGGATGTGCCCGAACCACCCAGCTATCTGGATGTGTTGCAGCTGGCCAGTTCAGGCCAGCCAGCTCGATAAGGCTTGGTCAGCCCATCACCACCGGGCCGCCCTTGGCCAGCGCACGCTGGTAGGCCGGCCGGGCTTCCATCCGCTTGATGTAGGCTGACAGGTTCGGGCAGCGTTTGGCATCGTCCGCACGCGACATCAAGGCCGACACGGCAAAGCTCATCTGGAAGTCGGCCAGTGTCAGGCGATCACCGGCAAACCACGGGTGCTTGCCCAGGTGGTCTTCGATGAAGGCCGTCGAGGTTTGCAGATTCGGATCGATCAACTGCTTTTGCACCTTCTTGCAGATCTCGCGCGCAATGGGCTTGACGAAGAAAGGCATGGGCTGCGTGGGAATGGTCATGAACACCAGCTTCATCACCAGCCAGTTCATGAGCGAGCCTTCGGCAAAGTGCATCCAGAAGCGCAACTGCATGTGCTCGGGCGTACCAGGCTGCGTGCTCAGTTGAGCGGCGTCACCCTGCGCCTGCGCGCCGTAGCGCTCGACCAGGTATTCCAGAATCGCGGCCGACTCGGCCACCACCAGATCGCCATCGGTGATCACGGGTGATTTGCCCAGCGGATGGATCTTCTTCAACTCGGGCGGCGCCAGCCTGGTAACCGGGTGGCGCTTGTAGATCTTGAGCTCATAGGGCAGGCCCATTTCTTCAAGCAACCACAGCACGCGCTGCGAACGGGATGTTTCGAGGTGGTGAACGGTGATCATGCGCGGCAGCATACAACGACAGGCATTCACCTGTCTGCTCACGGGCCATGCCACTGCCCCTTAAGATCACGCCATGAGCAAGGTCACCATCTATCACAACCCGAAGTGCGGCACCTCCCGCAACACCCTGGCCCTGATCCGCAATGCGGGTATCGAGCCTGACGTCGTCCTGTATCTGGAGTCGCCGCCCGATAGCGGTCAGTTGGTCAAGCTGATCCAGGACTGCGGCCTGAGCGCCCGTGAGGTGCTGCGCAGCAAGGGCGATCTGTATGACGAACTCCAGTTGCAAGACAGCAAGTGGACGGACGATCAGTTGATCGACTTCATGATCGCCCACCCCATTCTGATCAACCGCCCCATCGTCGTCACACCGCTTGGCACCCGACTGTGCCGACCTTCCGAACTGGTGCTGGACATCCTGGATGCGCCGCAGCAAGCCCCATTCAGCAAGGAAGACGGCGAAGTGGTGATCGATGCTCAGGGAAAGCGCGTAAAGTAATCTGACAACCATACATGTCACACTACTGATCCCTCACGACTTCAGGATGTGACATGGCGATTCCAGATCTGCGTGACAAATGGGTGCTGGTGACGGGGGCGGCCTCGGGCATCGGGTATGAAACGGCGCTGGCCTTTGCGCGACGCGGGGCCCACATCTTTGCCACCGACATCAATCAGACAGGCCTGGAAGCGCTCCATCAGGAACTGATCAGGCTGGGTGTCCGCAGCCTGAATGCCGTGATCGATGTGTCCAACGAAGTCGCCATGCGTGACCTGGCCATCGATGTCGTGCGCTGTGTGGGTGCGCCACACGTGATCGTGAACAACGCTGGCACAGCCTTTCTGGGCCCCTTCGTGAACACGCCCATGCAAGCCTGGCGACGCCTGCTGGACATCAACCTCATGGGCGTGGTGCACGGTTGCTACTTCTTCGTGCCCGAGATGAAGAAGGCCGGTGGCGCCAGGCATGTGGTGAACATCGCCTCGGCCGCAGGCATCACCCCCAGCCCGAATCTCAGCGCTTATTCGGCCACCAAGCATGCCGTCATGGGCATGAGCGATGCCTTGTCCCTCGAACTCGATGGCACGGACATCGGCGTGACCGTGGTCTGCCCTGGTGTGATCAACACGCCCATCGTGCGCAACCGCAGCGCGGTCTCACCTGTGATTCCCGTTCAGCAGCTCGACAAGCTGGAGCGCTTTTATGGCACCACAGGTGCACACCCCTCGGTGGTGGCAGAGCGCATCGTGCGCGCGGTCAGGCGCGGCGACGACATCGTGCTGGCAGGGCCTTCTGCGCGCCTGCTGTTCAACCTCAAGCGCCTGTCGCGCCGACTCACTCACAGGTTGACCATTGAAGGCTGCAAGCGCAACGGCTATCTGTGGCCATTCACGCTGCCAGAGCCCACTGCCGATGGCGACCAGCCCTCCACTCGCAAGCAAGCCTGAAAGGCCACCACATGGCACGCAATGCAGCCAGCATCAGCCCCACGGCGCACTACACCGGCTACACCTGGTTTGCGCATGGCATGTCGCATCCTGCGCTGGTCACGCCGCAAGGCCGCCTCATGCATGGCGTCTTGCGCCCCCTGCACCGCCTGGCCATGCTCACGGGCGCGCCAACCTTGCAGGCCTTCCTGCTGGCCAGGCATCGCCTGATCGACCTGCTGCTCACCCAGGCCATCCGGGAAGGGCGCGTGAGCCAGGTCATCGAGGTGGCGGCAGGCCTGTCCCCGCGAGGCTGGCGTTTCAAGCAAGCCCATGGCGACAAACTGCGCTACATCGAAGCCGACCTGCCCGACATGGCGCAACGCAAGCGCGACCTGCTCCAGCAAGCCGGCCTGCTGCGTGGCGGGCATGAGGTGGTGACCCTGGATGCCCTGGCCGATACCGGCCCCACCTCCTTGAGCGCGCTGGCCGACAAGCTGGACCCGAATCAGGGCACAGCCATCATCACGGAAGGCCTGGTCAACTATTTCGACACCCCGACCGTGGTCGCCATGTGGCAACGCTTTGGCCGCGTGCTCAACCGCTTCCCCGAGGGCCTGTACCTGTCAGACATCCACCTGCACAACGCCAACAAAGGCGCTGGCGTGCAAGCCTTCAAGGCGGTGTTGTCCACCTTCGTGAAAGGCCGCGTCTTCCTGCACTTCGACAACGAGGTGCAAGCTGAAACCGAGTTGCGCGATGCCGGATTTGCGCTGGCCGAACTGCACAATCCGACCCGGTTTGCCGGGCAACTGGGCATGACCATGCACCCTGGCGCCAACGCCGTGCGCGTGATCGAAGCGCGCACCAACAAGCCAGGCTCAGAGCACGTATAGCGTGCGGGTCACGCTTAAGGCAGGCTTAAGCGCCGACAAGGACAAATCGTTTGTCATCGTGAGAACACGTCCCTACAGTGCCCCGTAGTTTCTGACTGCAGGTACTGCTCAGACGCCACGAGGACACCCCATGCAAGCCATACCCAAAATCGTTCAAGGTGCTGCGCAGCCCCCTGAGAATGCCGTGAACACGCCAACCGTGTGTGTGTTCTGCACGCACAACTGCAGCGTGAGGGTCGATGTGAAGGACAACGCCATCACCGCCATTCGAGGTGATGAGTCCAACCCCAACACGGCGGGCTACACCTGCAACAAGGTCCAGGCAATACCGAACTACGTGCGCCATGCCCAACGCCTGGAACACCCCTTGAAACGGCAGCCGGACGGCAGCTTCCAGCGCATCAGCTGGGACCAGGCGATCTCGGAAATCGCCGCCAGGCTCAACGCCATACGCCAGCAACACGCACCACGCTCGATCGCCATGTTCGGCCTGGGTGGCCAGGGCAATCACATGAATGCGTTTGGTGCGTTGCCGTTCATGTTCAGCCTGAACTCGCCGGTGTACTTCAATGCCCTCGGGCAAGAGAAGACGCAACACGCGCTGGTCTGGCGCCACATCTTCAAAGCGACGCCGGATCTCTATCTCTTCGCCGATGAAGAGGAGTCCGACTACCTGCTGGTGCTGGGCACCAACCCGCTGATCAGCAACCGCGGACTCAAGCCCACGGACGTCTACAAGCATGTAGCAGCTAACCCGAAGAAGAAGCTCGTGGTGGTTGATCCGCGCGTGTCTGAAACCGCCAAACGAGCAGACCGACACATCCGCGTCCGGCCCGGTGGTGATGCCTATCTGCTCATGGGCTTCATCGCCGTGATCCTGAACGAGCGGCTTCAGGACAAGCCCTACCTCCGTCAACGTGTCACCGGCTTCGAGCAACTGGCCGCAGAGTTCAAGGAAGTCGATCCCATCCGGATGGCCGAGTACGCAGGCGTCAGCCATGAGGACCTGATCAACACAGCCCGGGAATTTGCCCAGTCGCCCTCGGCCTGCATCAGCTGGGATCTGGGCGTCGAGCAAACCGTTCACTCCACACTGATCTCCTACCTCATCAACGTGATGCTGCTGATCACGGGCAATGCCGGCGTGGCCAAGGGCAATCTGTTTGTCGAGCAATTCGGGCCGAAGGGCATCTTCCAGGAGAAGCAGGCCAAGGCACTCGCCTCTGGCCTGGAGGCCATTCCCTTCATCCTGCCGGTGGGCATGTTTTCGCCCAACCTGGTCGCCGAAGAGATCACTTGTTCACACCCCGATCGCGTCAGAGCCCTGATCGTCGACGCCTCCAACCCCTTGTTGAGCTATGCAGACACCAAGGCCTTGAAGGCAGCATTTGCTCAACTCGAACTGATGGTCGTCATCGAAGTGGCGATGACGGAAACCGCCCACATGGCGCACTACGTGCTGCCTGCACCCGTCGGCTACGAGAAGTGGGAACATGCCACCTTCCCGCACGGCAATGGCTTCACGCCTCAAGTACGCCCGCCCATCGTGCGAGGCCCAGAAGAGGCCCTGCCGGAGCAAGAGATCTACTACCGCCTGTCCAGGGCCATGGGCCTGGTGCCCAAAGCGCCAGCCATCCTGCACACGCTGGCCAGGAAGGCTCGCAGCCCCTGGGGTGCTCCGATCTATCTCGCCACCATGGGCACCTTGGCAGCCTTGCGTGGTGGCGGCCTGTTCCCGATCGCCGGGCGCATGGCCACCTGGTTGTACGAAACCTTGGGGCCCACACTGCCGTCCCCCGCCTTGGCGATAATCTGGCTGATGTCTCATGGCTATGCACTGACACGGCGCAAGGCGCTGAACAACGCGCTACCTCAGGCCCGGCAACTTCGCAATCCCTTCGCCGCTGGCGAGCTGGTGTTCAAGCAACTGCTGGATCACCCTGAAGGGGTCCTGCTGGGCCACATGCCCAAATCCGAGAACTTCGAGCAAGGTTGCAAACACCCTGACGGCAAGGCGCGCATCTACCACCGGGAGTGGTTGGCCGACATCCGCAAGCTGAGCCAGACAGCGCCATCGCAGCGCGATCCCGCCTACCCTTTTGTGCTCAATGGCGGCTTGCGCACAGGCTGGACGGCCAACACCATCATCAGGGATCCGGCCTGGCGCAAAGGCAAGGGGCCACATTGTCCAATCATCCTCCATCCCGACGACGCATCCGAACTGGGCATCGCCAACGGTGCCATGGTCCGGCTGGAAACGCGCAGAGGCATGGTGGAAGGGCCCGCCAGGCTCGATGCAGCGACCGCCCGCGGGCACATTCAGATCCCCAATGGATTCGGCATGAAGTTCCCGGACCCCGTCACGGGCGAATTGAAGCAGGTTGGCATCCTGGTCAACGAACTCATGGACATCCAGGACCGGGACCCCTACACCGGCTGCCCTCACACCAAGTACATCCAGTGCCGCATCGAGCCCATCGCCACGGCGCAAGCAGCCTGACGTCACTCCCCCCTTACATGATCCCGAAAGTAGCTGTATGACCTTTGTCGTCACCGAGGCCTGTATCCAGTGCAAGTACACCGACTGCGTCGCCGTCTGCCCTGTCGATTGTTTTCATGAGGGACCGAACTTTCTCGTCATCAACCCGGACGGCTGTGTGGACTGCGGCATCTGCGTGCCCGAGTGCCCTGCCAACGCCATCTTTGCAGACGTGGATCTGCCTGCAGATCAGTCGCACTTCCTGCAGCTCAACGCCGAACTGGCCAGACACCCCGCGTGGACTGTCATCAATGTGCAAAAGGATCCTCTGCCCGATCACGCCACCTGGCTCGAAGTGAAGCCCAAGCTCGATCAGCTGGATCGCCATGGCGCCTGAGGCCACGCCCACCTCCTCGCCACCGCTGACCGATCAACATGGGCGGCGCATCAGCTACCTGAGGTTGTCCATCACGGACCGGTGCAATTTCCGTTGTGTCTACTGCATGGCCGAGAACATGCAGTTCATGCCCAGGGACGAGTTGCTGTCCGTCGACGAGATGGTCACGGTGGCAGCCAGCTTCGTGCACCTGGGCGTGCGCAAGATCAGACTGACCGGCGGGGAGCCACTGGCGCATCCGGCCATCGTGTCCCTGGTGGCAGAGCTGTCAGCCCTGCCCGGTCTGGATGAACTGGCCATGACCACCAACGGCTCACAACTGTCCCAGCTGGCCCCGGCGTTGAAAGTCAACGGTCTGAGTCGCCTCAACATCAGCCTCGACAGCTTGCAGCCAGACCGGTTCAAGGCCTTGACCAGAACGGGGCGACTGCGGGATGTACTCGACGGCATCCAGGCTGCCAAGGCTGCAGGCTTTCAGCGCATCAAGCTCAACAGTGTCATCCTGCGTGGGCGCAATGATGACGAAGTGGTCGATCTGGTGCGGTTCGCGCGCCAGCACGAACTCGACATCGCCTTCATCGAAGAGATGCCACTGGGTGTCATTGATGAACATGACCGTGCAGCCACCTTCATGCCCAGCGCCGACATCCTGGCGCGCGTCAACGAAACCTATCCATTGACCGCCAGCATCGAAAACAGCGGCGGCCCGGCACGCTATCACCGCATGGCAGACAGCACGACACGTGTCGGCGTCATCTCACCGCACAGCCACAACTTCTGCGGCAGCTGCAACCGTGTACGGCTGACGGCAAGCGGTCAGTTGATGCTGTGTCTGGGCAATGAAGACGCCGTTGATTTGCGAACCATCCTCAGGGCGCATCCAGGCCAGCAGGAGCCCATCAGACAGGCCATCACGGAGGCGATGACGCGCAAACCTGAACGCCACCACTTCCGACTCGATGCCCCGCCTCAGATCATCCGTTTCATGAATGCCACGGGCGGCTGAGCCAGGGACGCATGGCCCCTGATCAAGGTTGAGCAGCCTCCAGACCACCACCTGCCGACTGATACAGCGTCACCAAGGCATTGAGGCGGTTGAGCCGATTGGCCGCCAGGTTGTTCTCGGCCTGTCGACGCGTCTCTTGCGCATCCAGCCAGGTCTTGAGCGGCACGGCACCCGCGCGATAGCGCGCTTCGCTCAGCCGCTCGCCATCCTGAGCGGCCTTGACAGCCAGTGCGAGCTGCACACCCTGGTTCTCGTATTGCACGCGCGCCGACAAGGCGTTTTCGACATCCGCCAAGGCCTGGTACCAGCTCTGCCGATAGCCCAGTACGGCCACCTCGTAGTCAGCCTGTGAGATGTCGACACTGCGCTGCATGTCACGCCATTGCACGAAGGGCAGCGCCAGGCCTGCGCCAAGTGTGCCCACCGGGTCGCTCAGCACCTGGGACAAAGCCGTGCTGCTGCCCCCCACGCTGCCCGTGAGCGACAAGGTGGGGTAGAAGCTGGCTCTGGTCGCATCCACCGATGCCAACGACTTGCGCAGACGCAGCTCGGCGGCCTGCAAATCGGGGCGACGCGCCAGCAAGGATGCCGGTGCGCCGGGCTGCACATCGGGCAAGGTGCCGTCTGGCAAACGCAAGGTTTCCTTCGTCGTGACAGAGGGCGGCACATCAAACAGGATGGCCAGGGCGTTGCGCGCCTGCACACGCTGTTGCAGCCACTGTGTGTGGCTGGCTTCCTGGGCAGCCAGCGCCTGCGTGGCTTGCGCCACCTCCAGACCGGACGTGGCCCCCACCTTGTATTGCGCCTCCACCAGCTTGAGTGTCTGGCGGGCGTAATCGATGCTTTGCTGGCTGACCTCCACGCGCTGATTCAGGTAGGCCACCTGCCAGTACAGATTGGCCACCGTGCCCACCAGTGACATGGCTGCCGCCTGCCGGTCCTGCTCGGTGGCCTGGGCTTCCCAGTCGGCGGCGCTGCGCAGCGAGGCCAGGCGGCCCCACAGGTCCACCTCCCAACTGGCGCCCGCCGTGACGGTGCTCAAACGGGTCGTCGGGCCACCGTCGAGCTGGCGCGATGCCGTGCTGCTGCCCTTCACGCTCAGAGAAGGCAGCTGATCACTGGCCGCCTGACCGGCCACCAGTTGGGCCCGCCTCACCTTGATGGCTGCTTGCGCCAGGTTGTTGTTGCGAGCCAGGGCATCCTGAATCAACTGGGCCAGCACCGGATCCTGCAAGCCTTGCCACCAGGGCGCCAGCGCGGCCTGTCTGGCGGCATCGCCTTGTTGCCAGGCCTCGGGCACCTTCACGTCTGGCCGTGCGTAGTGCCCCGGTGCAGCGCAGGCACTCAGAAGCGCTGCAGCCAGGGCCACGCTGCCCCAGGTCCATCCGGTGTACCTGTATGTCTTCACTGTAGTCACGATCTGTTTTCTCATGCGCATCACTGCCTTGACAAGGCATCCACGGGATCCAGCTTCGCCGCATTGCGCGCCGGCAGGAAGCCGAACACCACACCGATCAGGGAGGACACCCCGAAGGCCGCCACGATGGACGACATCGAATACACCATGGTGAAGGTGCCTCCGCCCAATTTGTCGAACCCCAGCCCGATCAGCAAGGACAGCCCGATCCCCAGCACCCCACCGATCAGGCAGACCAGCACCGCCTCGATCAGGAACTGCCTCAGGATGTCGCTCTGACGCGCCCCCACCGCCATGCGCACACCAATCTCCTGCGTGCGCTCGGTCACCGACACCAGCATGATGTTCATCACACCGATGCCGCCCACGATCAGCGAGATCACGGCGATCGACGAGATCAGCAGCGTCATCGTCTGCGTGGTGCTCTCGATGGTCTGGCGGATGCTGTCACTGTTGCGCACAAAAAAGTCCTGCGTGCCATGACGCTGTGTGACCAGCTTGACGATGCCCTGTTCGGCCGCTGCAGAAGGCACGTCATCGCTGATGCGCACCGTGATGTTGCGCAACCAGCGCACACCCAGCAGCCGCCGCATGGCCGTGGTGTAAGGCACCCAGACGTTGAGGTTATCCGAGACCATGAAGCCGCTCTCTTGCGGTGAGGTCACGCCGATGATGCGCACGGGCACCGAACCCAGGAACACCACCTGCCCCACAGGATCTTCGCCATCGGGAAAAAGGGCCTTGCGGGCATTGGGATCAATCACCGCTTCCTGCGTCTGGCGGCGCACGCTGTCGGCATCGAAGACCTGGCCCTGCGCCATCGTATAGCCCTTGACGCGGAAAAAGTCTTCCCCGACACCATTGACGTTCGCCGTGGCCTCCAGATTGCCGCGCCTCAGGGTCACGCTGGTGCTCACCGTGGGCGTCACGCTGTCCACATAGCTCAGCTTGGACAAGGCATCCGCGTCACCTGGCACCAAGGTGCGGATGCGCCCGGCCTGCCGATCACCGAAGTTCTTGCCCGGGAAGATGTCGATCGTGTTGGTGCCCATGGCCGAGATGTCCTTGAGCACACGCTGGCGCGAGCCTTCACCCAGGGCCACCATCGACACGACCGACGCAATGCCGATGATGATGCCCAGCATGGTCAACAACGTGCGCAGACGATGCCCGGCCATGGCGCGCAAGGCCATCGTGAAAGCTTCGGTGAACCGATCCCAGTTGGCGCGCCATGGATGAGGGTCGGGCGTGCCTTGCTCCTGCTTCACGGCACGCCGGGCATCGGCGCCATCCTTGTAGCGATCCGAGACGATCTCGCCATCGGCCACCTCGATGATGCGCTGCGCATGCTGCGCCACCTTCGGGTCGTGGGTCACGATGATGACCGTGTGCCCATCGGCATGCAGCTCCTTGAGGATGCGCATGACCTCCTCGCCGCTGACGCTGTCGAGCGCCCCGGTGGGCTCATCGGCCAGGATCACGTCGCCGCCGTTCATGAGCGCGCGGGCAATGCTGACGCGCTGCTGCTGCCCGCCTGACAGTTGCCCTGGGCGATGTCGAACGCGATCACCCAAGCCCAGACGCCCCAACAGCGCTGCCGCGCGGGCATGTCGCTCGGCCGGGCCATGGCCCGCATAGATCGCCGGAATCTCGACGTTGCCTGCCGCCGTCAGATCACCCATCAGGTGATAACGCTGGAAGATGAAGCCGAAGTGCTCGCGACGCAGGCGAGCCAGTTCATCGGGCTCCAGCGCAGCCGTGGGCTGGCCCGCCACCTTGTAGACACCCCGCGTAGGCCGGTCCAGGCAACCCAGGATGTTCATCAGCGTGGACTTGCCCGAACCCGAGGCGCCAATGATGGCCACCATCTCACCGGCATGGATCTTGAGGCTGATGCCCTTGAGCACAGCGACCGAGCCTTCGCCCGAAGGATACTCGCGCCACAGATCCTGCACTTCCAGCAAGGCGGGCGCAGTTGACTGTTGTGAAGTCGATGTCATGGCGTCAGAACATGCCCGGCGGACGACGTGAACCACCTGAACCACTGCCCGAGCCCGTGGCCTCACCCACCACCACCAACTCGCCTTCCTTCAGGCCTTCTAGCACCTGGGCCTGAACGCGGTTGTTCAAACCGATCTTGACCTGGCGCGTCGATACCTTCTGCTGGCCTTCAGGCCCTTCCAGCACGCTCACAGCGTAAGTCTTGGTCTTGCGATCGCGCTTGCCCAGGGCAGAGGCTGGGATGACGAGTGCATGGTCTGCCTTGCTCAACACGATGAAGACCTGCGCCGTCATCAGCACGCGCAGCTTGCCCTCCGGGTTGGGCACGTCGAACAGGCCGTTGTAGTAGATGGCCGAGGTCGTGGCGGTGGAGGTCGTGACCTTGGCATCCGTCTGACTTGCCTCGGGCACGGGCTCCACGCCGCGTAGCTTGGCATCAAAGCGATGCAGCGGCTCGCCCAGAATCGTGAAGTAAGCCGGCATGCCGGGTTTGACCCGCACCACATCGGCCTCCGAGATCTGCGCCTTGATCTGCACCTGATCCAGCTTGGCCAGCTTGATGATGGACGGTGCAGACTGGATCGCGTTCACCGTGCGGCCTTCTTCGGCGATCACCGCGATCACCACGCCATCGATGGGTGCCAGGATGCGTGTGTAGCCCAGGTTGACCTTGGCCGTGTCCACGGAAATCGATGCCTGCCGGATCTGGGCGTCCAGCGCGCCGATGTCGGCCGTGGTGGTGGCCAAGGCGGCTTCCGCATCTTCCAGATCGGCCTTGGCGCCGGCATCCAGCCTGACCAGCTCCAGCTTGCGCTTGTAAGTCAGTTCAGCCTGCTTTTGCAGCGCCACCTTGGCACGGCGCTGGGCTGTCAGCAAGGCCACCTGAGCCTCGGCATTGCGCAAGGCATTGTTCTGCGTGGTGGAATCAATCTCGGCCACCAACTGGCCCTTCTTGACCTTGGAGCCCAGATCCACATACAAGCGCTTGATCTGACCCGAAACCTGAGCCCCGACGCTCACTTCCTTTTGCGCCTGGATCGTGCCGCTGGCCAGCACCGTGTCTTCCAGATCTTCATACGCCACCTTGGCCGTGATCACCTGAGGTGCGGCAGGCGGCGTGAAGAAATAATGTTTGATGCCCCAGCCAGCCGCCGCCAGCACCACCACACCGGTTGCCAGCCGCCAGCCGGACAACCATTTGTTCTTTGTCATCGTGTTCATCTCGCCAGTTTCCCGGGGGCTTGTTATCAATGCACGTCCACGCGGTTAAGGGAATGTAAAGTCACTGCATGAAACCGGTCACACTCATCACGGGCGCCAGCCAGGGCATCGGCGCCGCCACCGCACGGCTACTCGCCGCGCAGGGCCACAGCCTGCTCATTCACTACGCCCACCAGGCCGATCTGGCCCGGGAGGTGGTGCAGTCATGTCTGCAACTCGGTTCACCACACGCCATCATCGCGCAAGCCGACCTGTCCGATGAAGAACAGGTGCTCAAACTGTTCACCATCGCAGACAAATCTCTGCCGCCCTTGACAGGGCTGGTCAACAACGCCGGCATCGTGGACCAGACCTCGCCACTGGCCGACATGTCTGCGGCGCGCATGCAACGCATGCTGGCGGTGAACGTGCTGGGGCCCATGCTGTGCGCCCGCGAGGCCGTCAAACGCATGTCGACGCGGTTGGGTGGGCAAGGCGGCGTGATCGTCAACGTCTCCAGCAGTGCCGTGCGCACGGGCTCGCCCAATCTGTACGTGGATTACGCGGCCAGCAAGGGCGCCATCGATGTGCTGACCAACGGCTTGTCCAAAGAGGTCGCGCCGGAAGGTGTGCGCGTGGTCGCGGTACGCCCCGGCATTACCGACACGGGCATTCACGCCACCGGTGGCGAGCCAGACCGCGCTGCCCGCCTGGGGCCCACCCTGCCCATGGGGCGAGCCGCGTCGCCCGGTGAAGTCGCGCAAGCCATCGTCTGGCTGCTGTCGGACAAGGCCAGCTACACAGCCGGCGCCATCCTGGATGTGACAGGCGGCCGCTGAACCGGCCAGCTTCATCTCAGGTCAGAAAGACGCCTGGGCCGAAAGGTACAAACCCGCCTGGTCTTCCTTGCCGACGATATTGCCCAGGTTGACCCAGGCCAGCGTCAGACTGCCGCCTCGACAAGGGAACCAGGCCAGGAACAAGTCCCAGGCGTTGTCTTCACGAAGAATGGCGCCGCCAGACGCCAGGTTGTTGGGCTTCATCCGGTATTCCGCTCCCAGCACCAGGTCGTCACGCAGCATGAGCCCCAAGCTGCCTTCCAGTTGCAGCTTGTGCGTCTCATGCCCGGGGCCTCCAAATCCGACGAGACCAAACTGATTGGCGCGGGTCAGGCGCGCCGTCCCCGAGGCGATCACGTTACGCCCCGCCAGGCCGCCCAGCCATAACTTGGTGGCTGTGGCGTAGACATCGATGTCGCTGGTACCCGTAGCACCCAGAGACTTGACCAGATCGCGGTCGCTGGCCGCCAGTTCCTTGAGTTGCGCCCCCACCGCCACCTGCGGCATGAACGTATCCTGATCGTACACAGCATCGCCGGCCACCTTGAACTTGGCACCCAGCACATTCATCTCGATCGCTTTGCCTGGCACGGTATCGCCCAGCTTGAACGACCATCGTGCCATGCTGAGCTCGATGCTGTCCTTGATGCCCACAGCCGCACCGCTGATCTGCAGGTCGTAGCCGTCCTGCGTCCTCAGCCACGTCGCGAAGACCGATCCACCGTTCTGGTTGCTGCTGCCTGAGCCCGTGATCGTGGCCCAAGGCGTCAGACCTCCACCACCTGCGCCGTCCACTTCGCTGACTCCCCAGGTACCCAGCAGGCGATCACCAGCATGCGCCTTGGGCGCGACAGATACCGCCACCAAAGCCAGTCCAAGCCATCCCAGGCGCCACCAGGATACGGTGGTCGTGTTGCGTGCCTGTTGCACACAACCGCCATTGCTTTCGGACATTTTTCGCTTCATGGTCGATCCTCGCGTGAGATCTGACCAGTCAATACCCGGCCAAATACGGAGACAAATATCGACAGATTTGGTGCAACATGAAGGCACAATCCCTCGCATGAGGGGGATAGCGTGAATTTGAACCCCCTGTTTGCAGGATGAGTTATGCCGATGAGTAGCCCGATCACCACGTGGACCAGCCTGAGCGAAGACAGCCGCCGCCACTCGAAAATGGCCGTCATCGGCATCGCCATCAGTTGGACGCTGGCCATCCTGATGGCCTGCACCACCACGGATGGCAAGACTGCGCTCTACCAGCAACTGGGTGGCGCCCAAGCCATTGAAACCGTCACTGACCGCACCCTGGATCGGGTCTCGACCGACCCTCGCACCAAGCGCTCATTTGACGGCATCAAGATGGCAACGCTGAAAAAGAGCGTGGCGGCCTACGTCTGCAAGATGGCCGACGGCCCTTGCGTCTACGAAGGTGAAACCATGGCCAACTCGCATGCCAAGACCAATATTTCAGGCGCCGAGTTCGACATCATGGTGTCGATGCTGCGCGAAGAACTAGATCGAGCTGGTGCGTCAGACGCCGCCAAAAACGAGCTGTTGCGTAGATTGGCCCCAACGCGACGCGACATCGTCAAATACTGACCCGACTGGCAAATCACACCATGCACCCGCGTTGGTCTCTCACCTGGCTTGATCGACACCCAGCGGCGGCGCTGATGGGGATGACACTGGCGCTTTGCGACACACCTGTGTTCGCCGCCAATCAGTCCATCCAAGTGCAAGGTGACGGAGGTCAAGCCATGGAAGGTGCCGCTGTCTCGGTGTTTGTCAAAGGCACCAAACCCACAGCAAGCCCTGATGTCACTGCCGACATGGCGCAGAAAAACAAGGCCTTTGCCCCCACACTACGCGTGGTGCAGACAGGGACATCGGTGAGCTTTCCGAACTTCGACACGGTCAGGCATCACGTCTATTCGTTCTCGCCCGTCAAGCCTTTCGAGATCAAGCTGTACGCAGGCACGCCAGCCGCCCCGGTGATCTTTGACAAACCGGGCACCGCCACCTTGGGTTGCAACATCCATGACCGCATGCTGGGCTACATCCATGTGGTGGACACGCCCTACTTCGGCGTCACGGATGCAGCAGGCAAAGTGACTCTTGATCTGCCTGCCGGAGAGCACCGAGTGCGCGTGTGGACACCCACCATGGGTGAGACATCGCCTGGCGTGGAGCAAGGCCTCAAGACCGGCCAGGACGTGGTAATCAGGCTCGACAAGCCCTGAACCTGTCATCGTCCTTTCACATTGAAATTGCACACTTCGCTTCGAACCGGGTCAGGCATGAACCAGGCCCGGAGGGATAAAGCAGACCAGGGTTGTCGGTCACCGCACTCAGGATCCCGCTTCCACTCCCACCTTATTTCATCGGCCTCCTGCTCGCTCACACCCCCATCAGATAGAGCATGAGCGCCACCCGGGCCTGAGCTGGCGTCAGCTCGCCACAAGCCGGGAACACATCGCCCTCACGAGACGCCACGCCACCGCGGGCCACGCGCGAACTGCGCCAGACCGTCACCCCCCGCGCAACCGCCTTGCTCAAGCCGCCCTCAAGGCCCTTGTGCAGCGTCCCGTGGCCAGTCCCAGCCAGGATCAGCCCATCGAGCGGACCATGGCTTTCTCGATAGGCCAGCACAGCCTCCACCAGCCAGCCATCCGCATCTGCATGGCTGTAAAGGATTTCCACCCGAGGACAGCGAGCCGGGCTCAGCACCGACCAATCCACATCGCCACACACAGGCCAGCTTGAAGCCGCCTGCCGCCACTGCCCTTGTTCATCCAGGACGGCAAGAGGTGCATGCCCGCCTCCATCAAAGGCGTTCAGGGCAGAGGAATGGGCCTTGCGAACCTGCTCGGCAGCCCAGATACAGCCCTGCATGACCGCCACCACGCCCCCCAGCCCTCTATGGGAAGCCCCCTGAACGACGCGCACGGCATCACGCAGATTGGCCGGCCCGTCGGCATCAGAGGCCGTGGCAGGCCGCATGGCCGCCGTCAGGACCACGGGCTTGCGGGCGCCCACCAGGCGATGCAACAGATAGGCGGTTTCTTCCAGCGTGTCCGTGCCATGCGTGATCACCACCCCGGCGACGTCCTCGCGAGCGAGCTGGCGTTGGAGTTCTGACCCCAGGGCCCGCCAGACAGCCCAGCCCATGTCCTTACTGTCCACCTGCGCGACCTGGATGGTCTCCAGGGCCATGCCAGCGAGCCCCGGCACGGCATCGACCAGTTGGGCAACTGACAGTTGTGCGGCCCGGTATTGCCAACTTCGATCAGGATCCGTGCCAGTGCCAGCGATGGTGCCGCCCGTTCCCAGAATCACAACGTTTTGCATGCTTGGGTCAGGTATCTCTAGAAAACACTGGACAAACCAGCAGTACTGTATAAAATGACAGCCAACGATTCATCCAGCGTTAGCTACAGATGTCGAACGATAAACCCAAACTCACGCCGCGCCAGCAGGAAATCTTCGAGTTGATCCAGCGTGCCATTGCGCGCACTGGTGCACCGCCTACTCGTGCTGAAATCGCCACGGAACTCGGCTTCAAGTCAGCCAATGCCGCTGAAGAGCACTTGCAGGCGCTGGCCCGCAAAGGCGTGATCGAACTGGTGGGCGGCACCTCGCGCGGCATCCGCCTCAAGGCCGGCACCCTGCGTACCGTCAACGAAACCCGCAAGCGCACCGGCGATACGCCTTCCAATGTGTTGCCCTTCAATCTGCCCCTGCCCGGCCTTGAACAGCTGGTGCTGCCGCTGGTCGGCCGAGTGGCTGCCGGTAGCCCAATCCTGGCTCAGGAGCACGTGGAGCAAACCTATTCGGTCGAACCTGGCCTGTTTGCCCGCCGCCCTGATTACCTGCTGCGCGTCAAAGGCATGAGCATGAAAGACGTCGGCATCATGGATGGCGACCTGCTGGCCGTGGCACGCACCCGAGACGCCCGAAACGGCCAGATCGTGGTGGCCCGCATCGGTGACGAGGTCACGGTCAAACGCTTCCAGCGCACGGCCAAGGGCATCGAACTGCTGCCCGAGAACCCCGATTTCAAACCCATTCTGGTCTCACCTGACCAGGATGACTTCGAACTGGAAGGTCTGGCCGTGGGGCTGATCCGCAACCAGTTACTGAACTGACTCTCGCGCCACCAGACGGGTGGCGGGCATTGGCATCACCTGGCCGGTGATGCGATCCCGTCTGGTGGTCCCTGTTGAATCCTGCCGAACTTCATCTGCTGTCAACCGGAGTTCACCATGATTCATCACCTGGCCCGTGCATTCTTCGTTCGCAACGCCGCTACCCAAGGCGCTGCAGGCAATCCGCCCTCTGACGGGTCCCGCCCCGCCAACGCACCGGTAGCCCGCCCCGTCAAGGCTCGCCCCATCACGCCGTGGGGCACGCCACCTGCGCGTCAGCAAGACAAAAGCGCCAGCGCTGCAGTCATCACCTTGCGCCCGGCTGCACAGCAAATGGCACCGGTACACCGCGTCCGCATCAGCACAGATCCCAGCGATGCACGTCGCACCGTGATCACCGGCCGCTTTGCCGAGGTCTGCGCCGCACTGGATCGCCTGGTGATGGAGCAGGAAGCCGCGGCCTGAGTAGGCTGGCCCTGCCCATTCGCGGTAGGTTCCCATGAAAAAACCCCGCGGGCATCGCTGCCTCGCAGGGTCTGGTGAGCCGGTTGTCCATCAAGCCGGCGCGCCCAGCGGCCCAGGCTCGACGAGCAACTCATCAGCCCATATGCAGGCCACCGTTGACCGAGAAGTCGGCACCCGTGGCAAAGCCGGCATCTTCGCCCGCAACCCACGACACCATCGCCGCAATTTCTTCGGGCGTACCCAGACGCTTCACAGGGATGGTGGCCACGATCTTGTCCAGCACGTCCTGGCGGATCGAACGCACCATATCAGTGCCAATGTAGCCTGGCGACACGGTGTTCACAGTCACGCCCTTGTTGGCCACTTCCTGAGCCAGGGCCATGGTGAAACCGTGCATACCGGCCTTGGCAGCCGAGTAGTTGGTCTGACCGAACTGGCCCTTTTCACCGTTCACCGAGCTGATGTTGACGATACGGCCCCAACCGCGATCCACCATGTCGTCGATCACCTGCTTGGTGACATTGAACAGGCTGTTGAGGTTGGTGTCCATGACCGCATCCCAGTCGGCCTTGGTCATCTTGCGGAACATGCCATCACGGGTGATACCGGCGTTGTTCACGAGGATGTCGACCGGGCCGTGCTCCGCCTTGGTCTTGCGGAAAGCATCCACCGTCGAATCCCAATCGGCCACGTTACCGACGGAGGCATAGAAGGTATAGCCCAGAGCCTTTTGCTCATCAAGCCACTTGACGTGGTCACGGCTGGGGCCGCAACCAGCGATCACCTTGTAACCGTCCTTGTGCAGGCGTTGGCAGATGGAGGTACCGATACCGCCCATGCCACCGGTCACGTACGCTACTTTTTGGCTCATGATGTTCTCCTCTTTGGGATGTATGAAAGACTACTTTTCAGTCGGGGTCAGCGTTCGATGGTGAGGGCCACGCCCATACCGCCACCGATACACAGAGATGCGATGCCCTTGTGAGCATCGCGCTTCTGCATTTCATGCAACAGGCTGACCAGAATCCGGCAACCTGATGCGCCAATGGGGTGGCCGATCGCGATGGCGCCACCGTTCACATTGACCTTGCTGGTGTCCCAGCCCATTTCATTGTGAACAGCGCATGCCTGGGCCGCGAAGGCCTCGTTGATTTCCAGCAAATCCAGATCGGCGGGCTTCCAGCCGGCACGCTCCAGCGCACGGCGCGACGCCGTTACAGGGCCCATGCCCATGATGGCGGGATCCAGGCCGGAGCTGGCGTAAGAGGCAATGCGCCCCAGCACCTTCAGGCCCAACTCCTCTGCCTTCTTGGCACTCATGACCATCACGGCCGCAGCGCCATCGTTGATACCTGAAGCATTGCCAGCCGTCACGCTGCCAGCCTTGTCAAAGGCAGGGCGCAAGCCAGCCAGCGCTTCCGCGTTGCTCTTGCGGTTGAGGTACTCGTCGGTATCGAACACCAGCGGATCGCCCTTCTTCTGCGGGATCAGCACCGGCACGATCTCGTCCTTGAAGCGACCGGCATCCTGCGCCGCCGCCGCCTTTTGCTGCGAACCCAGCGCCAGTGCATCCTGCGCTTCACGTGTGATGCCGTACTGCTTGGCCACGTTCTCGGCCGTGATGCCCATGTGGTACTGGTTGTAGACGTCCCACAGGCCATCGTTGATCATGGTGTCGACCATCTGCCAGTTGCCCATGCGCATGCCTTCACGCGAGTTGGGCACCACATGGGGCGACATGCTCATGTTTTCCTGGCCGCCGGCAATCACGATCTCGGCATCGCCATCGCGGATGGCCTGCGCGGCCAGCATGACGGCCTTCAGGCCGGAACCGCACACCTTGTTGATGGTCATGGCGGGCACCGTGTTGGGCAAGCCCGCCTTGATCACCGCCTGGCGTGCCGGATTCTGGCCACAGCCGGCTTGCAGCACCTGCCCCAGGATCACTTCACTGATCTGATCACCGCTCAGGCCTGTACGCTTGAGCAGCTCCTTGATCACCGTCGCGCCCAGTTCGGACGCGGGCGTCTTGGCCAGGGATCCGCCGAACTTGCCAACGGCGGTTCGGGCTGCAGCAACGATGACGATGTCAGACATGGTGATCTCCTTAAATGGTCAAGTGTTCAGGCCTTGCGAAGGACGTAACGACCAGGGGCAGCCTCGATGGGCTGATGGCGCTTGTTGCCAGGCTGCTTGGGCGCCGGCACTTTCGCGCCGGCTTGTTTGCCCAACCACTCGGCCCACACCGGCCACCAGCTACCAGGGTTCTCCTGCGCCGTTGCCATCCATTCCTGGGCCGTTGCTGGCAAGCCCCGTGCCAGGTTGCTGGAAGTCCAGTAACTGCGCTTCTTTTTCTCGGGCGGATTGATCACACCGGCAATGTGCCCGGATGCACCCAGCACGAAAGTCTTGGGGCCTTGCACGATCTTGGTTGACTCATAAGCACCGCCCCACGGCACGATATGGTCTTCGCGCGAACCATAGATGAAGGTGGGCATGTCCAGACGGCGCAGGTCCAGCGGCACACCGCACACCTTCACCGCATTGGGCTCACGCAGCTTGTTTTCCAGATACGTGTTGCGCAGGTACCAGGTGTAGAAAGGCCCCGGCAGGTTGGTACTGTCGCTGTTCCAGTACAGCAGGTCAAACGCGGGCGGCATCTCCCCCTTGAGGTAGTTGCCAACCACGTAGTTCCAGACCAGGTCGTTGGGGCGCAGGAAGGAGAAAGTGGCCGCCAGATCGGTGCCCTTCATCAGGCCACCGCATTGTGGGCTGGTGGGACCCATGGTCATTTCACGCATGCGCACCATGGCCTCGTCCACGAAGACATCCATGATGCCGGTGTCGGAGAAATCCAGGAAGGATGTCAGCAGCGTCAGGCTGGCTGCAGGCTTCTTGCCTTGCGCGGCCAGTGTGGACAGCGCACAGGCCAGCATCGTGCCGCCCACGCAGAAGCCCAGCATATTGGCCTTGTTGGTGCCAGCTACATCCAACGTGACGTCGATGGCCTTCATCACACCCTGCTCGACGTAGTCGTCCCAGGTGGATTGGGCCAGGCTGTCATCCGGGTTGACCCAGCTGATCATGAACACGCGGTGGCCCTGCGACAGCAGATAGCGCACAACCGAGTTGTCCGGCTGCAGATCCAGGATGTAGTACTTGTTGATGCAAGGCGGCACGAAGAGGAATGGCACTTCGTGGACCTGAGGCGTCAAGGGCGCGTACTCGATGAGCTGGAAGTACGGGTTCTCGAACACGACCGTGCCGGCCGTGGTCGCCACGTTCTTGCCCACTTCGAACACGCTCTCGTCCGTCTGGGACATGTGCCCCTGACGCAGGTCGTTCATCAGGTGTTGCAGGCCTTGCTGAAGGCTTTCGCCCTTGGTGTCGACTGCTTTCTTGAGCGCTTCAGGGTTGAAGGCCAGGAAGTTGCTGGGCGACGCCGCATCAGCCCATTGCTGCACGGCAAAACGCACGCGCTGGCGCGCCTTGGCATTACCTTGCAGGTTGTCAGCCAGCTTCTGCAGCGTGCGGGCATTGAGCAGGTACATCGACGCCATGAAGGCGTTGACCGGGCTGCTGCCCCACTCCGGTGCATCAAAGCGGCGGTCACCAGCCTTGATCTGTTCGGGCTTCTCCAGCGAGCGGTTCCACAGTTCGGTGGCCTGCTTCATGTAGTCATGCTGGATGTCCTTGAGCGCTTCAGGCGGCACGGACAGGCCGGCCACGGAGGTCAGGGTCGAGCCCAGGCTCTTGCCCATGGATTCCATGGCTTGCTGCATGGGCTTGAGCGCGTCCAGCCCAGGCGGCATGGCCTCGGCAGACTTGCCCATCCACTGCTTCATGGCCTCGGAGGCCTTTTCAGGCAGGCCTTGCAGATCCAACTGATCAAAGCCAGGCACCTTGAAGGCGCTGAAAGCCTTGGCAGCCTGCTCGAACGGCGCGGTGAAGGCCGATGCATTGGCAGCCTTGGCTGCACCTGCGCTCGGGGCCTCCGTTTGTGCTGGCTCGGGTTTGGGCTCGCTAGCACGGGCTGTCTTGCGTGCCGGTGCGGGTCGGGCGGCCTTGCTGACGCCATCGGGCTTGGCTGATGCAGCCGGCTTGCTCGCCGCTGTTTTCCTGGGTGTAGCGGCAGCCTTCTTGGCGGCTGCTCGTTTGGTCTTGGCTGCGGGCTTGGGTTGCACAGCAGCATTGCGCGGCGTCACGTCCTCGGCAGCGACAGCGCGCTGCGAGCGTGACCGTTGAGGAACAGCCATATGTCTCCTACTTGGAATCCTGAGCTGATGCATCCGAAAAAATGATGCCCCAGCATGTTGCCGTATTCTGACCTCGTATTTTTTGAAGCGACAAGTCAGGCAGATGACTTTTGGCCAGTTTTCAACATCGGCCCAACGGTCATCAATCTGACTTGCTCACGCGCCTTGCAGCAAGAGCTGTTCCAGAATAGATGCAAGCAACTTGGCATGACTGATCTGCATCAATCATGTTGAGTGCATCGCACCGCCATGTCTGCGGGACTTTCACCAATCGGATGACGTTGGATGTGGATTGTTGTTATTGCCTGGCTGTATGTGGCCGTGACGATGTCGTTGGCGGAGGCCACCAGCCCCCAGGGCACGGTACTGGGCGCCTTGATCACCTTTGTGTTTTACGGCGTGGGCCCGCTCGCGCTGGTGATGTACCTGTTGGGCGCGCGAAATCGACGCAAGGCCAGGCGCAAGGCCGAGGCAGGAGAGCGCAGGCGCTATGTGGCCAGCCTGGCCGAGTCGGCAGAGTCAGCCGCGAAGGCAGATGCCGGCAGCCTGCCTGCCGGTGACGCGGTCGCGCCGGAAGGAAAAGAACCTTGAGGCATCGGAGACGGTGCACCATGTGCCACCGCTGATGTGCTCGACGCCGCAGCTTTGAAGGATGTCGCGGGCCAGGCCAGGCAGGTCTGCGAGCCATTTGGGCTGCGCGCCTCGTTGGTCATCCGCAGCCGCTTCGCCGCCCTTGGAGTACAGGGCTGGATCGCTCGGCGTGAACCTGGGGTGCGGCAGCGCTTCTCGGGGATCCACACCAAAACCGATCAACACATCCGCGCCCACCTCGAAGTGCTGCGGCCCGATGCATGGCCCCAGCCAGACTCTCAACTCAGCCGGATCACAGGAAGCCGCCTCACACAAGGCAGCCACACCGGTATGCACGATGCCCCGCCCGGCCATGGCACCCGCACCCGCACCGGCCAGACCACGCCAGCCGGCATGCAATGCCGCCACGCCACGCCCCTCGGGCGCCGCCAGCAACAAGGGCAGGCAATCGGCCACCATCACGGTGCAAGCCAGGCCAGGCTCCGTCGTCAAGGCGCCATCGGCCTCAGGTTGCCCGTCCGAACCCTGCACATCAACCGGGTTGAAAAGATCCCCCCCAGAGGCCCCGTTCGTCAGCCTGATCATCCGATTGCCATGCACCTGCGTGAGCCAGGCCGGCCGAGCCTGCAACTGCGCCGCAAACACCTCACGGTTGTGCGCCACGGCCTGCGGATCATCCTGAACGTGGTCACCCAGATTGC
Organism: Aquabacterium sp.; assembly: GCF_016234775.1. Taxonomy (GTDB): domain Bacteria; phylum Pseudomonadota; class Gammaproteobacteria; order Burkholderiales; family Burkholderiaceae_C; genus Aquabacterium. Next base: position 7,906 of record NZ_JACRAH010000051.1, on the reverse strand, counting down.
ACTGCGCGTAAGACGCCTGACTGATGCCGCCAGCGCGCGCACTCATGATCGCGCCAAGCCTTTGCGCCAGCCCTGCGCCGAAATCGATGGCCATCCAGCCCGCAGGCCGTCGGGATGGCAGTGAGTTTGATGTCATGAAGCGCGTTCGGCCCGAGGCCCGCTATGATCCCGCCCCGATGCTACCTCGTCTGCCTGCCGTACCCCGACTGAACGCCGCCCGCGCCCGCCGCGCTGGCGGACGTCGCCAGGCCGTCCCTGCCCGCCTGCGGCAGTGGCTGTCAGCACCCGGCTCGCTCACGGCTCGGCTGCGCCTGCATGGCCAGGTCAGCGTGCAGGTGATCAGCCAGGGGCGGCAGACTTTGTGGCCGCAGGAACAGAAGGCGCTGCGCTGCACGCAAGGCCACGTGCGCGAGGTCGTGTTGCGCATCGGTGGCAGGCCGGCCGTGTGGGCCCGCAGCAGCACGCCCTTGAACGCCGTGAAGGGCCCCTGGCGCGCCATCAAGGGCTTGGGCACCCGCCCGCTGGCTGAACTGCTGTTCGAGCACAGCCAGGTGCGGCGCGACCCGCTGATCACCCAGGCTTTGGCCACCCAATCGCCCGAGCGCCGTCATCTGGCCCGCCAATGGGCCCACCTGACACCGCCAGCTGACTCCCTTGCACCCCTGTGGACGCGCCGCTCGGTGTTCTGGCACAGAGGGCACCCGCTGCAGGTCCTGGAGAGCTTCGCCCCCTGGATCACACAATTGCCAGCAGGACCCAGGCGGCGGTAACGCCAGGTTGATGCGGCGACAAAGCGGCGGCAAGGCACCCCGGCCACAGGGCTTGAACCCTGTGAATTGCCGACCACAGCCCGAGGAATAGCCCACTAGTTGCCCTAAACTGCTCGGATGCTGTTTTCACGCCGAATCGAGCACTGCCAGGTCTGTGGCACGCCGGTTGAGTACAAGGTTCCCGAGGATGACAACCGGGAGCGCGCCGTGTGCCCTTCCTGCAGCCACATCCACTACGTCAACCCGTTGAACGTGGTGGGGACGCTGCCTGTCTGGGGCGAGCAAGTGCTGCTGTGCAAGCGCAACATCGAGCCACGCAAGGGTTTCTGGACCCTGCCCGCCGGCTTCATGGAGCTGGGTGAAACCACCGAAGAAGGCGCCGCCCGCGAAACCGACGAGGAAGCCGGCGCCCACATCGAAATGCAAGGCCTCTACTGCATCCTCAATGTGGTCACGGCCGGCCAGGTTCACCTGTTCTACCGCGCCCGCCTGCTGGACACCGAGTTCGCGCCGGGCCCGGAAACCATGGAAGCCAAGCTCTTCCACCAGCACGAGATCCCTTGGGACGATCTGGCCTTCCGCACGGTACGCATGACCCTGGAGCGCTTCTTCGCCGACCGCGTCAAGGGTCAATTTGACGTGCATTGTGCCGATATCCGCTGATACCGCCGCGCTGACCCCTGGTGTCTCGTGCGGCGCAAGACCTCACGACCACACACATGACCGCCACGCTGGATACCTCTGATCCGACCTCATCCGCGCCGCCTGAAGCGCCCGCCCAGGCAGGAACGGGGCCGCGCCTGCGCGAGGACCTGATCGCGCCGGATCCCCTGCTGGACTGTCTGGTCGAGGTCTGCCGGCAACATGGCATCCCCGCCTCTCGCGCCTCGCTGACGGCCGGTCTGCCGCTGGACAAAGGCGCCCTGCCCCTGACGCTGGCCGAACGTGCCGCCGCCAAGGCTGCCCTGGCCACCAAGCTGCAGCGGCTCGACTTGAGCCGCATTGACAACCTCACCCTGCCCGCCATCCTGATCCTCCACAACGATCAGGCCTGCGTGCTGCTGGGGCGAGACAAGGAGCAATGGCGCATCCTGCTGCCTGATACAGGCCAGGGTGCGATCACCCTGAGCTCTGAAGAACTGCAAGCTCGCTTCACCGGCGTGGTGCTGTTCGCTCGCCCGCACTTCAAGTTCGATTCCCGCACGCCGGAGATCCGCGCCACCAAGTCCGGACACTGGTTCTGGGGCCCGGTGCTGGCCCAGCGTTTTGTCTACCGAGACGTGATGTGGGCCGCGCTGCTGGTCAACCTGTTTGCGCTGGCCTTCCCGATTTTTTCGATGAACGTGTACGACCGCGTCGTGCCCAATCACGCCACCGAGACCATGTGGGTGCTGGCCATCGGCGTGTGCCTGGTGTTCTGCGGCGACCTGTTCATGCGCTTGCTACGCAGCCATTTCGTGGACGAAGCCAGCGCGCGCATCGACGTGCAGATCTCGGCCTCGCTGATGGAGCGCGTGCTGGGCATGCGCCTGGAGAACCGCCCGCAATCGGTCGGCTCGTTCGCATCGAACCTGCGCGGCTTCGAGCAGGTGCGTGACTTCATTGCCTCCAGCACCGTCACGGCGCTGATCGACCTGCCGTTTGCGCTGCTGTTCGTGATCGTGATGGCCTGGATCTCGCCCTGGCTGATCCTGCCAGTGCTCACGGTGTTCACGGCGATCGTGGTGTCGGGCTATGTGCTGCAACACCGCCTGCACGAGCTGTCGCAAAGCACCTATCAGGCGTCTGCGCAGCGCAATGCGACGCTGGTAGAAAGCCTGACCGGTATCGAGACCATCAAGTCACAAGGTGCCGAAGGCCTGATCCAGGCACGCTGGGAGCGCGCCAACCAGTTCCTGTCCACCTTGAACGTGCGTATGCGCGGGCTGTCGTCCACGGCCATGTACACCACGGCCACGCTGCAGCAACTGGTGTCGGTCAGCATCATCCTGATCGGCGTCTACCTGATCACCGACAAGCAACTCACCATGGGTGGCCTGATTGCCTCGACCATGCTGGCGGGCCGCGCACTGGCCCCCGCTGGTCAGATCGTGGGCCTGCTGATGCAGTACCAGGGCGCCCGCACGGCCATGGAGTCGCTCAACAAGATCATGGAGCAGCCGGTGGAACGCCCGGACGGCACCAACTTCGTTCAGCGCAAGGAACTCAAGGGCGAGATCGAATTCCGCCACGTGTCCTTCGCCTACCCGGGTCGTCAGGACTCGGCACTCGACAACATCAGCTTCAAGATCAACCCGGGCGAAAAAGTCGCCCTGATCGGCAAGGTGGGCTCGGGCAAGACCACCCTGCAAAAGCTGATCCTGGGGCTGTATCAGCCTGCTCAGGGCGCCGTGCTGCTCGATGGCATCGACATGCGCCAGCTGGATCCGGCTGATGTGCGCCGCAACCTGGCTCATGTGTCGCAGGACGTGACGCTGTTTTATGGCTCGCTGCGCGACAACATCACCTTCGGCATGCCGCATGCGCAGGATGACGCCATCGTGGCCGCCAGCGAAACAGCGGGCATCACCGAGTTCGTGCAGCGCCATCCGCAAGGCTATGACATGCAGGTCGGCGAACGCGGCGAGTTGCTTTCTGGCGGCCAGCGCCAGAGCGTGGGCATTGCCCGCGCCGTGCTGCACAACGCCCCCATCCTGTTGCTGGACGAGCCCACCAGCGCGATGGACTTCTCGACCGAAGCCCTGGTGACGCAACGCATGCAGGCCTTCTCGGAAGGCAAGACAGTGGTGCTGGTGACGCACCGCACCTCGATGCTGTCTTTCGTGGACCGCGTGATCGTGGTCGACCAAGGCAAGATCGTGGCCGATGGCCCGCGCGAACGGATCATGCAGGCGCTGCAAAGCGGCCGCATTGCCCGCGCTTCCTGATCAAGGCAAGGAGATCAACATGAGTACCTTGCTGAACGCCGGACAAAAACTGGTCAATGCGCTGGAGGCCGTGCGCCGCAAGCTCGCGCCCTTGACCGATCGCGTGCTGGACAAGCTGGCTGGGCCACGCGTCACGCCCGAGACGGCCGCCGATGCGGGCATGCGCTCCTTCGAGCTCGATGCCCATGCGGTGATGAGCACCGAACAAACCTACCGCGCCCAGACGCTGGTGCGCACCGCCTTGCTGCTGGTGGCTGTGCTGCTGGTCTGGGCTGGGCTGGCCAAGATCGACGAGGTCACCAAGGGCGAGGCCAAGGTGATCCCCTCCAGGCAGTTGCAGGTGATCCAGTCACTGGATGGTGGGGTGGTCTCCGAGATCCTGGTCAAGGAAGGCCAGGTCGTGGAAGCTGGCCAGTTGCTGCTCAAGATCGATGAAACCCGCGCCACCTCGGGCGTGCGTGAAAGCGCCGCGCAAGCCTTTGCCTTGCGGGCAAAGCTGGCGCGCTTGAAGGCCCTGGCGGAAGGCCATGCCTTCAACCCGCCTGTGCCCAAAGAAGGCAACGCCGAAGAACAACGTGTGATCGACGAGGAACGCCAGCTCTACGACGCCAAACGTTCCGAGCTCAAGGCGCTGATCTCCATCAGTGAAGAACAGCTCACGCAGCGCGAGCAGGAACTCAGCGAAGCCCAGGCCAAACGCGATTCGGCCAAGCGTTCGCTGGAACTGTCGCAGCAAGAGCTGAGCAAGACCAAGCCCCTGCTGGCGACCGGTGCCGTGTCAGAGGTGGACGTGCTGCGACTGGAGCGTGACCTGACCCGCGCTCGCGGTGACAAGGAACAAGCCAGCGCGCAGGCCTCGCGTGCCAAGGCCGCGATCTCGGAAGCCACCCGCAAGATCCAGGAGACCGACCTGTCCTTCCGCAATGAAATCCGCAAGGAACTCTCTGAAGTGCTGGGCCGCCTCAACGCGATCAATGAAGGTGCCGTGGCCCTGGCTGACAAGGTCGACAAGTCTCAAGTGAAGTCACCTGTGCGAGGCCGTGTGCAGCGCCTGCTGGCCAACACCGTGGGCGGCGTGATCACGCCCGGCAAGGACATCGTTGAAGTCGTGCCGCTGGATGACGCGCTGGTACTGGAAGCCAAGGTCCAGCCGCGTGACATCGCCTTCATCCACCCCGGCCAGCCTGCCACCGTCAAGTTCACGGCCTATGACTTCTCGATCTATGGCGGCCTGGATGCCGTGGTCGAGAACATCAGCCCGGACACCGTCACCGATGAAAAGGGCAACACTTTCTATGTGGTGCGTGTGCGCACCAAGCAAACCAACTTCAGCGACAAGATGCCCATCATCCCGGGTATGACGGCAGAAGTGGACGTGCTGACGGGCAAGAAGACCGTGCTGTCTTACCTGCTCAAGCCCGTGCTCAAGGCGCATTCGTATGCGCTGCGGGAACGCTGAAAGAGACGCTGAAGAAAGCGCTGTCCGAACATGCAGTCGCCTGCACCTTAAGTCGCCAACAACCCCGTCCACATGTGACGAAAGCCCTTCACAGCGGGCCAGACAAGCCGACAAGAGATTGTTGGACATGTCTGGCCCGTTTCACTTGGTGGCAAAGCCATCGAAACAGCGCACAACCCTGATGAGGGCTGCGCTAAAGCGTTGATTTATTCGGCGCAAGGCCGGAATTGTTCACGGACTGCGGTCCGACCAATTCACCTTGAGGACAGCCCTCTGGCTATCCTCGCTGCAACGGCTTTAGTTACGTTTCGAGAGGTTTTGCCATGCCCAAATCCGCGCAAGTTCCAGGCGGTATCGTCTCCACCCTTCAGGGACGCGCCAGTGTCATTTCGGCAGGCGAAAAGACCGCTCGACCACTGCAGGAAGGTGACACCATCCAGCCGGGTGATGTCATCCTCGCGGCTCAGAATGCCGAGCTGCAGATCACCGATGTAGACGGCAACGCATGGATGCCGCGCGACATGCAATTGGCTCTGGCCGATGTCAACGACAAGGCTGGCGCCAACAAGAAGCCTGCTCATACCAGACACACCGTTGACCACAAGACGCTGGACGACGCCATCAACGCGGTGGAACGTGGCGATGAAGATGCAGCTGCGGCAGCAGGCGTGACGGGTGGCGGCGGCGGATCGATGTCACCCGGCTTGCGTGTGGACCGCGTGATCGAAGCCGTGACGCCGCAGGAGTTTGCCTACAGCACACCTGACCGTGAGGCGGGCATCCCGATTGCCGAGGCAGACACGCCTCAAGGCAATCGCGCGCCTTATGTGGATGACCCGGGCAACAACTACAAGCCCGCCAGCGGACGCTATCAGTTCGAAACACCTGAGGACAAGCCGGTGTCCGGCCAGGTCAAGGCCTCGGACCCGGATGGCGACGCACTGACCTTCAGCAAGGGCACTGATCCCCAGCATGGTACCGTCACGGTCAAACCCGACGGCACCTGGGTCTACACCCCCAACAAGGACTATCACGGTGCGGACTCGTTCACCGTGACCGTGTCCGACGGCAAGGGCGGCACCACCACGGCCTATGTCGACATCGGCATCACGCCCATCAACGATCCCCCCAAAATCGACGACCCCAATGTGGACCCGGCGACGGGTCATTACAAGCTCACCACGAACGAAGACACCGCGGTATCGGGCAAGGTCAAAGCCAGCGATGCGGATGGCGATACCCTGAGCTTCAGCAAGGGCACCGACCCGCTGCACGGCACGGTCACAGTCAACGCCGACGGCAACTGGACCTATACGCCCAACAAGGACTACACAGGGCCTGACACCTTCACCGTGACGGTTTCGGATGGTCATGGCGGCATGACCACGTCCACCATCGACATCGGCGTCATTCCTGCCAATGATCCGCCGAAGATTGATGATCCGACCAACCCCAATCTGGATCCAAACACCGGTCACTACAAACTCACGACCGACGAGGACAAGCCTGTCTCCGGTCAGGTCAAGGCCACTGATCCGGATGGCGACGCCCTGACTTTTGCCAAGGGCTCCGGCCCTGTGCACGGTACCGTGACGGTCAACGCCGATGGCACCTGGACGTACACGCCCAACAAGGATTACAACGGTTCGGATTCGTTCACCGTGACCGTCTCTGACGGCAAGGGTGGCATGACCACGGCCACCATTGACATCGGCATCAACCCCGTCAACGATGCCCCCAAGATCGACGATCCATCGAACCCCAACCTGGATCCCGCTACCGGCCACTACAAGCTCACGACCGACGAGGAAAAACCCATCTCCGGTCAGGTCAAAGCCACTGATCCGGATGGCGACGCGCTGACCTACGCCAAGGGCTCCGCCCCTGCGCACGGCACGGTCACCGTCAACACCAACGGCACCTGGACCTACACGCCAGCCAAGGATTACAACGGCGCAGATTCGTTCACCGTCACCGTCTCTGACGGCAAGGGCGGCACCACGACCGCGACGGTCGACATTGGCATCAACCCCGTCAACGATCCCCCCAAGATCCATGACCCGGACAGCGAAAACTTCGACCCGGTCACTGGTCACTATGTGCTCACGACCGACGAGGACAAGCCCGTCTCCAGCCAGGTCAAGGCGATCGACCCGGATGGCGACGCGCTGACCTATGCCAAGGGCTCAGACCCCGTGCATGGTTCGGTGACCGTCAATCCCGACGGCACCTGGACCTACACCCCGGCCAAGGACTACAACGGCGCGGACTCGTTCACCGTGACCGTCTCTGACGGCAAGGGCGGCACAACCACGGCCACCATCGACATCGGCATCAACCCCGTCAACGATGGCCCCAAGATCGACGATCCTTCGAACCCCAATCTGGATCCCGCCACCGGCCACTACAAGCTGACCACCGATGAGGACAAGCCCGTCTCCGGTCAGGTCAAGGCGACGGACGCCGATGGCGATGCGCTGAACTATGCCAAGGGTTCCGACCCGGTGCACGGTACCGTGACTGTCAACGCCGATGGCACCTGGACCTACACGCCTTCCAAGGACTACAACGGCGCAGATTCGTTCACCGTCACCGTCTCTGACGGCAAGGGCGGCACCACGACCGCGACAATCGACATTGGCATCAACCCCGTCAACGATCCCCCCAAGATCCATGACCCGGACAGCGAAAACTTCGACCCGGTCACTGGTCACTATGTGCTCACGACCGACGAGGACAAGCCCGTCTCC
>NZ_JACRAH010000048.1 GCF_016234775.1 Aquabacterium sp. | reverse complement strand
CGTCGAACTGGTGCAACAGGGTGGCGATCTGCGGCTGACCATCCGAGGCACGCAAGACAGCGTGCTGATTGCCGGCTACTTCAACCTCGCTCCGTTCGAGACGCTGAGTATTCGTTTTGCAGACGGCGGGCTGTGGGATGCCCGCTCGGTGCAAGGCAAGCTGTCGGTCAGCGACGATTACCTGATGGGTACGCCCGACAGTGATGTGCTCATGGGCGGGGCCGGGCGGGACATTCTTGTGGGTACGAGCGGCGACGACACCCTGTATGGCGATGCTGGCGCGGACGTCATGGACGGCGGACTGGGCGCCGACACCTTCCTGTTCGGGCGAGGGGACGGGCAAGATGCCATCTTCATGTACAGCCAGGATGCCAGCGAAGACAGCCTTCGATTGGCTTCGGACATTGCCGTGCCGGATGTGGATGTTTCCCAGGAGGGCGGAGATCTGTTGCTGCGCATCCGGGATACCCGCGACAGCCTGCGCCTGGTTGACTACTTCAACATGAGCGCGCAAACGCGGCCCACGGTGGCTTTTGCCAGTGGCACTGTGTGGGACGGGCTGGCCATTGACCGCAAGATCAATGGCATGAGCATCAACGCCTGGGGGACCGGGGCTGACGATGCCCTCGAAGGTGGCAGTGGTGATGACATCCTGTCTGGCCATGACGGTGACGACACCCTGTACGGTGATGCCGGCAACGACGTGCTGGATGGTGGCATGGGGATGGATGCCTACCTGTTCGGCCTGGGCGATGGTCAGGACACCGTGCTCGCCGGGCCGCCGGCAGGCTTTGGTTGGGTAGATCGCTTGAGCCTGGGTTCAGGCATCGCCATGAGCAACGTCACGGTCTCGGCCGAGGCGGGCGACCTCATCCTGACCATCGACGGGCGCAGCGACAGCGTGCGCATTCGCGACTACTTCTACCAATACGGCATGGACCGTCCGCGGATCGAGTTTGCCGATGGCAGTTACTGGGATGGCTTGGCCATTGATCGCAAGCTGCAGAACAACGGCGACTATCTGCAAGGCTCACCCCTGGATGAAGTGCTGGACGGTGGCGCTGGCGACGACGTGATCGTCGGACAGGACGGCAACGACACCCTGTATGGCGATGCGGGGCAGGACTTCCTGGATGGCAGTGCGGGCGCCGACACCTATGTGTTTGGGCGCGGTGACGGGCAGGACACGATTGCTGCCGCAGCGAACATGTGGCCCGGGCCTGATCGTGATCGCCTGTTGCTGGGCCGGGGGCTGGGCATGGCCGACATCGACCTCAGCCAGCAAGGCGCTGACCTCGTGCTGCAACGCAAGGGCTCGACGGACAGCGTGCGCTTGCAATCGTATTTCGATGCGCCTCCCCCATACCGCATGAACATCGAATTCGCAGATGGCAGCGCGTGGGATGGCATGTCGGTCGATCGCCTGATGTCGGTAGCTGGTGGCGTGGTGCAGGCGTATCCGGATGGGGCTGCGCTGGTGGGCAGCCAGGGCCAGGACACCCTGATCGGCACGAATGGCGACGATCATCTGTTTGGCGCCGGCGGCAACGACTGGCTGGATGGACAGCTCGGTGTGGACACCTTCGAGTTCGGGCGCGGCAGTGGCAGCGACACCTTGATGACCATGGACAATGGTTCGTTGGATCAGCCAGACCTGCTGAATCTGGGTGCGGGCATCACGCCTGTTGACGTGGACCTTCTGGCCGATGGCAGTGATCTGGTGCTCAAGCTCACCGGATCGACGGATCAGATTCGCCTGGCAGGCTATTTCAACATCCTGCCAAATGGCCGTCCCCTCGTCTGTTTCGCGGACGGTGGCCTGTGGGACAGCCAGGCCGTGTTGAGCAAGCTTAATGCACGCAACGATTTTCTGGCCGGCTATCGCAGTGATGATCTGCTCGATGGTGGCGCTGGTGACGATACGCTGCTGGGCAACGACGGCCGCGACACGCTTTATGGCGACAGCGGCAACGACCTGCTGGACGGCGGGGCCGGGTCTGACACGTATCTCTTTGGTCTGGGCGATGGCGCGGACACCATGTTGGCCGATCCGGGCTATCAACAAGATCACGCCGATGCGCTGCGACTGGGTGCTGGCATTTCGATGGCCGATCTTGTGTTGAGTGCGCAAGGTGGCGATTTGCTGTTACAGGTGAGGAACACTGCAGACCGCGCCCTTCTGGTCGGCTATCTGGCGGAGCCACAAGTTGATCGCATGGCGATTGCGTTTGCCGATGGCTTCCAGTGGACGGGCGCCGACGTCAACCGCAAACTGCAGAACACGGCGGATACGCTGATGGGCACGGCCGGTGCCGATGGCCTCGAAGGCGGTTTGGGCGATGACATGCTGCAAGGGTTCGAGGGCCGAGACTTCCTCAATGGTGATCAGGGCAACGACCTGCTGGACGGCGGCAAAGGCGCCGACACGATGGCAGGTGGCGTGGGCAACGACAGCTACATCGTCGATGACCTTGGTGACCTCATCCTGGAGGCCAGCGGCGGCGGCGATGACCTGATTACCGCCAGCGTGGACGGTGTCAAGATGGCTGACAACGTCGAGCGGCTCAACATGGGCAATGATGGCGTGTTCAAGGCCTCCGGCAACGAGGTCAAGAACACCATGAAGGGCAATAGCCTCAACAACACCCTGTGGGGCTACGGTGGCAACGACAGCCTGGTTGGCTTGGACGGGGCGGACTCGTTCTACGGTGGGGCGGGAGATGACACCCTGACTGGCGGCTACGGCGGCGACAGCTACATGTACCAGCGAGGTGGTGGCAGCGATGTCATCCAGGACTACGACCCCAACAGCACCAACCTTGACAAGCTCGTCATGGAAGGCAACATCAGTGCAGACCAGCTCTGGCTGACCCGCTCGGCCAACGACCTGGTTGTCAGTGTCGTCGGCACGCTCTTCAAGGTGCGTGTGGCCAACTGGTACGTCAGTTCGGCGTACCGCGTTGAAAGCATCTCGGCCGGCGGCAAGACCTTGAGCTCGGGCAATGTCCAGCAGCTGGTCAACGCCATGGCCACGATGGCGCCGCAGCCTTTGGGGCAAACGACGCTGTCGGCGAGCTACAGCCAGAAGCTGGCGGGCGTGATGGCGGCGGTGTGGGGCTGAGCCAGCGCACGATCGCCTCGTCTCCTTCTTGCCGAACACCCTATTTGCGTGCCCTCAAAGGGGGTGCCCGATCGCATGGACTAAACGGGCGTTTGAAGCGATACTTTACCCACTGTAACAATTGGTAGGGCAATATGGCTGTCTCTGGTCCTTTTGGTTCTTCGCGTGTGGTCAAGCGTGGCGCGCAACTGGTGGTGTCTGCGGTGGGTCTGGCTTGCGGTCTGTTGGTATCCGGCGTGGCTGGCGCTGCTGACGTGGATGAGCAGTATCGCCAGGGGCTGTACCAGCGGGAAACGGGGCAGCCTTACTCGGCCATTGAGACGCTGGACTCGGTCCTTGCCGCCAACCCTGGCCTCAATCGCGTTCGCCTTGAACTGGCTGTTGCCTACTACCGCACCTTGAATTACGCGAAGGCGCAGGAGCATGCGCAGCGCGTGCTTGATGATCCCAAGACCCCGGAGGCGGTGCGGCTGTCGGTGCTGTCCTTCCTCAAGCAGATCGAGTTGGAGCAGCGTGCTGCCACGGCAGAGCGAAACAAGCTCGAACCAGCCGTGTCGGTGGGCTTGTTTGCTGACAGCAATGTCAACGCAGGCCCCGATACCGCCTTGTTGGGCAATGGCCTGGTGCTCAATGACAGCAGCCTGGCCAAGTCCGATTGGGGCTATCTGGCTCAAGCCAGCCTCACGCACACGTGGCAGTCCCAGTCCCCTGTGCGCATGGGTGAAAACACGGCCCGCTATGGCTGGACGACCCAGTTCAGTGGCTACCAAAAGACTTACAAGCGTTATGGCGAGTTCGATCTGGGGGTTTTGAGTGTCGCGACCGGCCCTACGCTGGTGATCGACAAGCTGGGGCGTGCCAACCTCAACATGCAGGCCGATTACCTGACGCTGGGTGGCGAGTACCTGGGTACGTTTTCATCGCTGTCACCTTCTGTGACCGCGCGTGTGGGGCGCGATGGCGAGTTGACGCTGGATGCCCAGTGGATGTATCGCAATTTCAAGCGTGAGGTGGATGAGGGGCGCAATGGCCACCAACAAGCCGTTGGCTTGAGCTATGGGCAATTGTTCCTGTCCGGGCGCCTGGCATTGCAAGGCGGCTACAAGGTCACCCGAGAGGACGCGGTGGATGAGCGTTTCAGCAACCGTGGCGATGAGGTTTTTGTAGGCGGTCGGTACAGGGCCTGGCAGGGCGGCGATCTGTTTACCCGTGCGTCCTGGCGTGTCAGCGACTTTGATGGTGCCGAGCCCACGTTTGGCGTGGCTCGCCACGAGTTGGAGCAGCGCTTCGAGCTGGGTGCCAGCCACCGGTTCCAGAGCGGTTTCCTGGAGAAGTGGCAGTTCGCCACCACGCTGACCCGCGTGACCAACAAAGCCAATCTGAGCCTGTATGCCTACACGCGTGACACCGTGTTCTTCACCCTTGGCCGCACATTCTGATCCGGAGTTCCATCATGAAGACATTCAAGACCCGTTCGAATCCATCCGCGTTGAGCGCGTTGACCCTGGCTGTGTTTGCCCTGGTCCATACTGGCGCATCGGCTGCAGCGTCTGACGAAGAGCTGAAAAAGACCAAGGTGTATGGCGATGTCAGCATTGCTGAAGATACGTCCAGCAGCTGGGGGCCTTGGAGCAATTTTGAACCGCCGGCGGCGGGTCCTGCTACGAGCACGAATCAGTCGATCGTTCGCTCGGTCGAGTTGTATCGTCCCCTGGCACAGCCGGTGGTCCCACCAGTCGAGTCGATTGGCCTGGGTTGCGCTGGTGGCAGCCTGTGTGGTTTCGGAGTCTTTTCAGGCAACGACTCCATGAACAACAGCTACACATCCGTGCCGCCACACGCCTGGGTGGCAACAGGCTCGATTACGCCAGCGGAGCAAGGTCTTTTGCCGACAAGTATCACGCTGAACATGAAGGCGCTGAGCGAGGGTGCGTCGCTTCTGATTCCTGATTCGGGCCCCTTGACCTTGGGTACTGACGACTATTACGACGCGGTCTACTCGGCGCCGAGCAGCAAGGTTTCTGGCTATGAGGTGTATGGTCACGCTGATGCGTACCTCAATGACATGGCTGAGCAAACGCTGGTCGCTGGCGTCAACATCAGTCAATATGTGCGCGGCGAATCGAGCGGTGAGTCGGAGTCCTACTCTTACCAGGGGCGATATGGTAGTGGCGTTTTGGGTTTCACTACGTCCGACGCAGACATGTCGGCATTGCGCGCCAATAACGCAACCGCCAGCTATACGGGGGGCACCCTTGACTCGGGTATGGGCTCTGTGCATGTTGACGTGCAGTTCGGGGCAGCAACCTGGCAGGCCACTTTCAATGGCGGCCAGGACGGCAAGGTGGGTTCTTACACCCCGTACGGCAGTACAACGCCCGTGTTGTATGGCAACGTGGGCTTTACCGCCGCTGGCACCATCAGTGGTGTGAACCTGCAGTCAACTTCGGTGGGCACCAATGATGTGGGCGCCTCGGTGTCCGGCTACGTGAGAGGGGCATTCTTTGGCCCTCAGGCTGCCGCGATTGGTGGGGTGGTGGACATCACCAAGACCATGCCTGCTGCGGCAGTGCAGATGCCGGCAGCCGCCGCGCCACAACAGGCACGGGTTGCATCGATGGTGGCAGAGCCATCTGGCTACACCAATGCCAGGTACGTGGCGCCTTTTGTGGCAGTGAATGACAAGCTGCTTTCTTCACGAGACGACAAGTAAGCAGCGCGTTCAATCGTCTGCGAATGTTGAGCCACCCTCCGGGGTGGCTTTTTCATGCCTGGCTTGAACGCAAGGTCAGTGCACCCGCCTTGCTCAACTGACAGGCCAGCAGCACCATGTCTGCAACGGGGGCGTTGCAGGCTTGGGCCCAGGCTTGTATCGACAGTGGTTCAGCCTGAAGCCGTGCCAAAGCGTCAGTCAGGCGGCGCATCTGTTCTGCACCGGATGGCATGGCAAAGCTGAACAGTGGCGTGCGCAGGGTGCGCAGCACATCGTCAACTGAATGCGTTGGGTTCCAATGCATGATGAACTGCGGTGAAACCTCGTGCGTGCCATAGCCTGCGAAGAGCCTGAAAGGGTCTTGCCGAGCGGGGTCAAAGCGAGGGGCAACGCTCAGGCGCAGCTTGTCTGCACCGCTCCCAGCCGCGTCTTTGCGCATGGCTGTTTGTTCGTTCCATAGCGAGATGTACTGTTTGAACACTTCGGCCCAATCAAAGTGCGCCGCAGCGTGTGCGCGCCCTTGTTCGCCCAGGCGCTGTCGCAAGTCAGGTTGTTCGATCAACTGCACCAGCCGTTCCACCAGCATCTGCATGTCCAGGGCAATGGCCTGGCCGCTCAGGCCGCTGTACATGTCGAAGTCCATGGCTGCAGTTTCCAGGCTGCTGGCCCAGCCGTCAGCTGCGCCGGCCTGCGGCATCCACGTGGGGATGCGAAAGCCGTCTACGCCGTCGCGCACGGTGTCCTTGTAGCCGTTCCAGTCGCTGACGACCACCGGTAACCCGGCTGCCATGGCCTCCACTGGCGTGAGCCCGAAGGTCTCTTGAACATTGTCCGCCAGCGAGATGAATACATCTGCTGCAGCCCAGGCCCACGGGCGGCGCTGCGCATCTTGTCCTTCAATGAAAATGGTGCGCACATCGGGGCAGAACTGTGCGGCGCCTTCCTTGAAGGCTGATTCGGCCAGCTCGCTGCCGAACACGCCGCATTGCACCAGCGTGATCGCTTGCCCTGTTTGTGCCGCGGCCGCTTGCAAGGCCACATACATGGCGTGCGGGTGGGCTTTGCTGTGAAAGGACAGTCGCCCCATGAACAGCATCACGACCTCGTCGGGTGCGATGCCCAGGCCTTCGCGCGCGGCCTGTCGTGTTTGCGGGGGGCGGTTGAAGTCGCGGGCATGCACGCCCAAGGGGATGACGGGTAGCTGCGGCATGGGTGGTGCCGCGTGCGTGCCCATGCGCCATTGAATGTAGTCGCGCTCTTGTGCCCAGATGCGCTCGACGACTTGTTTCGCCGCGGTGGATGTGCAGATCAAGGCATCCCATGGCATGAGTGGGGCGCTGACCATGTGCTTGATCGCGTCCATGGCCCAGTGGCTCGACAGCGTGTGCGTGACGCCACACAAGGCATAGGCTTGTGGCCCGACGCGCAGGCGCGTGCGCGCAGCTTCCGCCAGGCTGGGGTCGGGCACGTACAAGGTGCCGATGCTGGCCAGATCCGTCAACCGATTTGAGGGGAGCCAGTGGGCTTTGACGCGTGGGTCCAGCGCATTCACCGCTTCGGCAAACGATTGGGCAGAGCGTTGGTGCGGTGTGCAGGCAACGAGTGCGCCGCCATCGCAGGCTTGAACCGCTGCGCGCAAAAACGCGTGACCGGCCGCTTGACGCCCGACCACCGTCGTGCCCGACAGGGAATAGCCATCAGGCTCGTATTTGATGGCGGGTAAATCACGTGGCACGGCGTCTCCTCGAATGCCGTGTCATTGTCTGCGAATCAATTAGCCCCTCAAGCGGCTGTGTGCCGGCACGCTCGCCAGCAGAAATTCCATCTGATCGGCCACGATGCGCCGCCCGCGCAGGATCATGTCTTCGTGCAGGCTGGGCACGTAGGGCAGGTAATACAGCGACCAGGTCAGCTCATGCAGGGTGCGGTTGCCCTTGCGGCCGTTGCAGTTGCGACAGGCCGTGATGCAGTTCGTCCAGGTGTCCTGGCCGCCGCGCGAGGTGGGCACGATGTGTTCGCGCGTGAGGTGATCGAGGTGGAAATGGTGGCCGCAGTAGGCGCAGACCTGCCGATCGCGCGCAAACAGCTTGGGGTTGGACAAAGCCGGCTCATGGCGCCAGGCGCGGCTGGGTACGGCACCGTGCACGGCCACGATGGGGTGCAACTCCAGCCGGGACTGTTGCCCCGTTTTGCGCTGGATTCCGCCGCGCAGGACGATGAAGGGATCCCCCAGCGTCCAGGCTATATCGTCATTCGCATACAGGGCCGCCGCTTCCTTGGCCGACAGCCAAGCCTGCGGACGGCCTGACACGTCGAGCTGCAGCACGTCCATACACCCTCCAAAAGGCGATGATGCAAACAGGATAGTGCAGCTTGTGTGACTTTCTCAACCACTCGGGCATGTGATGGCCCCCAGCCGGTGTTGCATCACAACACATGAGGGTGCACCCCTAGTCCGGATGGCTTCAAATGGCGCGGGTGACGCAAGTTGGCACGCAATGCGGGAAATGCCACAAAAAAAAATTTTGGGAAGCGCACACAGTTGTCATCTTTTTTTGCAAAATAGCACGACCGTTCGTTTTATTCCGAGGAATGCCCTTGTCCGAATTGCTCCCCCACGACGCCAAGCCTGCCCCCGAGGTGGTGCGTGAGCGTGGGCGAGGCGCACACAAGGGGCAGCAAACCCGGGCCACCATCCTGGAGGCGGCGCTGAACCTCGCGTCCCAGATGGGCATCGAAGGGCTGTCCATCGGCGCGCTGGCTGAAGTAACTGGCATGAGCAAGTCGGGCGTGTTCGCCCACTTCGGCTCCCGCGAAGAATTGCAGATTTCCGTCATCCGGGAATACCACGAGCGTTTTGAAGAGGAAGTTTTCCGTCCTGCCATCCGTCAGCCCCGTGGGTTGCCGCGTCTGCGCGCCCTGTTTGACAACTGGGTGGCCAAAGTGGCGACGGAAATCGATTCCGGTTGCATTTACATCAGCGGTGCGGTTGAATTCGACGACCGTCCGGGCCCCGTGCGCGATGCGCTGGCCGGGATGGTGGTGACCTGGCACGGCTCGCTCGTGCGTGCCATCCGCATGGCCGTCGACATGGGCCATCTGCGCGCCGACACCGACCCGATGCAAATGCAGTTCGAGATCCATGGCCTGATCCTGTCGCTCCACCATGACGCGCGCTTCCTGCGCTCGCCGGACGCGATTGATCGGGCTCGCACCGCGTTCGAGCGCGTGCTCCAGTTCTATGCACTGGGGGCGCCGGTAACGTTGCCTGGACAGGCCTCGCCTTCGGGTGCGGCCACCGTCGGGGGGGCGAAAGCCCCTCTGACACCTGTTTGACCCCCCCTGTCGCCTGGCTTTCAAGATCAGGTTTTCTTGTTTAACGTGCTTTTTTAAGACCGAGGAGCTTCACGATGCCTTCCTACAATCCCCCACTGCGCGACATGCAATTCGTGATGCATGAACTGCTGGGCGCTGTTGACGAACTCAAGCAGATCCCTGCTTACGCCGATCTGGACGAAGACACCGTCAACGCCGTGCTGGAAGAAGGTGGCAAGTTCGCCTCCAAGGTGCTGGCCCCCCTGAACCTGGTTGGCGACAGCCAAGGTTGCGTGCTGAACAAGGAAACCCACGAAGTCAAGACTCCTGATGGCTTCAAGGATGCTTACAAGCAGTACACCGAAAACGGTTGGTCCGGCCTGAGCGCCGATCCGGAGTGGGGCGGCCAAGGCATGCCTCAGCTGGTCAACCAGGCCATCTATGAAATGAACAACTCGGCCAACCAGGCCTGGACGATGTACCCTGGCCTGAGCCACGGTGCCCACGCCGCCCTGGAAGCCCACGGTACCGACGCTCAAAAGAAGCTGTACCTGCCCAAGCTGACCTCCGGCGAGTGGACCGGCACCATGTGCCTGACCGAACCCCATTGCGGTACCGACCTGGGCCTGCTGCGCACCAAGGCCGAGCCTCAAGCTGACGGCACCTACAAGATCACCGGCGCCAAGATCTTCATCTCGGCCGGTGAACACGACATGGCCGAGAACATCGTCCACCTGGTGCTGGCTCGCCTGCCGGACGCACCTGCTGGTTCGAAGGGCATCTCCCTGTTCGTGGTGCCCAAGTTCAACGTGAACGCTGATGGCTCCATCGGTTCGCGCAACGGCATCTTCTGCGCCGGCCTGGAGCACAAGATGGGCATTCATGGCAACGCCACCGCCCAGATCGTTCTGGAAGAAGCCAACGGCACGCTGGTGGGCCAGCCTCACCGTGGTCTGATGGCCATGTTCGTGATGATGAACGGCGCACGTCTGGGCGTGGGCAACCAGT
>NZ_JACRAH010000049.1 GCF_016234775.1 Aquabacterium sp. | reverse complement strand
GGCCACGTGATCCTCATCTCGGAGAAAACCAACAATGCGCACCACTTACTGTGGTCTGGTCAGCGAAGCGCTGATGGGCCAGACCGTGACGCTGATGGGCTGGGCCCACCGTCGCCGCGACCACGGCGGCGTGATCTTCATCGACATGCGTGACCGTGAAGGTCTGGTGCAGGTGGTGTTCGACCCCGACCGTGCCGATTCCTTCAAGATCGCTGAAGACGTGCGCGGCGAGTTCTGCCTGAAGGTGACCGGCGTTGTGCGCGCCCGCCCTGCCGGCACCGAAAACGCCGGCCTGACCAGCGGCAAGATCGAAGTGCTGGGCCACACGCTGGAAGTGCTGAACGCTTCGGTGACGCCGCCCTTCCAGATCGACGACGAGAACCTGTCGGAGACGACCCGCCTGACGCACCGCGTGCTGGACCTGCGTCGCCCGTACATGCAAAAGAACCTGATGCTGCGCTACCGCGTGGCGATGGAAGCACGCAAGTTCCTGGACGAGCACGGCTTTGTCGACATCGAAACCCCGATGCTGACCAAGTCCACCCCGGAAGGCGCCCGCGACTACCTGGTGCCCTCGCGCGTGCATGACGGCGCGTTCTTCGCCCTGCCCCAGTCGCCCCAGCTGTTCAAGCAGCTGCTGATGGTGGCCGGCTTCGACCGCTACTACCAGATCACCAAGTGCTTCCGCGACGAAGACCTGCGTGCTGATCGCCAGCCCGAATTCACCCAGATCGATATTGAAACGAGCTTCCTGACCGAGCAGGAAATCCGTGACATGTTCGAAGGCATGATCCGCCACGTCTTCATGAAGGCGTTGAATGTGGACCTGGGCGTGTACCCCGTCATGAAGTATGCAGATGCGATGCACCGCTTCGGTTCGGACAAGCCTGACCTGCGCGTCAAGCTGGAGTTCACCGAACTGACCGACGTGATGGCCGATGTGGACTTCAAGGTCTTCTCGACGCCTGCCACGACCAAGGGCGGCCGCGTGGTGGCCCTGTGCGTGCCTGGCGGCGGCACCATGTCGCGCGGTGAAATCGACGCCTACACCGAGTTCGTCAAGATCTACGGTGCCAAGGGCCTGGCCTGGATCAAGGTCAACGAAGTGGCCAAGGGTCGCGAAGGTTTGCAATCGCCCATCGTCAAGAACCTGCACGACGCGGCCATTGCCAAGATCCTGGAGCGCACGGGCGCCAAGGATGGCGACTTGATCTTCTTCGGTGCCGACAAGGAAAAGGTGGTCAACGACGCCATCGGCGCGCTGCGCCTGAAGGTGGGCCATTCGGAGTTCGGCAAGAAGGCCGGCCTGTTCGAAGACCGCTGGGCCCCGCTGTGGGTGGTGGACTTCCCGATGTTCGAGTACGACGACGACAGCGAACGCTGGAACGCCGTGCACCACCCCTTCACTGCCCCGAAGGATGGTCACGAAGACTACATGGACACCGATCCCGGCAAGTGCATCGCCAAGGCCTATGACATGGTCTTGAACGGTTGGGAACTGGGTGGCGGCTCGATCCGTATCCACCGCGCAGAGGTGCAGTCCAAGGTCTTCAAGGCCCTGAACATCACCGACGAAGACGCCAAGGTCAAGTTCGGCTTCCTGCTGGATGC
Organism: Aquabacterium sp.; assembly: GCF_016234775.1. Taxonomy (GTDB): domain Bacteria; phylum Pseudomonadota; class Gammaproteobacteria; order Burkholderiales; family Burkholderiaceae_C; genus Aquabacterium. The sequence goes on along the minus strand of NZ_JACRAH010000049.1, from coordinate 178,984 downwards.
GCTGCAGTACGGTGCGCCTCCTCACGGTGGCCTGGCCTTCGGTCTGGACCGTCTGGTCACCCTGATGACCAAGGCCGAGTCCATCCGTGACGTGATCGCCTTCCCCAAGACGCAACGTGCCCAGTGTCTGCTGACCGGCGCACCTTCGCTGGTCGACGAGAAGCAACTGCGCGAACTGCACATCCGCCTGCGCAATGCCGCAGCGGCCACGCCTGCAGCCTGAACGACTCAGCTGCATCGGGGCTGACAGGTCCCTCGCCAACAAAAAGCCACCCATCGAGGGTGGCTTTTTTTCGGCTATCTGGCCCGTGAACGGTCAGGCCGGGATCAGGTGAAGCCCCAGAAACGCTCCTGCGCGTTCTTGGACTTCACCAGGCTGCCGTCGAGCTTCTCGACAATGCGGTGCTCGTACTTGTTGTCCTTCACCGCGTCATAACGGAAGTAGACCGGGAAGATGGCGCCATGGTGCCCCATGACCGCGCAAACGTAGCCGCGCTTGTACAGTTCGCGCGCCAGTTGCTTGGCAAACGAGGGCGTGCCCAGCCCGCTGTAGCAGATGTCGCAAACGATCGTGCCCAGGTACTTCTTCTTGAGGCCCTTCTCCACCAGCATATCTGCCAACTCCGTGACCGTGACCGGCGCCGCCGTGTCCACATCGGGATAGGTCTTGGTATTGTCCTGCCCCGGAGGCACGCCATGGCCAAAAATGTGAATGCGGGCTGACATGCCCATGCCCACCTCCGCCAGCGGCTTGCCGGCGGTGTTGAGGAAGTAGGTCGTCCAGGTACGCTTGTGGTGCGTGTTGTCCTTCTGGCGATTGCTCCAGTCGCCATCGGTGCCGAACTTGCCCGCCTGGTTGTCATTCCAGGGAACAAATACAACTCGGTCCTTCGCCATCTTGATACCCGCCTTTCTTGCCGCGTTCGGTGCACATGCGTGATTGCAGCAAATTGGAAGATCCGGCCCTATCTGGCGTCAACACACCAAAGTCACAAGTGACCAGGCCCGCACCCCACCCATGAGGGCGCTTGCGACAAGGTCGGCCTTTTGTACACTCGGCGTGCCCTCAAGGCCACGTCGATTGAAATCAGGATTCCTCACCATGCGCCTCACACTCGCCCCTGCCCTGCTGTTGTCCTTGCTGTCTGCCTGCCTGGTCGGCTGCGGAGACAAGACGCCCCAATCCTCCACCGAACTGGGCAAGGGAGGCTCACTGGTGAGTGGTTCGGCAGGCCCCAAGGGTGCACAAGGCGCTGATGCCTCGCTCGTGCGATGCGATGGCCCTGTGGCCACGCTGGCCTTGGCCGAAAACCCAGACGGCTACACGATGAGCAGCCACTACCAGTTGCCCGCCACGCCGGTACCATTGATCAAGCTGCTCGCACAACAAAGCGGGTGCTTCCGCGTGGTCGATCGCGCCGCTGGCCTGCGCAGCACCATGCAGGAAAGCCAGTTGAAGGAAGCCGGCATCGTGCGCGCTGACAGCACGGTCCACAAGGGCAAAGGCTACGAGGCCCAATACACCGTGATCCCCAGCCTGACATTCAGCGAACAGGAAGCCGGGCGAGGCATCGCCGGCATCGTCTCCAGCATCCCGGTCCTGCGCGACATTGCGGGCCTGGTCGGCCTGCTGGAGCAGGTCAAGCTCAAAGAAGCCCAGGTGGCCCTGCTGCTGACAGACAACGAAACCACCGAGCAACTGGCCGCCGCCACGGGCTCGGCCCGCACCACGGATCTGGGCCTCGGTGGTCTGCTCGCCAGCAAGCTGGGCGGCGCAGCCGGCCTGGGTTGGAGCAACACCAACGAAGGCAAGGTAATCGCTGCCGCCTTCCTGGATGCGCACAACAAGCTGGTGGTGCAGGTGCGTGAGTTGCAGGCCAAGGCCTTACCGCCATCCGTGGCCGTCAAGCAAGGGTCCTGATTGATCGGCCCGCCCGCCAAGGCGGGTGTCAGAAGAACTCGACGGCGTCGGTTGGCGGATTTGCAGCGGGCGCCGGGTGTGAGGCAGGGGCAGCAGGGGATGCTTGCCCATCCCGCCCTTGCGCCACCATGCTGCGCAGTGCGCTGGCACTGTCATTCATGCCATCGGCGGCCATCACAGACGTCGCCACCAATTGGGCATTGGCATCCGTCAGGTGCTTGAGTTCATCCAGCCTGAGTTTCACCTCGGCCAGCGACTGGCTTTGCACGAGGGCGTCCGACGCCACTTGCTGGGTGCGCCCGGTCACGGCTTCCACATCGGCCCTCATGTCCCCCAGCCGTTGTTTGACGCTTTGAATGCGGGCGACGCCATCGTCCACCTGCCCGGCCGTGCGCTCGATCAAATGCTTGACCTGCTGCGCCGATTCGGCCGTGCGCCTGGACAAGGCCCGCACCTCGGTCGCCACGACCGCAAAGCCGCGGCCGGCTGGGCCCGCTCGCGCAGCCTCGATCGCGGCATTGAGCGCCAGGATATTGGTCTGGAACGCGACAGCCTCGATCAGGGCGATGGCCTCGCTCATCTCTGAAGATCGCTGACTGATCAACTGGATGGAGGCCACGGCCTCGTTGACCACCTCGTCGCCCGCACGCACACGGTCGCGCAACTGATTGCATTGATCGTCCACCGCAATCACGTTGGCCGTGGTGTTATCCACCTGATCGGCCACCCCGCCGATCACATCGGCGACCGTGGTGATGTTGTAAGTCTGCTGATCGGTGCGCATGGCCAGTTCCTGAGCGCTGCGCGACACCTCCTGCCCGGCATCCGCCACCTTGGTAGAGCCTTCCAGCATGGTGTCGAGCAGGCGTTGCAGATCGCCCTTGGCCGAATCTAGTTGGGACACTGTCTGGCCCAATCGAGCGTGCGCCTGCAACACACCGTCCACCAGAATGCACATGCACACCAGGAAGGTCATCAACCCCACGAAGTAACGCAGGTACATGACGTCCACATGGCTGAGGGCCACATAGGCCACCGCCATGGGATAGATAGCCAGGCAAGCGGCCAGTGGAATCGTTCGCCAACTCCAGCCCCCAGCCAACAGGATGACTGCGATCTGATTCAGATGGATCAGCACGTACAGCTCAAACAGTTGCAGACGCGTGAGTTGCCCCATCGCCACCATGACCAGGGCCGCACCGCCAACCAGGCCATGGCTGAACAGAAGCCAGCGCCGAAACCGCAGCGCCACTTCCTGTTGGCGCGCGATCGCCCACATGACGATACAGATGCAGGTCAGGCCCAGGAAAGTAGCCAGCACATTGGGCCGATCCCCCACAGGTCGAGTGAAGATATCCAGGGCATAGACCGTACCGGCGATCAGCGTCACCAGGGCAAACTGGCCCCAATAGCTTTCCTTGAGCACGCGCCACAAAGCCAGAAAAGCCATGCTGATGGTGAGCAGGGCCAGCGATGAAACCAGCGCAAACGCGGAATAGGAGGTCATGGGCCGTTCGGGTACTTTCGTCTGACAGTTCGAGCACGCGCCTGGTGCACCTTTGCACCACCTTCGCATGTTCGACCGAACACCCCGGTGACTTGAGGCTTATGGTTGTCGGCCTGCCGCCTGTTCGTGCGCCATGTCACACTTCGAGCATGTCAGAGTTGCCCCACAAGATCCCGAAATCCGTTCTGGTCGTCATCTACACGCCCGAGCTGGATGTGCTGCTGATAGAACGCGCCAAACAACCCGGCTTCTGGCAAAGCGTGACCGGCTCCAAGGACACCCTGGAAGAGCACTGGCGTGAGACCGCCATCCGAGAAGTTCAGGAAGAAACCGGTATCTGCGTTGGTACAGCCGATGTCCCGGCCGCGGCCTTGAGCGACTGGGCAGTCGAGAACATCTACGAGATCTACCCGGTGTGGCGCCACCGCTATGCGCCGGGCGTGACCCACAACACCGAGCGCGTTTTCGGGCTGTGCGTGCATCAGGGCACCCCCATCACCCTGGCCCCCATGGAACATACCCAGTACGCCTGGCTGCCCTGGCGTGAGGCGGCTGACCGTTGTTTTTCGCCGTCGAACGCCGAGGCCATCCTTCAGCTGGCACAGAGACTGAAAGGGCACGAAGGCGTCTGCGGCAGATCAAACGAATAAGCAGACGGGGAAAGCCCCTGTTTGAAACCGCGCTCACGATCCCGCAGATGCGGTTATCTTTGACACCATCGGGTTGCCCTTGCATCGCTCGCCACCATTGCCGTGCTGAATCCCCTCCAGTCATCCCTCTTGCCGCCGTCCACGCTGTCCTCCCGGAGCTTGCGTGTGGCCACCTACAACATCCACAAGGGTGTGCGAGGCGTCGGCCCCACCAAGCGCCTGGAAATCCACAACCTCGGGCTGGCGGTGGAGGCCATGGACGCCGACATCGTCTGCCTGCAAGAGGTGCGGCGCTTTCATCACACCGATGCGCAGCACTTCTCCAAAACTGATTTCGGCCCCCTGTGCTGGCCCAATGTGCCGCAGGCGGAATACCTGGCGCCGGAAGGTTACGAAGTGGCCTACCGCACCAATGCCGTGACCAAGAACGGCGAGCACGGCAATGCCCTGCTGGCGCGCTGGCCCCTGGGTCACATTGGCCATCACGATGTGTCTGACCACCGCTTCGAGCAGCGTGGCTTCCTGCATGTGTCGGTGCACTGGCGCGGTGTCGAGATCCATGTGGTGGTGGTGCACCTGGGCTTGATCCATTCGAGCCGCGTGCGGCAGGCCGAGCGCCTGGCCCAACTGGTGCGCGAGCACATTCCCGCGCAAGCGCCCGTGGTCATCGCAGGGGACTTCAACGACTGGAACGAAAAGCTGGACCACATCCTGGAGGCGGAAGGCCTGCAGCGCGCCACGTCAGGCGGGGATGAACGCACACCCACCTTCCCCTCGATCGTGCCCGTGCTGGCCCTGGATCGGGTCTACACACGCGGCATGCAATGCCAGTCCATCATGGTGCCTCGTGGCAGCGCATGGGCGCGCCTGTCTGATCACCTGCCCCTGGTCGTGGAGCTGGACCTGGCTTCCTGATCGATCATGCTGTACCAACCATCCTCGGACCTTGACGCGGATGAATCGATGCGGAGGCTGGCCTGGTATGCCCAGCGCAAGCCGGTTTTCACCGGCGGCAACCAGGTCACCTTGTTGCGTGGCGGCAAGGCCTTCTTCCCGGCCCTGAGCGACTGCATCGATCACGCCAGTCGCAGCGTGTGGCTGGCGCTGTACATCGTCTCGCCGCTGGGGCAAAGCGGCAGTGTGCTGCAAGCCCTCAAACGCGCAGCGCGGCGTGGCATTGACGTGCACCTGGTGGTGGACGGCTTTGGGTCACGCGAAGCGCCCGATGCACTGTGGCAGGAGCTGGAGCGGGCTGGCGTCAAGATGGCAATCTACCGGCCCATGCACAAATTCTGGGGCCTGCTGGACACCAGCCAGTGGCGCCGCATGCACATGAAGCTGTGCGTGGTGGACGATACCCATGCGTTCGTGGGCGGCATCAACCTGATCGATGATCACTACGACCTCACGCATGGCTGGTCAGACGAGCCTCGGCTGGATTACGCCGTGCAGGTGCAAGGCCCCGTGATCACGCCGGTTCTGCACACGATCAAGGCCATGTGGACGCGAGCCCATTTCGGGCGTGACTGGCGCGACGACCTCAGCCACCTCATGCAGGACAGGCACAAGCTCAAACGCCTGAAACACTGGGTGCAGCAAGCCCGCATGCGCCTGAACCCGCGTGAACAAGGCAAGCTGGCCCAAGCGGCGGCCCTGCACGCCCCCATGCGCAGCGCCTTCGTGTTGCGTGACAACCTGCGCCAGCGGCGCACGATCGAGCAGTCGGCCTTGCAGGCCATCCATCAGGCGCGCCACCGCATCGACATCGTCACGCCCTACTTCTATCCGCGGCGCGCCATCCGGCTGGCTTTGCGGGCCGCCGCTGCGCGCGGTGTGCGTGTTCGCCTGCTGCTGCAAGGCAAGCTCGACTTCCAGATTGCCGGCCTGGCCGCCCGTGTGCTGTATGGCGAGTTGCAGCAATACGGCGTGCGCATCTTCGAATACCAGCCGGCCTTCCTGCATGCCAAGGTGCTGTGCGTGGACGATGAATGGGCCACCGTGGGCTCCTCCAATCTGGACCCGCTCTCTCTGGTGTTGAACCTGGAGGCCAATCTGATCATCAAAGACCGGGCCTTTGTGCGGACGCTGTCAGGCGCCTTGAGCGAGGACTTTGCCCAAAGCCACGAGGTCCTCAAGGCCGATGAGAACGCTTCGCGCTGGATCACACGGTTGCGCCGCAACTTCGTGCGCCAGCTGGCCAAGGCCTACCTCAGGCTGGCGGGGGCGGCGGGGCGCTATTGAGGTTGATCTGCAGGCGCTGGCCATACCGCGGTGGCACCGGCCATTGGCTGGCCTGGGTCGGGAAGCCGGCTCGCGTATGGCGCCATTGCAGGGCCAGCATCCAGCCTGCATGCCCCACCACGATCAACGGCTCACTCGGGGTAGCTGACCTGCCCATGCACGCGCACCAGGCATCGACCCGGTTGAACACCTCGTGCAAGGACTCTCCACCACCAGGCCGGTGATGCAGAAAATCCTCACACCAGGCATCGACCTGTGTGTGTTCGATGTGCTGCCAGGCTTGCCCATCCCAGGCGCCAAAGCCCATCTCCAGCAAGGCGGCGTCCACATGATGGCGCCAACCCCAGCGCCGCAACATGCGCCCTACCAGGGCACAGCGCCACAGTGGCGATGTGTGCACCACGCGCGGCCAACCCAGCCGGCGGGCTTGTTGCCGAATGCGGTGCGCCAGGCGCTTGGCCTTGCGCCGATCGACCGGCACATCCGTCTGCCCAATGCAGCGCCCCGCCACGCCATACGGCCGGGGGTGGCGCCACACCCAGCAAGAGGCCGGGCTCGGGTCAACAGGCGGCAAGCGGGCCATCGTCAAGCAACCGGGTGCACCACGGCCAACCAGGCCAGCAGCCCCATTGCCTCGGTGATCTGCTGGCTCGCGCCCAGCGTGTCACCCGTGAAGCCGCCCAGGCGTTTGCGGAACCAGCGTGCACACACGGCCGCACCCAGCAGCATCACCAGGCTCGACTTCAGCAAGGCAGACAGCAAGGTGCCCACCGGCCAGGCTGTGTAGCCCCACCAGAACACCATCGCGCCGGCGATCAGGCTGGTGACCAGCACGGCCGCGATGACGTTCGCCCATGACACCTGCATGGCCAGCGGCTTGGCCTTGGCATGGTCCAGATCGCCGGCATAGGGCAAGACACGCGTCAGGCAGACCGGCACCAGGCGAGACGCCGCATGGCACCAGATCATGGCCATCATCGTCCAGGCCAGCAGCACTTGCCGCACATGGCTGGATTCGGCGCTGTCGAGTTCATTGAACAAGGGCGTGGCCAGGGAGGCCAGCACCGCCGCTTTCAACAGCAGCATGAGGATGAGGCCCAGCGCACCGTAGGAGCCGATGCGCGAGTCCTTCATGATCGTGAGCGCCCGCTCCCGGCTGACGGTGCCGCCCAGGCCATCACAGGTATCGGCCAGGCCGTCTTCATGAAAGCCACCAGTGAGCCATACGGTGAAGGCCATGCTCAGCACCACCGCCACCGCAGGCGGCCACCAGAACGCTGCGGCCGCGAGCACCAAGGCGCCGGCCAGGCCCACCAGGGCGCCGATCAAGGGAAAGTAGCGCATGCAGCCTTGCAACCACGAAGGCTCGAACCCCACCCAGCCCGGCACTGGCACCCGCGTCAGGAACTGCAGGGCAACCAGCATCAGGCGGAGTTCATGCAGCAAGGCTTTCATGCGCGCATCATGCCTCGGCTGCAGGCCTCTGACCGGCATCCTGCTCAGAACTGCTCACGCCCGCCGCTTCAAAGCTGGCCATCTCGCGCAGGATGCGGCAGGCGCTTTCCAACAAGGGCCAGGCCAAGGCCGCACCAGAGCCCTCGCCCAGTCGCAGATCGAGCCTGAGCAGTGGCTTGACACGCAGGTGGCGCAACATCAGTGCGTGCCCGGATTCATCGGATTGATGGGCGAACACGCAGCGCTGCAAGACCAGTGGCTGCAAGGCCGCGGCCACCAGCACGGCGCTGCTGGCAATGAAGCCATCGACCACGATCACACGGCGTTCACTGGCGGCCTGCAACACAGCGCCCACCATCATGGCGATTTCGAAGCCGCCAAAGGCCGCCAGCACATCCAGCGGCGCCACGGCATCAACGTGGCGGGCCAGGGCCGCCCGCAGCACGTCCAGCTTGCGCGCCAGGGCGGCATCGTCCAGTCCGGTGCCACGGCCGGTGCAGGCCTCAATGGGCTCACCAGCCAAGCGGGCCATGAGCAAGGCCGCGCTGGATGTATTGCCAATGCCCATTTCGCCGATCAGGATCGCGTTGCCGGGCAAGCCACACACCACGTCCTGGCCGGCTCGCAAGGCCTGCTCGCATTGCGCCGCGCTCATGGCTTGCTGAGCCGTGCAGTCGGCCGTGCCATGTGCGATCTTGCGGATCTGCAAACCGGCACGCGGGGCAAAGTCATGGGCCACACCAGCGTCCACCACATTCAGGGCCAGGCCATGCTGGCGCGCCAGCACGCTGACCGCAGCACCGCCGGCCAGGAAGTTCTCGACCATCTGCCAGGTCACGTCACTGGGGTAGGCGGAAACGCCACGCGCGGCCAAGCCATGGTCACCCGCAAACACGATCATCTGGGGCGATTGCAAGACCGGCTGCTCGTTGCCCAGCACCAGCCCGATCTGGCGCGCCAGTGTTTCGATCTGCCCCAACGCCCCCAGCGGCTTGGTCTTGTGGTCGATCACATGCTGAAGGCGGGCTGCCAGTTCGGCTTGTGAGAGGTCAGCGATCGTTGGAATGGCAAAGGACATGAACAGACTTGAAAAGGGGCAATGGGATGGAGACGACTTCAGGGCTGCAGCAACTGCATCAGCGAGCCGGATGAGAAAGACTGGTCCAGCACATCGGCCAGCCCATCAAAGACGCTGTCGAGCGTGCGTGCCTGCTGGCCGAACAAGGCCTGCATGACCGCGCTGGACTCGAACAGCCCATGCAGGTAGACGCCCAGCACGGCGCCACGCTGCCAGCCCATGGCCTGCCCGGCGTCATCCACCAGGATGGCATCGGGCGCCAGGGCGGCGTCTGTCCAGCTGGTGCGGCCATGGTGGATTTCATAGCCGTCGATGGCGTGGCCATGCAAGGCAGCCCAGACATCTTGACGGCCACAACTGCCGCTGGGCTCGTGGCTGGCACGCCAGGTTGCGCGGGTGGCGCGCAGGGCCTTGGTCGCATCGAAGCGGGTGTGCAGGGGCAAGAGCTTCAAGCCCGCCACGCTGGTGGGCATGGGTGATGCGGCACCAGCGCCTTCCACACCATCGACGTCCCGCACCTCGTCACCCAGCATCTGCAGGCCGCCACAAATGCCCAGCACGGGGCGGCCTTGTGCGGCATGGGCTTGAATCGCAGCAGCCAGACCTTGATCGTGCAACCACTGCAAATCAGCGCGGGTGTGTTTGGAGCCGGGCAGGATGATCCAGTCAGCGCCATCGAGGTCACGCGCTTGGCGTGACCACACCAGCTTGACATCTGGCAGGTTGCGTAGCGGTTGGAACTCGTCGAGGTTGCTGATACGCGGGTAGGCCACGATGGCGATGCGGCGGGTGACCGTACCAGAGGTGGCTGAACCCAGACCACCGCCGTCTTCATACAGCCCGTCTTCTTCGGGCAAGCCATGCCCACGCTGCATGGGGATGACGGCCATCGTGGGCACGCCCGTCAAGGCCTGCAACTGATCTGGCCCGGGGGCCAGCAAGGCGGCATCACCCCTGAAGCGGTTGAGCACGAAGCCGCGGATCAAGGCGCGCTCGGCCTGGGGCAGCAACTGGTGGGTGCCATACAGATGGGCAAAGGCGCCACCGCGGTCGATGTCTGTCACCAGCAGGCAGGCAGCCTTGGCGGCCAGGGCCGTGCGCATGTTGACGAAGTCGTTGTCGTGCAGGTTGATCTCGGCGGGCGAACCGGCACCTTCGATCACCACCACATCGTGTTCGCTCATCAGCGAGGCCAGCGCCTGTTGGGCATGCGGCCACAACAACTCGCTGCGCGAGCGCCAGGGCATGGTCGAGTAATCGCGGCGCACCTGGCCCATCACCACCACCTGGCTGGCGGTGTCATGCTCGGGCTTGAGCAGCACGGGGTTCATGCGCACATCCGGCATGGCCCTGGCAGCCAGCGCCTGGAAGTACTGTGCCGAGCCGATCTCGCCGAGCCCACCTTCCAGCCCACTACCCGGCCCCGGCACCACACGCGCGTTGTTGCTCATGTTCTGCGCCTTGAAGGGCGCCACCTTCAGGCCCTGGCGGGCGTACCAGCGGCACAGCGCCGTGGTCAGCCAGCTTTTGCCCGCCCCACTGCTGGTGCCCAGCACCATCACGGCGCGTGCAGGTGTAGGCGCATGGCGCATGGTCAAGCCAGCTCAGTCTTCAATGCCGCGTTGCGCAGGGATGCCGGCTTCATAAGCGTGCTTGATCTTGCGGACTTCACTGACGGTATCCGCGATGTCGATGATCTCTTGGGGGCAGTCACGGCCCGTGATGACCACATGCACCTCGCTGGGCCGATTGCGCAAGGTGTCCACCACCTCTTGCAAGGGCAGCCAGCCGTAGATCAATGGGTAGGTCATCTCATCGAGCACGACCAGGAAGTGGTCACCACTGCGGATGGCCTCGGCGGCACGCGCCCAACCCTGGCGGGCCAGCTCGGCCGAGTGCTCCAGGTCCTTGCTCTTCCAGCTGAAGCCGTCGCCCAGGCCTTCAATGGGCACACCCAGTTGCTCGAAAGCACGGTGCTCGCCAAAACGCGCGCTGGGCACCTTCATGAATTGGTAGATCTTCACAGGCTTGCCGCGGCCATGGGCACGCAGTGCCAGGCCAAATGCGGCCGTGCTCTTGCCTTTGCCATCGCCCGTGTTGACGATCAACAGGCCACGTCGTTCAACACGTTCGCGCTGTTGGGGGGCTTCGGTGGGGGGATTCTGAATATCCATGATGAGGGGCTTTCCTTGGCGCGACGGTGTCATCCAAAACTGGGCAGCACGACCCAGCGCGTATCGGCACGCACGATGGTGACGGCCTGTTCAAAAACGTGTTCAATGGCGCGGTGGACCTGCGGGTCATCGCGATAGCCATGCGCCACCATGCGACCGGCCTGCATGACGGCGATCCGGTCGGCCGCCAGCGCCAGCGGCAGCTCATGCAGCACGCTGATGACGCATCGGCCCTTGTCGGCCTCGCGGCGCAGCACACGGGCCAGCAAGCGCTGATGCGGTGCATCCAGGTGGGAGACGGGCTCATCGAGCAGCATCACCGGTGCCTGCACAGCCAAGGCTCGCGCCAGCAGCACACGTTGGCGCTCGCCACCCGAGAGTGCCGCCATGCGCCTGTCGGCCGCCCAGGCGGTATCGGTATCCTGCATGGCCTGCGACACCGCACCCAGATCCGCCGCCCGCATGCCCGCCAGCCCCAACCAGCCTTGATGCGGCAGGCGGCCCAGGGCGACCACATCGCGCACGGCCATTGCGGGGTCACCCGAGACATCCTGCCCCAACCAGGCCAGATGCTGCGCACGGGCCCGGCCCGGCCATTGATGCAGCGGCTGGCCTTGCAAGATCACCTCGCCCGAAACTGTGGGCATCAGGCCGGACAGGCAGCGCAACAAGGTGGACTTGCCTGCGCCATTGGGCCCGACGATGGCCAGCCACTCACCGGCACGCGCCGGCATATTCACCTCAAACAGCACCTGTGTGTGGCCATGGCTGGCGCTCACACGTCTGGCCTCCACGGCCAATGGATGATGACGATGCGCGGCGTTCACGCGACCCTCCTGTGCAGCAGCACCAGCAGGTAGACGCCGCCCATGACCGCGGTGAGCACACCGACCGGCAACTCCTGCGGCGCGATCAGGCTGCGTGCCAGCACATCGGCGGCCAGCAACAAGGTGGCGCCCAGCAGACTGGATGCCCACAACATGGTGGCGTGGCGCGCGCCTGCCCAAGGCCGCGCCAGATGCGGTGCCACCAGGCCCACAAAAGCGACCAGACCAGCCTGTGCCACCGCCGCAGCGGTACTCAAAGCCAGCACGCCCACCAGCACGCCACGCGCCAGACCCAGCGGGATGCCCAGCGTGCGGGCCGTGTCTTCACCCAGGCTGAGCGCATCCAGCACACGTGCCAGCAACCATGCCACGGGCAAGGTCAGCGCCAACACCAAGCCCATGAGGCCGCAAGCTGACCAACTCAGCATCGACGTGTTGCCCAGCATGAAGGCCCGCATGGTGCGCCAGGCTTCAGCCGACCACAGCAAGACCAGTTCAGTCAGCGCGCCCAGCACGACGCCCACCACCACGCCAGCCAGCAGCAGGCGCATGGTCTGCGTGGCACCGCGTGACAGCAGCAAGGTCAGGGACACACCGGCCACGGCACCCACAAAGGCTGCGCCCGTCAGCCCCATGCCAGCCAACCAGCCCGACGATGCTGCCCAGGATTGGCCCAGCGTCAACATCAAGACCATGCTCAGACACGCTCCTGATGAGCTGCCCAGCAAATAGGGCTCGGCCAGAGGATTGCGAAACAAGCCCTGCGCCACGGCGCCACCCAGGCCCAACAGCGCCCCCACCAGCAAGGCGCCCACGGTGCGTGGCGCGCGGATCTCCCACACGATCTCGCGCAGGCTCTCATCCGACCAGGCAGCCATGGGATCCTGCCAGCCCGTGCTGCCCATGCCCAGTCCAGCCAAGACCAGCAGCAACATCAAGCCAGTCAATACCAGCACACCAGGCAGCGCACGTTGACCACTCACCTGAGCGCTCCTTTGGCAGCCAGCGTGCCAGAAGCGGCATAGGCGTTCAAACAACGTGCCAGCACAGCCGCCCCCAGGCCAAGACGCGGGCCAGGCCGCGCCAGCAGATCGTAATCGGCATGAGCGATGGCACACACATGGTGCCCTGCCACCGCCTTCAAGCGCGCCCACCCCGGCCGAGCAGCGAGGCCATCGGCCTCTTCCGCAGCGATCATGATGAGATCCGGGTTGGCGCGCACAACAAATTCGGGATTGAGTTTGGGAAATGGCCCCAGTTCAGCCGGGACCACATTGACGGCGCCCAGTCGGGTCAGCAACTGCCCGATGAACGACGCCGCACCGGCAGCATAAGGGGTAGCGCCCACCTCGAAATAGACACGCGTGCCACGCGCCTTCAAGGGCACCTGATCACGGGCCGCATCGATCTCGGCCTGCAGGGCCTTCCAGCGAAGGTCAGCTGCCTGAGGCTGCCCGATCAAGGCGGCTATCTTGCCAAACAGCTTTTGCACCTGAGACAGGTCCTGCGCGTCCAGTTCGGCCACGGTCAGGCCCAAGGCTCGTAGGCGAGGCGCCACACGGGATGAGGGTGCCACCAGCACCAGATCGGGCTTTTGCGCCACGATCAGCTCCACATTGGCATCGTCCAGCCCGCCCAGCTTGGGCAAGGCTTGCACCGATGCCGGCCAGTTGGACCACCTATCCGTGGCCACCACCTGCTTGCAGGCGCCCAGTGCGCACACGGACTCCGTGATCGACGGCAACAACGTGACGATGCGCTGCGGCGCACGCGGCAAGCGCACGGTCACACCCCGGTCATCCACCACGCTGATGCCCTGCGCATGCGCGGGCGGGCCCCACAGACACAGCAGCACCAAGGCCAACAAGGCCACGCCCAGGCCCACACCACGCAAGGCGATCGTCATGCCCAGACCTCTACCTCTCGCGTGAAGGCCTGCCCTGCGGCCATCAAGGTGATGTGCCTACAAGCCTGCGCCACATCCTGATTGAGCCGGCCCAGTTCATCGACAAAGTGCCGCACCTCGGCGCCCATGGGGATCACGCCCAAACCGATTTCATTGGAGACCAGCAGCACCGGGCCAGGTGCCGCACGCAATGCCGACAGCAAGTCTGCCTTCAAGTCGGGCCAGCCTGGCGCCAATGCACCGGCGCCATCACCGTGTGCAGGCAAGGCGGGCATGAGCACATTGGCCAGCCACAGCGTCAGGCAATCCACGATGAGCAGGCGATGGGCATCGGCCGCTTCACGCAGCACGCTACCTAGTTCAACCGGCGCCTCAAGCGTTTCGAAACCGGAAGGCCGATCCGCACGATGCCGCGCGATACGCTCGTGCATCTCTGCATCAGACGGCGTGGCCGTGGCCACCACCGTGACACTGTGCAATGGCGATTGCGCCAACCACCGCATCGCCAGCCGCTCGGCATGGCGCGACTTGCCACTGCGCTGGCCGCCGAGGATGAGGTGGTGGGCGCTCGTCACGGTCAATTTGCCTTGGGCGAGTAAGACAAGGTCAGGAAGTACCGGCTGAGCGGCTGATTGAAGTTCCAGGCCGATTGATAAGCGTGGTTGCCGATGTTGTCCGCACGCAAGGCCAGCTTCCAGTCTCTGGACACAGACCATCCAACAGACGCACCCCACAAGGAATAGCCTGCCAGATGCTTGCTGCTGCCATCGTTAGACCCGTTGTTGGACCTGACCGATACCTCGTAGCTCACGGCGCCCATCTCTACGCCGCCCCGCAATGCGGCACTCCTGGTCGCGCGTCGAGCCAGCTTCAGGTCTGTGTCCACATCATGCGCGTCCAGCCAATCCAATGAACCGCTGGCATAAAACCGCTTGGCATCCACAACTTCGGACCACGCTCCAGACAAGGTCCAGCCCGACAGCCTCACACCATTGACGTTGCCGGCACGCCAAACCGTCTCGGAAACCTGCGTTGCCTGGATGTAGTCACGAATGCGGTTGTCGTAGCGAACCAGCTTGAGCTCGTCACCTTGATCGGCCCACCCGAGGCTGAGTTCCTTGTTCACACCTTGCTGCGGCCGGAGGTTGGGGTTGCCATAGTCGTATTGCGGGTAGTACAGGTCATTGAACGAAGGTGCAATGAAGCTGGACCCGATGGATGCGGTGGCCTTCCACTGCGGCAAGAACTTGTAGCCATAACCGAGCGCACCCGTCGCCTCGTTGCCGAACTGGGAGTTGTTGTCCTGCCGGGCACTGACTTGCCAATCGCTGTCACCAACGCTGCCGTTAAGCCCCAGGATCAGGGATCGGATCGAACGCGATGTCACCGCAAATGCTGCGGAGGTGCCGCCTACGTCCTGCTGCAACTGTTCAACAGCGACCAACGCCTGGGCCATGGGCAGGCTGAACTGGTTTTCCCAGGCCAACAGCACCTGATTGGTGGCAAAGCGTCCGCCGAAATCCGGGTCGTTGAACACGGTGGTATCACTCACGTCTTCCGTCCGGGCGACCCGCAATGTCGTGCGCCACTCGGAACCGATTTGCCCTGTCAAGGCCAGACCAGCCACGGAAGCAGACTGGTCCGAATTGGCGTCCACGGTCGGGCCACTGAATGCATGGCCATCGTCAAAGTGGACCACGCCCTTGCTGCTCATGAAATTGCCATCGGCGCGCCAGTCTTTGTTAAGCTTGAGGCCCAGCCTGGCTGTCACCGCGCGTTGTGTGTAGCCGTCGCGGTCTGCGTTGTAGTAGTAGTTGCGCTCATTGGTCGCACTGAAGCCACTGGCACCCGCGGTTGAAGCATGCACGCTGTAGGTCACGCGATCATCGCCGCCGCTGACACCGGATGCGACGCTGAAGTACCGATCCGACCCCACCGCCACGGACGCCGTGGGCGAGAAGCCAGTGCGCCCCTTGCGCGTGAAGATTTGAACGACGCCCGTCGCAGCGCCCGATCCATACAGGGCTGCCATCGGGCCGCGCACGACTTCGATGCGATCAACTTCGTCCAAAGGAATGGACTCCAGCGAGGGAGCACCCGACGTACCAGAGTTGTAGGGCACCCCATCGATCACGAGCAAGGCCTGAACGGATGAGCCGCCACGGACATACACGCTGCTGGATTGCCCCTCGCCACCTGTAGAAGAGATTTGGACACCAGGTGCGAAGGACAGCAGGCTGGCCACCGACTTGCCGCGGGCCTGCTCGATCTGAGTGCGGTCAATCACCGTCACATCTGCCACCAAGGCACTGACACGCGTTGGCACCCTGGTGGGCGTCACCACCACCGTGGGCAACCCATCGTCCTCAGCCCAGGCTGCAGAACCCGACAGCAAAGCCAAACCACACGCCACGGCCAAAGCCGAACGCGCCCCAGGTGCCACACGCACCGAGTTCAAAAACAACATGATGAAAACAGACAGATCAAGTGCCCCGGTCAGCGTCCCCGCAGACCACGAGCGATATGGCAAGGCGAGCCAGCTATGGCCACGCCTCACCCCCTGTCGGCCGGTATCCGGGCTAGGCGGTGCAACTCGCGAAACCTTCCCAGTCGTTTTCAGGTGACCAGTGGTTGTGAACGCAAGCTGAGTCTTGAAAGACTCGACCGCCGACCGTTGCGGGGGCAGCGCAAGTGAGGCTGGCGTCATCATGGACGCCCAAGCCCTCTTGCTTCCCGTTTAACTGCACCGGGCGAACCCCAGTGCGAGCACCAACGGGGCGCATTGTAAGGCGCCTACAATGATTGTTCTGCTGTAGAGCCACAAGGCCCCACCGAACCGGGTGGGCAACACGATCCGCCCATGTCCAGAATCGACGAACTCACGGACCGCATCGAGCGCCTGCTGTTACGCCACGAGGAGCTGCACCGCACCAACGCGTTGTTGCAGCAACAACTGGCCGTGACCGCCCAGGAGCGTGATTCGCTGCGCGCGCGGCTGTCGGCCGCCCGTTCCCGCATCGATGCCCTGATCGACAAGCTGCCCTCCCACCCTGGCGAGGCCGCTGACGGGCACGATGAACCGCCCCACCCTGAAGCTTGAGACGAGGCCCTACACGCATGAAGCAGATTGAAGTTTCCATCATGGGCCAAAGCTACCTCCTGGGTTGCCCGGAAGGTGGCGAAGAGCGCCTCAAAGAAGCCGTGCACCAGGTGGACCGCGAAATGTGCGCCATCCGTGACAGCGGCAAGCTCAAGGCGCGCGAGCGCATCGCCGTGCTGTCCGCCCTGAACCTGGCCTACATGCTGACAGAGCGCCCTGCCGCGCCCACCAAATCAAGCACGCCAGCAACAGCGATCGAGCCCGACTTGCCCTCACCCGAATACATCGACAACCTGATCTCGCGTCTGGACCAGGCACTGGACAGCGACGGCCACCTGATCTGAGGGTTTGATCTTGTCAAGAACCCCTGCAAGTCGCTGTATTTGCACGGTCAAAAGCGGCGAGAGAAAGTAGAATGAAATCGTCCGTCGCGTTCGTGGTTGTTTTTATTTCCTTGAACCGATGCTCTTCGAGCCAGGGCTTGGAATATTGCGGTGCAGGTGTGATCGTCTCGCGTCAGATGAACCCGACGTACCGCTGACCTCGCCCACCTGAATCCCCTGGGTTCAGGAATGCGGCAATCAGTTCTCGGCGGACACTTCATTCATGCAAAAAGGCCAGCGCCCTCAGGATGCTGGCCTTTTTCTTGGGCGCTTGAAACGGTAGATGCAGATCAGGCTGCCGGCACGAACTGGATGCTGGCCAGGGCAATGCGGTTGCCGCCCTTTTCGCGGGCAGAAGCCATGGCGCGGTCAGCGGCACGCATCAACTCGTCGATGCCACCGGCCGTGTGCGGGAAGCTGGCCACACCCATGGCCACCGTGAACGGGATCTGCTGGCCATTGAAGGGCACGATGTGCTGGGTGCATTGGCGGCGCAGTTGCTCCATCCTGGAGTGCGCAATCGCCAGGCCGATGCCTGACAGCAGCACGACGAAACGGTCACCACCCAGTCGGCATGGGGAGTCCATCGCGCGGGTGTTGGCCCTCAGCAAACGCCCAAGGGCCTCGACGACACGCTCGCAGCCTTCGACACCGTGCATGCGGCGAATCTCATCGAGGTTGTCGATCGACACCGACACCAGCGCGAATTCACGCTGCTCGCGGCTGGACAGGTCTGCCTCGCGACGCAACTGCTCTTCGAAATGAGCGCGGTGGTACAGGCCGGACACGGTATCGCGTACCTGGTTGTCTTCCACGTCTCGGCGCAACGAATCGTTGGCTTTCTGCTCTTTTTCGAGCTGTGCCAGCGCCGACTGCAACTGGGCATCACGGCGACGCGCATCGGTCACATCCTGCCAGACGGACAACAGCTTGCCTGCGCCCGTGGCCTCGTCCGTGTAGGTTTGCCGCCAGGTGACGAACTCGTGTCGCCCGGTGCTCAACTCCAGCTTGTGCTCGGCGCGCACGCCTTCTGGTACGGCCTGCGCTTGCTGATCGGCTGCCCGCAAGGCCACGGCCTGAGCCGCGTCAAACAAATCAGCATCCACGGCACCGACGATGTGGCGTTGTTCCAACCCCAACACGTGCGCCGCGACATCGTTGGCCACGTCGTACCGACCGCTTGCCACGTCCTTGACCAGTACTGCCAGGCCCAATTGATCCAGCGCATGCAAGACCTTCTGGTTCAGCGCTCCGCCTTGGAGCGCCGCAGCTTCAGTGGATTCGGCCATATGAATCGATGTAGTTTTGAGGAAACGACCGACAGCCAGCCTTACCCGGCTGATTGGATGTCAACGAATCAATGTTCGCCGAAAATAGCTTGCCTGACTGTCCTTCAAACAAGGGATGTGCACAGAGTTTCCGCTGCTTATGCGGCTTTTCACACACGGTCTGGTGCATATTCGGCTGGTTTTGCAAGCAAACCACATCATGAACGAAGAGAAAAAACAGATTGCGCTGCTGGGATGCGGCTTGATGGGGACCCCCATGGCCCGCCGCCTGCTGGCCGCCGGCTACCCCGTGACGGTCTGGAACCGCACCCGCAGCAAGGCGGAGGCCTTGATTCCTGACGGTGCCCGTGTGGCGCCCTCCCCCTCACGCGCCGTGGCCAAGGCCGACATCGTCATCACCATGCTGGAGAACGGCGACGTGGTGGAAAACGTGCTGTTCAACTCGGCCTTGCCTGGTGCCGCCGCCGGCCTGCGCCCTGGCACCCTGGTCATCGACATGAGCTCCATCCTGCCCGAGCAGGCCCGCAGCCACGCCGACCAGCTCGACCACCTGGGCGTGACCGTGCTGGACGCCCCAGTCTCGGGTGGCACCGTAGGCGCGGAAGCCGGCACGCTGGCCATCATGGTGGGCGGCGATGCAGCCGAATTCGAGCGCGCTCAACCGGTGCTGAATGTGCTGGGCCGCCCTGTGCACGTCGGCCCGACGGGCTCCGGCCAACTCACCAAACTGGCCAATCAGATGATCGTGGGCATCACGATCGGCGCCGTGGCCGAAGCGCTGCTGCTGGCCCAACGTGGTGGCGCCGACCCCGCCAAGGTTCGCGAAGCCCTGCGCGGCGGCTTTGCCGAAAGCCGCATCCTGGAGGTACACGGGCAACGCATGGTCGATGGCGACTTCGCCAAGCGCGGCTCGCTGGCCATTCAGCTCAAGGACTTGCGCAACGCGCTGCATACCTCGGCCAGCCTGGCGTTTGACGCGCCCATCACACAACACCTGGCCGCGCTCTATGAAGACGCGGCACAGCACGGCTATGCCGACCTCGATCAATCGGGGCTGTATCGCGAGCTGGAGCGACGTCAAGGTCAGTGACATGACATCCGATCGATTCGAGCGCGGGCAGGCAGCCCTGTCCCGCATCCATGGCCATGTAGGCGAAGGCGTCATGGCCGCCTTGCAGGATATCGCCCCTGACTTTGCCAGGCTCATCATCGAGTTTCCCTATGGCGACATCTACGCGCGCCCGGGCTTGACGCCCAAGGAGCGCCAGATCGCCACGCTGGCCTCCTTGACCACCCTGGGCCACGCGCCCAAGGAGCTCAAGGCCCATATCCAGGGCGCGCTGAACGTGGGGTGCACCCGTCAGGAAGTGGTCGAGGTGATCATGCAGATGGCGGTATATGCGGGCTTCCCGGCTGCAGTGAATGCCCTGTTGGTGGCCAAGGAACTGTTTGCAGAAATCGACACATCCACCCGGAACGCGGGTTGATGGCTCACAGGGGCTTGGGCACACTCCTTGCTGGTTCACCAAGGTGGACTTACCAACAAGTCAAACAGGCCCCCGATGAGATTCGTATTTCTGTTGCCGCTGGTGTTTGCCAGCTCGGCCATGGCTGCGGCAGCGTCCGCACCCGACAACATCCTGGCTGAACTGTCGCGCTGCGACAGCAGCTTCTTCGAAGTGCTGAACCGCCAGGCCAGCGCGTTCTCGGCCACCCCTTACCTCGTCAAGACCGGCAACGTGGCCACGTTCAAGGTGGCTGATCGCACCGATGTTGACCGCAGCCTGCGCCGATTCACGCCCACCGTGAGGGTCAGCGGGCTGGAGGCCTTCGGTTACTTCGATGAACACCTGAACCTGGGTGGCGACGAAGCCGTCATCTCATGGGGCTTCATCCTGCGCTCGCCGTTGGACAAGGTGCTCAAATCCACGCAATCCCAACTGTGGGACAACGCACGCCTGCAACAAGAGGGCGACGTCCATGCGCGCTCCGAGCAGTGGGACCTGAGTCATCCTGAGGCCGGCTGGCAAAAAATCGACATGCCAGGTGGCGCCGAATCCAGGCCCGGCACGGTCGAGCGCGTGCTGCAGATCGAGGCCTACGAAAAAGACGTCACCATGACGCGCATGGCCTGCACCCTGCGCGGCACAGTGACCAACGAATTGTTGATGGCGACGCGCCCGGACCTCAACACCAAACCACAAGTCAACAAATAAGCTTGAGGCTCAAGGCTCAGGAACAGGCCAACGGTGCCTAAACTGTGGCCTCATGAGCCACATCCTGACCTTGACCATGAACCCGGCGGTCGATGTCTTCACATCGATTGATCGCGTCACCCCAGGCCACAAGCTGCGTTGTGAACCGGCGCAGACACACCCCGGCGGCGGCGGCATCAATGTCGCTCGGGTGCTGCACCGACTGGGCGCCGATGTGCGGGCGCTTTACACATCTGGCGGTGTCACGGGCCGCGTTCTGCGCGAACTGCTTGCGCAAGAGCAGATCCCCGCGCAAGCGATCGAGATTACCAATGAGACCCGCGAGAGCTTCACCGTTCACGAAGGCTGCAGCGGGCAGGATTTCCGTTTTGTATTGCCCGGCCCTTTGTTGAGCGAGGTCGAATGGCGAACCTGCCTGGACGCCACAAGCCAGGCGCAGGCAGCCAGGTACGTGATCGCCAGTGGCAGCCTGCCGCCAGGCGTGCCGAGTGACTTCTATGCGCAGATGGCCAGCCAGGCGCGCACCCAAGGCAACCTGTTCGTGCTGGACACCTCAGGTGCAGCCCTGCGTGCGGCGCTTCAGGCAGGTGTCCACCTGGTCAAACCCAGCCTGAGGGAGTTGCGAGACCTCACCGGGCGCCCCCTGGCAGCCGAGTCAGATTGGTGTGAGGCAGCTCGCGGCCTGATTCACCAAGGGCGGGCTCACATCGTGGCGCTCTCCCTGGGAGAAGACGGCGCACTGCTGGTAACAGCCGAACAAGCCTGGCGCGCCCACGCTCTGAAGGTCGAGGTCGCCAGCACCATTGGCGCCGGCGACAGCTTTCTGGCCGGCCTGGTATGGGCCCTGGATCAGCAGCATGACATGGCCCAGGCGCTGCGCTACGCCATGGCAGCAGGAGCCGCTGCCTTGCTGACATCAGGCACCTCGCTGTGCCAAACGGCTGATATCCAGCGCCTCCTGGGTGACGTTCAAGTCCAGGTTCTTTGAGCACGGAAAGCACCTACGGCATGCACCTTCTGCCCGCCCATGTTCACTGGCCCTTGTCAGGACTGGAACATGGCGCCTTCGTGCTGGCAGGCCTGCTGATCTACCTGGCCTCCACGAGATTGAGCCGGGAGCATCGACACCCCTCCGCTGCCCTGGCCTGGGTGCTGACGATGACCCTGCTGCCCTATATCGGCATACCGCTTTACCTGCTTTTTGGCGTTCGCAAGGTGCCTCGGCCTCATGCTCGATTGCGACAAGTGCCAACGCACCAGGGCCGCGATGAGGCCCACTGGGCCATCGAACTGGGGCAGGCCCTGGCACTGCCTGCGGCCACGCGTAACGCGACGGTGAGTTTTCAGGCCGATGGGCAGGCAGCCCTGAACGTCTTGCTCGACCTGATCCGCCACGCCCGGGAACAAATCGACATCTGCACTTTCATCCTGGGCCACGACGAGGTGGCCACCGCGCTGACCAAGGAGCTGACATTGGCTGCGGGCCGTGGTGTCAAGGTGCGCGTGCTGCTGGATGAGCTGGGGTCCTGGTCGATACCTCGCGCACTTGTACGCACACTGAAGCAACACGGCGTGGCCGTGCAGTTCTTCATGCCGCTGCTGCCCAATATCCGAAGAGGGCGGGTCAACCTGCGCAACCATCGCAAACTCGTGGTGATCGATGGCCAGCACGTCTGGAGCGGTGGCCGCAACCTGGCCAGCGAATACTTCCTCAGGCAGGACCATTCCCCGGCCTGGAATGACATCAGCTTCGTCATCAGCGGCCCGATGGCACAGCAGGCACACGATATCTACCAACAAGACTGGCAGGTTGCCAGCGGTGAAGTCAGCTTCGTCGATGTACCTGTCTGCCTGCCTTCAGGTCCAGCAACGGGCGGCCTGATGCAGTGGATACCCAGTGGCCCGGATCACGCCGACGACACCATCCACGCGCTGTTGCTGGCGGCGGCCTACCGCGCCGAACGTCGCATCGTGCTGGTCTCGCCCTACTTCGTGCCGGATGACGCGCTGCTCTCGGCCTGGTGCATGGCCTGCCGCCGAGGCGTTCAACTCACGCTGGTGTTGCCGGCCCGCTCCAATCACAAGCTGGCAGATGTTGCCCGCGCGCCGTCCTTGCGCGCCTTGATGGCGGCGGGCGCAGAGGTCAAGCTGTACCCGCGCATGCTGCATGCCAAGGCTGTCATCGTGGACGACGACATCGCCTGGTGCGGCTCCGGCAACCTGGATGCGCGCAGCCTCTTTCTGAATTTTGAGTTGAACACTGCCTTTTATGACGCCCGAAGCATCGCCTGGCTGACGCAATGGGCCTTGCGGCTGGCCAACGAAAGCCACCCTGCGCTGCCTCAACCCCCGTCTGCCGCCAGGGAGCTTATGGAAGGCCTGGTTCGCATCATCGGTTTTCAGCTATGAGCGAATGAGGCGGCCGCAGCAGGATTGAGTACGCCTTATCGGGGCACAATCGCCGACATTGAACCAGGTCTGTCGCCCCGTTGAAGAGCAGGAAGTTTGTTGCACCACCATCTCAATTCGCCCACACCGTTCAGACCGCTGGCCAGCAAGCTAGGGGCCGCATGCCTGGCACTGGCCTTGGCCTTCATGTCGTGCAACACCAAGGCCGCACCACAGGGCATTCAGTTCGCATGCGAACCTGGCATGCATCCGGCCATCCTGGCGGGCATGACGCGCTTCCTGCGCGAACTGGCCATCCCCGACAGGCTTTACCGTGTCACCCCAGACGCCGCGACGGGCACGATCACCTACACGCTGGCCACGCCCGAAGGTGACCACAGCACGCTGGACCTTCACGAGCGCCCCGGTTATGACGTAGGTGAGGAAACCTTGTCGCTCCCGCAACTGAATCGCCCCGCCATCCAGGTTCGAACGGTATCGCGCAAGGAGATCGCGCTGGCCCTGATGCAACACGGTCGGCTGACGGTATTCACTGGCGCCGCCTGCGATGTACAAGCCTTGAAAGACCAGATCGGGCTGCGCCAGACCATCGTCGCCTGGACCGAGCACCTGCACTGGGTCTGGCCTGATGGTGGGGCCGCCCGATGGAACCAGCGCTATTGGCGTGACGGCACACCCAGCCGAAACAAGCCACTGCACCTGGCCTTGCTCGACGCGTTCACCAACCAGCGTCAATACGCCATAGGCTGCTACACCGCCGCCAAACTGGTGTTGCTGCAAGGTGTCACCGACTACTACCGGCGGGTACGTGCGACAGACCATTTGTCTGCGATGGTGATGCAGCGGATCTGGCTAGACGGAGATCCGCTGGTCAACATCGAACCGGGCGACATGTGGTTCTTCGAAGAGGATTTCGACCCGCGTGAGCAAGGGCGCCCGGGCAAGCTGATGAAGATCCAGTACAACGTGGCCCCCAGGAACTTCGTCCCCGGTGACTGGGCCTACATCGTCAACACGGATGCCAACACGCATCACAAAACCGGCTACGAGGGCTCCAACGCGCTCTACCTGGGGCGCAACCGGTTTGACGACTTCTACGACGACCATGACCACGCCTACAGCTACGAAGAAAAGCTGAACGAGGTCTATCAATGGCGACACGGCGTGTTCAGCCGTTCACGTGACGCAGCCAAAATACAGCCACTTGGCCCTCAAGACTTCCAGCGCCTGGGCTTGAGGCCAGCCCAAGGCGGGCTCGTCAAGGGCTACCGCGTGGTGCCCTATCTGTTTGGCTACGAGCCCCTGCCGGTCATACCCGTGCGGGACTGACCTGCTTCGCTCAAGGCGGTCAGCCAGCCTGGCTATAAAGCGCCAGAGCCAATGGATTGGGCGTGGGCTCGGCGAGCTTGCTCAGCGTATTGCGATCGCGGTGGTGGAAAGGCTCGGCCTGGCCGCGGATCTCCAGCACGGTGTCCTCGTCGTATGACCAGGTGCCGTCCGCATTGATCGTGACCTGGATGCGGAACTCGACCGTCTTGAACGCATGCTCCAGAAACGGGGTCGAGCAGATGCCGTAGTCCAGTTGCCCACGCGTGGCCACCAGCTCGAAGGTGCTCGCATCGGCCGTCGCCTTGCCCACGGCCATCACGGTCTGGGCGCGGGGAATGGTCAAGGTGTGGATCACGGTGCCCGTGGCGGGCTCCCACAGCCAGTACCCAACCTGATCGTGATAGGTCTTGACCTGATCCGGCTTGGTCACATGGGTGTGATACCGCAGGCCGTAGAACAGTTGGGGGCCATTGGTCTGGGGGTCGATCGGCTGCAGTTCGATGCGCTCGACATAGGCCTGCTTCCTGGCGCCGTCCGCCTTGGGCTTGACGTCCAGCCCGCGTGTGCCCTGCCAGATGCCCGCCATGCCACGCAGCGGCCCCAGGTTTTTCAGGGTATCGACATCGACGTTACTGGGTTCCGTGTAGATATCCTGAGGAAAATCGCTCATGCCTGCTCCTTGTTGACGACGATCCGATCCCAACAATTTAGCGTGAATGGCGACAAAACAAGTCACCTGTCTGTCATCGACCTCAGGGCGAACTGAGATACGCTTGCATCTGACACCGGCAAGGATCAGGATCACCCCATGTGCACCATCTGCGGCTGTGAATCTGCGCAACACCATGCGCCACCTCCTGGCGAGGCGCATGACCATATGCCTCACCATTTGCACGACACTGCGCACGGCCATGAGCACACCCATGCCCACAGCCCTGCCTCCATGCACACCCGCGTGCTGCAGCTGGAGCAGGACATCCTGGCGGGCAACAAGCATGTAGCCGATCACATACGTGAGCACCTGGCCTCGCACCACACCCTGGCGCTCAACCTGGTGTCCAGCCCCGGGTCGGGCAAAACGACCCTGCTGGTCGAAACCGTTCAACGCCTGAAGGGCCGGCGCCCCGTGGCGGTGATCGAGGGGGATCAGCAAACCAGCTTCGACGCCGAACGCATCCGCGCCACGGGCGTGCAGGCCGTTCAGATCAACACGGGCAAGGGCTGCCATCTGGATGCCCGCATGGTGCACGACGCCCTGCACGATCTTCCTCCGCTCGACCACGGCGTGCTGATGATCGAGAACGTCGGCAACCTGGTGTGCCCCGCTGCGTTTGATCTGGGTGAAAAAGCCAAGGTGCTGGTGTTCTCCGTCACCGAGGGGGAAGACAAGCCCCTCAAATACCCCGACATGTTCCAGGCCGCTGGCCTGATCCTGCTCAACAAGTGCGACCTGCTGCCGCACCTGCGATTCGACATGGACAAGGCCCTGGGCTTCATCCGTCAGGTCAATCCCGGCGCCGCCGTCATCCAGCTCTCGGCCACCACCGGCCAGGGGCTCGATGACTGGATGGGCTGGCTGGAGCAGCAATGCACCGCCGCCTAGCCGTGCGCGGGCTGGTCCAGGGCGTGGGGTTCCGCCCCTGGGTCTGGCAGCAGGCCACCTCGCTGGGTCTGATCGGCTGGGTGCGCAACACCAGCTTTGGCGTCGAGATCGACATGCATGGGGATGCGCACCTGCTGGACACCTTGCAAGCGCGACTCTGGCAAGCCCCTGCGCCCGCCAAGGTCGAACAGGTGGATGTGCTGAGCGTGAATGCAAGCGACGCACCAACCGCTGCACCAGGCAAGCCATTCGAAATCCAGGCCAGTGTCATCAATGCGCTGGGGCACGCCACCACCATCGGTGCCGACCTGGGCGTGTGCCCCCGATGCCTGGCCGAGATGTTCGATCCGGGCAACCGGCGCTGGCGCCACCCGTTCATCAACTGCCCGCAATGTGGCCCGCGCTACACCGTCACGCGCAGCCTGCCGTTTGACCGCGTCCACACCAGCCTGGCCCGCTTTCTGCCTTGCCCGGCTTGTGATGCCGAATATGCCAACGGTGCCGACCGGCGCTTCCATCACCAGACCAACACCTGCCCGGAATGCGGCCCCAAGGTGTGGCTCACCCAGACCGACGGCAGTGCCGACCACGACCAACCCATTGCCTCGGCGCTCAAGCTGCTGCAGGACGGCGGGATCCTGGCCGTCAAGGGGCTGGGCGGCTTCCATCTGGTGTGCGATGCCCGGCAAGCCGCCGCGGTGGCCCGACTGCGTCAACGCAAGCGACGGGAAGGCAAACCGCTGGCCGTGATGCTGGCCAATCCGGCCTCCATACCCCCCTGGGCCAGCATGACACCGCACGAACAACGCTGGCTGCAATCGCCCGAGCGCCCGATTGTCCTGTTATCGCAAAGCGAGCGCGCCCGCCAGGAGCTGAGCGGCATCGCCCCTGATCTGGCCTGGCTGGGCGTGATGCTGCCCTACACGCCCCTGCACTATCTGCTCTTCCACGAAGCCATCGGCCAACCCGCAGGCACGGCCTGGCTGACGGCCCCCCATGACATGGTGCTCGTGGTGACCAGTGGCAATGCCGGGGGCTCCCCTCTGGTCATCGACAACGAAACGGCCACGCTGGAACTCGCCGAGATCGCCGACGGCTGGCTGCTGCATGACCGAGACATCCTCGCGCGCAACGATGACTCGGTGTTGCGCGTGCGCCCTGACGGCTCGGCCTGTTTCATGCGGCGCAGCCGTGGCTATGCCCCCACGCCCGTGGCCCTGCCTACAAGGGTCGGCAAAGGGCTGGAAGAAGGCAGCCTGCCGCCCTCCGTGCTGTCGATGGGTGCGCTGCTGAAAAACACCTTGTGCATCACGCAAGGTGACCGCGCCATGGTCTCGCCGCACATCGGTGATCTGGATGCCGTGGATACCCGCGTGGCCTTCACGCGCACGGCCGACATCTGGCCCGGCTGGCTGCGCACCCAGCCCGACGCCCTGGCCTGCGATCTGCATCCGGACTTCTTCAGCACCATCCTGGCGGCGCACATGGCGCACACGCGCGCCTCCACGGCATCGGGCGTACAGCCCCTGCCCTTGATCCAGGTGCAGCACCACCATGCCCACGTGGCGGCCGTGCTGGCCGAACATGCTGAAGAAAAAGGCGTGCATGAACCCGTGATCGGGCTGGCACTGGACGGCCACGGCCTGGGCAGCGACGGCATGGTCTGGGGCGGCGAGTTGCTGCTGGTTCAGGAAGACGAGGCACAGCGCATCGGCCATCTGTGGCCACTGGCCATGGCCGGCGGCGATGCTGCGGCGCGCGAGCCCTGGCGCATGGCGGCCTCCGTCCTGCAGGCGCTGGGCCGCACCGATGAAGTAAGCCGCCGTTTCAGTGCCATGCCACAGGCCCCCATGCTGCAGCAATGGTTGTCTCAAGGCAGCCAGCGCCATCCGGTGACCACCAGCCTGGGTCGGCTGTTTGACGCCGCAGCAGGGCTGCTGAACCTGCTGGCGCCCTATACCCAATCGCGTTACGAGGCCGAGGCCGCCATGCGGCTGGAAAGTCTGGCCACCACCTGCTGGCCAGCCACTGCGCTGGACGATGGCTGGCGCATCACCGATGATCTGCAGCTCGACTGGCGGCCCTTGATGAACTGGCTGGCCGATCAACGTGACGCGGCACAGGCCGCCGCCGTTTTTCACGCCACCATCGCCACGGCCCTCGCCGACTGGGCCGCACAGGCCTGCGCACGCCACGGTGTGAACACGGTGGTGCTCTCCGGTGGCTGCCTGGCCAACCGCTTGCTGGACGATACCTTGTACGCCGGCTTGATCGTCCAGGGCCTGCGCGTCTGGCGCCCGGCACAATACCCCTGTGGTGACGGCGGCCTGAGCCTCGGGCAGGCCTGGGTCGCCCGACAAAGACTGATCAAGCAAACCTCATGTGCCTCGCCCTCCCCGCCCGTGTGATCGATATCGATGCCCAAGGCCATGGCACCGTGGACATGGGCGGCGTGCGCAAATTGGTGTCCATGGCCTTGCTCGATGAGGTCCGGGCTGGCGACTACGTGATCGTGCATGCCGGCTACGCCCTGACCTTGCTGGATGAGGCTGAAGCCCGGCACACCCTGGCCTTGTTCGAGCAATTGCAACAGGACCAGGCAGCCTCATGAAGTACGTCAGCGAGTTTCGTGACCCTGCCATGGCGCAGGCACTTGCACAAGCCATCGCCGAAGCCGCGCAAGCTGACCGCCACTACCGCTTCATGGAGTTCTGCGGCGGGCACACCCATGCGCTGGCACGCTATGGCGTGCTGGACCTCCTGCCGCCACAGGTGCAGATGATCCATGGCCCTGGCTGCCCGGTGTGTGTGCTGCCCATTGGCCGCATCGACATGGCCATCGCACTGGCGCAAAGGCCGGGCCTCATCCTGGCCAGCTATGGGGACACCTTGCGCGTGCCGGCATCCAAGGGCCTGAGCCTGATGAAGGCGCGCGCCCTGGGGGCAGATGTTCGCGTGGTCTACGCCGTGGACGATGCCCTGCAACTGGCCCGCCAGCACCCTGAGCGCGAAGTGGTGTTCTTCGCCATCGGTTTCGAGACCACGACCCCTGCCACGGCCGTCGCGATACAGATCGCCCAGCGGGAAGGCCTGCGCAACTTCAGCGTGTTGTGCAACCATGTGCTCACACCGGCGGCCATGCACGCCATCCTCGATCAGCCAGAGCCGGTGGCGCTTGATGGCCTGGTGGGGCCGGCCCATGTGTCCACCATCATCGGATCACAGCCTTACGAGGTCTTTGCCGAACGTCATCATTTGCCCGTGGTCGTCGCCGGTTTCGAGCCGCTGGACGTGATGCAGGCCATCCTCATGCTGATCAGGCAGGTCAACGAGGGCCGCGCCCAGGTTGAGAACCAGTTCACCCGGGCCGTGCGGCGCGAGGGCAATCTGAAAGCCATGCGCCTGGTCAATGAGGTGTTCACCGTGCGCGAGGCCTTCGACTGGCGCGGGTTGGGTGCCATACCGCACAGTGCCCTGGCGCTGCGTGAAGCCTTTGCCAGCCTGGATGCCGAACGGCGCTTTGAGCTGACACCCTTGTCGGTGCCCGATCACCCCAAGTGCGAGTGCGGCCCCATCTTGCGAGGGCACAAGCGCCCACAAGACTGCGTGCTATTCGGCAACGTGTGCACGCCGGATCAGCCCGTGGGCGCCTGCATGGTGAGCTCGGAAGGTGCCTGTGCGGCGCATTATCAATATGGGCGGCACAAGATGCCACACCAGCAAGCCGTAGCGAAAGTCTCGGCATGAGCAGCATCAAGCCAGGCTACATTCGCCCGCTCGACCTGCGCCATGGCCGGGTCGACCTCACCCACGGCGCGGGCGGGCGCGCCAGCCACCAGTTGATCGAGGCCGTGTTCAAGTCGGCCTTTGCACGCACCTTGCCAACCGGTCTACCAGCAGCAAGCGATGACGGCGCCGTGCTGCCCAACCCCTTGGCCGCCATGCCGGAGGGCAGACTGGTGATGTCCACCGATGCGCATGTGGTGTCACCCCTGTTCTTTCCTGGCAGTGACATCGGCGCGCTGGCTGTGCATGGCACGGTCAACGACCTGGCCATGATGGGCGCCACACCGCTGCACCTGAGCGTGAGCTTCATTCTGGAAGAAGGCTTGCCCCTGGCCGACCTGGTGCGGGTGGTGCAGTCGATGACGCAAGCGGCCATGGCGGCCCGCGTGGCCATCGTCACCGGTGACACCAAGGTGGTGGAGCGGGGCAAAGCCGATGGCCTCTACATCAGCACCGCTGGGCTGGGTGTGGCGCCGCCCGGCCTGCACCTGTCCGGCCAGTTGGCCCGCCCAGGCGATGCCATCCTGCTGTCAGGCAGCATCGGCGAGCACGGCATGGCGGTGCTCAGCCAGCGCGAAGGTCTGCGCTTTGAAGCCCCCATCGTGTCCGACTGTGCGGCGCTCAATGGGCTGGTGGCCGACATGCTGGCCACCGGTGCCAGGCTGCGCGTACTGCGCGACCCCACGCGCGGCGGCCTGGCCACCACGCTCAACGAGATCGCCTCGGCATCGCAGGTGGGCATGCAGATCGACGAAGACGCCATTGCGATACAGCCAGCAGTGGCAGCGGCTTGTGAATTCATGGGGTTGGATCCGCTCTACCTGGCCAACGAAGGCAAGCTCATGGCCATCTGCGACGCAGCCGATGCACCAGCGCTGTTGCAGGCCATGCAGGCCCATCCGCTTGGTCGGCAGGCCAGCCGCATTGGTACGGTGACGGATGACGGCCATGGCTTCGTGCAGATGCGCACCCGCTTTGGTGGCCAACGCATGCTCGATTGGCTGATGGGCGACCCTCTGCCCCGGATTTGTTGACTTGCATCATATTCACGCAAGCCAACGACCTTCAAGCAACACATCAACCGTCACATGAACTCGATACTCTGAAGCATGGACTCCCGCGACGACATCAGCGACATCCTCCAACGCTACCAGGCAGGCCCTGGGGCCTTGCTGCAGGTGCTGCGGCAGATTCAGTCGCGGTTTCAGCACGTGCCCGCCAGTGCCATCACCACGCTGGTGCAGCAATGGGGCCTGAGCTACGCCGCCGTGCGCAGCGTGGTGAGCTTCTACCATTTCCTGAGTTTCGAGCCCCGTGGCCGCTACACGCTCTACCTGAGCGACAGCGTCACGGACCGCATGCTGGGCAGCGAAGCCGTGCTGCTTCAGCTCTGCCAGCGCCTTGGCGTCACCATGGAAGAAACTCGACCTGACGGTCTGGTCTCGCTCCACCGTACGTCGTGCACCGGCCTGTGTGACCAGGGCCCAGCCGGCCTCGTCAATGGCCGCCCCTTGACGCGCCTGACCATGCGCCGCGCCGATGAGGTCGCCGATCTGATCCTGGCCGGCTCACCGCTGGACCAATGGCCCGCCGACTTCTTCGAAGTCAACAACCCCGTCTGGCGACACCAGCTCACCCTCAGCCACCCGATTGCCCCCGGGCAGGCCCTGGCGCGCCTGAAGGCCATCGGCCCGGATGCCTTGCTCGGTACGCTGCGCGAAGCAGGCCTGCGCGGCCGAGGCGGCGCGGGTTTTGCCACCTGGCAGAAGTGGGCAGCCTGCCGCCAGGCACCTGGCCCGCGCGCCATCACCTGCAATGCCGATGAAGGCGAACCCGGCACCTTCAAGGACCGGATGCTCCTGATGCAATGGGCCCATGAGGTGATCGAAGGCATGACGCTGGCCGCCTTGACGGTGGGTGCGGAGCAGGGCTTTCTGTATGTGCGGGGCGAGTACGAATTCATCGAGCCCCATTTGCATGAGGTGCTGCAAGCCCGGCGCGTGCAAGGGCTGCTTGGGGCCGATGTACTGGGCACCGGGCAGCGCTTCGATGTCGAGTTGCACATGGGTGCAGGCGCCTATGTGTGCGGCGAAGAGACCGCCCTGATCGAATCGGTAGAGGGCAAGCGCGGCATCCCTCGCACCCGCCCGCCCTTCCCGGTTGACCGCGGCTACCTGGGCTTGCCCACCGTGAACAACAACGTCGAGACCTTCGTGCAAGTGGCCCAGATTGCCCTGCACGGGGCGGACTGGTTCAAGGCGCAAGGCACCAGCGCCTCCTGCGGTACCCGCATCCTCAGCGTGGCGGGCGACGTCGCCCGGCCCGGCCTGTATGAAGTGCCCTGGGGCGTGACCGTGGCCGAGGTCTTGCGCGACTGCGGTGCGCTTGACGTGCAGGCCGTGCTGGTGGGCGGCCCCTCCGGCAAGCTGATTGACGCCTCACAACTGCAGCGCCAGATCAGCTTTGAAGACCTGCCCACTGGCGGCGCCTTCACGGTGTTCAACCAGACACGCGACATGCTGGACACGGCCCGCCAGTACACCCGTTTCTTCGCCCATGAATCCTGCGGTTTCTGCACGCCCTGCCGCGTGGGCTGCGGCCAATTGGTAGAGACCGCCGAGCGCCTGGTCCACGGTCACGCCAGCGCGCGAGATATCGATCGCCTCAAGGAAACGGCCGAGCTGATGCGCCACCTGAGCCACTGCGGCCTGGGCCAGACCGCCGCCCACCCCTTGATGGACGTGATCGCCCATTTCCCCGACCAGGTGAACCGGAGACTGGTGCCCGACGAACAGGCCTTCGATCTGGACGACGCCGTGGTCGACATGCACGCCCTCACCCTGCACACGAGCCCGACATGAGTGCGCCGCCCACCTTCAAGCTTGATGGCCGCGAAATTCCTTTCCAGCCAGGGCAGACCATCATGCAGGCCGTGCAGGACGCAGGCGCCTACATCCCGCACCTGTGCCATCACCGGGACTTTGCCCCCATCGGCAGTTGCAAGGTCTGCAGCGTGCGCATCAAGGGGCGCACCGTCACCTCGTGCACCATGCCGGCCAGCGAGGGCCTGGAGGTGGAATCCGAAGCCACCGACATCAACGCCGATCGCCAGCGCCTGATCCAGATGCTGTTCGTGGAAGGCAACCACCACTGCCCTTTCTGCGAAAAAAGCGGCAACTGCCACCTGCAGGCACTCGGTTACCACCTGGGCATGCACGACACGCACTTCGTGCACGAGTACCCGCAACACGCCGTAGATGCATCCCACCCCGATGTGCTGCTGGACCGCAGCCGCTGCGTGCTGTGCGAGTTGTGCGTGCGCGCCAGCCGCGAGGTGGATGGCAAGAATGTGTTCGCCATCGGTGGTCGCGGACTCAAAACCGAGCTGATGATCAACAGCCCCAGCGGCATGCTCAAGGACAGCGCGGTCGCCGCCACTGACCGTGCGGTGTCCATCTGCCCCGTGGGCGCCTTGATGCCCAAGCGACACGGCTTTGTCATCCCCATCGGCCAGCGTCAGTATGACCACGCCGACATCGCCCGCAAGCCGGAGGACAGCTGATGAGCGCCGACCAGCAAGAGACGAGCAAGAAGCTGCGCATCGCCACCTGTTCGCTGGCCGGCTGCTTTGGCTGCCACATGTCCTTTCTGGATGTGGACGAGGCCCTGGCTGATCTGCTCGACCACATCGAATTTGACCGCAGCCCGCTCACCGACATCAAGCACGTGAGCGAACAAGGCGTGGACATCGGCCTCATCGAAGGTGGCCTGTGCAACCGTGAGAACGTCGAGACCCTGCATGAATTCCGCCAGCGCTGCAAGGTATTGGTGGCGGTGGGCGCCTGCGCCATGTATGGTGGTGTACCGGCCTTGCGCAATGGCATCCCCGTGAGCGAACTCGTGGCCGAGGCCTATCTGGGTGCCGATCTGCACAACCCGCAGGTCCCGCAGGATCCCGAGTTACCCCCCTTGCTCAAGAAGGTGCTGCCTTTGCACGAAGTGGTGGCGATCGACTACACCCTGGCAGGTTGCCCGCCACCCGCCGAGGCCTTTCGTGAACTCATCATGGCCATGCTGGAAGGCCGCCCGCCCGTGCTGCCCGCCGACATCCGCCGCTTCGATTGAGCCTTGCCTTGCCGTCACACCCAGCATTGCCGAGCCACCATGCCCCATCCTCTTGAAACCGCCCCCGACCCCAACGGCCTGAGCCGCGTGGTGATCGAGCCCGTGAGCCGCGTGGAAGGCCACGGCAAGGTCACGCTCCTGCTGGATGAACAACGAAGCGTCAAACAAGCCCGCCTGCACATCGTTGAATTTCGCGGCTTCGAGCGCTTCATCCAGGGCCGCCCCTATTGGGAGGTGCCCACCCTGGTGCAACGCCTGTGCGGCATCTGCCCGGTGAGCCACCTGCTGGCGGCCAGCAAGGCCTGCGACGCCTTCGTCATCGGCAACGGCCGGGTCACGCCCACGGCCGACAAGCTGCGCCGCCTGCTGCACCACGCCCAGGTCCTGCAATCCAACGCCCTGCACTTCTTCCACCTGGCCTCACCCGATCTGCTGTTCGGGTTTGACGATGCCGTCGCGCACCGCAACATCGTGGGCGTCTTGCAGGACCAGCGCGAACTCGGCCTGCAAGGCATCCGCATTCGCAAGTACGGCCAGGAGGTGATCCGGCTGCTCACCGGCAAGCGTGTGCATGGCACGGGCTCGGTACCCGGCGGCTTCAACAAGGCCTTGTCGGCCGCAGACCGCAGCTTGATGCTGCAGGACATCGGCCAGATCACCGACTGGTGCGCCAGCGCACTGGTGCTCGCTCGCGACCTGTTTCTGGCGGGTCAGCCTGAACAAGGTGCCTTCGCCAACTTCCCCTCGATGTTCATGTCCCTGGTGAGGCCGGATGGTGCTGGCGACCTGTACGACGGCGCCCTGCGCATCAACGATGAACATGGTGTGCACGTGAAGGACCAGGTGGACGTGCGCGACTACCAGCAACTGCTGGGTGAAGAGGTCAAGCCCTGGACGTATATGAAGTTCCCCTTCCTGCGCAGCATCGGCCCGGAACAGGGCTGGTACCGCGTGGGCCCATTGGCGCGCATCAACAATGCCAGCTACCTGGACACACCCCGCGCCGAAGCCGCGCGCGAGGAGTTCAAGGCCTGGAACCACGGCAAGCCCGTGAGCGCCTCGCTGGCACAGCATTGGGCACGCATGATCGACATGTTGCACTGCGCCGAAACCATCGAGCGCCTGCTGAACGACCCCGACATCATCGGCACCGACCTCATGGCCAAGGGCACGCCATTGCGTGAAGGCATCGGCGTGATCGAGGCCCCGCGCGGCACGCTCATGCACCACTACCGCATCGACGACGACCTCATCAGCTACGCCAACCTGATCGTCTCCACCACGCACAACAACACCGCCATGAACGAGGCCGTGCGCAGCGTGGCCGCGCAGTACTTTGATGGGCGAGAACTCAGCGAGGGCCTGCTCAACCACATCGAGGTGGCGATCCGCGCGTACGATCCCTGCCTGTCGTGCGCCACGCATGCGGTGGGCAAGATGCCCTTGAGGCTGGAGTTGCTGGACGCACAAGGCCAGGCCGTGGACCTGCTGCTCAAGCACGAAGACGGCCAGATCGAACGCCCTGCTTTGCCCACATCCGGCCAGGCGAGCAACTGGCCATGAACAAAGCGCCCATTCTGGTCATGGCCGTCGGCAACCCGAGCCGGGGCGATGATGCCTTTGGCCCCATGCTGGCCGATCAGCTCTTGTCATGGCTGGGCTCACAGTCTGAGGATGTTCAAGCCTGCGTCGAGCTGATTGCCGACCAGCAACTGATGGTGGAGCA
The DNA here is from genome assembly GCF_016234775.1 of Aquabacterium sp. Lineage (GTDB taxonomy): Bacteria > Pseudomonadota > Gammaproteobacteria > Burkholderiales > Burkholderiaceae_C > Aquabacterium. Next base: position 143,259 of record NZ_JACRAH010000049.1, on the reverse strand, counting down.
TGTGATGGACCTGTCAGAGCGCGAGCAGATCCTGTTTGTGGATGCGGCCATGCAAAGTGATGAGGCCGTGTCGCTGACCTGGCTGGAGGCACTGCCCACCGATCAAGCCGCGCAAGCGGTGAACAGCCACAGTTGCACGCCCACCCAATTGCTGGGCCTGTATCAGGCCATGCTGCTGCAACGCCCCCCACCCGCCCAGTTGCTGAGCCTGAAAGGCCACAGTTTCGAGCTGGGCGAGCCCTTGTCACCCCAGGCCCGCGCTCACCTGCCTCAAGCCGTCGCCCTGCTGCACCAATGGCTGAACGATGCGCTGAACAAGGTGGTCCCAGCCATCACAGGCCGCGACCATGCATGAGTTGTCGCTTGCGGTAGAGATCGTTCGCCTGCTGGAAAGCCACGCCACTGAACTCCAGCGCATCACCCGACTGACGCTGGACATCGGCACCCTGAGTTGTGTGGACGAACAGGCCTTGCGCACGGCACTGGCATCGGCCATGGCGGGCACCCTGGCCGCAGGCGCCGATATCGAGATCCACACCGTCGAAGCCCAGGCCCGCTGCCAGGATTGCGGCCAGACCTTCCAACCGCCCGACCGCATCGAGCCCTGCCCCCATTGCGGCTCGTTCAAGAAGACCTGGCTCAAGGGTGAGGACTTCCGATTACGCAGCGTGGAAGGCCTGTCGGCAAGCCCTTGATCAATCCGTACGCAGACTGATGCGCATCTTCAAACCGACGGGCACCATGGTCAGCGCCATGTGCTCATCAGCATCCTGGCCATCGGGTGTGTCCACACCAACGATGTCAAAGTGTTGCAGCAGCATGGCCGCCACCAGCTTGATCTCCAACAGGGCCAGATAGCGCCCCGGGCAGATGCGCGGGCCGGCACCAAATGGCATGGAGACCCGCTTGGCATGGTGTGGCGCCAGCTGTGTGGCCTCATCCAGCCAGCGCTCCGGCATGAAGCGGTTCGCCTGCGGGAAGGTGCCATCGCTCAAGGTGTCATGCCGCATGACCATGACCACGGATGTGCCGGCGCGGATCTGCACATCGCCGACCACCGTGTCCTTGAGCGCCTGCACCACGTTGAACGGGCCCACCGGCTTGATGCGCATACTTTCGTGGATGCAGGCTTCGAGGTAATCGAGCTTGCCCAGGTCGTCGGCCGTCCAGTCATTCAGATCGCCCAGGCAGCTGTCCACCTCCTGCCGTGCACGCTGCAGGGTATGCGGGTTGCGGCTCATCAGGTAGATCATCCACGACAGGCTGGTGGCCGTGGTGTCCTCACCCGCCAGCAGCATGGTGAACACATTGCCCACCACATCGTCGTCGCTCATGCCACTGCCAGGCTCGTCGGCGGCCACGATCATGGCTCCGAGCAGGTTGTGCGGAGCGGCCCGCCGGGATGGATCCTGCAATCGCACCCGCGCCTCGGCCATGAAACCACGTATGGCGACGTTCACGGCTTTCACGCTGCGGTCCAGGCGCCGATCGCGAGGCAGCTTGAACCACTTCCAGTAGCGCACGATGGCGTGCGAGCGGCGCCAGATGGTCGGAAAGATCTGGTCCAGATGCCGCTGGATGACGTCGTCGTTGGACTCGATCGTGTTGACCTCCATGCCAAAGGCCAGGCCCGAGATCGCATCCACGGTGAAGCGCATCAGATCGGCCTGCAGGTCGATGGGCTGCCCCAGTTCGGCAGCCAACTCGAAACGGTGGCGCAAACGTGCCGCCACCTTCAGCAAGGCCGGCAGGTAGGCCCGCACCTGCCCTGGCGCAAAGCTGGCCATGACCATGCGGCGCTGTTTGGCCCAGTGCTCGCCTTCAGCCACGAACACGCCGTCCTGGATGCCCATCTCGGACATGATCTCCTGCATGCGCGAGGGGCGGCGAAAACCCTCCGGCCGGTCACGCAGCAGCGAGGCGATCACCTCGTGGTCGGACACCACCAGCAGTGGAAAGCCCCCCAGGCGCACATGGATCATCGGCCCATAGCGCTTGACCCACGCTTCGACGTTCTGGTGCACCTTGTTCAATTGCACCTGCAAGGCGTTGCCCACCACCGGCCACTGTGGTGGCCCCGGCAGATCGCGCAAGCGGCGAACGCGAGGCGCCGCACCGGGTTCGGGTGGCACGGATTGACGCGAGTGAGGCAGAAATGACAGCTTCATGTGCCGAACTGTGGCCACTTCTGGCCGCCCTGTCATTGACGGCAAACACCAATGGATTGACCCGTGCGCGCAGTGTCAGAACGGGCCCCCTGGAGCCGTCCACTAAACTGTCACCCCGTTTCAGCCATTCAAAGGACACCCGCCATGGGCGCGCAGTGGAAAGCAAAACACAAGGATCTGGCCGCCAACATCAAAGGCAGGGTGTTCGGCAAGCTGGCCAAGGAAATCATGATCGCGGCGCGCAATGGTGCCGACCCGGCCGCCAACGCGCGCCTGCGCCTGGTGGTAGAACAGGCCCGCAAGGCCTCCATGCCCAAGGACACGCTGGAGCGCGCCATCAAGAAGGGTGCCGGCCTGACTGGCGAAGCGGTGCACTTTGACCACGTGATCTACGAGGGTTTTGCGCCGCACCGCGTGCCCGTCATGATCGAGTGCCTGACCGACAACGTGAACCGCACGGCCTCGGACATGCGCGTGCTGTTCCGCAAAGGGCAGCAAGGCACATCCGGCTCGGTATCCTGGGATTTCGACCACGTCGGCATGATCGAGGCAGAAGCTGCTCGCGCTGACGCCGATGCCGAGATGGCCGCCATCGAAGCCGGTGCGCAAGACCTGGAGCCTGGTGACGAGGGTGTCACGCTCTTCCTGACGGACCCGACCGACCTGGATCTGGTCAGCCGCGCCCTGCCCGCACAAGGCTTCACCGTGTTGTCAGCCAAGCTGGGCTACAAGCCCAAGAACCCGGTGGACCCGGCCAGCCTCAGCGCCGAAGCGCTGGAAGAGGTCGAAACCTTCCTGGCGGCCATGGACGCCAATGAAGACGTACAGAACGTGTTTGCCGGATTGGCAGGTTGAGATTGAACGACACACTCAGGGTTGAAGCCCCCGAATTCGAACCCGTGTACGAAGCACGCCTGTGGCGCGACAACGGCTGGACGGCCAAGGTCGTCAAGAACGAGGATGATGACGGCTGGGCCGTCGAGATGATCAGGGATGGCGAGCCCGAACCCGCCCTGGTGGGCCCCTGGACCATGGGCCGCGACAAGAAGAACCCCAAGCCACTGGACACGGGCGCCTTCAACACCCTGGTCAAGACCGCCTCCGAGGTGATCCGCCGCCACGAGCAGCAGCTGCACGCCATGCTCCACAAGAACGTGGTGGTCAGCACCTCATCAGGGCCGATCACCGTCGCGCTGGACATCGTGCCCGATGAGGATGATCCGTATGCGCTGCTGTCCGCCACGGACCAGGCGGGCGATCAGATCGCCCAGGTGCGCGTGGCGCCCCATTTCAAGTTGAACCTCGGCAGCGCCGAAGCCTGGATCGCGTCCGACTTCGTCAAGCCAGGTCGGTGACCCTCACACCCCATGAACCAGCCCTCCCAAACCTTGCTCGCCTGGCACTACACGCTGGGCGTGCACCTGCTTCGCATCCTGGAAAACGGCTACATCCTGCCGCAAGACACGCCTGACACGCCCGCCGTGGAATGCCCCGTAGCCTGGTTCTCGCTGAACCAGCAGCACGACCCATCCGCCCTCAAATCCATCCTCGTCAATGGCGTGGCGCAGCCGCCCACCCTGGCGGTGATGAAGCAGTTGGGCAACGGCGTGTACCGACTTGGCATCAGCCCCCGCAGCCTGCTGGGCGGCGAAGCCTTGCGACGCGAAGCCCGCATCAGCAAGGCGCGCTGGGCCGAGCTGAACAAACAGGCCAAGGCCTGCGGTGCCAACGTAGCGCAATGGTTTGGCGCCATCGACCCCGTGCCCGCCTCGGAGTGCGTGATCGAAAGGCTCTGCGACGATGGACGCTGGACGCGCGTGGCGTCCTGAATCGACCACAGACATCAGACAGCGCGCGCTCGCGGAGCTGAGCGCACGCAGCGCCGGCCTCAGTCCTTGAACGACGGCGTTTGCTTGCTCATGCCGGCCATCATGGCGGCCGTCAGGTCATTGGACATGAGCATGGCGGCGTTCCAGGTGGCGATGTAGTTCAGGCCATCGGCCACGGAATGATCGCGGCTGTAATTCAGCATTTCCTTGGTGCCCCGGATGGACAGCGGCGACTTGGCGGCAATCTGCGTGGCCAGTTCGCGCACACCAGCCTGCAAGGCTTCACGCGAGTCGTACACCTTGTTGACCAGGCCGAGCGACAGCGCCTCGGCGGCATCCACCTTGCGGCCGGTGTAGGCCAGTTCACGCACGATGCCCTGGTTGCCGATGAGCTTGGGCAGGCGCTGCAAGGTGCCGACGTCTGCGGTCATGCCGATGTCGATTTCCTTGATCGTGAAGTAGGCATCGGCCGAGCAATAGCGCATGTCGGTGCAGCAGACCAGGTCCACCCCACCACCCACGCAACCGCCGTGGATGGCGGCCAGCACAGGCTTGCGGCAACGCTCCATGCTGGTCAGCGTGTCCTGCATGTCGAGGATGACGCGGCGCAGGTTCTCGCGGGTGCGGCCTTCGCAGTCGTTCTTGATCTGGGGCAGCAGGCCCATCATCATCTGCAGGTCGATGCCGGAGGTGAAGTGCTTGCCTTCGCCTTCGATGATGGCCACGCGGGCTTCCACGTTTTCGTCGATCCACGTGAAGGCCTTGCGGATGTCCTGCCACATGGTGGCGTTCATCGCATTGGCTTTCTCAGGGCGGTTCAGGCGAACCACGGCGACATGGTTGTCCAGGCTGACGGTGACGGTGTCGAGTTGCATGGTTTGTCTCCTCGGTCTCTCTTATTGGTTGTGGTTGGCCTTGTAGGCGGGCAGATAGGCCGCCAGACGTGCACCCATCTCGGCACCCAGGGCCTGCAGCGCATTGAAGGGGCGGACCATGACTTCGAAGTCCACGATCTTGCCCTCTTCATCGAAGCGGATCATGTCGATGCCCTTGAGCGACTTGTCGCCCACGCTGGCACTGAACTCCAGCACCACGTTGAGCCCATCCTCCGACACCAGCGTGCGGTGGTATTCAAACTGCGTGAAGACCTTCGACACGGTATTGAGGATGAGGTTGACGGCAGCGGCGCTCACATACGGCTTGAAGGCCATGGGCGAGCGGAACACGGCGCCGTCATGCAGGATGGTGGGCAGCCTACCCAGATCCTGCAGCGACACCATCTCGTGCCACAAAGCCAGCGAGGCCGCCGCAGCGGGCTTGAGTACAGAGGTCGAACTCATGGTGTCACTCCAGGGTTGATCAACGCCAGATCACAAGGCCGCGGCCACTTCAGTGCCTTGCTTGATGGCGCGCTTGGCATCCAGCTCGGCCGCCACGTCGGCACCGCCAATCAGGGTCACCTTCTTGCCGGCGGCTTCCAGGCCTGCTTGCAGCGCACGGAAAGGCTCCTGGCCAGCGCACAACACCACGTTGTCCACCGGCAGCACCACGTCCTTGCCGCCCACCGTGATGTGCAGGCCGGCATCGTCGATCTTGTTGTAGCTGGCCCCGGCGATCATCTCGACGTTGCGGTTCTTCAGCGAGGTGCGGTGGATCCAGCCCGTGGTCTTGCCCAGGCCATCGCCCACCTTGCTGGTCTTGCGCTGCAGCAGGTAGATCTGGCGAGGGGCCTTGTCCAGGTGCGGCTGCTTGATGCCACCACGGTCCTTGTACTCCGAGTCAATGCCCCATTCGGCATTGAACTTGGCCAGGTTCAGCGCGGGGCTGTCGCCTTCGTGCGTCAGGAACTCCGACACGTCAAAGCCGATGCCACCGGCACCGATCACGGCAACGCTCTTGCCCACGGGCTTCTTGTCGCGCAGCACGTCGAGGTAGCTCAGCACCTTGGGGTGGTCCACGCCATCGATGGCGGGAGTACGCGGTGTCACGCCCGTGGCCAGCAGCACTTCGTCGAACTCGCCCTTGACCAGGTCTTCAGCGGTCACGCGTGTGTTGAACTGGGCCTTCACGCCGGTCAGCTTGATCTGGTTGCGGAAGTAGCGCAGGGTTTCATAGAACTCTTCCTTGCCAGGGATCTGCTTGGCGATGTTGAACTGGCCGCCCACATCATCAGCCGCTTCGAACAGGGTCACATCGTGGCCACGTTGTGCGGCGGTGGTGGCAGCAGCCAGGCCAGCAGGGCCTGCGCCCACCACGGCAATGCGCTTCCTGGCTGTGGCGGGTTCGATCTTCAGCTCGGTCTCGTGGCAGGCACGGGGGTTGACCAGGCAGGAGGTGATCTTGCCGCTGAAGGTGTGATCCAGGCAGGCCTGGTTGCAGCCGATGCAGGTGTTGATCTGATCGGCCTTGCCCGCGGCCGCCTTGTTGACGAAGTCAGGATCGGCCAGCAGGGGGCGCGCCATGGAAACCATGTCGGCGCAGCCATCGGCCAGGATCTTTTCGCCCACTTCAGGCGTGTTGATGCGGTTGGTCGTGATCAGCGGGATCTTGACCTTGCCCTTCATCTTCTGGGTCACCCAGGCAAAGGCACCGCGCGGCACGCTGGTGGCGATCGTGGGGATGCGGGCTTCGTGCCAGCCAATGCCCGTGTTAATGATCGTGGCGCCAGCGGCTTCCACTGCCTGGGCCAGTTGCACCACTTCGTCAAACGTGGAGCCACCTTCCACCAGGTCCAGCATGGACAGGCGGTAGATGATGATGAAGTTGCTGCCCACGCGTTCACGCACGCGGCGCACGATCTCCACGGGGAAGCGCATGCGGTTCTCGTAAGAACCACCCCACTCGTCGGTACGCTGGTTGGTGCGCGCGGCGATGAATTCGTTGATCAGGTAGCCCTCGGAGCCCATCACTTCCACGCCGTCGTAGCCGGCCTTCTGGGCCATGGCGGCGCAGTTTGCGAAGTCTTCAATGGTCTGCTCGACTTCGGCCGTCGTCAGCTCGCGCGGCGGCATGGGCGAGATCGGAGCCTTGATGGGGCTGGGGCCGACCAGGCCGGGGTGGTAGGCATAGCGGCCGAAGTGCAGGATCTGCATGGCGATCTTGCCGCCGGCTGCATGCACGGCATCGGTCACGACCTTGTGCTGAGCGGCTTCTTCTTCCGTGGCCAGGCGGGCGCCACCGGGATAGGGGCGGCCGGCATCGTTCGGGGCAATGCCACCGGTCACCATCAGGGCCACGCCACCACGTGCACGCTCGGCATAAAAAGCGGCCATGCGCTCGAAGCCATTCTTGGCTTCTTCCAGGCCCACGTGCATCGAGCCCATCAGGACGCGATTGCGCAGTGTGGTAAAGCCCAGGTCCAGCGGTTGCAGCAGGTGGGGATAGGCGCTCATAGGTGTCTCTCTCGGTGAAGTCGATGGGATCGGCAAGCTGGCCACTATGCAACCAGTTGCATGAACGGAGCGGATATTAGGAGAACTTTCTCGTTTATGCAACTGGTTGCATAGTTGAATGCCAACCCTTAGACTCGGCGCATGTCTCTATCCCATGCCTTGATGACGTCCCTGCTGGAAAAGTCGTCGTCAGGCTACGACCTCGCGCGCCGTTTCGACAAGTCCATCGGCTTCTTCTGGCGCGCCACCCACCAGCAGATCTACCGTGAACTGGCCCGCATGGAAAAGGCCGGCTGGATCACGTCCGAGGCCGCACCAGACGGAGGCCGCACCCGCAAACGCATCTACCGTGTGCTGGACGCCGGCCGCCAGGAACTGGAGCGCTGGGTGCGCGAACCCGCCGAACCCCAGGATCAGCGTGACGAACTCATGGTGCGCATGCGCGCCGACGCCGTGATCGGGCCGCTGGGCCTGGAAGCCGAGATCCAGCGCAGAATGGCCCAGCACGCCGTCAAGCTGGAGGCCTATCGCCTGATTGAAGCGCGCGACTTTCCTGCCGATAAGACATTGACCCGCGAAGCCCGCATCCAGCACCTGATCCTCAAGACCGGGATCATGTATGAGATGGGCTGGTTGAACTGGTCCAAAGAAGCGCTGAAGGTCTTGCAGGAAACCGATCAACCCTCACAAGCAGGCTGAGCCGCGTCCGGCGGGTAGCCTGATCTACCCTGGTGCCTATGCATTTTCCAATGGCCTTTGCAGGCCGTTTGATCAGACTGATGTGCGTGCTGTTGCTGGCCGGCGCCTTGCTGCCCGGCTTCAGCGCGCGGGCCGCCACGCCAGGCCAGGCCATCGAGGTCGTACTGACCGACGATCAAGCCGAGCTGCAGCTGGGCCCCAGCATGCAGTCTCGTGAAGATGTCGGCAGTCGACTGGACGCCATGGCGGCATGGGCCTCACCTGCAGGGGACTGGCACCGCCAGCGCAACGCCTCCATCAACTTCGGTTTCTCGACTTCTGCGTGGTGGACCCGGGTGACCTTGCGCAATGGCACCGGCCAAGATCTGGAGCGCATCCTGGATCTGGGCAGTTCCTTGCTGGACCACGTCGACATCCATGTCCTGCGCTCGGATGGCACACAGCTTCAAGGCATGAGCAGTGGCGATCGCCTGCCTTTTGCCAGTCGCGGCGAGAACGTGCGCACGATCGCCATGCGCCTGCACATCCCGGCCGGGCAACAGGTCACCGTGTTGATGCGACTCCAGTCGCACGACGGCCTCAACGAAATCATCACCCCCAGGCTGTACGCCCCCGAAGCCTTCACGGCGCATGTGCAGCTCGAAACGCTGGCGTTCGGCATTTACTACGGGCTGCTGGCCACCGTCCTGCTCTACAACCTGTTCCTGTACGCCTCCACGCGGCAGACCATCTTCGGCATCTACGCAGCCTATGTCGGGTGCTTCCTGCTGTGGGGCCTGGTGTTCCGCGGCTATGCCTTCCAGTACTGGTGGCCCGACTCCCCGGACTTCAACAACCAGGCCCTGGCCGTCATCGTGAGCGCGCTCTACATGTCGCTGGGGCTCTTCCTGATGAAGTACCTGGACACCGCGCACTCGGTGTCTCGCAGGATGCATCGGTTCGCGGCCATCAGCACGGCGGCTCAGGGCCTGTGCATCCTGCCGGCCTTCCTGAACCTGTATGCCGCCACCTTCATCATCAACAGCGCAATCGGCAGCCTGGAAATCATGGGGCTGACCGCCATCATCACCGTGCTGGTCGTCAAGAAGAAGTCGAAAGCCGGGCGATACGCTGCAGGTGCCTTTACCACGCTGTCGGTCGCCGCGCTGCTCTACTACCTGCGTGTACTGGGCTTCGTGCCTGCCAACGCCCTGACAGACAACCTGCTGCAGATCGGCTCTGCCGCAGAAGCCCTCTTGCTGGCCTTTGGTCTGGCCGACCAGATGAACACGCTCAAGACCGAAAAGCTGCACGCCGAGCGGCAGGCGCTGGCTGCGCAAACCGCCTTGAACACGCAACTGGAATCACTCGTGTCCAGCAGAACAGCCGAGCTGGAGATGGCCAACGAACGACTCGCCAACCTGGCCATCACCGATGAGCTCACCGGCGCTTACAACCGACGCCAGTTCAACAAGGATCTGGCAGCCGCAGCGGCCCTGCACACTCGGCATCAAACGCCTGCTGCCCTTTGCCTGCTGGACGTGGACCACTTCAAGGCCTACAACGACCGCTATGGCCACCCGGCAGGTGATGAGGTGCTGCGCCAGATCGCCACGGCATTGCGCCAACAGTTGCAGCGCGCCAGTGATCACGTCTACCGAGTGGGCGGTGAAGAGTTCGCCATCCTGTTGGACATCAATGAGCCGCCCGACAAGGTGGAGCGCTTCATCACGCAGATGCTCACCTCGGTACAAAGTCTGAGCATCGTGCATGAAGGCAGCCCGTTTGGCTTCGTCAGCGTGAGCATGGGGCTGGTGATCCTCAAAGCACAAGGTGCACCACGCGCCGCATCCGAACTCTACAGCGCAGCAGACGCCCTGCTCTACCAGGCCAAACAGGCTGGCCGCCATCAGGTCATCAGCAAGACACTGGACTGAGCGCTGCCTCCGCACGATTGCGTCCACCGGCCTTGGCACGGTACAGCGCCGCATCGGCCTGCGCGATCAAGCTGTCGATCGAATCAGAAGACGACGCCAGCGCCGGGCGAATCACCGCCACGCCCACGCTGATCGAAACACTGCCGCAAGTGGGCGAGCCTTCGTGACGCAGCCCCAGTTCACGCACGGCAGCACACAAGCTCTGCGCCGTTTTCATCGCAGCAGGCAACCGAGCGCCAGGCAAGACCACGATGAACTCCTCGCCACCCCATCGGGCTACACAACCCTGTTCTTCAGGCACGCTTTGCTGCAGAACCTGCGCCACGTGCTTCAAACACTGATCACCTGCAGGATGCCCATAACGATCGTTGTAGGCTTTGAAATGATCCACATCCATCAGCAGCAGTGCCAGGTGCTCATCGGCGGCTCCCAAGCGCCCCCACTGCTGGCGCAAGTACGCGTCGACGTGACGGCGATTGGGCACACCCGTCAGCGGATCACGGCGAGACAGGTCATCCAACCGGGCCTGTGAGGCAGACAACTCCTGGTGCAACGCCTGCGCACGCAGTTGCCACACGAACCTCCTGCGCTCCTCCAGCTCGAACCGGTAGTTCATGGCCAGGGTGTAGACAGCAATGATCCCCACCAGCAAGGCCAGCGGGACGTCGAAAACATCATAAGGATTGACGCGATCCGCGCGCGCCCACACACAGGTCAGGCAGGTGGCCATCACCACCGTCGAAAAGAACAGTGCATACCGAAAGCGAAACCGTTGCACCAGGTTGCCATAGATCGTGATGGGTACCAGGCCTGCCGTGTACATGCCGGCATAGGGGCTGTTGGAATGCAGGAGCAGCCACCCCATGTGCAAGGCAGCCACCACCCCGGTCATCATCAAGGTGCCTTCCAGTATGGGGCGAGGCAATCGCGCAATGAACCCGTTGAAGCGAACGCCGATCAACAACATGAGCAAGGCCACCGGCGAAAAAATGAACAACCGCATGGTCAATGCCTGCGGATACACGTCAGGGATCATCCGTGCATCCACCAGCAGGAACAGGTTGTAGACCAGCAAGGCCAGCAAGCCGCTCGCCACAAAATGGTGAACGCGTGCTGGCCCACAGGCGTCCTCAAAACGCGCCTCGTCGATCGCATTCATCCGCAAAGAAGGCGGGCGCCATCGCATCCATCGGCGCAAGTCGAACTCAAGAGCCAGAGCTTGCTGGTTCAGCATCGCCACACCTCACCAACCGCCGCCAGGTGAGCCGTCACGCCGTGAGCCGCATGCATGCGATCACGGCCGGCCCGCTTGGCCTCGTACAGTGCATCGTCTGCCAGTTGAACGAGTTGCGGCCATTCATCCTGCGCACCAGGTATCGCCGAGGCCCAGCCTCCGCTGACCGTCACATGGTGCCCGCACATGGATCCCTCATGAGACATCCGCAAGGCCGACACCGCCAGACGCAAACGCTCCGAAGCAGCCTTGGTCGCCTCTGCATCGGCGTCCAGCAGCACGACGACGAACTCTTCGCCACCCCACCTCGCCACCAGATCGCCAGGGCGGCGTATGCCTGACTTCAAAGCCTCGGCCACGGCCGCCAGACAACGGTCACCCGCCTGGTGACCATAGCGATCGTTAAAGGGCTTGAAGTAATCCACGTCCAGCAGGATCAGCGACACGCAATGCCCCTCCTGCCGCGCACGTTGCCAGCACTCGCTCAGGTAGGTCTCGACATAGCGGCGATTGGCCACCTGGGTCAACGCATCGGTGGTCGCCAGGCGGGTCAGACGCTCGTGAGCTTCGGTCAGGCTGGCGTGAAGTGCCTGCTCGCGCGCATCAAGCAAAAAACTCATGCGCCCGTCGTGCTCTTGCTTGTAGTTGCCATAGAGAACAAACGCGATGGACGTACCCAGTAGCAAGCTGGTGTTGAAACTCATCATGCCAGTGACATCCGGCATGATGGCCACCACATAGCCATGCAGGCCAGCCACAGCCGCAGCCATCAAGACGGCTGGCCAGAACCGTGCGATCACGCAGGTAAATACCATGATGATGTTCAACTGGACCACACGCGCAACGGCCCAGTCAGACTGGCCCTTGAGCACGATCGCGACTTCCAGCACGGCTGCCAGCACGCCAGCCAATGCGATCATCCACTCATTGACCGACGGCATGCGCAAGTGTCTCAACACAAGCAAGCCGATGATGACGGCAGGTGGAAAGATGCCCTCCCTGAGCACGGCGGCAAAAGGCACCACACCAGGGCTCAAAAGGTAGTCGCCAACGATCATGGCGCCAAACAACAGAACCGCTGCCAAGCCGGCCACCACCATCATGTGGAAGCGATTGGCTTCGCCCTCTGTCAGGAAGCGGTCTTCCAGTTCGCGTGGGAAGGTGAGCAAGGGAAAGCCATCGGCCAGTGTCTTGCTGACCAGCGCGGCCTGAGCGGATGCCACGTCGTGGGCATCCGTCAGCGGGACGCTTGCGGTGCTTGCCGATGCGCTGGACGATTCGCCTGCCAATTGCCACTCCTGCTCGCTCCACGATCGATCACGTTTGGGCAACCATCGCGGGTTATGCGGTAAGTGAATTCTGCCGATCTGGCGATACGTCTGGACACAGGACTTACGCGTCCATGCGCCACGCTGTCCCAGCCAAATGCAGCAAATGCACGGCCTGCTACCACCCCATCTGCGGGGTCACCAAACTGGCCAGATCGGGTTTTCACGCAGACACCGAAGACATCAGCGTCAGGTCATTTCCCTGAACTTGCGTCACGTCAAATCGGGTTAGGCCAGCGTGTCGGGTCGCAGACAGACAGCGCCTCAACGGATCGGCACACTCCCTGATCAGTTCGACCCGTTTACCCACTTCGTGCGCTCCCCCTCCGCCCCATCCCACACCATCGTGATCGGCGCAGGCCTCGCTGGCCTGACCACCACGTTGGACCTGCTCGATCACGGGCACCGCGTCACCCTGCTGGATCGCGACGAGGCAGATCGCCTGGGCGGCCTCGGTCTACACGCCTTCGGTGGCATGGCACTGGTGGACACGCCTTTGCAGCGCTTCAACCGCATCCACGACAGCGCCGAGATCGCCCTGGCCGACTGGCTGGCCTTTGCCGAATTCGAGCCCGGCGATGTCTGGCCCAGAAGGTGGGCCGAGCACTATGTGCAGCACTGCGTACCCGAGGTCTATGAATGGCTGCGCCGCTTCGGCATCCGCTTCATCCCCGCCGTTCAATGGGTGGAGCGAGGCTGGATGACCCGTGGCAACACCCTGCCCCGCTATCACGTGCTGTGGGGCACGTCACGCCACATGCTGCTGACGCTGATCGAAGCCCTGAAGCAGCATCCCAGGCTGAGCCTGTTGACGATTCTGCCCAGGCACCGTGTGGACGGCCTCCTCGGCAACCGCAATGGCATCAACGGCTGCCACGGCATGGACGAACGGCACGAACGCCCCTTCGAACTTCACGCCGATGCGGTGGTGGTGGCCACGGGCGGCATCACGGGCGATCTGGCACGGGTTCGGCAACACTGGCCACGAGGCTGGGGGCAGGCCCCGGCCACCTTGCTCAACGGCTCGCATCCCCATGCTGATGGCCGCATGCACGACGCCATAGGCCACATGGGCGGCGCGGTCACGCATCTGGATCAAATGTGGAACTACGCAGCCGGCGTGCGCCATCCGCGGCCACACTTCCCTGGTCACGGGCTCAGCCTGATACCGGCCAAGTCGGCCCTATGGCTGGATCCGGATGGCCAGCGCATCGGTCCTGTGCCCTTCGTGACGGGCTTCGATACCTACGACATGGTCGCCCAGATCGCCCGCTCGCAATGGCCCTGGACCTGGCAAGTGCTCAACCGCCGCATTGCCGACAAGGAACTGGCGGCTTCAGGCGCCGAGCACAACCAGCACATCCGGGATCGCAGGCCTGTGGCCCTGTTGATGCAGATGCTCAACGGCAATCGCGAACTGGTGGACGAACTGCTTGAGCAATGCCCCGATTTTGTCATGGCAGACAACCTGACCGACCTGGCCCGCCGCATGAACATGGTGGCCGGAGATGGCCGCATCAGCGCGGCCACGCTGCACGAGCAAATTCGGCCCTACGACGACCAGATCCAACGAGGCCCTCGCCTGCACAACGATGATCAATTGCGCCGCATCGAGCAGCTGCGCCGCTGGCCAGGTGACCGCTTCCGCACCTGCCGCTACCAGGCCATCCTGGATCCATCGGCCGGGCCGCTGATCGCCATCCGCTGCCAGTTGCTGACACGCAAGTCCACAGGCGGCATCCAGACCAATCTGCAAAGCCGCGTGCTGGATCAACAAGGCCAGCCCATCCCTGGCTTGTATGCCGTGGGTGAAGCGGCCGGCTTTGGTGGCGGCGGCGCCAACGGCCGCAAGTCCCTCGAAGGCACCTTCCTGTCGGGTTGCATCCTGACAGCCCACGCCGCTGCCCGCCACATCCACAGCGCAGCCTGACATCCATACCGATAACGGAGACGACCATGAAGAAGACCGGCGCAGAACTTGTTCGCCATGCCCTCGAGCAACTCGGCATCCGCCACACCTTCGGCATCCCCGGCGTACACAACACGGAGATCTACGACCAGTTGGCCAGCTCCGAGGTGGTCACCCCGATCCGCGTGAACCACGAAGGATGCGGTGCCTTCATGGCCGACGCGGTCAGCCGCACCAACGACTTCAATGGTGCCTTGCTCATCGTGCCCGCAGCAGGTACGGCGCTGGCCATGGCCGGCATCGGCGAGGCCTATCTGGACGGGGTCCCCATGCTGGTCATTTCCGGTGGCACACGCACCGACACCGGCTACACCTACCAACTGCACGAACTGGACCAACTGGAACTGGTCAAACCCTTTACCAAGGGAGCCTGGCGCATCACCGAGCACCGGCAGATCGTGCCCACTTTCTACGAAGCATGGCGCCTGGCCAACTCCGGCGAGCCCGGTCCCGTCTTCATCGAAATCCCGGTCAATCTGCAGCTGTTTCCTGGCGAGATTGACGAGCTGCCAGTTTTCGTGCGCCCCGAGCCCCATTCGTCTGCGCTCGACGAGGCCACCAAAGTCAAGGTGAAGGAAGCCGCTCAGCTGTTGAAGCACGCCCGCAAACCGGGCCTGTTCCTGGGCTGGGGCGGCGTACACGGCAGCATGTTGACCCAGGAGCTGGCTGAACTGCTGCAAGCGCCCGTCAGTACCACCCTGCAAGGGTTGAGCGCCTTTCCAGCACAACATCCGCTGCACGCCGGCATGAGCATGGGGCCAGCCGCCGTGCCTGCCGCCGAAAACGCCTTCGCCGACTGTGACGTGTTGCTGGCCATTGGCACACGCTTTGGCGAGATCGCCACGGGCAGCTTCGGTATCAAACCCACCTGGGACCTCATTCACGTTGACATCAACCCTGCCGTTTTCAACGCGAACTACGACGCACGCCTCTGTATTGAAGGCGATGCCAAGGCCGTGGTGAGCGCGTTGATCGAGGAGCTCAAGCTGAGTCCAGGCAACGAGATGCAGATCCAGTCTCGCGGGCAAGCCGTGCGCCAGCAAATTGCCAAAGACAAGCGCGCCTACATGGAAGAATGGCTCCGCCACGACAGTGGCCAGCGCGTCAACCCAGGGCGCTTCTTCCAGGCCCTGCGCAGCAAACTACCCGATGACGGCTACCTGGTCACCGATGACGGCAACCACACCTTCCTGGTGGCCGAGCTGTTCGAGACTCGCGGTAGCCGACACCTCATCACACCCACCGACTTCAACTGCATGGGCTACTGCGTGCCCGCCGCCGTCGGCATCAAGCTCACCCATCCTGACAAGCAGGTGGTGGGCATCGTGGGCGATGGTGCCTTCCTCATGACCGGGCTGGAGCTGCTCACAGCCACCGAGAACAAGCTGGGCGTGGTCTGCTATGTGTTCAACGATGGCGAGCTCTCGCAGATCTCGCAAGCGCAGAAGCTGCCCTACAACCGCAAGGCCTGCACCGTGCTGCCGGAGGTCCGCTTCAAGGGCATCGCCGACGCGGTGGGGGCCCACTACCTGCGCATGGCCGGCGATGCGGACATCGCCGCCGTGATCGACCAGGCACAGGCCTTGTCTGCGCAAGGCGTACCGGTGATCGTGGATGTGCTGATCGACTACAGCAAGCAGACGCGCTTCACCAAGGGCATCCTGCGCACCAACCTGATGCGCATGGACATGGGCAACAAGCTGCGCATGATCGGTCGGGCCGCCTGGCGGCGCGTAGCCACCCCGAACTGACGAAAGGCCGATCCTTCAGTCTGCGCCCGAAACAGCCGAAAACCACCTCCAGATCAATGCACTTCACTGGAGGCGGCCCATGGGCGCAGATCATCACGTGGCCATCCTTGGCCAAGGCTACGCCGTACCCGACATCGTCCGGGGCAACGACGATCCCATTTTCGACTGGCTGAAAAAGCATTCGCCGTCCGGCACGGACCTGTTCAACGGCCTCAAGTACCGGCGGGTGCTGCCGACGGCCGACGGCGTCATCGACATCATGACTGAGGCCTGCAAGCAGGCCATGGACCGCGCCCGGATCAAGGCCGAGGACGTGGACATGATCCTGGGAGCCGGTTCGGTGAGCGACTACATCGCCCCCAACGACCTCGCCGTGGTGCACCACCAGTTGGGCCTGTCCGCTCACTGCCGCGTGATGCCGCTCAACAGCGATTACTCCACGTTTCAAGATGGCGTGCGCCTGGGCACCGACCTGGTCCGCAGCAACACCCTGCGTCACGCCCTGGTGGTCTGCGGCAACAACTGGACGCACCATGTGGATTACCACGAGCCCGTCTCGCTGGCCGCCTCGGATGGCGCTGGTGCCGTGGTGCTGGGCTACAGCAGCAACCCGCGCCACTTCCGCCTGATCGATTGGGAAAACGAAACGCAGAGCCGCTGGTACGGTGCCTTTCGCATGGCAGCGCGCCCCACGCCCGACAAGGACCGCTTCACCACGCCCCTGATGAAGCTGGACGACAAAACCGGCCAGGAGGCCTTCAAGCAATTCGGCCTGAAGGTGCCCGGGCCGCTGGTGCAACGCCTGCTGAGTCGTCATGGCCTGACCGGTCAGGACATCACCCTGATCGCCCACCAGACATCGAAGATGGTCCAGGATGCCTGGCAGGCGGCCATCCAGCCCCGGCACTACATCAGCACGCTGGAAGAGTTCGGCGACATGGTGTCCTCATCCGTGCCCGTCAACCTGGCCAAATGCCATGCCGAGATCCACACCAGGCACCTGGTCCTGCTGGGCATCGGCATGGAAATGCACGCCACGGCCTTGCTGCTGGAACGCAGCTAGCCTGGCCGGGCTGGCAACTGAGGCACCCGCCATGGCGCGCCTCGGTTGCCATCGCGCGTTTCAACCCATGTAGGGCGGAGGCTGCAGACCCAGGTGGTTTTGCAGCATGTCTTCGGCCGTGGCCAGCGCACCTTCCACCCAGCCTTGCGCATGTGAATAAGCCTCGCCGCAGATGTAGACCGGCTTGCCCTTCACAGGCTGCACGATGCGCTTGCTCACGTGCTGGCTGTCCACATACTGAGGCCAGAAGTTGGCACCGCCACCGAAGGGGTCATCACCCCAATCGCGATAGGCCGCCGCATAGGGACGGCGCTCCGGCGTGTCTTCAAGGCCATGCATCTCCAGCAACTGGCGGTGTGCCTCCTGCACCATGAGCTTGGGCGCGGGGTTTTCCTTCCACTCCACGGCGGGGTCGTTGCTGTCGGTCCCATCCTCGTTGGGGAAGCCTTCCGGGTCGTTGCGCAGGCCGGCCCAGTACGCCAGGTCCAGCCCATCGTTGTAGATCAGGATGGCGCCCGCCTTGGTGTCATCGCCCACGGGCCAGTAGTAGCACTGGCGGATCGGCAGATCGGTAACGGACTGGCCTTGCGTGATGCCCAGCTCCTCCCACCAACGCGTGCGGTAGCAAAGGGCCAGCTTGAACAGCGGAATCGGCACCACGGACTGGATCAGCTTGTGCACCTCATGATGTTCCTTGCCCAGCACCGCCCCGGTCTGATCCAGCAACTCCAGCGAACGACGCGGCATGGCCAGAATCAGCTTGCGTGCACGTACCACCTTGTGATGCCCGGCGTGCACCAGATGCAGCTCCGCCCCTTCGCTGCCATCGTCCAGCTGGACGGTGTCAAAGCGCTGCAGGCGATGCTCGAAGTGCACTTTGCCCCCCACCGACTCGAAGCGCTGGTGCAGGGTCTTGGGCAACATCTCATAGCCCTCTTTCAGACGGCTGTACTGGATGCTGGCGCCATAGTCGCCAATGTTCCAGGGGAAGCCATCTGCCGCATTCCAGGTGAAGAAGATGGAGTCATAGCCGCTGGTGTCTTCGGCAAACTGGAAGGACTCGTGGCTGACCGACCGGTTGTAGATATAGCGCATGGTCAGATCACGCACGCTGTGGCCCTCGTAGCGGCCGGTTTCGGCCACCTTGTCCCAATCCACGGTCTTGAGGTCCACGTGCTTGCGGTGGAGCACTTCTTCCAGGTAGCGCTCGGCGGCCAGGGCCGTGAAGCCTTTGGTGAAGCCCTCGTAGTCCGACTTCGGGATGTCGTAAGGCACTTTGGCCGGATCCGACAAATCCCTGGTGCGCAGATGGCGCCCACGCAGATAGGCCATGTTCGGAT
Source organism: Aquabacterium sp. (assembly GCF_016234775.1). Classification (GTDB taxonomy): domain Bacteria; phylum Pseudomonadota; class Gammaproteobacteria; order Burkholderiales; family Burkholderiaceae_C; genus Aquabacterium. The sequence continues at coordinate 124,570 of NZ_JACRAH010000049.1, read as the reverse complement.
CCTGTGCCACCACAAAGGGCACGGTCTCCAGCTTCAGATAGGACACCAGCGACGACACCATGGTCTGCGCACTGGTATAGCGCATACCCCCCAGCTCGATACGTCCCTCGGGCATGCCCGGAGGCTGCGCCGACATCAATCGCCCGCCGACGCGGTGACTCAACTCGAAGGCCTCGACACGAGAGCCCTTGCCTTGCGAGCTGGTCAGCCACCGCCAGCCGCTGTAAAGCCCTGACACGCCCGCGCCGACGATGGCGACATCAAGAACCGGGTTCAAAGCATCTGTTTTCACTGTTTAGCCCTGTGGTGGTGGAGGGCACATTTTTGACAGCCGCCGCCCGTCTCGATCGGGCGATGTACCCGCCATGTCTGGCCTATTTGCCCGGCACCAACCCAAGCCCAATCCAGGAGTTCGTCGAACATGTCGTCCAATGCCCCCGCGCCCTCCACCGTCCCCTGCGGCACTGTGGCCCAACTGCTTCTTGACTACTTGAGCGCAGAAGGGGTCGACAAGATCTTCGGCATCCCCGGTGGGGCAGCCGTGTGGTTGATGAACGAGTTAAAGAAACAATCACAACCCATCGACTATGTGATCTGCCGGCACGAAACAGGTGCGGCCTACATCGCCGATGGCTACGCGCGCGTCAAGGGTGGCTTGGGCGTGGTGCTGACCACCTCGGGCCCTGGTGCCACCAACGCCCTGACAGGTGCCATGAACGCGCAGGCCAGCAATTCACCCGTGCTGGTGATCACCGGCGAAGTGCCCGAGGCCTATTACGGCAAGGGCTATCTGCAAGAAGGCACGGACGCCAAGCTGGACGTGCACAACATCTTCCAGAACGCCCTGGCATCGAGTGCCATCATCTCCAGCCCGCTGAACTTCCAGACCTTGTTCCAGCAGGCCCTGCGCAACGCCCTGTCACTGCCCAAGCAGGCCGTTCACATCAGCCTGCCCAATGACATCGCGGGCGAATGTGCACCCAACTATCCAGCCAACATCAGGCCGTCCACCTACCGGCCCGTCACGGCCTGCACGGACCCCAAGGCCGTGACCGACACCCTGCATGAGCTGGTCCACGCCACGCGCCCGTTGATCTTCCTGGGCAACGGCAGCCGCGACGCCCTGGCCTGCCCCGAGCGCCTCAAAGCCTTCACCGAGTTCGTGGACCGTTTCGGCATCGCCGTGATGACCACGCCGGATGCCAAGGGGATCTTCCCGGAAACGCATGCCTTGTCATTGCGCAACTACGGCATCTGCGGTTGCGCCTGGCCCAGCCTGTACATGCACCCTTCCAACAAGGCCGATCAGTTCGACACCTTGCTGGTACTGGGCTCCAGTCTGGGCGAGCTGTCCACATCCGTCACTGCGTCGGCGCTCTACAGCCCGGCGCTCGAACCCACACGGCACTTCATCCAGGTGGACCTGAGCGCCGCCGTCATCGGTCGCGACTTCCCCATCACACGCGGCGTCGTGGCCGAGATCGCGACCAGCCTGGATCTGATGCTCGACAAGGCACGCCACCTGCAGCCAGACCAGGCCAAGGTCGATGCACGCAAGGCGGTGATCAAACAGATCAAGCTGGACCATGCCCCCTGGGCCGACCCGGCCGGCCGCGACAGTGAAGCCGCGCCTGTTCACCCCGCAGCGATGATGCGTGTGGTCGACGAACTCGTGCACAAGGGCCACATCTTCATTGACGCAGGCAACTGCGTGGGCTGGTCACTCAACAACCTGGTGATCAACCCGCCGGTGCGCTATCACAGCGCCCTGTCCATGGGCCCCATGGGTTTTGCCGTGGGCGCCGTGGTGGGTGGCAAGATGGCGGCCCCTGATCTGCCCAATGTGGCCATCGTCGGCGACGGCGCCTTCATGATGCACGGCGCCGAGATCTCCACGGCCGCGCAGCACCGCGTGGGTGCCATCTGGATCGTGCTGGACGACAACGACCTGGCCATGGTCAGCCAGGGCATGGCGCAACTGCTGCCCCCGGCCGCGCAATGGGATGACTACTACCAGCTGGGGCGACCTGATCTGGCGAAGTTTGCGCAAGGACTGGGTGCGCATGCCGTGACCATTGCCCGCGACCAAGGCACGCAGGCATTGCGTGAGGCCCTGAAGCACGCGCTGGCCGATGCAGATCAGCACCATCGCCCACAGGTGATCGTGGTGCGCATCAACACCCAGGTGGCGCCGCCTTATGGCTGGCCGGTGCTCACCCCGGCAGACTGCAGCCCAAGCAAGCCTTGTTGCGGCAAGACCTGAGGCGCTGGCCGATCAGGGCGCGCGCTGCTTGAGGAAGGTCAGATTGAATGGCACGCTCAGGCTGGCGCGATCAATGGTGAGCGGGAACGGCTCGATCGGTGACAGCAGGCGGAACGCGGTCTGACTGCTCATGTGGGCCGTCACCACCCCTTTGACGTGTGGCCGCACCGAGAACACCGTGTCGATGGGGATGTTGAGCGTAGGTGGCAACTCGCCGCTGATGGCCACATCCATGTCCACCGGCACGTCAACCTTGACGGGCACGGTCATCTTCAAGGGCACATTGAGCGTGACCGGCACCGACACGGGCATGCTGGGCAGCCAGGATCGCAGGGCCACCTGCATGTTCAACGTGGTATTCACGGGCACCACATGCTCCACCGTGACCGACGTGTCCACCGGCAAGGTCGTCTTGATGTGCGCCATGGCTTTGAGGTGATCCGGCATCTGCACCGACATGGTCTGCTTGATCGGAATCCGCACCAGGGGGCGCATGTCGATGCGCGTCTGCAGCGGGGAGCTGACCTCGGCCATGGCCACCATGCCTTCGGGCAAACGCAAGAGAACCGGCTGCTTGAGCAGGGTCAGGCGAGCTTCCCAATTTTCGTAGAAATACCAGACCGACACACTCATCAGCACCAGCCAGATCAGCAGGACGGTGCCCCCGACCACGATCAAGGCCACCGGCTTGATAGGACGGTTCCAGCCCCATGGGATGGGCTGAGCAGCGGTCAGGCTCGGGTGACGGGTCATGGCGATGCGGCGCCCTGTTGGCTCAAGGTGCAGGCGCTTTGCGCCTGGGCGCCAGCGTCACGTCCTCGAAGGGCACGGTCAAGTCCAGCAAGGACAGACCTGCCCTGACCTTCTGCTGCGGAAACGTCAAGCTGGCACTGACTGGTGCCGTCAAGGGCAGCGACATCGCGCCATGCAGCGGCAAGCGCGTCTCGATCACCGTGTCCAGCGTGGTGTGCAGCGGCTCGCTGAAGCGCACCGTCACGGGGGTGACGAGCACCAGCGGCAGGTCTTTGTGAATCGGGATCACCATGTCCACCGGCACGTCAGCCTTGACCGGGATCTTGCCCTGAATGGGCAGGGTCAGTGGAATGCCCAGGATGCGCGTCTTGACCTGGGTGTCGAGCTCCACCACCTGGTCCACCTTGAGCACATGCTTGATGGGCACATCGATGTTGACAGGCACCACCGTGTCCAGGCTGACCTTGATCGGAATGGCCTCATTGAGCGGAATGCTCAGATCCTGGTGAATGGGCACGCGCACAGGCAGCGACTGGTTGTCCAGGCTGATCTTGACCTTCTGCGTGACGGCAGCTTTCACAGCCAGCTCATGAGGCAACAGGATATCGGCCTGCTGCTCCTTGAGCACCACCTGAGCGGCCAGGTTGTGCCAGGCCCACCAGGCCGCCGCAGCCGCCGCCGCCCCCATCAGGATCAGCAACAGGCCGGCCGTGAGGATCAGGTGCTTCCAGGTCACGGTGCGGCCGTAGATGGCCAGCATCGGGCCGGACAAGGGCGCTTCAGGCAAAAGAGAATCAGGTGCAGCTTGTGTCACACGGGGACTATGCCACGGCCAGCATCGCTAAGATGCAGGGTTTTCAAGACGCGACAGGCCTTTTCCGCCCCCGGCCAGCCCCAAGATGGACTTTCCTTTGACCGATCTCAACGCCGTCCGTGCGATGTTCGACAGCCTGCAAAGCCAGGCCAGCGCACGAGGGATCAGCCTGCGGCAGCCCCCGGATGAGCCCACCACCTGCTGCGGCAGAGGCTGCAACGGGTGCGTGTGGGAGGGTTTTTACGCCGCAGCCACCTACTGGCGGGACGAGGCGCTGCTGATCCTCGGCGATTGAGGATCCGGCACGGCACCTGCCCACCCCGGGGCGATCAACTCACTTTGAACTTGAACTCGCCGTTCTTGCCTGCGCTGACCTTGATCTTGCTGATCGGCTGACCTTCGGCCATGCGCGCCAGCACGCTGTCGGCCACCTCGGGCAACAGGCTGCCGTTGAGGATGTGGTCCACGGCGCGGGCGCCGGTGTCCACCTCGGTGCAACGGGCCAGCACCGTGTCGATCAGGGCGTCGTCGTACTCCAGCACCGCCTGGTGGTTGGCCATCACGCGCGCCGCGATGCGATCGAGCTTGAGCGTGATCACGCTGGCCAGCACATCGTCGCTCAGAGGGTAGTAAGGCACCACTTTCGTGCGGCCAATGAAGGCCGGCTTGAAGGTCTTGTACAGCGTGGGGCGCAGGGCCTCGGCCAGCTCGTCAGCGGCCGGCAGTTCGTCGGCAGCCTTCATCACCGTGCCACCCGCTTCTTCATCGTGCTTGAAGCAGGCCTGCATGATGCCTTGCGAGCCCGCGTTCGAGGTCAGGATGATGACCGTGTTGCGGAAATCGATCTCGCGGCCTTCGGCGTCGTCCATCAGGCCCTTGTCGAACACTTGGAAGAACATCTCCAGCACATCCGGGTGGGCCTTTTCGACCTCGTCGAGCAAGACCACGCTGTAAGGCTTGCGGCGAACGGCCTCGGTCAACACGCCACCTTCCCCATAGCCCACATAACCGGGGGGCGAGCCTTTGAGGCCACTCACGCTGTGCGCCTCCTGGTACTCGCTCATGTTGATGGTGATCAGGTTGCGCTCGCCACCATAAAGAATGTCAGCCAGGGCCAGGGCCGTCTCGGTCTTGCCCACGCCGGAGGGGCCTACGAACAGGAACACACCCTTGGGCTTGTTGGGATCTTCCAGGCCTGCACGCGCCGTGCGCACACGTTGGGCGATGGCAGCCAGGGCGTGGTCCTGCCCGATCACGCGTTCCTGCAACGTGGCCTGCAGGTTGCGCACAGTCTTGATCTCGTCCTTGACCATCTTGCCCAGCGGAATGCCCGTCCAGGCGGCCACGATCTCGGCCACCACATGGCCATCGACCTGCATGGGCACCAGTGGCGCTTCACCTTGCAATGCGGCCAGTTCGGCCTGCTTCATGGCCAGCAACTCGTGATCGGGGCTGGCGTGGGTAATCGTGGCCTTCTTGCCCTTGGCCTTGCTGCTGGCCGCGCTGGTGCCCGACTTGGTGTCGGCGCCAGCGCCTGCAGCCTGGTCGACACCGGCTTCGGCGCTCGACAGGCCGCCGGCCTGATGCTCCAACTTCGTGCGCAGTTCGCGGATGTCCTGGACCAGTTGCTGTTCGAAAATCCAGCGTTCTTCGTCTGCCTTCAAGGTGGCCACGATGCCGTCACGTTCTGCCTTCAGCGCATCCAGGCGATCACCATGGCGCGCACCGGCTGCCGCCTCGCGTGTCAAGGCCGCGCTTTCCGCATCCAGCCGCTCCAGGCGCTTGCGCGCGTCTTCAATGCGCGCGGGCGTGGCGCTCTGGCCCAACGCGACCTTGGCACAAGCGGTGTCCAGCACACTGATGGCCTTGTCAGGCAACTGGCGGCCGCTGATGTAGCGGGCAGACAGGCGCACCGCCTCGGCGATGGCTTCGTCAAACAGGCGCACACCGAAGTGCTTTTCCATCAAGGGCGCCATGCCCCGCAGCATCGCGCAGGCCAGCTCTTCGGAAGGCTCCTCCACCTTGATCACCTGGAAGCGGCGAGCCAGCGCGGCATCCTTTTCGAAGTATTTCTTGTACTCGCCCCAAGTGGTGGCCGCGATCGTGCGCAGCTCGCCACGCGCCAGCGCAGGCTTGAGCAGATTGGCCGCGTCATTCTGACCCGCCTGGCCGCCCGCACCGATCATGGTGTGCGCCTCGTCGATGAACAGGATGATGGGATGCGGGCTCTTCTTGACCTCATCGATCACGTTCTTCAGGCGGTTTTCGAACTCACCCTTGACCGAAGCGCCAGCTTGCAACAAGCCCATGTCCAGCACGTGAATGGCCACACCTTGCAAGGGCGTGGGCACATCGCCCTGTGCCACGCGCAGAGCCAGGCCCTCCACCACGGCAGTCTTGCCCACGCCGGCCTCGCCCGTGAGGATGGGGTTGTTCTGGCGGCGACGCATCAGGATGTCGATGGCCTGGCGAATCTCGGTGTCACGGCCAATCACAGGGTCCACCTTGCCGTCCAGCGCACGCTGCGTCAGGTTGGTGGTGAACTGGTCCAGTGCGGGCGTCTTGCCGCTCAGACTGTCGCTGGCACGGGCTTCATCGGCCTGCGTCTCGTCACCTTCGGCAGGCGCACCGGCGTCACGAAGCGCTTGCGTGGCCTCTTGCGAACCACGCGTCACGTCGGCCATCTTGAGCTTGAGCTCATCGAGCTTGAAGCGCGCAAACAAGCTGGACGAACGCAAGGCCAGTTGGCTCAGCGTTGGCTCGGTCAGCAGGGCCAGCACGATGTGAGCGCCACGAATGCGCGCCGTGTGTGATTCCAGCGAGGCGATCAGCCAGGCGTGTTCAAGCAGGACTGGCAAATGGCTGGAGAACACCGGCGTGCGGCTGTTGCCGGTCTTGAAGCGGCTCAATTCGGCTTCCAGATCACGCTGCAGTTCGGTGGCCGACACGCCGAAACGCTGGCACAACACCGTCAGGTCGCTTTGGGGTTGCTCCAGCAAGGCAAGCATGAAGTGCTCCAGATCCACCTCGTAGTGGCCACGCGCCATGCACAGACTGGCGGCGCGCTCGGCGGCACGACGTGTGGTGTCGTTGAGCTTGGAGATCAGGGTCTTGAGGTTCTGGCTCATGGTGATGACAGCTTGAAATGTATTTTTGTTTAATAGATCCGACCGATCAGCATCAGGCGCGACGCTCAGGCCGCGGCATGGATGTCATAGCGCACGTCGACCCGGTCCTCGTTGGCCGATCGTGTCTGCAGAAAAGTGTCCCAGCCCAGACGGAAGGCCGTGGCCGGGCGAGTTGAATTCAGCGCACACCCCTGCACATCGTCCCGTTGCAACTGCAGGTTGATTTCATACTCCAGGCTGATGCCACCCAACATGGTCAGCATCTCCTTGAGCGCCAGCGCCCCCTTGCCGCCAGGCAGGAAGCGCCTGAACTTGGCGTGCGGCAAAGGCCCCAATACGACGCGCATGCGAAGGTCCCGTTGCCATACGCGCTCACCCAGCATGGCCGAGCGGCCCAGCACACCGTTGAGTGGCGCAGCGCCCGCACGGTTTGAGCCAGTCAAGCCCAGGTAGGCACGACCCGAAGCAGGGATCTGGTACCAGCGCCCGACGAACTGTTCCAGACGCACGGGCACGTTGAGGTAGTCGCGCAAGACCTGCTGCAACTGGCTGGCCGACAAGGTGCGTTGCTGCAGCGTGCCGGCGTAATAAGCCAGCGCTTCGTCAGCCACCGCGCCCCGCTCGCCACCCAACCGATCGCGCAATCCCCTCTGCCCGAGCCCGGCCAGGGACAGAGCCAGGGGCAGGAAACGGCTGCGCCGATCTGCCTCGAACTGGATGGGCATGCGGTGCTTGCGCCAGGCCTCGTAGAACAGCGACACCGCCCGATGGCTGAACATATCCATGAAGGCACGCCCGGCATAGTCCTTCTGGTACAGCTCACGCTGGGACAGCATCTCCGTGTAGAACAACGGCAACGTGCCATTGACACCCAGCAGGCCCATGAAGGCGGGGGTCATGTCGATGCTGTCGATGTGTTGGGCCAGCGGTACCGTGGCCAGAGCTGCCGATACAGGCACCTCGCTCGCCTGATCCTCGGGCCGCAGATGGACCTTCAAGGACTCGATCTGGCTGGGCGGAAAGGACAGCGACAGCGAGTTGCGGAAGTTCAGGCGCGACAGCCCCTTGCCATCCGGCGAAGCCAGCCCCATCCAGCGGTCCAGCAAGCGGACGGCCTGGAAAAAATCAAACTGCTGCGGAGCTTGCAGCAGTTGATCGATCACACCAATGTCATGTCGCCGTTGCGAGGGGGGCATGAGAGCACCTCTTCCTGCGTTCGGGCCGACACCAGCGTCAATCGCGTGAAGCTGTTGGCATGAACGTACAACCCAAAGAAACGGTCCAGCACGGAGGCGAACAGCCCCAGCCCAGCACCGACAAAACTGTCTTCGTCCACCGTCAGACGCACTTCCGTGCCGCGCACGAAGGTGGCATAAGGCTCGCCTGGCAACCAGGCCGTGGCTGGCTTGAACTCGACGCGTAGCACGCCATCGATCTGCCGGCGGTTCGATGCACTGCGAGGCAGGTCATACAGGCGCAGCATCTCCTTGAGTGCATCGATGCCGCCACCCGACAGCGACAGGTGGTTCAAGGACAGATGCGAGATCAAACGCCACAGCGCGCCACGACCACGCTCGAACCGCATGCTGGGCGTCGGTTTGCGCAGCAGGCGAACCTCCTTGGCCAGACCACCGCCCTCCATGAACAGATCGCCACCCGCCACACCAAAGGGCAACAAGGTGGGGAGATCACGGTTGGTCGCGGTCACCGTCAGGGACAGCGTTTCGGTCTGGGGCAAGGCGGGGTTGAAATCCACATCCACGATGGACATGGACAGCTCATAGCCGGGGCTGTCTGAGGCGACATCCTCATCGCGCTGGGCGGACCAGTAGCGCCCCCCTGCCCTTGCTGCATCACCTCGTTCCTGAGCAGATCGGATCAATCGTTGCGCCGCCATCGTAGGAGCCGCGTCGATCTCGTCGTCATCCAGTTCAGCCCCCAGCAGATCATCGTGTTGCAAGGAGAAAAAGGGCTTGAACTCCTGAACCGATTCACCTTGCGCCGTCTGCCTGACGCGAAATACCCTGTCGATCGAGTAGACCTCATAGCCGTAGGCACGACGCCCGTCCACCACCACAGGATACGAACTGGCCGCATGCGTGACGCGAATGGGATCAGCTGGCTGCTTGAACAGGTTCACGACCGGCGCGCACCCCAACAGCAGGTTGCGCACATTCATGGACTCCAGCAAGCGAGATTCATCGGAATCAGCCCGCACGCCAGACAAGAGCAGATGGACTGTCAAGCTGCGGCGCATGGCGCCTGCGTTCTCCTGGTCCTGTCCCATCGCGCTGCCTCCCGTGCGCAAGGCAAGTGGAACGGGCACGGGTACATCCACGAAATTGAATTTTTCCGGGAAGGCAAAGTACTCGGTCAACAGGCGATAGGCAGGATGAGACCGCGCATCAAAATCGATCATCGCCTCATCGTCCGCGAAGCCGGCCAAGGTGGGCCTGGGTAACTCGCCAGACAAGGACGCGGCAGGCGCATGCCAGGGCTGATGCGCATGGGTCTGCACCATGATGCCCTGTACCTTGTGGCACAAGGCCTCGCGCAATGCACTCACCTGTGAGGGCTCGCCATCCAGGTAAAAGCGCAAAGGCTGATCGGCCACCATGGCCCAACTGGCTTGCGGCGACAGCAGGTCCAGCGTGACCGAGATGACCGACGTCACGCCTGCAGGCAGGCGTGTGCCCTCCGGCGCAGACACCGCATTGCGATAACCCACATCGGACACGCGCAGCGGCAGCAAATGCACCGCCTGCGTGGTTCTGAACTTGCAAGGCACGCCTTTGACAGGCCGCGTGGACATCATCGTGCCGCGCTCGATCGTTGCCGGCTTGCTCATCTGGCCAGCTGCCGCCCCCAGGTCGAACTGCGCGATCGACGCGCTGGGAAATGGCCTCAGATAGTGCGGATACAGCACCTCCAGCAGCGACTCGGTGAACAGCGGGAAATCGTCATCGAGCCGCTTGTTGACGCGTGCCGTCAGCAAGGCGAATGACTCGATCATGCGCTCGACGTGCGGATCCTTCGCTTCGTCCGAACCCAGCTGCAATTGCCCGGCGATACGCGGATAAGCCTGTGCAAACGACTGCCCCCTACGTCGCAGGAAGGTCAGCTCGTTTTCGAAATAGGGCAGCAAGGCGCGCATGTCAGTGGCTCACCTGGTAATACATGCCTGCAGAATCAAACTGCGCGCCAAAACTGACGGCATCCTGAAAACCCGTCACGCGCAACATGGCGTGGATATCAAAAGCCAGGCGATGCACTTCAGACTGCGTATTCCGCAGCCTGACCATGACATTGCGCAGACGCGGGTCATAGCGTTCGATGGCTTTGGCCATGGCCAGACAGATCTGGTCGCGGTCGACGCCGCTGGACAAGCTCTTGGCAGAGAAGTCAGGAATGCCGAAGTTGAAAATCGAGGCACCCGCCATGGGGAACCCCGTGAACTCGTCATCGTCATAGCATCGACGCGTGTTGAGCAGCCGCTCCAGATCACGCGCCACCTGCGCTTTCAACTGAGACAGATCGACGCAAAGAAACAGCTCCGACCGGTTGGTGTCCGAGTTCAGAAGCCGATCCCACAGAGATGTTTGAAAACGCATGGCACAACAAAAAAAGGCCGCTTGACGCGGCCTTCAGACCTGATTCGATCAAGCAGCAACGGCGACGTTGCGAGCCAGATCCCAACCGGCAGGGTTATTGCCGATGTTGTCCTTACCCTCGGTGTTGGAACCCTTGTAGTTCCACACAACCTTGGAGTACTTGATGCCCAGGACTTCCTTTGGCAGACCTTCCGACTTCACGGAAGGAGAAACGCTCGAGATGATGGCGTTCGTCAGCTTGATGGTCAGATACAGGGTACGGGTCGTACCTTGTGCACGGTAGAACTCGATTTCCACGTCATAGGCGTAGCCGGCCGAGCAGGCTTCCCAGATGTAGGGACTGGAAGTGTCGATGTCCTTGGTGAACACCATCTCAGCGTGTTCGCAGCGCTCGGAGGTGTGGCCGCCAGCGGTCGACGAAGTGGCCGACTTGGGTTGGCGCATTTCGTGTTCCCACGACAGGATTTCCATCCACTTGCCGTCCTTGTGCTTTTCGTCGAGCGACTCGCCGGGGATGTCCTTCGAGTTGGTCTTCTTGATGAACTTCAGGTATATGTCTTTCATTTCTTCTTCCTCCTAACTTGATAGTTAGAGTTCGTTAGTAAACGCTGCCTCAGGCACCCTGAGGCAGCTCAGCCACCAGTCGCAGCGAAACAGAGAGTTCGTCCAACTGGAAGTGAGGACGCAGGAACGACACGGCGCGATACACACCGGGGCGGCCGGGTACTTCCTGCACCTGGACGGATGCTTCGCGCAGCGGGTACTTGGCCTTCTGCTCTTGCGAAGCGTCGTCGGAATTCAATACGTACTGGTTGATCCAGCCGTTCAGGTATGTTTCGATGTTCGATGCAGCAGCAAAGCTGCCCACCTTGTCACGCAACATGGACTTCATGTAGTGCGAGATGCGGCACACGGCAAACATGTACTGCAACTGAGCCGACAGGCGCGCGTTAGCGTTGGCCGCATCGGTGTCGTACTTCTTGACCTTCTGCACAGACTGCGCGCCAAAGAACGCGGCGTAATCGGTGTTCTTGCAATGGACCAGCGGGATGAAGCCCAGGTCATTGAGTTCTTTCTCACGACGGTCCGTGATGGCGATTTCGGTGGGGCACTTGAGTGCCACTTCGCCGTCATCGGTCTTGAAGGTGTGGGTTGGCAGATCCTCCACCAGGCCGCCACCTTCCACACCGCGGATCGCAGCACACCAGCCGTATTGCTCGAATGCATTGGTCAGGCGCGTGGCAAACGCGTAGGAGGCATTCACCCACAGGTACTTGCTGTGATCGGTGCCATCCGTGTTCTCGACAAAGTTGAAGCCTTCGCAGGTCACGCCATCCTTTGGATCGAAGGGCTGGCGACCCAGGAAGCGAGGCAGCGTCACGCCCACGTAGCGGGCGTCTTCCGACTCGCGGAAGGACTTCCACTTGGCGTATTCAACCGTGTCGAACACCTTGGACATATCACGAGGCTTGCCCAGATCGGTGTAGCTCTCCAGGCCAAACAACTCGGGCGATGCAGCCGTGATGAACGGTGCATGGGCGGCGGCCGCCACATGCGACATCTGCTCGATGAAGTACATGTCCTCAGCGCCACGGTCGATCTCGAAGTCGCCGATGATGGTGGCAAAGGGTGCGCCACCGAAGGTGCCGAACTCTTCTTCGTAGATCTTCTTGAACAGCGTGGACTGGTCGAAGTCGATCGAGGTCTTGAAGTCCTTGACCAGTTCCTTCTTGGTGGTGTTGAGCACCTTGATCTTCATCTGCTCGCCCGTCGAGGTCTGCTTGCAGAGGTACTGCAGGCCGGTCCACGAGGATTCGAGCTTCTGGAACTCGGTGCCATGCATCACTTCGCTGAGCTGATCGGAGATCAGTTGATCGATCTCGGCAATGCGGGCATCGATGTTGGCCGAGAGGTTGTCAGAGACGACCACGGTGCCGTCCAGCACTTCCTTGACCAGCTCGCCAATGATGTCCTTGGCGCGAGCATGTTCGGTCTCGGTCTTGGCGACCTTGCTCTTGGCAACGATGTCATCCAGCAGGCTGACGCTTTCGGCCAGTGCACCAGTCTGAGCTTGCAATTGGGCGCTCATGGTCTCACTCCTGGTCTTGCTGAGCTTGGGCGCCCAGCGTCTTGAGGTGTTCGGTGTTGCTCAGCACCTGGCCAAGCAAGTCTTCCAGCTTCTCGTTGCCAGCCAGCTTGTTACGCAGGTCGGACAACTTGGTGCGGGCCTCCAGCAGCTTGCGCAGCGGCTCGACTTGCTCGACCACGGACTCGGGGCGGAAGTCATCCATCTTCTTGAACTCGAGGTTCACGGCGAACTCACCACCCTCTGGGCTGAGCTTGTTCTTCACGCGGTAGCTGGCGCGAGGGGCCATGCCGGCCAGGACTTCATCGAAGTTGTCCATGTCGACATTGACGAACTTGCGGTCCTTCAACTTGGGCGCGGGCTTGTCCGGATCTGGCTGGCCAGTGAAGTCGCCCATCACCCCCATCACGAAGGGGAGCTCTTTTTGCTCGATGGCGTCGCCGATCTCGACGTCATACGTGAGCTGAACACGCGGTGGGCGCACGCGCTCCAGACGTTTTTGAACGCTGTCTTTCTTGGCCATGGAAAGGCTCCTTCCTTGAACTGATTACTGCAAAGCACCAAAGGGGTTGTTGCGGCCACCCGCAGCCGAACCGGCTCGCGCCGCGTTCGCTGTAGAGGGAGACTTGACCGGCTGCGTCAGCGCTGGTGCGGCAGCTGGCGCGGTATTGGAACGGGGGGCGGTGGACACGCCAGGAGCTGCGCCAGCCACTGGCTTGCCTTGAGCCTTGCTGGCAACCTTGGCCTTCACGGGCTCGGACGCACCGGCAGCAGGCGGCGGCACCAGGATGGGCTCACCCAAGGCCTCGCGGATCAGCCTGGCCACACTTTCGGCCTCGCTGCGTGCGGAACCATTGACTTCATTGGCCTTGCGCAATTGCTCCAGCGCCAATGCACTCACCCGCAAGCCGCTCACGGCCAGGATGCTCTTGGCGGTCAGGTCGTTCACATCACGTTGAAGAACTTCCTGAGCTTCGGTGATCGCCGCCCCATATTGACGGGCATCGAAATGGATCTGGGCCTTCTTCAACCAGGGTGCCTTGGACGATGGGTCTGCCTTGATCGCCAGATCAAGCTGCACCATGGCCTGTTCGGTGTTGCCCTGTTTCTGGGCTTTGTCCGCCGCAGCCAGGTTTTCATTGACCTGTTCCTGCACAGCCAACCTGGCAGCCACATCATCTTTCTTGGGTGTGGACGAACATGCTGTCAACGCAGACAACACAGACACCATCACCGCGCAGCACATGCCGCGGCGTACGCATTCCAGACTCAATCGAGTACTCCCTGTTTGATCTTTATCGTTGCCGTGAAAGCCCTTTGGCATCAGGCGACAGGCCGGATTAAAGCCGAATTCGAATTGACTGCCTGCCCCCATAGGGGGGTGATTTACAGACTCTTTCACTTGGTTGCAAATCACACCCCCTCCGGTGGGGGAGCCCTGTTCATCGGGCCTTCAGAGCTTCTTAAACTACGCGCCTGCGATGGGCACAAGCAGCCCCGCTCAAGAAGTATGAACACCAGAACAAGGGAGAGGCATGGCATGCGCATCAGCAGTCTGATGGCCGCATCCCTGCTCGTGTTGAGCGGTTGCGCATCAACGCCTTCGGCGCCATCGATGCCATCTTTGCCCGCTACACCCACCGCGCCAACGCCACCCGCCAGCGAAGGTCTGATGGGCATGATCAGCAGCGCCACCGATGCGGCGCTGTCTGCCGTGGGCCTGAAGAAGCCGGAGGTCCCCGCCATTCCGGAAGTGCCTGACAGCGCGCTGCCAGACTACAAGGTGAACTGGCGCATCTATGCCAGCGAATCACTCAACGTGGATGACCGAGGGCGGGCACTGCCGCTGGTGGTTCGCATCTACAAGCTCAAGAGCCCGGACGCCTTCCTGCAGGCACCATCCGACACCTTCGGTGACGCCACCAAAGAGAAAACCGTGCTCGGTGACGATCTCGTCGGCGCGCGCGAGATCCAACTGGTGCCCAATCAGCATCACGAAGCCACAGACAAGGTGGCTCGTGAGGCGCGCTACATCGGCATCGTCGCGTTGTACAGACACGCCTTGACTGGCCGCTGGCGCTATGCCTTCAGCACGGCGGCTGCAGACAAGACCGGGCTGACCATTGGCGCCCACGCTTGCGCCATGAGCATCCAGGTCGGTGAAGCCATCGGTCAGGCTGCCAGCATGGTGCGCTCGGTCGCCCTGCCGTGCCCCTGACACACAAGAAAGAAGCACACGTGATCCAGTCACCCAAGATCCTCTGGGGCGAAGGTTTGTTCCTCAGGCCTCAGCATTTTCAGCAGCAAGACGCTTATCACGAGTGGCGCCTGGCCCAGATGTCTCGCCTGCTTCATCCGTATGCTTGGGGCGTGCGGCACATCAAAGTCGATCCCGATGCCTTGCAGACAGGCCTGCTGCGCGTCCTTGAGTTGCAGGTGGTCTTCCCTGACGGCGAACTGTTCAATGCGCCGATGGAAGACGAGTTACCACCGCCCGTGTCGCTGGGTGCGCTCGACGAACCCAGCAAGCAAGCGGGCACAGACACCGTCTTTCACCTCGCCCTGGCACCGCTGCGCAGCAACGGCACCAACATGGCGGCCACCAAAGAAGAAGCCGACACCGCAGCCCGGTACTACCGCAGCCCCATACAGGCAGCCGATGCCTATACCGACGCCGTGGCAGCCGAACTGGTGGTGCTGCGCAAATCCGCGCGACTGCTGCCAGATGCAGCGCCCCGCGGTCACCTGGTCAGCCTGCCCTTGCTGCGATTGAAGAAAACCTCGACAGGCGGCCACGAGCTTGACGGCCGATTCATGCCGCCCTGCATGAACATCCAGGCCTCACCGGCGCTGTTCCTGCATCTGCGCCGCCTGCTCGACGTGATGCAGGCCAAGGTGGATGCGCTCTACGGCCTGCACAGAGAGCCCAGCAAGAACGTCATCGAGTTCCGCTCGGGCGATGTCGCCTCGTTCTGGTTGCTGCACACCACCAGCGCGGCCTTTGCAGGCTTGTCGCACCTCGCGCGCCACCCCGCGCTGCATCCGGAACGCCTGTTCGAGCGCCTGCTGGAACTGGCTGGTGCCCTGATGACCTTCTCCAAGACCTTCACGCTGGCCGACCTGCCCACCTACGACCACCTGAACCCCGGCCCGGCGTTCACCAGGTTGGACCAGATCGTTCGCGAACTGTTGGAGACGGTGATCTCGACACGCTACTTTGCGATCAACCTGCAGGAAAACATCCCGTCCTTCCATCAGGGCCGGCTGGATTCAGAACAGATCTCGCCATCCACGCAGCTCTATCTGGGCGTAACGGCAGCCATGCCACCAGCCGAACTGGTGGACGTGGTGCCCGCACGCTTCAAGCTCGGGGCGCCTGATGACGTGGACAAACTCGTGCTGTCCGCCATGCCCGGCGTCAAGCTGGTACACGCGCCCCAAGTGCCGGCAGCGGTACCTGTGCGCCCGGGCAGCTACTACTTCACGCTGGAGCCTCGCGGCTCCTTGTACGAACGCATGATGCAGGCTCAGGCACTGAGCATCTACGTGCCCTCCGGCATCCAGGATCTGCGCCTGGAACTGATCGCCGTGAATGCCTGACATGTGCGCCATGAGCGCCTGATGATGGAGCAACCGACATGAGCCCCGCTGCCAACGCCCCTCGCCTGTTCGCCGACCAGATCGGTACAGGCCGCCAGCCAACGCACTTGCGCGCCGTGGCTTCCACCGACAAGGAGGCCTCCTCCTTGCTGGACCTGATGTACGACGGCTTCTACCTGCTGTTTCTACTCAAGGGCAAGCACGCGCCCTTGGATGCAGATGTGTTCCGTGACCGCATCAAGCAGTTTCTGACCGCATTCGAACGCGGCGCCACGCGCATGCAGGCTTCCGTCGAAGACATCTACCTGTGCAAGTACGCGTTCTGCGCCACCGTGGATGTAGCCGTGCTGATGTCGGGCTTCAAGGCGCGTGAGGCCTGGATTCGCCTGCCCTTGCAGATGCAGTTCTTCGGCGAGCAACTGGCAGGCGAACAGTTCTTCGAAAAGCTGGAAGAACTGCGCCGCCAGGGCGCACCGCGCGTGCAGGCGCTCGAAGTCTTTCATATGTGCCTGCTGCTGGGCTTTCAAGGCAAGTACCTGTTGGAAGGCACGGAAAAACTCGGCTACCTCACTGCGCGGTTGGGAGACGAGATCGCCCGCATCAAGGGGCATGGTGCCGGCTTCGCGCCGCACTGGTCGGCTCCCGATCGGATTCAGCATCAACTCAAAAATGAAGTGCCCTTGTGGGTGATCGGTTCGGTGTTCGGGTTGATTGCGCTGCTGGGCTTCCTCGGGCTGCGCTGGCAACTCACCGAACAAACCAAGCACGCCCTGGGTGCACACCACCACATCGTTCAACTCGCGCCGCAAGTGGCCAACATCACGATCACGCTGCCCTGATCGGCACCGCAGTCAGCAGACAGGTCAGCTGCCGCTGGCCTCGTCGTCCAGCTTGCGCAGGAAAGCCATCTTGTCGGCAATCTTGGCTTCCAGACCACGCGACACGGGCTGATACCACTGCGGATCGGGCATGCCGTCAGGCAGGTAGGTTTCGCCTGCGGCGTAGGCATGCGGCTCGTCATGGGCGTAACGGTATTCATGCCCGTAGCCCAACTCTTTCATGAGCTTGGTCGGTGCATTGCGCAGGTGCACCGGCACCTCGCGTGACTTGTCCTGCTTCACGAAAGCGCGCGCCTGGTTGTAGGCCTTGTAGCCGGCATTGCTCTTGGCTGCCACGGCCAGATAGATCACGGCCTGCCCCAATGCCAGCTCACCTTCAGGCGCGCCCAGGCGCTCGAAGGTCTCGGCGGCATCGTTGGCAATCTGCATGGCTCGTGGATCAGCCAGACCAATGTCTTCCCAGGCCATGCGCACGATGCGTCGCGCCAGATAGCGAGGGTCGGCGCCGCCATCGAGCATGCGACACAACCAATACAGTGCGCCATCCGGGTTCGAGCCCCGCACGGATTTGTGCAAGGCCGATATCTGGTCGTAGAAGTTGTCGCCGCCCTTGTCAAAGCGGCGGGCATTGAGCGTCAGCGCGTTTTGAATGAACGCGGCATCAATGTGGGTGGTGCCTGCCGCACCGGCCGCCGTGTTGCACTGCTCCAGCAGGTTCAGAAAGCGGCGCGCATCACCATCGGCATAGCCCACCAGGGTGTCCACCGCGAGTTCGTCAAACTGCAGGTGCGACAAGGCCTTGGCTTGCGCACGCGCCAGCAACTGCTTGAGCTCCTCGTCGGTCAGCGACTTCAGCACATAAACCTGAGCACGCGACAGCAGCGCCGAGTTCACTTCGAACGACGGGTTCTCGGTGGTCGCACCGATGAAGGTCACCAGACCGGATTCGGCATACGGCAACAAGGCGTCCTGCTGCGACTTGTTGAAGCGGTGAATTTCATCGACGAACAGGATGGTGTGCTTGCCCCGAGACAGGTTTTGCTCGGCCTGCTCCATCGCGGCGCGGATGTCCTTGACGCCGGAAAACACCGCCGACAAGGCGATGAACTCGCAATCAAACGACTGGGCTGTCAGGCGCGCCAGGGTGGTCTTGCCCACGCCCGGCGGGCCCCACAGGATCATCGAATGCGGCCTGCCAGACTGAAATGCCAACTTCAGTGGCTTGCCCTCGCCGAGCAGATGCGTCTGCCCGATCACATCGGACAGCTGATGGGGGCGAAGCGCCTCGGCCAGCGGCGGTGCCGGCTCCAGTTTGAACAGATCGGACATGCCTGAATTGTCGCAGGCGCGGCGCTAGCTGTTTGCCACTAACCACGAAACACCGAAATGTGACGATTTGATGAAGGTTTCTACTGATTTGCAGATCACGACACGGGCGCATGCTGTCAAAACAGTCCCGGCGCTCGTTCCAGGTCGGCCCCAGACAAGACACTTTCATCAAGAAGAAAGCTGAGGTGCCCCATGTTGACCCTTGCCATCGTCTGCCTCGTTCTGATCCCCATTGGCGTGGACTTCGCCCTGCGCGGCCGCCACCAGACCATCGAGCTGTCCATGACCCGCCAGAAGTGATTTACGCCGGGTACTAGACAAAACCCTGAGGGGGTGTCACAATATGCTTCTTCGCTGCCAGAGATGGCACGAAGCATAAAGATCATCCCCTCTGACCTTTTTCAAGCCGGGTTGTTCACCGCACAAGGTTTCGGAAGCTCTCTAACAAGAGAAGCCTTTCAAAACGTGCAGGCTGACAACCATGAGCGTGTCTTGAGTTCCGGTTGGCGGCGATGCCGTCGCTTATCAACCGACTCACCGTGGCCACATAAGGCTGAAGCCTTCGCCGGATGACCGAGCCAACTCGCTCGATCAGTTTGTGCGCTCGTCACGAAGTACGGACACGAATCCATAGCGACCCCACCTTGGCTCAGGCCGTCTGACGATTTGTCAACGCCTGACCGTGGCGTTTTGTTGCTTGCCTTTTTCGGCAAGTGGCAGCGCTTTGTCTTGCTTGAAAGAAGTTATGTCACAAGAAAACCAATTGCCCGTTAACGACCAAGTTAGTGACCAGATCGAAGCATCCGTGGATGAGTCGCGTGTTGACGCCCACAGCGCTTCCCTGATCGATGCCCTGGCGCGCCGCCTGCAAGCCGAAGAATTCGGTGAAGACGCAGACGAAGCCGTTGAAGGCGAAGAAATCACTGCCGAGGCCGCTTACGAAGGCCCCCGCTTCGAAGACCTGGGCCTGAGCCCCATGCTGTGCCGCTCGCTGCTGGACTCTGGCTACACGCAACCTACGTCGGTTCAAGTTGAAGCCATCCCAGCCGCCCTGAAGGGTGCCGACCTGCGCGTGGCCTCCAGCACCGGTAGCGGCAAGACCGCCGCCTTCATGCTGCCTTCGCTGGAACGCATCATTGCCGCCCGTGGCGACAACACCAAGCGCCGCGAAAAGGGCAAGACCTACGGCCCTCGCGTCCTGGTTCTGGCACCTACCCGTGAACTGGCGATGCAAGTGGCCAAGGCTGCTGACACCTACGGCCGTCACATGCAAGGTCTGCGTGTGGCCACCATCGTCGGTGGCGTGCCTTACGCTGCACAGCTCAAGGCCCTGCGTGGCCCGCTGGACGTGCTGATCGCCACCCCTGGCCGTCTGCTCGACCACCTGGGTACCGGCGCTTGCGTGCTGTCCAACCTGGAAGTGCTGATCCTGGACGAAGCCGACCGCATGCTGGACATGGGCTTCATCGAAGACATCGAAGCCATTGCTGACCAAACGCCTGAAGACCGCCAGACCATGATGTTCAGCGCGACCTTTGCTGGTCACGTTGGTCAACTGGCGCAGCGCCTGACCCGCGATGCCGTGAGCATCGAAGTCTCGTCGCACACAGACAGCCATGACAACATCGAGCAACGCCTGCACCTGGCCGACTCGCTGTCGCACAAGAATGAACTGCTGGACCACCTGCTGACGTCGAAGGACGTTGACCAGGCCGTGATCTTCACCAGCACCCAGCGCGATGCCGACATCCTGGCTGACCGCCTGGCTGACATGGGTCACGCTGTGGCCGCCCTGCACGGTGGCATGCCTCAAGGTCGTCGCAACCGCGTGCTGCAGGCTCTGCGCTCGCGTCAACTGCGCGTGTTGGTGGCCACCGACGTGGCCGCCCGTGGCATCGACGTGCCCACGATCACCCACGTGATCAACTACGGCATGCCCATGAAGGCTGAAGACTACGTTCACCGCATTGGCCGTACCGGTCGTGCTGGCCGCAGCGGCCTGGCTGTGACCCTGTGCGAGCGTCGTGACATCGGCATGATGCGCCGCATCGAGCGCTTCACCACGCAGCGCATCCCTGAATCCGTCATCGAAGGCCTGGAGCCCAAGATGAAGTCCGGCGGCGACAGCCGTGGCCCTCGCATGGGCAAGCCCATGCCTGGTCATCGCAACCGTGAAGACCGTGGCGCACCGCGCTTTGGCGCCAACCGCGAAGGCGGTTTCGGTGACCGCGGCGGTTTCAACGACCGTGGTGGTGATCGTGGCGGCTTCGGCGGCGACCGTCCTGCTTTCGGTGGCAAGCGCGAAGGTGGTTTCGGTGGCGATCGCCCTGCATTCGCTGGCAAGCGTGAAGGCGGCTTCGGCGGCGCACCTCGCGGCGATTTCGGTGGCGACCGCGCTCCTCGCTTCAACAGCGATGACCGTGGTGGCGACCGTGGTGGTTTCGGTGGCGGCGATCGCGGCGGCTTCAACAAGGGTGGCTTCAACGCCGACCGTGGTGACCGCAAGCCGTTCGGCGGCGACCGTCCTTCCTTCGGTGACCGCCCACGTGGTGACCGTCCTGCCTTTGGTGGCGATCGCCCTGCTTTCGGTGACCGTCCTCGTGGCGATCGTCCGTTTGGTGACCGTCCCGCTTTCGGCGATCGCCCCCAAGGTGACCGTCCGTTCGGCAAGCCTGCCGGCAAGTCCTTCGGTGACAAGTCGGGTGGCAAGTCGTTTGGCGACAAGCCTGGCTTCGGCGGCAAGCCTTTCGGTGCCAAGCCTGGCTTCAAGTCGGGCCCCAAGCCTGGCTTTGGTGGCAAGCGCCCAGGCTTTGGCAAGCGCGAAGGCTGATTGAAACCTTCTCACGTCAGGCTTCTGACGTGATGCACTGGAAGTTGTTCAGGCCCGCAGCGTATGGGCCTGAACTTCAATAAATGCCGGGAAGACACCGTCGGCATGCGCGCTGATTCACAGCGGCATCTGACACCCCTACAAATGGGTCAACCTGCCTGGGGCCGCGCCATGTGGCGCGCCAGGCATCAAGGTTGATTCAACACATCTGCCCCTGCGGGCGGAGTGAACTGAAACCGGGTGGTCGGGAAGACCACCTTGGACTCGAATTGCGCAAAGTCCAGGCGTGAGCGTTGGCCAAAGCTGTCCAGGATCTCCAGGGCAGCAAGCTGGCCATTCTTGGTGAAGCCAACGCGCACCGACTGGAACTGCCCGTCTTTGTGGCGCGGCAAGGCCTCCACCCATTCGAGAGATGACGTTGCCTGTGAAGGCGTCGAGGTCGCGGTCGCCGCACTCGACGAGCCAGCAGTCACAGCGACAGCTTTCAGGGTGAAGTCCTTGTCCAGCGACCCACCTGCCAGCAAGGCAGCAGGCGAAGCGCCAATGGTGGCGCTCATCGGCCGCACGGTCACCTGATTGAGATCGGTGTCGTACAGCCAGACCTTCTTGCCATCGCCCACGATCAACTGCTCGGTCGGGCCTGCATAAGCAAACCGGAACTTGTCAGGACGCTGGAACTCCAGCGTGCCCGTTGACTTGCGTGTCTTCTTGCCATCTGGTGAGGTCACGACCTGCGTGAAATTCGCGCGCGCCGTCTGCACGTCCTTGACGAAGTTGCGCAGCATGGCCACGGCATCGGCCGCATACGCCACGTTGGCTACACCCGTCGCACCGAACAAACTTGCCGCCAGCGCACTCGACGCAGCCAGGCGCCAGTTCGAATTCATCTTCATGTTCTGTTAGGTTTTCTGCCTGGATCAGGCGTCCCAGGGCGCAGCGGTGGCGCCACCTTCACCACCGCGCGAAGGCACGATGATCTCGCGGTTGCCATTGGTTGACATCGACGACACCAGGCCGGACTTTTCCATCTGCTCCAGCAGGCGGGCCGCACGGTTGTAGCCAATGCGCAGATGGCGCTGCACCAGCGAGATCGAGGCCTTCTTGTGCTGCAACACGATAGACACGGCGTTGTCGTACATCGGGTCCTGCTCGCCGTCGCCACCACCGGATGGCGAACCATCCAGGTTGCTGCCTTCGTCGCTCAGGTTGCCACCTTCGAGGATGCCTTCGATGTAGTTGGGCTCGCCCTGCGTCTTGAGATACTGCACCACGCGGTGGACCTCCTCATCGCTCACAAAGGCGCCGTGCACACGCACGGGCAGGCCAGTGCCGGAGGGCAGATACAGCATGTCGCCCTGCCCCAGCAACGCCTCTGCGCCCATCTGATCAAGGATCGTGCGGCTGTCGATCTTGCTGCTGACCTGGAAGGAAATGCGCGTCGGGATGTTGGCCTTGATCAGGCCGGTGATCACGTCCACCGAGGGCCGCTGTGTGGCCAGGATCAAGTGAATGCCGGCTGCACGGGCCTTCTGGGCCAGGCGCGCAATCAACTCTTCGATCTTCTTGCCCACCACCATCATCAGGTCGGCCAGCTCGTCGATCACGATCACGACATGCGGCAGGCGGTCCAGTGGCTCGGGCTCATCCGGCGTGAGGCTGAAGGGATTGGGGATCAACTCGCCACGCGATTTGGCGTCGTCCATCTTCTTGTTGTAGCCGGCCAGGTTACGCACACCCATCTTGGACATGAGCTTGTAGCGGCGCTCCATCTCGCCCACGGCCCAGTTCAGCGCATTGCCGGCGAGCTTCATGTCGGTCACGACCGGGCACAGCAGGTGCGGGATGCCTTCGTAGACGCTCATTTCCAGCATCTTCGGGTCGATCAGGATCAGGCGCACATCACGCGCTTCGGCCTTGTACAGCAAGCTGAGGATCGTCGCGTTGATGCCCACCGATTTACCGGAGCCGGTGGTACCGGCCACCAGGCAATGCGGCATCTTGGCCAGGTCGGCCACCACGGGCGCGCCCACGATGTCCTTGCCCAGGCCGATGGTCAGCATGGACTGGGCCTCGTGGTAGATCTGCGAGCCCAGGATCTCGGTCAGGCGGATCATCTGGCGCTTGGCATTGGGCAGCTCCAGCGCCATCAGGTTCTTGCCGGGGATGGTCTCCACCACCCGGATCGACACCAGGGACAGCGAACGGGCCAGGTCTTTCGCCAGGTTGACGATCTGCGAGCCCTTCACACCCGTAGCGGGCTCGATCTCATAGCGCGTGATCACCGGGCCCGGCGACGCGGCGACGACACGCACGTCCACACCGAAGTCCTTGAGCTTCTTCTCGATCATGCGAGACGTCATCTCCAGCGTTTCGGAGGTGATGGTCTCCATGCGGCCCGTGGCGCTGTCCAGCAGATCGATCTGTGGCAGCTTGTTGTCGCCCATCTCGGCAAACAAGGGCTTTTGCTTTTCCTTGACCACGCGCTCGGACTTGGGCACCTCGACCACGGGCTGCTCGATGATCAGCGGGATAGGGTCGGCTGGCGCCTCGTGGCGCACCTCTTCGACCACACGTTCACGTTCGATGGCCGCCTTCTCGCCAATGCGGATGTCCTGTGCCACTTCGCGTTTGGTCTCGCGCTTCTCGCGCAGGCGGTCCACCAGAGCACCAATGCGCTCGGCCAGATCCAGCCAGGAAAACTTCAAAGCCATGGAGGCGCCCGCCACCAGGAGCGCGATCCACAACACGCCCGAGCCGTTGAAACCCAGCCACTTGCTGCTCAACTGCCCCAAGCTCAGGCCCAGGATGCCGCCGGCATGCTCGCCGGCGAGGCTCAGTTCATGGCGATACAGGCGCGTCCACTCCAGCGCACAGCTGGCCGACATCAGCAGGATCACGCCCAGCCACAAACGCCAGGGTGCGAATTCATGGCCATGGTCGAAAGGCGCCGGGTTGGCGCCCACCGTCACGCTGACGGCCGAATCACGGCGCAACCAGCGCGCCAGCCCGCCCAGCAGGATGCGGGCGCCCACGAGCAACAGCCACCAGGCCGATTGCCCGAAGAGGAATTGCGCCAGATCCGAGCCATAGGCACCTGCATGCCCGACCCAATTGCTGGGCTCCAGGTGCTGCCCGGAGGTGGTGAAAGCGGGATCCAGCCGGTTGTGGCTGAGCATGGACAACAGCGCCAGCAGCCAGAACACGCCGCCCAGCAGGAGGCCAGCCTGGAAACGCAAGGTGTTCTCGAGCGGCTCGGCCTGCTCGACCACGGGTGCCGCGGGCACACGGTGCAAGCGACCACTCACGCGCACGCCAGGAGCCGAATCGGCCCGACCACGATCGCTGCCCTTGCCAGGCGCAGCGCCCTCAGAACGGAGAGAACCCAGGGGAAATGTCATGCCACGCATTGTGGGGGAATTTCGCCCATGAAAAACGCCCCTCGCGAGAGCCGCGAGAGGCGTTTACATAGAGAAACTGCGGGGGCAATCAGGCGGTGGCGGCCAGGCGATCTTTGAGCACCACACTGCCGGTATCTTGCGTCTCGATCAGGCCACGCTCTTCCAGGTCCTTCATCACGCGCGACACCATCTCGCGCGAGGCACCCACGTGCTTGGCCAGATCCTGGCGCGACACCTTGCCGCGGATGACCTTCTCGCCGGCGTCTTCGTCGGCCATGTCCAGCAGGGCGCGGGCCACGCGGCCATACACGTCCAGCAGGGCCAGGGATTCGATCTGGCGGTCGGCATTGCGCAGGCGCTGCACCAGGCCACGCAGGATGGCGTAGGACAGCGAAGAATTTTCAGGCAGGCAGCGGGCAAATTCGGCACGACCCAGCACCAGCACATCGGTCTGCACTTCGGCACGGACGGTGGCGGAATGGGGTTCGTTGTCGATCAGGCTCATTTCACCCAGGTAGTCGCCGGCTTCCAGCACGGCCAGGATGACTTCGCGACCGCGCTCGTCCGAGGCCACCACACGGGCACGGCCCGTCAGCAGAATGAACAGGGAATTGGTCTTGCGACCACGCTCGACGATCAACTCGCCTCGGCGATAACGACGCTTGACCACGCCTTCGGCGATGGACTCGGCTTGCGCCTGGGTCAGCATCGAAAACAGCGGTACGCGGCGGATCAGATCGAGATTGGACAACATGGCCATGGCAGCTCCTCTATGTTCAGACGGGATGGGCCTGTCAAGAAAATTTGAATTTCAGGTGAGACTTTTCACCTGTGCGTGGTGTGACAAACAACCTGTCTCTACAATTTTCGGCAGTGGTTCGGAAATATTGAGCACTTTATGCAGCGACACTCTCGCCCCAAGGGCAAAAGAGCGCCGTGAAGACCGCACAGTTCCGAACCGGCTAAGCTTCGACCTACGACTTCACCGAGAGAAAAACCGCCATGAGCGCCGAACAACACAGCAACGTCCTGATCCTGGGCTCGGGCCCCGCCGGCTACACGGCCGCCATTTATGCAGCTCGCGCCAACCTCAAGCCCACCCTGGTGACCGGCATGGCCCAGGGCGGTCAGCTGATGACCACCACCGAAGTGGACAACTGGCCCGCTGACGTGCACGGTGTGCAGGGCCCGGACCTGATGCAGCGCTTTCAGCAACATGCTGAACGCTTCAACGCCAATATGGTGTTCGACCACATCAATGAAGTGGACTTGTCCAAGCGCCCCTTCACGCTCAAGGGCGATGCCGGCACCTACACGACCGATTCACTGATCATCGCCACCGGCGCCTCGGCCAAGTACCTGGGCCTGCCCTCCGAAGAAGCCTTCATGGGCCGCGGCGTGAGTGGTTGCGCCACCTGCGACGGCTTTTTCTACCGCGACCAGGTGGTCTGCGTGGTTGGCGGCGGCAATACCGCTGTGGAAGAAGCGCTCTACCTGTCGAACATCGCCAGCAAGGTGCACCTGATCCACCGCCGCGACAAGTTCCGCGCCGAGCCCATCATGATCGACAAGGTTCATGAAAAAGTGGCCGCCGGCAAGATCGAACTGCACCTGTTCAACACGCTGGACGAAGTCCTGGGCGACCAGTCCGGCGTGACCGGCGTGCGCGTCAAGAACGTCAACGATGGCTCGACCACGGAGATCAAGCTCCAGGGCTGCTTCATCGCCATCGGTCACCAGCCCAATACCGACATCTTCAAGGGCCAACTGGAGATGAAGGACGGCTACATCCTGACCAAGGGCGGCAGCGAAGGTTTCGCCACCCAGACCAGCGTGCCGGGCGTTTTTGCCGCTGGCGACGTGCAGGATCACGTCTACCGCCAGGCCATCACGAGCGCCGGCACCGGCTGCATGGCGGCCCTGGATGCCCAGCGCTTCCTCGACAAGTAAGCCCTCCGTCAAGCAAAACTGGCCAGGACTTTGCCAAGTGCAAAGAATCTGGCTATAATCTCGGTTTTGCCGAAATTCGTCCCGGAGTGGGTAGCCCTTGCCAGGTTGGTCAGCTAGATCAAACCGAAGCGTGTGAGGGTTTGAAGCTTCCGGAAGGGCGCTTACCAGGGCCAACAAAGCCCTGCTCTGAGCACCGAGACCGCAACACCAGCGCTTTCAAGCGCTTTTAATGTGAACGGAGAAGCGTCATGGCACGCGTCTGTCAAGTCACGGGCAAGGGCCCGATGGTGGGAAACAATGTTTCTCACGCCAACAACAAGACCAAGCGTCGTTTCCTGCCTAACCTGCAGTACCGTCGTTTCTGGGTCGAGAGCGAAAACCGCTGGGTGCGTCTGCGCATCAGCACCGCCGCTCTGCGTCTGATCGACAAAGTGGGCATCGATCAGGTCCTGGTTGACCTGCGTGCCCGCGGCGAACTGTAATCAGGAGACACGATCATGGCTGCAAAAGGCGGACGCGAAAAGATCAAGCTGGAATCCACTGCGGGTACCGGCCACTTCTACACCACCAGCAAGAACAAGAAGACCACGCCTGAAAAGCTGGAATTCATGAAGTTCGATCCCAAGGCACGCAAGCACGTTGCCTACAAGGAAGTGAAGCTGAAGTAATTCAGCGCACGCCCTGCAAGTTCAGGCTTGCATGCAAAAAAACCCGCCCAGCGCAAGCCCGGCGGGTTTTTTGTTGCCGACACGCGGCCGCAGCCCTTACTCGGCCAGCTTCTTGAAGGTGGCGATGACGGCGTCACCTTTGAAAGGCTTGACGATCCAGCCCTTGATGCCGGCAGCCTTGCCGCGCTCTTTCATGATGGGCGTGTTTTCCGTGGTCAGCATGATGATGTTGACGGTGGCATTACCCAGCTCGCCACGGATCTTCTCGGCCATGGTCAGGCCATCCATATTGGGCATGTTGACATCGCTGACCACCAGCTTCACGCGGGGGTCGCCCTTGAGCTTGGCCAGGCCATCACGACCGTCCACGGCCGTGATCACGTCCAGACCGGCCTTCTTCAGAAAATCACCGACTTCATTGCGGACGGTAGCGGAGTCATCAACCACAAGAACTTGTGCCATGTTTGTTCACCTCATTGAGAAAATAATCAGAAGAGCTCCAGCTCACCCGAATCAAACAGATCTTCGACCAGCGCTTCGTTTTCCTTGAACTTGTCTGGCGACCAGCTCAGGTTGAACACGAAACGTTGATACAGAACCAGGTTGGGACCATTGCCACTCTTGTCCGACAGCGTGTACTTGAAACACAGTTGCGGATCCTCCGAACCGAAGGAGATGTAGCGGTGCAGGTGGTTCACCATGATGGGCACCTGCGATGAGCGGCCTTCCAGCGGCTCATACGAGATGAAGCGGTTCTTGAACGAACCCCACACCAGGTTGGTGACTTCGCCCAGCACGTGGTTGATGTCACGGAAGTTGACGAACTCGGTGGAGATGTGCGTCTTCTCCGACTCCACGAACTTCACCAGCGGCTGCTCTTCGGTCTGCAGCATCATGTAGCCGCGGCACCAGTTGCTTTCCAGCGGGATCAAGGTGAACAACTCGCCGTAGATGATCCGGTCGCGCACGATGTAGGGCGCCTCACTACCGACATCCACATCCTTGAACTGGCTTTCCAAAGCCGCTTTGGTGATCTCGGTGATACCGCGCACCAGGGCGTTGGGATACACCAGGCTGAAAATCGTCTCGTTGATGACAGGACCCAACCTGTCGATGTTGCCGATGCTGTAGCCCTGACTGAACAAAGGGCGATCAGACTCGCTCAAGGAGTCCAGATCGTCGGCCACCTCGCGACGCAAGAAGATCGGCAGCTCAGGGCGCACTTCGTGAATTTCACGTGCCAGGCTGATGCCGCCGTCGGCCGTGCCGCCACCGTAGTCTTCGCTCAAAAAGATCGCCCCCAGATCCACATTGGACTTGAGCACGCCCATGACGTTTTCTGCCTGGGCCTTCACACCCACCAGATTGTTGGCATCGCAAAATGCCTTGATCCTGGCAGCCGCTTCCTGCGAGTCTTCCAGTACAAGCACTTTGCTGACCAGTTCTGCTTTTTCAACCATGGTCCTAATCCTTCTGGGATGGATGTTGACGACTAGAAGAGTTCCAGCTCGCCGTTACTCTCTTCGGTCTGAGTCATATCGACCTTAAAGTCGATATCTGCAAACTCACAGACACACACACTGGCGTGCATCGTGAAATTTTCATTGATCGAGATTTTGAAATGCTGCGTATAGCCCGCATCCAGCTCGGTCAGATAGTCCACGCACTCGCGATCCAGCACATTGGGCGTGGACATACCGAGGTGAGGAAAGTGGTTGCCCAGCTCACGGTTGAGCGCACCACAGAAAATGTTGCCGCACTCGCAGATCACGTCCAGGTAGTCGGACTCGTTCATGGCCTCGACCTCGGAGCGGTTGATGGCCGCGAAGTGCGCCTTGGTTTCCCTGTTGAGCGTGAAGTACAGCATCGTCATCACACGGAAGGTGTAAGACGACACCGTCAGCAAGACAACCTTCTTCTCTTTGGCTTCTTTGGCATCAGCGATCACGGAGACCTCGCACTGCCCCTCCGATGACGCACACAAGGCGTTCTTGAGCGCACCGGTGACGATGAAGTCGAACGCGTCTTTGGCTTGCTGGCTGATCATGGTGCTCAGATGGCTTCTGCGACCAAGGCATCCTTGGTCTTGGTGTTGATCATCTGGAGCTCGGTCACCGCGCCAATGATCATCTTGCCGCCCGCCTGCAGGTCCTGGAAGGTGGTCGTGGTGATCAGGTCGTTCTTGTAGAGGTTGTTGCGGTAATCGTTGGACAAGGCCTCTGCCCGATTGGCCAGGGTCCGCACCTCGTTGGCCACCACCGCAAAGCCCTTGCCCATCTCGCCGGCACGCGCCGCTTCAATGGACGCATTGAGCGCCACGATCACCACCTGCCGCACGATGGCAGCGAATTCGTCATTGCGATCATGCATCTCGCGGTTGTGCGTGATCAGCACATTCATGTCGGCATGCCAACGCTCGAACGTCTTGATCAGCGTGAGCAGCTTGTCGATGGAATCCGCCAGGCGATTGCAATTGACCAGCGTCTGTTCCTTGCTGCCGGCGGCCACGCCCTGCACCTCATTGAGCTCGCGTTCCAGCGATTGACGCAACTGGCTGAGCTCGGACTGCGCCGCAGACTGCTCGCTATGCAGTTGATGGTGCTGTTGATCAAGCTCGTGGCGCAGTTCTTCAACCGTGCGCTGCAAGACCTCTTCACGCGCACGAGCCTCGGGGGCCGACACAAGTTCACCTCGAAGCTTGAGCGCACGTTGATGGTGAAACCATGCACCGAATGCGCCAATCAAGCATCCCGACAGAAACAGAATCGAGTAGAGCAGCATGTTCAAACCTTGCGGTGTTCAGGCAGCCCCAACATGAACCATGTCAAGAGCTGAAGTGTTACCTGAGCTTATCGGCGGATGTCAGCCGTCATAAAGTTGCACAGGCGTCCAAATTGCACGCTTTTCACACCTTGACTTGATGTCAATAAAAAAGCCCTGCCAGCGTCAACCAGCAGGGCTTTCTTCATTGGGCAGAACTGGCTCAGGCCTTGACGGCGAACTTGTCTGGCAAGGTGATCTGCAGCTCGAAGGATCGCTGATCGGAGTCGGCCTTGTCGTCCGTGAAGCGGATGGCCACATCGCCACCTTCATTGCGCAAGAAGCCTCTCACGGCATCCATACCCACGCCGCGCCCGGACACCTCGGTCACCTTGTCGGCGGTCGAGAAGCCTGAGGCAAAGATCAGGTTGGCCACGGTCTCGGGCGGCGTGTTGTCGCCGGCCTGGATGAGGCCGCTGTCAATGGCCTTCTGCCGGATACGGCCCACTGCCAGACCCTTACCGTCGTCATACAACTTCAGCTTGAGCTGACCATCCGCCAAATCCACGTCCAGCTTGATATGACCAACCGGGTTCTTGCCCGCGGCGTGACGCACATCGCCTGTTTCAAGGCCATGGTCCATCGAGTTGCGGAACAAGTGCGTGAACACGTTCTTGAGCAAGCCAATCGCCTGAGTGCGCACCACGATGCCGTTGTCGGCAATGGTGATCTTCGGCGGCTCCTTGCCCAGCTCCTTGGCCAGGGAAGGCATGGATTCGACAATGCCGCTCAGCACGGAATCGATCTTCTCGGTCCCGATCAGGCGCAGTGTGCGCTCCACATCGGCCAGCGCGGCACGCATGGCTTCGGCGTCATTGGCACCGGTGTTCTTGATCAGCTCCAGCGTACGACCGACCTGATCCTTGTCCACCATCAGGAAGCGCTCGACATTGCCGCGACGGCCCGGCCCCTTGCGGCCCAGCTTGACGTCGTTGATGCGGTGATAGTCGTCGACCAGGGCATGCACCTGCGCCAGTTGGTTGAGCAGGGAATCCTGATCCCAGACCTTTTCTTCGTCCTTGCGCAGCTCGTCGTATTCCTGCTCGGTCTCGTGCACGACGTTGGTCATGTTGAGCAGGCCATAGGTACGGGCGTTGCCCTTGATCGTGTGCATGTTGCGGAACAACAGGCCCACCACGTCCAGATCCTTCTGGGGCGTTTTGCGGATGAGCTCTTCGTTCTCGGCCACGAACTTGTAGGACGACTCGATGAAGTCCTGGAACTTCTCCTGGCTGACGGCCAGGATCTCGCCAATGATGTCCAGTTCGCGCTTTTGCGCACCGGCTTCGCTGGCCAGCTTCTTGAACTCGGTCACGTCGCGCACACACAGCATGAGCTTCTCGACCACGTCGTTGTCATCGGCAATGGGCGACCAACTCAGCTCCAGGCTCTTGACGGAGCCCGTGGGCAGCGTGATGTCGAACTCGGTCACCAGCAGGTGCGAGTTGAACTCGTAGTTCATCAGGTCTTCGCCGATACAGGAACCGGCTGCCGCATCCACCTGAGACAGGTCATTCGAACCCAGGCTGGTATTGGTGAACACCAGTTCCATGAAGTTCTTGCCGGCAATGTCCTTGGTTTCGAAGATGGTTTCCATGTAGGCCGAGTACTCGGGGTGAATCACACCACCGGGCAGCACGGTCAGCACACCTTGAGGCATGTTCTGCAGCATGGCCTGGATGTCGTGCGTCTTCTGGCGCAACTGCGATGTGCGCTCGGCCACACGGCGTTCCAGGGAAGCGTTCTGCTCGGCGATCACAGCCATCATCGCGACGTTGTTGCGGATGAAGAAGACCAGCACGCCCATGAAGATCAAGTTCATGATCCCCAACGCAATACCCATGTACAGGTTGAGCTTGACGGTCTGCTGCGACTGGGCCAGCGTCTTGACAAAGTTGTTGTAGCTGGACTCGCGGAACTTCTTGATCGACCCACGCAGATCATTGAGCGTCTTGTTCATCCGCTTGGTCTGCTCGGGCATGTTCGCGACCTTGTTGGCGAGGAAGTCCTCTGCCGTCTTCAAGGCCATGTCGTCGTACTGTTTGTTCTCCTTGCGCAGCGCCTGGATGTCCTTCGCTCGCTCAGGGTAGATCTTTTCCATCTCGGCGAAGGACTGATCCGCCTTCTGGAAGAAGTCCTGAGCTTCATCGAGCGGGTCATGTTCGCCCAGCATCACCGAGCGCATGAACAACTCTTCCATCTTGTCCAGACGGACGATGTTGGCGTCGATCTGTTGCAGCACCGGGAAGTACAAGTCCTTGATCGCCGTCAGCTGATCGCTGCTCTGCACGGACTTGCGCACGCTGTAGCTGGTGACCGCCAGGAACACCACGATGGCCACGCCGACCATGAAGATGATCTTGCGCAGCGGGTTGGAGCTCGAAGGCGCATGCGTGGCCGGATCGGCCCCTGTGGCTTGCTTGCTAGCCGTATCGACTGGACTCTGCATGGTTTGTTCCATTGCCGTCAACCTTTAAATGATCCGGTGTCGAGCGCAGCATCTTGATCATTCAAGCTCACGCTCGGACCCGATATTCACCAACCAAAAAATTCAGGATGGCGAAATCAGAATACGAAATACCGGACAGGTTTACGGCTGGAAAAGCGAGCACTTAAGGCTGCACTAAGCGTTTTTTCAATTCGATGTGAGAAATGATCGCCATAGGCGAAAAAAAAGCGTGCCATCGAGAGGCACGCTTTTGACCTTACACGCCAGCCAGGCTGGCGCAAGCAGCATCAGGCATGGGCTGCACGCAGTTTGCGAGAGAAGTCCTGCAGGGCGGCGATGCCACTGGCTTCGGCGCGCTGACACCAGGCCTGCAGCTCGACCACAAGTTGCTCAGCAGACACGTTCGTGCGTGTCCACAGGGTACGCAGCTCTTCACGCATGGCCAGGAGCTTGTCCAGCTGAGGATTGGCTGCACGCGCCTGATCGACTTCCTGCTGCATGCCGGCAGGCAGCTTGTCGGCATCGCGGTGCATCCATTTGCGCGCACGCAGCAACTGATTGGCGGCAGATACCTGACCGCTGGCCTTCAGGCGTGCCACTTCAACCGAGCAAGCCAGACGCACCTCATTGGCGTAACGGGCCATCAGTTCATAGCGGTTGGCCACGATGGCTTCCAGGGTCTTGGCATCAGCCACGGGCTTGATGTCTCCCAGTTGCAGACGGGGTGGCGTCTTGCGAACCTTGGCCAGACCCAGCAGTTCCAGGCCACGGATGTAACCCCAGCCAATGTCGAACTCGTAGGGTTTGACCGACAGCTTGGCCGATGTGGGATAGGTGTGATGGTTGTTGTGCAACTCTTCACCACCGATGAGGATGCCCCAAGGGGAGATGTTGGTGGAGGCGTCAGGCGCTTCGAAGTTGCGGTAACCCCAGAAGTGACCGATGCCGTTGATCACGCCAGCGGCCATGATGGGGATCCACAGCATCTGAACAGCCCACACGGTGATGCCGATGGCGCCAAACAGGGCCAGATCGATCAGCAGCATGGCAATGGGGCCCCAGTTATTGCGCGGGGTATACAGCTTGCGCTCCAGCCAGTCATCGGGCGTGCCGTGGCCGTACTTCTTGAGCGTCTCGGCCTTCATGGACTCGTCGCGATACAGCTCGCGGCCCTCCAACAGCACTTTTTTGATGCCACGGGTCACCGGGCTGTGAGGATCTTCTTCGGTTTCGCACTTGGCGTGGTGCTTGCGGTGCACCGACACCCATTGCTTGGTGACCGTGCTGGTGGTCAGCCACAGCCAGAAACGGAAGAAATGAGAAGGGATGGCGTGCAACTCAAGGGCGCGGTGCGCCTGAGCACGATGAAGGAAGATCGTGACAGATGCAATGGTGATATGCGTCAGAACCAGGGTATAGGCAATAATTTGCCACCAGCTGGCGTCTGTCAGACCTTGGATCGCCCATTGCACGAGTGCATCATGCAGCGACCCGAAAAACTCGGAAGAAAACATCAGGGACCTTTCAACGGGACGCGAGATTGTAGAGGTCCCCAGGAATTTGTCTTTGTCCAGAAACAATAAAGGGTTGCCACACGAGTGATCGCGTGACAACCCTTGCCTGGAGAGACTTATTCCACGGTCAGAACAACTTTGACCGTGCTATCCACTGCAGACTTTTCGATGTAGCCGATGGCATCCACGTTGGAGGCCACGTGCTTCTTCACGTCAGCGGCAGTCGGCACTTCCTTGGGAGGCGTGGCCTTACCAGAGAAGGTCAGACGCGCCCAAGTGGCTTTCACCTGTGCGGACGATTTGCCTGCAGCCTTGCTGTAGAACATGTCGCGTGCCGTGGCGGATTCAGGCAAGTCTGCGGGAACCGCAGTCTGGCCAGTCGGCAAGGTCGACGTTTTACCCAGGAAGATGGCAGCGGCCTCCTGTGGCGTCATCGAGGCCAGCGAGCTCTTGGGGTTGACGATCACAGCGACCTGCGCGCTGGCTGCTTGAGCCAGGGTCAGAAGTGCAACTGCGGCGGCGGCTTGAAGGGTGTGCTTGAGTTTCATGTGATGCTCCCTTCCGTTCAGAACACAACGTCCACAGCAAGGGACAAAATATTGACCCTGCGTGAACTATCTCGGAAGGTGGTC
The DNA here is from genome assembly GCF_016234775.1 of Aquabacterium sp. Classification (GTDB taxonomy): domain Bacteria; phylum Pseudomonadota; class Gammaproteobacteria; order Burkholderiales; family Burkholderiaceae_C; genus Aquabacterium. Next base: position 89,886 of record NZ_JACRAH010000049.1, on the reverse strand, counting down.
GCTTTGCTGTCATACGGATCTTCAGTGAAGAACAAACCGTAGGAACCTGCGGGCTTGGTGACATGGTCCCACTGGACTTTCACGTCAACGTTCGCGGCGGCATCCCATCTAAACCCGAGAGTCGTGGTCCGCTGGGCGAGCTTTTGCGTATCCAAGAGCGCTTGAACCCCAGTGCTGACCTGAGCCGCCCCCCCGTTCGCGGTCAACGCACCCGTGTATTGGGCAAGCGTGCCAGGCAAGCCCGCCGCCAACGCCGCAAGTTGCGCTGCAGAGTACGGTGCCGTCACAGCATTACCGGTAATCCGATCCACGGACAGACGAGATAAACCAACGAATGGCGTGAACTTTCCAACTCGGTAACCTACATTGCCATACCAGCCCGTTGTGCTAGAGATGAACTTCTCAGAACGACGCTTGGTGTACTCCGCACTGATCACCCAGTTGTCTTGATCGTACGCAACACCAAAGCCCGTGAAGGAAATTCCATTGTCTTGCACAACGACAGATTGATTGACCTGAGCAGCCAAGCCCGGTATCGCCGCCAATGGCCCGCCAGGTCCTGTTGCGGCAACCAACTGGTCCATGCTGGGAGACTGGACCGTGACTTTGCCTTTGCTCTTGCCCACGCGGAATGTCAAACCGTTGTCGAGTTCGGCTGACAGGTTGAGGCCATGCAAGCCACTGAGAGTAAATTCAGAGGGAGCCAGAGGCTGACCTTGCTTCTTCCGTGCTGAGGCATAGTCGGCCTTGGAGTCACCCGCGTAAACCGTCGCATTGAGCGTTGCCGAGCCCAGGTTCGTCTGATAAGTTGCATCAGCGCCCTCGAACTGACTCACAGGGACCTGAGCATAGACGTCTAGTGCAGGTCGGATCGCCGTGTTCGCGTAGCCCACGTCACGGAAATCCGAGATCATGAAAAATGGCCCCCCCATGCGACCACCGCGGAGCGTCAAGGCAGGCAAGGCTTGCCACTTGGCAAAGGCCCAATCAACCTTTGGCTCGTAACTCCCGAACGCATCGTATTTCGTCATGATCTGCGTCGTGAACGAAACCGCAGGTGTAACCTTATATGTTCCCTGTACAGCGAGCTTGCTATCCGGATTGGGGTTGGGCGTGGTGCCCGCACCGCCACCTTGACCAAGGTAGTTAAAGCCAACCTCGTTGGTGCTGCTGCGCGCAACACCCAAGGTACCAAAACCAGACAATCGGAAGTTGCCATCAGGCGACTGGTAGTCAGCCTGGGCGCTCATACAGGCGACCAAAGCTGCGGCCGCCAATGGTAGGCGCCGAAGTTTTTTCTCTGACATAGGAGGGACTCCTCAACAGGGTTGACGGGACGCCAATTCGGACTGATCCACCTGATGCTTTTGGTATCGGCTGTATGTCCGAATGCGCGACCACTTTGCCTAAGGGCTTGGCGGTTGTCGTCAGAGTAGTGTTACCACTTGACACCTATCCCCTGAATAAGGTGTATCGCAACGTGCAATTTTTCACTATTGCACGAATTAGTGATTCAAAGCCTTCAGAGATTCAGCCACCTGGGCCTGTAACAACTCGGCCAAAGCGCGCCTGTCTGCGTGGGTGACGGCCTGCAATGGCAGGATCCGGGCATGCACGCACAGCCCCCTGGCGGTGACGATCCACCACAAGGATTGCATCAGTGTGGTGTCGCCCACATAGGCCGCGATCGGGCTGACAGCGTGCTGAGGGTCGCTATAACGCAACACAAGCGGTTGCACGGGGGCCGGTGCATCGATGGCAGCCTGTAACAGGTTGGCGTGGAAATGCATCACCTCGTGCCCATCACCCGTGGTGCCTTCGGGGAATACGGCCACGGTGTGCCCTTCCCTCATCGCCTGGGACATCAGACCCAGCACGCGCATGGCATCCCGCCGGCGCTCGCGGACCAGGTACAGCGTGCCGGCCGTCGTCACCATGCGACCAATCAAGGGCCATTTCGCCACTTCGGCCTTGGAAACAAAGCGCGACGGCACCACAGAATTGATGGCCACGATATCCAGCCAGGACACGTGGTTGGCCACCACCAGCTTGGCGCCCGGCCGTGCCTGGCCTTGCACCTCCAGGCGGATGCCCAGGATGCACAACAACTGGCGGGACCAGTTGCTGGTCTCCTCATGCCAGCCCTGTTCGTCCAGCCCGGGCCAGATCACATAGGAGCGCACATAGCCCACCAGCACGTGCAGCAGCACGCGCAGCAGGCGCCACGATGCCAGCGGCACGGCAACGATCAAACCCAGCCCGGAAGGGCCAGGCGAGCGCTCCCCCAGGGCCGCGCTCATGCAGCAGCGCTTTGGGGCTCTGCCTCGTGGGCCACCTGCCCTGCCACCAGGGTCAGTTGCACGCGCCCCACCAGCTCGAACCCGGTCGAGCTGAAGGCAAAGGGTGTGTGCTTGCCCTGGCTGACCAGTGCGGAAGGCTCGACGATCCAGCGGGCTGCGGGGTCGAACACCACCACGTCGGCCACACCACCGGCCACCAGACGGCCTGCGCTGGACGACAGCGAGCCCAAGGCATCACCCAACACCTTCACGGGGCCTTGCGTGACGACCGACAGCGCGCGGCGCAGCTTGTCAGGCGCCGGCTTGTCACCTTGATCGGCGCCGGACCACTTGAGGGCCAGGCTCAGCAACAACTCCAGCCCGGTGGCACCAGGTTCGGCCTCACCGAAAGGCAAGGTCTTTTCGTCTTCGTCCACCGGCGTGTGGTCGGACACCAGTGCGTCCAGCGTGCCGTCGAGCAGGCCGGCCTGGAGCGCATCACGATCGCGGCCCTGGCGCAGTGGCGGCGTCAGGCGCATGGCGGAGTTGAAGTAACCGATGTCGACATCGGTCAGCAGCAGGGAGTTGATGCTCACGTCCGCCGTGATGGGCAGGCCCTGGGCCTTGGCCTGACGGATCAGCTCGACACCTTGCGCACTGGAGATGCGGCACAGGTGCACGCGGGCACCGGTAGCGCGCACCAGTTCGATGATGGTGTTGAGCGCAATGGTTTCAGCGGCAACCGGCACGCCGGACAGCCCCAGGCGCGTGGCCACGGAGCCGCTGGCGGCCACACCCTTGCCCAGCCAGGCATCCAGTGGGCGCAGCCAGACGGTGTAGCCGAAGGTCGAGGCATATTGCAGCGCGCGTTGCAGCACCTGCGTGTCCTTGATGGGCACTTCAGCTTGCGAGTAACCCACGCAGCCGGCTTCATGCAGCTCGGCCATCTCGGTGAGCGTCTCGCCCTTAAGGCCTCGTGTCAGCGCGCCCAGCGGGAACAGGCGGCAGCGGCTGAGCTTGCGAGCACGCAGCTTGAGCATCTCCACCAGGCCGGGCTCGTCCAGCGTCGGGTCAGTGTCGGGCAGGCAGACCACGCTGGTCACGCCACCGGCCGCAGCGGCAGCCAGTTCGGACTCCAGCATGCCTTCGTGTTCGTGGCCAGGCTCCTTGAGGCGCGCCGCCAGGTCCACCAGACCAGGGGCCACGATCATGTTGGAGGCATCGATGACGCGGTCAGGGGCGAAGTCGCTGTTGACGTTGCCGATGGCGCTGATGCGCCCGGATGTGATGGCCAGGTCACCGACTTGATCCAGGCCGGAAGCGGGGTCGACCAGGCGGCCGTTCTTGATGAGGATCTTCATGGTTTGTTCAAGCCTCGTTGCCAGCGATGATGGACATGACGGCCATGCGGACCGCGATACCGAAGGTCACCTGGGGCAGGATCACGCTTTGCTTGCCATCGGCCACCGCCGAGTCGATCTCGACGCCTCGGTTGATCGGGCCCGGGTGCATCACGATGGCATCGGGCTTGGCCAGGGCCAGCTTGGATTCGGTCAGGCCGAACTCCTTGAAGAACTCGCCGGCGCTGGGCAGCATGCCGCCGGACATGCGCTCGTTTTGCAGGCGCAGCATGATGATGACGTCCGCGCCGCGGATGCCCTCTTCCATGCTGTGGCACACGCGCACGCCCATCTCACGCAGGTCGCCGGGCACCAGGGTGCGCGGGCCCACCACACGCACTTCGGGCACGCCCAAGGTGGTCAGCGCGTGGATGTTGGAGCGGGCCACGCGCGAGTGCACGATGTCGCCCACGATGGCCACGGTCAGGTTGCTGAAGTCCTTCTTGAAGTGCCGGATCGTGTACATGTCCAGCAAGGCCTGCGTGGGGTGCGCGTGGCGTCCGTCACCGGCGTTGACCACGTGCACATGCGGGGCCACGTGCTGCGCGATCAGGTAAGGCGCGCCGGATTCGGAGTGGCGCACGATGAACATGTCGGCCTGCATCGCGCTCAGGTTGGCGATGGTGTCCAGCAGGCTTTCACCTTTGGAGGCCGATGAACGCGCGATATCCAGGTTGATCACGTCGGCGCTCAGGCGCTTGGCGGCGATCTCGAAGGTGGTGCGGGTGCGGGTGCTGTTCTCGAAGAACAGGTTGAACACGCTCTTGCCACGCAGCAAGGGCACCTTCTTGACCTCACGCTCGTTGACGCTCAGGAACTGCTCGGCCGTATCCAGGATCTGGTGGATGTTGGCCTTGGGCAGCCCTTCGGTGGACAGCAGGTGGATCAGCTCGCCATGCTTGTTGAGCTGGGGGTTGTTCTTGTACATCAAACCCTCTCGAAATGAAATTGGAAACGGCCTTCGGGCGTGCGGTCCAGCGAGACGCGCTCGTTGGCTGGCAACGTGATGCGGGCGGCAGACAAGGCAGGCTCGATCGGCAACTGGCGGCCACCACGGTCCACCAGCACGGCCAGGGTCACGCTGGCGGGGCGGCCGAAGTCGAACAGTTCGTTGATGACGGCGCGCGTGGTGCGGCCGGTGTAGAGCACATCGTCGATCAGCAGGATGTGGCGGCCTTCCACCTCGAACGGCAGGTGGGTGGCGTCCTTGGTGGCGCTCATGCCGCGCGAGCTGTAGTCGTCGCGATGCAGGGCCGACGAGATCACACCGTGCGGCGTCTTCAGGCCCAGATCCGTGTTGAGGCGCTCGGCCAGCCAGGCGCCGCCCGACCAGACGCCGACCAACGTGGTCTCAGGTGTGACGATGCGGCGGATGGCCACCAGCAGGCTGTCGTACAAGGCCTCGGCATCGAGGTGCAGGGTGTGGTTCTGCGCGGGGGACGGATTGCTCACGGGGGCCTCTCAGCTTTCGGATGGCTCGGGATGATCGTTGAAATATTGTTGCAGCAAGATGGCAGCCGAGGCCGCATCCAGGTCACGCGCGCCCATGGCGATGGCTTCGGTGGTCGAGTAGCGCTCGTCCACCTCGTGCACAGGCAGGTGGAATCGCCCGCGCAACTGGCCACCGAACTTGCGCGCCCGCACCGTATTGTCGTGCTCCGCGCCGTCGGGGTGGAAGGGCACGCCGATGACCAGGGCGTCCGGGCGCCACTCGGCGATCAACTGGCCGATCTGCTCGAAACGGGGCTTGCCCTCGGCCGCGATCGTGCGCAGCGGCTGGGCCTGGCGCGTGAGGCTGTTGCCCGTGGCGACGCCCACTCGCTTGAGACCGTAGTCAAAGGCGAGATAAGTCAGGACGGGGCCGCTCATGCGTGCCCGGCCTCGCCCATCAGGAAGTTGCGGTCGATGCCAAGCAGAGACAAAGCCTTGTCATAGCGTTGTTCCACCGGCGTGTTGAAGATGATCTCGGGCTCGGCGTCTACATTGAGCCACCCGTTGCGACCGAGTTCTTCTTCCAGCTGCCCGGCGCTCCAGCCCGAATAGCCCAGGGTGATGAACACCCTGCGCGGGCCGGCGCCATTGGAGAGCGCCTCCAGCACGTCGCGGGAAGTGGTCATCTCCAGGCCCTCGGTGATCTTCAAGGTGGAGTTGTAATGGCCACCTTCGGCATCCAGGCTTTCATGCAGCACGAAACCACGCTCGGTCTGAACCGGTCCACCGAAAAACACCGGCCTGCTGGCCAGATCCGGGCGCTCCAGGCTCAGGTCGACCTTCTCGAACAGCTTGCGCAGATCGATGTCGATCGGCTTGTTGATGACCAGGCCGAGCGCGCCTTTGTCGTTGTGCTCGCACATATAGACCACCGTGCCGGCAAAATTGCCGTCTTTCATCCCCGGCATGGCGATGAGGAACTGGTTGGTCAGATTGATGGGAGTGGGCGCGCCTGTAGACATCCCGCGATTTTAGACGCCCCGGCCCCGCGCATTCATGCAGATTCCCGCATTTACCTACCAACAACCCGTGCTTGCTGACGAAGTGATACTGCCGACATGACACAGACATTCGATTCCGCCCTCGTCTGGTTTCGACGCGATCTGCGCAGCACGGATCACGCGGCGCTTTATCACGCTCTGAAAAATGCCCGCAAGGTCTGGTGCGCCTTCGTGTTCGACACGGACATCCTGGACGAATTGCCCCGTTTTGACCGGCGGGTGGACTTCATCCACCGCAGCGTGATCGAGCTGGATCAAGCGTTGGAAGCCCTGGGGCAACAGCACCCGCTGGCGCAACTCACGTCGTCGGCCTCCAGCGGCGCCACCGCCGGGCTGATCGTGCGCCACGGCGCTGCCAAGGTCGAAATCCCCAAGCTGGCTGCGCAACTTGGTGTGCAGGCCGTGTACGCCAACCACGATGACGAGCCTGCTGCCCTGGAGCGCGATGCCCACGTGCGTGGCCCGCTGAGCGACATCGGCGTGGCCCTGTTCACCTCCAAGGATCACGTGATCTTCGAGCGCAACGAGGTGCTCACCGGCAACGACTCACCCTATGGCGTATTCACGCCTTACAAGAATGCCTGGCTCAAGAAGATTGATCCTTTTTACGTCAAACCCTACCCCATTGAACGCTTCAGCTCGCAACTGGCGCCTATTCCAGCCAAAGTACAACCCATCGGTCAAGCCCGGGTGCCCACACTGAAGGCCTTGGGCTTCGAGGAGGTCGGTTCGCTGAAGGTGCCTGCCGGGATGAGTGGCGCCCAGGCGCTGCTGGACGATTTCCTGCACCGCATCGACCGTTACGACGAAACGCGCAACTTCCCTGGCGTCAAAGGGCCCAGCTACCTGTCCACCCACCTGCGCTTTGGCACCGTGTCGATCCGCCAGTTGGCCGGCCTGGCCTGGGACCGTGCCAAGGCAGGCTCCACGGGGGCACAGACCTGGCTGTCCGAGCTGATCTGGCGCGATTTCTATCACCAGATCCTCTTTCACCACCCGCATGTGGTGGGCCAGGCCTACAAGCGCGAATACGATCTGATCAAGTGGGCGCACGGCGCCAAGGCCGAGGCGCACTTTCAAGCCTGGTGCGAAGGCCGCACGGGCTACCCGCTGGTGGACGCGGCCATGCGCCAGCTCAACCAGACCGGCTACATGCACAACCGCCTGCGCATGGTGGTGGCCAGTTTCCTGATCAAGGACCTGGGCATCGACTGGCGCCGTGGTGAGGCTTATTTCGCCGAGAAACTGCTGGACTTCGATCTGGCTGCCAACAACGGCGGATGGCAGTGGGCGGCCTCCAGCGGCTGCGACGCCCAACCGTGGTTTCGCATCTTCAATCCGATCAACCAGAGCGAGAAGTTCGACCCACAGGGCAAGTTCATCCGCCGCTATGTGCCCGAACTGGCCGCCCTGCCCGATCAGGCGCTGCACGCGCCGTGGTTGGCCCGCCCTGCAGATCTGGCCTGCGCGGAAGACGTGGTGATCGGGCGCGACTACCCTCAACCCATCGTGATGCACGACGTGGCCCGCCAGGAAACACTGGATCGCTACGCCGTGGTCAAGACCGTGACGGACAAGGACATCCAGAAGCTGGCACGCAAGAAGGCGCCGCGCAAGACAGCCGTCAAAACGACACGGAAAACCAAGGCAGGCTAGGCCAAGACACCTGCGCTCAGAACAGTTCGACGTCGCCCACGTGGGTGTCTTCGGATGCGATCATCCCTGCGTGCACCAGGGCTTCGTAGCACAGCACCATGTTGCGGCCCATGTCTTTGGCCTGGTACACGCCTTGATCCGCACGAGAGAAGGCCACATTGGGCGTGTCCTTGTGCTGGATCTCCGTGAAACCGATGCTCACGGTCACCCGGTTGATCTGCGGGAAGGGGTAGGACTCGACGTTCTTGCGGAATCGCTCGAATGCACCCTGCGCATCCGCTTCGGTGCCGCCACGCAGCAGGATCACGAACTCTTCACCACCGAAGCGGTACAGGCGATCATAGTGCCTGAACGACTGGCGCATGATGCGCGCCACCAGCACGAGCACTTCGTCGCCGATCAGGTGGCCAAAACCATCGTTGACCTTCTTGAAGTGGTCGATGTCCACCACCCCCAGCCAGTAGCCCGTGGCAGGCACAGCGCGCCGCTCACCCGCCGGCACCTGATAGGTATCGGTATTGACGGGCATGGAAGCCTTCAGGAAGGTGGCATCGAAAGTCTGGCGATTGAGCAAGCCTGTCAAGGCATCGCGCTGACTCGATTCCAGCAAATTCTGGAAGTTGCCAAATACCTTGAGCAAGGTTTGAATCGGGCGCAGCGCCTGAAGCGACAAGGGCTTTTCAGACCAGACCTCCAGCACGCCGGGCAGGCCAACTTCGACCAGCAAAGGCAGCACAGTGACATGGCGCAGAGCAGGCTCGGACACATCTTCGCTCAACTCGGCCTGCTCCAGCATGCGCGAATCGAGCACGGAAGCGCGCATCGGGTAGGCCTCCAGCGGTGGCAGGGATTCCAGGTCCACCCACGGCGGATCGCTGACCGTCAATTGCCCGCGTCGAGCCAGGCCGCTGCACAACCAGTGACGAGGCTCTTCGTCACGACCAACCAGGCGGTACACGCCCACGCTGGTCACTGACAGCAACTCCAGCACCCCTTGCGCCAGTGAGACATCCAGCATCTCCCTGTCCCGCTGCGCAGTCAGGGCTGCCAGGTGGGAAATGGCATCCTCCACGACCGGCTGAGCGGTCGCGTGGTTGGATGGAGGTGGAGCGGTTTTGGCCAACAAGTTGGTACTGCAGGAGATCAGGCCGTCACCTCATTGAGAGCAGCATACCGGCCAACCAGGGCCAGCAACTCCTCTTCACCATACGGCTTGCCCAGGTAGTGGTTCACACCCAGTTCGGTCGCATAGTCACGATGCTTCTGAGCAATACGTGAGGTGATCATGATGACGGGCAGATCGGATAGTTTCTGATCCGCGCGGATGTTGCGAACCAGGTCGAAACCATCCATGCGGGGCATTTCAATATCCGACAGTATCACTGCAGGGCGTTCCTGTGCCAGCAATTCGAGGGCTTCCAACCCATCTTTTGCGAGCATCACGCGATAACCTTCACGAGCTAGCAAACGCTGGGTCACTTTGCGCACGGTCAAAGAGTCGTCAACTACCAGCACCAGGGGTGTCTGAGCTTCCGTGGACTCCGTCACGGTCTTCGCGGTTTGTTTGCTGTTGGCTTGCAACCAGCCGTCAAGGTCGGCGCCTGCAGCAGACAAAGCCTGCGCAGTCTGAGCCTGAGCACGATCACCGTACACCGTGGCCAGCGCCACCGGGTTGTAGATCAGCGACACGGCACCCGATGCCAGCAGCGTCATCCCGGCCAAGCCAGGCAGGCGCGCCAGTTGTGGCCCCAGGTTCTTGACGACGACTTCCTGGTTGCCCAAGACTTCGTCCACGTGCAGCGCGATACGTTGCTGAGCCGAGCGCACGATCACGATAGGCAGGCTGCGCCCGCCTTCCATGCCGCGCGGGCTGAAGTCCAGCAGCGAGCCCAGCCAGTAGAACGGCAACACCAGATCGGCAAAACCGTAGGAACCTTGCTTGTAGGCGAGTTCCACTTCCTGCGGACGCGCACGACGCACCATCTCGATCAGGTGGGTTGGCACAGCGATGTTGATGGCGCCGCAGCGCAGCATCACCACCTTGGTGACGGCGGTGGTCAGGGGCAGGATCAGCGTGAAGCTGGTGCCCTTGCCGGCCGTGGTGGCCGTCTCGATGCGCCCGCCCATGGCGTTCACTTCGGAGCGAACCACGTCCATGCCGATGCCACGACCTGCCAGCTCGGTGACCGACTCGGCCGTCGAGAAGCCGGACGTGAAGATCAGCTGCGACAGTTCAGCTTCGCTGGGCGTGTCGTCCGGCAAGAGCAGGCCCATGGCCACGGCGCGCTTGCGGATGCGCTCCAGGTTCAGGCCGGCGCCATCGTCACGGAACTCGATGGCCACTTCGTTGCCTTCATGGCGCAGGGCCACGATGACCTGGCCTGCGGCGTCCTTGCCGGCAGCGGTTCGCGCCGCCGCGTCTTCGATACCGTGGGTGATGCAGTTGCGCAGCAAGTGCTCGAACGAGCCCGTCATCCGCTCCAGCACGCCTCGGTCGATTTCAGTGGAACCGCCGACGATGTCCAGACGGACCTGCTTGCCGGTTTCCTTGGCAGCCTGGCGGACCACGCGGTAGAGGCGATCAGACAGACCGTCGAACTCCACCATGCGGGTACGCAGCAGATCGTCCTGCAGGTCGCGGGTCAGGCGCGCCTGGGCCGCCAGTTGGTCTTCCGCCGTTTCCAGATTGCGCTGAAGGGTTCGCTGCACCGTGGCCACGTCGTTCACCGACTCGGCCATCATGCGGGTGAGTTCCTGGAAGCGCGTGTAGCGGTCGAACTCCAGCGGGTCGAAGTTCTGGCTTTGCGCACGGGCCGCTTCCATGCGGGTGCTGAGCTGGGTTTCGGCTTGCAGTTCGATGTCGCGCAGTTGCTGGCGCAGACGCTCCAGGTTGTCCGTCAGGTCGGTCAGGGAGCCACGGATCTGGCCTACCTGCGATTGCAGACGGGTGCGCGTGATACTGACCTCGCCCGCGTGGTTGACCAGACGATCGAGCAACTGCGGACGCACGCGGACCACGGCCTGGGATGGCGCGTGGGCATGTTCGCGATCCAGACGGGCCGTCGGGCCCTGCGCCGCCCGAGGCAAGGTGCCCCAGTCGATCGGCGCGAGCTTGACTTCGGTTTGCTGGCGAGCGGTGATGGGCGACACCACAGCAGGCATCGCGTCAGACGTGCTGGCTTCATCGGCGGGCACAAGCTGCTCGAGCGGCGCCATGGGTTCGATGATCGGCGTGGCAACATCCACACGTTCCGGCACCACAACCACAGGCTCGGCGGGCGGCAGTTCGCGGTTGACCTGCTCGTCATAGCTTTGCGCATCGTTCGCACGCAGGGCTTCGAACACCTCGACCAGACGGTCGACGCGACCTTCCAGCGGGGCGATGTCGGCGTGCGTGATTTGATCGGACGCCAGCAGGCGCTCGATCGTCGATTCCATGCGGTGCGCCAGTTCACCCAGACGCATGGCACCGGCCAGACGTGCGCCACCCTTGAAGGTGTGCAGCGTGCGCATGCAGGCAGCCGCAGCGGCGGGGTGATCCGGCATCTCCAGCCACTGACGGGTCTGACTGGACAGTTGAGGCAGCAACTCCTGCGCTTCTTCTTCGAAGATCGGGAACAGATCAGGATCGACGTTGTCCTGCGCATCGATGTCGGACTCGTCGTCCCAATGCACGGGGCCCGCGCCGGTCAAGGCTTGCGCTGTGGAGGCACCAGACTGCAGCGGATCGGAGTCTGGCGACAAGGGCGTCAACTCCCGGAACTCGGCCACACCCAGCGGTGCGGGCTGCGTGGACTCCACCTCCTCGGCGGAGTGAACCAGCCGCAAATGCGGGCGCGACTCTTCAACCGGTAGATCGCCCAGCTTCGAGTCACTCAGCACGATGGTTTCAGCATCTTGTGCGAAGGGATCGGCATGATCATCACGGCCGGACTCTTCGTCCAGATCGCTCACGAGGCTGCGAGCCTCGATGCGACGCGAAGCATCGTGGTCGTACCACTCCAGGCGGCGCATCAATTCATCAGAAGGGGTCTTGAGGAAACCAGCGGCGAACTGATGCAACAGGCGGCGGATTTCTTCGGCCGCCTCGTTGAACAGGGCCACGGCCTCGGTCTCGCCACCACCCAGTGATTGCGAGCGCATCAAGGCGTGCTCCAGCAGGCGGGCCAGTTGCGACAGCTCGGTATAGCCCACCGTGCCGGAGTTACCGGCCAGCGAGTGCGCCAGTGCAATGGCTTCATCGCTCACCGGGCGATGCAGCTCCAGCGCCCACTCACCCAACGACGTGGACAGGCGGCGCGACTGCTCGTCGGCTTCATTGAGGTAGATGTTGAACAGCGGGATGCTGATGCGCAACGGGCCCACCACCTTCACCGGCTCATCGGCGTTGTCGCCTTCGGACTCCGGCGCCGACGGTTCCGTCACGTCTACAGGTGAGGAAGCCTCCACAGTGCCAACCGTCTCGACAGGCTCGACAGGCTCGGCGGGGATCACCACATCGAGATCGGCCGCTTGCGTAGGGTCGTCATCATCGAGGATGACCACTTCCTTGGGGTCGGTCAACTCGACCTCGCCCAGCGGCGCTTCTTCAGCTTGCTCGTACTCGGAATACAGTGCGGCCGGTGTGGACGGCGCATGGATGGTCTCGACCTCGATGCCGGCGGCCACATCGGCCGGGGCTTCCAGATCCAGCACGATCAATTCGTGATCGGGCACGGGCTCGGCCATCAGGTCCTGCGGCTGGGTGTCCACCTCGGGCAAGGCCTCGAGATCCAGCACGGTGTCGGACTCCGGCGTCTCGATGTCCAGCAAGGCGATGTCGGCAGCGGGGATGTCCTCAACGGCTGGCGCAGCGAGATCCGGCAGATCCAGATCATCAAAAGACAAGGATTCGACCACCGGCAAAGGCTCGACCTTGACCTCGTCAACAGGCTGATCCAGAGAAGGCAACTCCCAGTCCGGCTCCGTGAATACGGGGCGGGGCTCGGCCAACAGTTCGGGCGCCGATGCGGCGTCTTCCACCAAGAGCGGCTCAGGCAACGCTGCTTCAGCCAGTACCTCGATGACAGGCTCAGGCGGTTCTTCTGGCTGGCTCTCAGCCTCGGCAGCCGGTGCGGAACCCGCGTCGGAAATGGCGCGACGCTCACCACGCAGACGCAGTGCATCGGCCACATCGATCACCGGCTGTGCCGACCAGCCCCTGTCCTGCTTGGCAGAGATGGCGTCGGTCCACAAGGCAAAGTGGCCCAGCACATCGGCCGTCACGGCTTGCAGATCGGCACTGGCGGGCGTTTGCGATGCCAGCCAGGCGTTGTACATCTGCTCGCAAGCCCATGCAGCTTCGCCGTACTCCTTGAGCCCGACCATGCGCGAGCTGCCCTTGAGCGTGTGAAAGCCTCGGCGTACGGCCGTGAGCGAGCCCACATCGTCAGGTTGGGAGGCCAGGTGAACCAGGGCCTGCTGGGCGTTGTCGATCACCTCGCGCGCTTCCTCCAGGAAGATGTCGCGCATCTCGTCGTCTTCTTCCAGGCCGGTCTCTTCAGGTGCAGCGGCGGCGGGCGTCAACGACAGCGGCGCCTGCGGCGGGAACTGAGGTTCGGCCTGCAGGGTTTCCGCGTCAGACACCGATTGGGTGAAATCGCTCAGGACCTGCGAGACCTGCTCGCGTGCGGCGGCCAGGGCAGACTCATCGTCACTGGCCTGTGCCGATTCGAGTGCAGCTTGCGCCGCAGCCACGCTTTCGGCCAGTTCTGCCTGTTCCTGCACGTGCGGCGTGTCGGCCAACTTCTGCAGTTGTTCGGAAACCTCGGTCAGGGAGGCGTCATCACGCTCCAGCACCTCGGCCACCTCTTCAGCCACCGCGTGTGCTTCTTCCTGCTGCACATGTTGTGCAACAAACTCTACCGGGTCAGCCTGGGTTTTTTTTTCTCGCCCCATCACAGGCGCCAACACCCCCGTGGCTTCATCCATGGTGAACAGGGACTTGGCCAACGCGGGCTGAACGCCCATCATGTCGATCAGGAAACCCAGCGCGCCCAGGTTGGTGGCCAGGCGATCGAACACGCCCTCCTGTGCAGCCTGATCCAGATCGGCACCAGGCACCAGCAGGTGGTCCACCGCTTCGCGCATGCGCACGGTGGCGTGTGCGGCCACATCCAGACCCAGCACGGCCAGCACGCCACGCATGGATTGCAGCTGCGAAGGCACGTTGACCAGCGGCGTCACATCCTTGGAGTCACGGAAGAACTGGTCGATGTGCTTTTCGCAATCGGTCAGGGTCGAACGCAGCTCCTGCACGACGCTGCCGATCGTCTGACGATCGGACACGCGGCGGTAAAGCGCCTCCATCCAGGATTCGAGCGGCTGGGCATCTTGCCCTTGGCTGATGGCCTCGATGCGTTGCGCCAGACGCTGCACGCGTTGCTGTTGATCTGGGTGGTCGAACTCACCGTCTTCCAGTGAGGCTTCCAGATACAGCAGGCTGGTGGCCACTTCCATGGCCAGAGCCGGCGCGGGGGCCTGCGAGGCCTGAACGGTGGCCTGCACCGCATGGGTCAGGGCATCGGCCAGCACCTGGCCGTCAGGGAACAGGCGACGAAGGGAGTCGCTGACGAGCGAGAACTGCTCGTTCAGACCGCCCAGACGCAAGAGCTCACCTGCGGCAACCGCAGACCAGCCGTCCTTGGCGCCAGCCACACGCTTGATGGCTTGCGCCACCCAGGCAGGGTCGTACTTACCCAAAGACGATGCCTGCAGGTCCACCGGTTTGTGGCGCTCCAGACCAAAGGTGCGGCGCACGCGGGCCAGCACCGAGTTCTCGGCAGCCGGCACATCAGAGGCTTGCGCACAGAAAAACAGCAACTCGTTGGCCAGGCGATCCGATGGCGTGGCTTTGCCCTTGACCAGCACGCGCAACTGACTGAGTAGTTGCGACAGCACGCGTTTGGCGTGCACGGTCAGCGGCACATGGGCGCCGGCCAGGCCTTCCAGGAAGCCACTGGCCAGCATCCAGGTAGCGGATTCGCGGTGGGCCGCGCGCTGCACGGCACCACTGGCCAGGGAGGCACACAGATCAGCCAAGGCCACGGCATCGGCGGGCTGGTTGCGCTTGAGCAAGTTCAGCAGGCCGGTTTCGAAATCATCGACGGTACGGGCATCGGCCTCGCGGACCGGCACGTTCTCTGGTGGCGCCAATGGCGCTTCCAGGGACAGATCAGGCCAATCCTGCGACCACAGGTCTGTCGGGCGCGGCAGGACACTGCCCACACGGGCCATCAGGGCCTCGTACTGCGGGAACAAGGCCATGGCCGACACCGGCTTGCCGGCCAGCCGGCGGCTGACGTAATCCAGCAGCGCGAACGAAGCCTTCTCGACATCACGCACCGCTTCATCCGTGATGGACTGCGGGCGGTTGACGAACTTCTGCACCACCGCCTCCGCGGCGCGCAGCAAGGTGGCACCAGCCGGCACACCGGCCAACTCCAGCGCCCCCACCCCCTGGTGGATCTGCTGACGGGCCGTGCGCAGAATGGCAGGGTCCATGGCGTCCATGTCGGACAGCCCGGCCGAGGTCACATCCTTGAGGCAACGGTGCAGGGCCTTGTGTGCCGAGTCCAGCGACTTGCGCAGTTCCTCATGCACCCAGGCCAGTGCACTGAGGTCGTCAGATGGCGAGGGATCGTCGTGGTGCAAGCTGTCCATGGGTCATTCGCTCTATCAGGAAGCGATCTTGAATCGGGCCACCGATTGCTGAAGTTCGTTGGCGGTGCGGGACAACTCACGCACCAGTTGCGTGGTTGAACGGGTACCTTCACCGGTCTGCTCGGTCACGGCAAAAATGTGCTGGATGTTGGCCACCACCACGTTCGCCGATTCCGCTTCACGCAAGGCTTGCGACGAGATCTGCTCAATCAGTTCGGCGAGGCGGCGTGACACGCGGTCGATGTCGCCCAGCGCGGAGCCGGCGGCGTCAGACAGTCGAGCCCCTTCCACCACACCCTGCGTGGAGCGTTCCATAGCGCCGACGGCATCTTGCGTGTCGGTCTGAATGGTGCGCACCAGGGCAGCAATTTCGCGGGTCGCATCAGCCGAGCGTTCAGCCAGACGCTGCACTTCTTCGGCCACCACAGAGAAGCCGCGACCGGCTTCACCAGCGGAGGCTGCCTGAATGGCAGCGTTCAAGGCCAGCACGTTGGTCTGTTCGGTAATGTCGGAAATCAGTTCGGTGATTTCGCCGATCTCCTGAGACGACTCACCCAGTCGCTTGATGCGCTTGGAGGTTTCCTGGATCTGCTCGCGGATGGTGTTCATACCGCCGATGGCGTTCTGCACGGCTTGCAGACCGGAGTCGGCAGCTGCCAGCGATTGGCGGGCCACTTCGGCGGAGTGCTGGGCTTGTGCGGACACTTCGTTAATCCGGCCTGCCATCTGCAGCACCGATTCGCCGGTTTCACGAATCTCGCGCAGTTGCTCGTCGGAGGCGGCCAGCAGCTCGGTCGACGTGGCTTCCACCTCGCCGGTGGTTTCCGTCACCCGTTGCACCGTGCCTTGCACCTGGGCCACCAGGTTGCGCAACTCTTCCACCGTGAAGTTCACCGAGTCGGCGATGGCGCCGGTGATGTCTTCCGTCACCGTGGCTTGTTGCGTCAAGTCACCTTCAGCGACGAGTTGCAGCTCGTTCATCAATCGCAGAATGGCCGCCTGGTTGGCGTCGTTCACGCGCTTGGCTTCACGCTCCATGCGTTCGGCTTCCTGCCGCTGTTGTTCAGCGATCTGACGGCGGTGCGTCTGGTCGGTCACGAACACGCGGAACAGGCCGTAGGCCGATGCCACGGTCACCAGCAGCGAGATCAGGATCATGGCCACGTTCAGGCCCCCGATGCCGGCGCCTTCGGTCAGCTTTTGCTGCACGGTTTCCAGACCCTTGCGCAGCGGCTCGGAATCATCGATCACGGCCACCTGGGCATCACGTGCGGCCACCAGGCCTTGCAGCGAACCCAGAATGAAGGTCGATTGCGTGCGGGTGCGCTCGAAAATCTTCAGCAGGGCTTCCAGTTGTTCACGCACTGCGGGATCCTTGGCGACCACCAGCCTCAGCTCGGCGTTGCCATTGAGCATGCCTTCGGCGATTTCCTTGAACGCGTTCAGGTCCTTACCCAGCAGGAACACGGCCTCGGTCGACACGCCTTCCACCGTCAGGAATTCGTTGGCCGACTTGCCGATACGCTGCGTCAGCATCACCAACTGGTTGAGCGAGGACATCTCGGCTGGTGAGACACCGCCCTTTTCGATCTTGGTGGTCGCAATGCCTTCCGCCAGATCCAGCAGTTCGGAAGACTGGCTGTTGACCTCACGCAAGGCCTGACTCACCTGGGTCAGTGTCTGCTTCTGCTTCAACACGTAGTCAGCGTTCTTTTCAGCGCGGTCCACCAGGGGCAACAGCTTGGTCAGCTCTTCCTTGGCGCCGCCTTGCACTTGGCTCAGCCCCAGCTTGGCGTCGCCCTTGTCCAGACCGCGCACGTTGCTGGCCAGCACCTTGGAGCTGTCAGCCACTTCGCCGAAGGCCTGTGCACGACCGATCAAAGCCTGCGACACCGACTTCGCCAGACGTTGCGACTGCATCAGTGCCTGACCGGTTGCACCGGTCTGCGCCGCGCGGCGATCTGCAGAGGTCACCGACAGGAAGGCAGACAGCAGCAAGCCCACCATGCCGACACCCAAGGCACCACCAATGAAGCGTTGCTGCTTGTCCAGGCGCCACTGACCGATCACCGGCAAGCCGGTCTGGGGTTCCAGCAACGCGTTAGTGGTCTCGGCCACCTCGCCCTTGAGACGGTTGTCGTGGTAGTCGGGCGGGAACTCCGAAGGCGCCGCCTCCGAAATGATCGAGTCCGAGGTGATCGTGCTGCCAGGCTGGATGGTCGAAGGCGAAGCCTGCGTGTCCACAGACTGGGCTCCGGAGGACGTGACCATCCCCTCGGTGCTCAATGCTTCCGACTGGACCTCCTCGTCGTCCTGTGTTTTGCCCAGGTCCTTGATTCGACTCAGGAAACTCATGTCCTTATGCTCCAAACAGTCAGCTGTGACAGCCAGACGGGGGTGAACCCGTCAAACATCTATTTTCAAAAAGGCCTCGTCAGCCACCAGGCTGACCAGGTCGAGTTCGTACCAGGTGCGCCCTTGCGCGTCATTCAATTGCTGCCCGATGAAGTGGGGCTTGGGTGCGCCACCCGCATCTTCGGCTGGGGTCAGGGCGCTGGCATTGCGCAAGCCCATCAGGCGATCGATCAGCAAGGCCGCATTCATCTGCAGCCCCGAATTGAAGGCGATCAGACGGCCGGCATCGCGCGCCGCCACTTCAGCCAGATTGCGGGTCTGGCGCTGGGGCAAACCCAGAAAGGCCGCCATATCGACCACGCCGTGCAACTGCCCCCGCAGATTCGCCACACCCAGGAACCAGCCCTGACTGTGAGGTACCGGTTGAATGGGCGACAAGGGGAAAATTTCGCCGGCCTGATCCAGCGACAGCAGGAAGCCATGGCCAGCGATCTCGACGGCCAGCCAGCTGCGAGCAGGCGCCTGCTGGCGCACCATCTGCAGACGATCTGCCAGACGTTGCTGCAACTCCCTCAGGGCTTCTTTATTGGCCATCTGGATGCGCTCTCTTGTTCTTTCTTATTGCTCTTTCGATCTCAACCGAAGGCTTTGATCTTGGACAGCAGCTCGTCAGGATTGACCGGCTTGACCACGTAGTCACGTGCCCCCTGGCGCATGCCCCAGACACGATCGGTTTCCTGATTCTTGCTGGTGCAGATGATGACCGGCACATTGGCAAACGAGGGATCGCGCGTGATGGCGCGGGTCAGCTGGAAGCCGTTCTGGCCGGGCATGACCACGTCCATCAGGATCAGGTCAGGCTTTTCTTCCTGCAGACGGCGCATGGCTTCTTCACCGTTCTCGGCCGTTTTGACCTGGTAGCCCTTTTTCGTGAGCAACTCGGACAGCACGTGCAGCTCGGTCTTGGAATCGTCAACCAGCAATATTTTCTGAATGGGCATTTCAACTCCTCAGTGCACGCTCGCCTGCGCTTTCAAAGCCAGCTAGCGCACACGCATTATTCACCTTGTCGGACAAACGACAGACAAGCTCTGTTGCACTCAACCGGCGCTGTATTGCGCCACGGCCTGCAACAATTGGTCCTTGGTAAAAGGCTTGGTCAGGTAATCTTGCGAACCCACCATGCGCCCGCGTGCCTTGTCAAACAAGCCATCCTTCGAGGACAGCATGATCACCGGCGTATTGGTAAAGCGCGGGTTTCTTTTGATGATGGCGCAGGTCTGATACCCGTCCAGGCGGGGCATCAGAATGTCACAAAAAATAACATCTGGATGGTGGTCGTTGACCTTCGAGAGCGCGTCAAAACCATCTTCGGCCAGCACGACTTCATATCCGCCCTGCTTCAGGAAGATTTCCGCACTGCGACGAATGGTGTTGCTGTCGTCGATGACGAGCACTTTGGTTGCCGCCTTCACTTCGGGGCTATCTGCATCAGACACGGACGCGTTCCTCCAGACTGCCAGCGCCTCTTGAGGCCCTGGACAAATTCAGTTCGATCAAGGAATCAGACCTGGACCATCTCGAAGTCGTCCTTGCGCGCACCGCACTCGGGACAGACCCAGTTCATCGGAACGTCTTCCCAGCGGGTGCCGGGCGCGATACCCTCTTCAGGTAATCCGGCGGCTTCGTCATAAATCCAGCCGCAAATCAGGCACATCCAGGTACGAAACTCGTTCACGTCGGTCCAAACCAGCTTGAATACAATGAACTGATTGTAGCCATCAGCCGCTCCCGCAAATCCGAGGGTTTGTGGGCACGGGCTCACCTTCTAGCCAATACTGCACACGCATGAACGCCCCCCAGACAGGTCCAACAGACCACACCGCCCCCGATGACCAGGACGCGGGCTCGCCAGCATGCGTCATGAGTTTCAATGCCAACGACGCCAGCGGCGCCTCCGGCATTGGTGCTGATATCGCCACCATTTCCGCCATGGGCGCGCACGCGCTGCCCGTGGTCACCAGCCTCCTGATTCGTGACTCAGCAGAGGTGTTCGAGTCGCACGAGATCGATTCCGACGCCATCGTGGACCAGGCGCGCAGCGTGCTGGAAGACGTCACGATCGCCTCGTGGAAGGTCGGCTTCCTGGGCAGCGCAGACGGCATCAGCGCCGTCGCCGAGATCCTGTCCGATTACACAGACACCCCGCTGGTGTCCTATCTTCCCAACCTGTCATGGCTGGAAGAAGACGCCCAGATGGCTTACCTGGAGGCCTTCCGAGAATTAATTCTGCCGGCCAGCCACGTGTTGGTGGGAAACCACAAGACCTTGACCGATTTCCTGCTGCCCGAGTGGGATGCCGAGCGCGCGCCCTCTGCCCGTGAGCTGGCCGTGGCCGCCGCCGAGCATGGCTGCGGCTATGTGCTGGTCACCGGGGTGCAATTGCCCGACCAGTTCATCGACAACGTGCTGGCATCGCCGCAAGGTGCCGTCGCCGGTGAGCGATTCGAGCGGTTCGAAGCCAGTTTCGTGGGTGCGGGAGACACCCTGTCGGCCGCACTGGCCGCCATCCTGGCCAGCGGCACCGAGCTGGATGTGGCCGTCTCGGAAGCCTTGAGCTTCCTGGATCAGGCTCTGGATTCGGGCTTCCGCCCTGGCATGGGTGGCGTGGTGCCCGATCGCTTCTTCTGGGCCTTGCCGCCTGGCGAACAGCCTCCCGAGGGCGTGGTGACGGACGAATCCACCCACCCCGAGATGGACGACGCCAACATCCCGCCTCCGCACGCACGCAACGTGCACTGATCGCTTTCGATCAACATCAAGCAGTCTGCATGACCACGAACGCCTCGCTTTTTGAACGCGCCCAGCGCGTCATCCCTGGCGGCGTCAACTCGCCCGTGCGCGCCTTCCGCGCCGTGGGCGGTACGCCCCGTTTCATCACCCGTGCCCAGGGCGCCTACATCTGGGACGCCGAAGACCAGCGCTACATCGACTACATCGGCTCCTGGGGCCCGATGATCCTGGGCCATGGCCACCCTGAAGTGGTGGAAGCCGTGCAAAAAGCCGTGCTGGAAGGCTTCTCCTTCGGTGCCCCCACCGAGCGCGAGATCGAACTGGCTGAAGAGATCCTGAAGATCGTGCCCAGCGCCGAGCAGGTGCGTCTGGTGAGCTCGGGCACGGAGGCCGGCATGAGCGCCATCCGCCTGGCGCGCGGCTTCACGGGCCGCAGCAAGCTGATCAAATTCGAAGGCTGTTACCACGGCCATGCCGACGCGCTGCTGGTCAAGGCCGGCTCGGGCCTGGCCACCTTCGGCCACCCCACCAGCGCGGGCGTGCCGCCTGAAGTGGTGCAGCACACCCTCGTGCTGGAGTACAACAACATCGCGCAGATCGAAGAAGCCTTTGCCACGCAAGGCGCCGACATCGCTTGCGTGATGATCGAGCCGATTGCCGGCAACATGAACTTCGTGCGCGCCAGCGTGCCCTTCATCCAACGCATCCGTGAGCTGTGCGACCAGCACGGCGCTCTGTTCGTGTTCGACGAGGTGATGAGCGGCTTCCGCGTGGCCCTGGGCAGCGCACAAAGCCTCTATGCCCAAGCCCTGCCCGGCTTCAAGCCGGACATCAGCGTGTTCGGCAAGGTCATTGGCGGTGGCATGCCGCTGGCCGCGTTTGCAGCATCGAAAGTGATCATGGCCAAGCTGGCCCCGCTGGGCCCGGTCTACCAGGCCGGCACCCTGTCGGGCAACCCGGTGGCCACGGCCTGTGGTCTGGCCACGCTCAAGCTGATCCAGCGCCCGGGCTTCTTCGATGCCTTGTCCGCCTCCACCCGCAGCCTGATGGCGGGCTTCGAAACCGAAGCCAAGGCCGCCGGCGTCGAGCTGACCACCGATTGTGAAGGCGGCATGTTCGGCTTCTTCTTTGCCGACCACCTGCCCCAGCATTACCAGGCGGTGATGGCCAAGGGCACGGACAAGTTCAACAAGTTCTTCCACCTCATGCTGGACCAGGGCGTGTACCTGGCACCGGCCATGTATGAGGCCGGCTTCGTGAGCGCGGCGCACACGGCCGATGACATCGCCCAAACCGTGGCGGCAGCCGGCAAGGCCTTCCGCCAACTCTGAGCATTCCATGCACATTCACATTCTTGGCATTTGCGGCACCTTCATGGGTGGCGTGGCGGCCCTGGCCCGCGAAGCTGGCCACCGCGTGACCGGCTGCGACGCCGGCGTCTACCCGCCCATGAGCGACCAGCTCCGCGCCCTGGGCATCGACTTGATCGAGGGCTACGGCGTCGATCAGATCGACCTCAAGCCGGATCTGTTCGTGATCGGCAACGTGGTGTCGCGCGGCAACCCGCTGATGGAAGCCATCCTCAACGCCGGCCTGCCCTACACCAGCGGCCCCCAATGGCTGAGCGAGAACGTCCTGCAGGGTCGCCACGTGCTGGCTGTGGCCGGCACGCACGGCAAGACCACGACCACGTCCATGCTGACCTGGATCCTGGAGTTCGCCGGCAAGCAGCCGGGCTTTCTGGTGGGCGGCGTGCCACAGAACTTCGGCGTGTCTGCCCGCCTGGGTGAGATCGCCGCTGACAAGCGCCCCGCGTCCGGCCACCCCTTCGTGATCGAGGCCGACGAGTACGACACCGCCTTCTTCGACAAGCGCAGCAAGTTCGTGCACTACCGCCCGCGCACGGCCATCCTCAACAACCTCGAATTCGACCACGCCGACATCTTCGCCGACCTGGCCGCCATCGAGACGCAGTTCCACCACCTGGTGCGCACCGTGCCCGGCACCGGCCGACTCGTGGTGAACGCCCGCGAAGAATCGCTGGACCGCGTGCTCGCGCGCGGCTGCTGGAGCGACGTGGCCCGTTTTGGCGTGCGTGGCGACACCCCCGGCTTCCGCGCCCGTGGCGAGCCCCATTCGTTTGACGTGCTCAAGGCCGGCGTGCTGGTGGGCCGTGTGGAATGGGCGCTGCAAGGCGAACACAACCAGATGAACGCCCTGGCCGCCATTGCCGCGGCCGAGCATGTGGGCGTGACGCCGCAACAGGCCTGCGAGGCCCTGGGCCAGTTCGCCAACGTGAAGCGCCGCATGGAGGTCAAGGGCGAAGTCAGGGGCATCACCGTGTACGACGACTTTGCCCACCACCCCACCGCCATCCGCACCACGGTGGACGGCCTGCGCCGCAAACTGGCGCCGGGCACGCGCATCCTGGCCGTGTTCGAGCCGCGCTCCAACACCATGAAGCTGGGCACCATGAAGGCGCTGCTGCCCTGGTCCCTGGAAGAAGCCGATCTGGCCTTCTGCCACAGCGGCGGCCTGGGTTGGGACGCCAACGAGGCGCTGGTGGAGATGGGTGAGCGTGCCATCGTGGCCGACACCATCGACAGCTTGGTGGCCAAAGTGGTCAAGCACGCGAAACCGGGCGATCAGGTCCTGTGCATGAGCAACGGGGGCTTCGGCGGCGTGCACGACAAGCTGCTCAAGGCCCTGGCCTGAGCCGCTTCACGTCACCGCCAAGCGCTGGTCAGCAGGCGAACTCTTCCGCCTCGACCATCAGCCGAGCCGGGTTGGCACCCAGACGAGCCTGAGGCTCGAACAGGTCCACCCGGTCGGTGATCAGACCGTCCAGCCCAGACAGCCACAAGGTGCTGGCGCGTGAGGCGTCATTGACCGTGTAGGTCAGCACCTTCAGGCCACCTGCGTGCCCTGCGGCGATACGCTCTTCGTCCAGTTGCGTCTGGTTGACCACCAGCGCCTGGCAGCCCAGAACGAGCGCAGTGTCCACCGCATCGCGGTTCCACTTGTCGAGCAGGAGCGCGCGAGGCAACTCAGGCTGAGCCTCCTGCGCAGCCCTCAGCGCCTCGACGCTGAACGAGCTCAACAAGGGCTTGATTTGCGACTGGGCCCACAGACGGGCCACATGTTGCGCAACCACCCGGCCGGTGCGCACCTCTTCGCCAGGCGTGGGTTTGATCTCCAGATTGACCATCAGCCCCAGCGCCTGCAGCCAGCGCGCCAGGGATTCAAGCCTCAGCAAAGGCTCGCCCGCATAAGTACGGCCATGCCAGCTACCGGCATCCAGGCGCGACAGGGCATCCCACTTCTGAACGCCCGCCACGCCCTGGCCATTGGTGGTGCGATCCAGTTCGGCATCGTGCAAGAGGAAGGGCTCACCATCCGCGCTGAGCTTGACGTCGCACTCGAACATGGCAAAGCCATGCTCGGCGCCCAGACGGAAGGCCGCCATGGTGTTTTCGGGGGCGAGCTTGCCTGCACCCCGGTGAGCGATCCAGCAGGGATATGGCCAGGAAACGGCTTGGGATCCGGTATTGGTCATGGCGAACTCGACTTCTGAGTATTCTGAACTGGTGGTCAGAATACCGATTTGAGCCTAGCCTAAACGAAGCCAGAAGACCCTGTCGGTTGCCCTTTTCTGCCCGAGGGCATGACCTGCTGCGTTAACATCTCGCCTCAGGCGCGAAAACCACCCTCCCCGCAGTGCCTGGGCGTTGACCATCAACCCCAGGCGAATTGCTCTTTGTTGAACCGGTTTGTTCGCGTCTGGCGCCCTCATGAACGCACCCATCGAGTTGACCCACATGACCGCCCAGGCCGCCGAAGCACACGGCGACGGCCAGCCCCGCCTGCGCGAGATCCCCTATAACTACACCTCCTTTTCGGACCGTGAAATCGTTCTGCGTCTGCTGGGCCAACGTGCCTGGGAGGTGCTGAGCCTGCTGCGTACCGAGCGCCAGACCGGCCGCTCCGCCCGCATGCTCTACGAAGTGCTGGGTGACATCTGGGTCGTGCAGCGCAACCCCTATCTGCAAGACGACCTGCTGGACAACCCCAAGCGCCGCGGCCAGCTGATCGAAGCCCTGCATCACCGCCTGGGTGAGGTCGACAAGCGCCGCCAACCCACCCAGGACGCTGGCAACGACAGCTCGCGCGACAACCTTGTCGGTGAGTTGCTGAACGCCGCCCGTGGCGCGATCGACCGCTTTGCCAGGACCTTCGAGCACATGGGCGAGTTGCGTGAGCGCACCAACAAGGTCCTGCGCAAGGTCACCCGACACGACAACATCAAGTTCGATGGCCTCAGCCGCGTCTCGCACGTGACCGACGCCACCGACTGGCGCGTCGAATACCCCTTCGTCGTGCTGACGCCGGACACCGAAGAAGAGATGGCCGCCCTGGTCAAGGGCTGCGTCGAGCTCGGGCTGACCATCATCCCGCGTGGGGGTGGCACCGGCTACACCGGTGGCGCCGTGCCGCTGACCTGGAAGAGCGCGGTGATCAACACCGAAAAGCTCGAACAGATGACCGAAGTCGAGATGGTGACCCTGCCCGGCGTGAGCAAGCCCGTGGCCACCATCTGGACAGGTGCCGGCGTGGTGACACAACGCGTGGCCGATGCGGCCGAGCGTGGCGGCTTCGTGTTCGCGGTGGACCCAACATCGGCTGAAGCCTCGTGCGTGGGCGGCAACATCGCCATGAACGCCGGCGGCAAGAAGGCCGTGCTGTGGGGCACCGCGCTGGACAACCTCGCCTCGTGGCGCATGGTCACACCGGATGCCGAATGGCTGGAGGTGGTGCGCCTCGATCACAACCTGGGCAAGATCCACGATGTGGCGACTGCCAGCTTCGAGCTGAAGTACTTCCAGGCCGATGGCAAGACCCCGATCCGCACAGAGCGCCTCGACATCCCCGGCCGCGTCTTCCGCAAGGAAGGCCTGGGCAAGGACGTCACCGACAAGTTCCTCGCCGGCCTGCCCGGCATCCAGAAGGAAGGCTGTGACGGCCTGATCACCAGCGCTCGCTGGGTCGTGCACCGCATGCCCAAGCACGTGCGCACCGTGTGCCTGGAGTTCTTCGGCAACCCCACCGAGGGCGTGCCATCGATCGTCGAGATCAAGGACTTCATGTTCGAGGAAATGAAGCAGGCTGGCGGCGCCATCCTGGCTGGTCTCGAACACCTGGACGACCGCTACCTGCGCGCCGTCGGCTATGCCACCAAGAGCAAGCGCGGCACCCTGCCCAAGATGGTGCTCGTGGGTGACATCGTCGGTGACGACGAAGACCGCGTGGCCCGCGCCACCAGCGAAGTCATCCGCCTGGCCAATGGCCGCTCGGGCGAAGGCTTCGTGGCCGTGAGCGCCGATGCCCGCAAGAAGTTCTGGGCCGACCGCAAACGCACCGCCGCGATCGCCAAGCACACCAACGCCTTCAAGGTGAACGAAGACGTGGTGATCCCGCTGCCACGCATGGGCGAGTACACGCTGGGCATCGAGCGCATCAACATCGAGCTGAGCCTGCGCAACAAGCTGGCCATTGCCGATGCGCTGACCGCCTTCGTTCAAAGCGGCAACCTGCCCATGGGCAAAGTGGAAGACGCCGAAGAACTGCCCAGCCCCGAGCAGCTCGCCGAGAAGGTCGCTGCCGCGCTGGCGCAACTCAATGCGGTACGCGCTCGCTGGCAGTTCCTGTACGACCACATCGACAGCCCCTTGACGCAAGTGGGCGATCAACTGGTCGCACTGGGCTACGAACAGCATCGCAACGGCACCTACACACCCACCGCCGGCGACACCGTGTTCAACCTGCTGCAGACTTGGGTCGTCCGCGCCAGCTGGAAGCGCGAGATCCGCGATGAACTCGCCAAGATCTTCAACGGCGCGGCCCTGAGCACCATCGTTGACGAGCTCAAGCGCATCCACAAGCAGGTGCTGCGTGGCCGCGTGTGGGTGGCCCTGCACATGCACGCCGGCGACGGCAACGTGCACACCAACCTGCCCGTCAACAGCGACAACTACGAGATGCTGCAAACGGCGCACGAAGCCGTGGGCCGCATCATGAAGCTCGCCCGCTCGCTCGATGGCGTGATCTCCGGCGAACACGGCATCGGCATCACCAAGCTCGAATTCCTGACGGAAGCCGAGATGGCCAACTTCACGGCCTACAAGCAGAAGGTGGACCCTGAAGGCCGCTTCAACAAGGGCAAGCTGCTGCGCGGTGCCGCCCTGAAGGCCCTGGGCGATGACGTGCATGCCGCCGACCTGACCGAGGCCTACACGCCTTCCTTCGGCCTGATGGGACACGAGTCGCTGATCATGCAGCAGTCGGACATCGGCGACATCGCCACCTCCGTCAAGGACTGCCTGCGCTGCGGCAAGTGCAAACCGGTGTGCGCCACCCACGTGCCGCGCGCCAACCTGCTCTACAGCCCGCGCAACAAGATCCTGGCCACCTCGCTGCTGGTCGAAGCCTTCCTGTACGAAGAGCAGACCCGCCGCGGCGTGTCCATCAAGCATTGGGAAGAGGTCGAGGACGTGGCCGACCACTGCACGGTCTGCCACAAGTGCCTGACGCCCTGCCCGGTCAAGATCGACTTCGGCGACGTGTCGATGGCCATGCGCAACCTGCTGAACAAACTGGGCAAGAAGAGCTTCCGCCCAGCCGGTGCAGCAGGCATGGCCATGCTCAACACCAACAACCCGCAGACGATCAAGCTGATCCGCACAGCCCTGGTTGATGTGGCCATGCCGCTGCAACGCGTGGCGCATGACGTGATGAAGGTGGTGGCGCGCAAGCAGACCGACGCGCCGCCCGCCTCGGTTGGCAAGGCCCCGTTGAAGCAGGAAATCATCCACTTCATCAACAAGAAGATGCCGGGTGGCCTGCCCAAGAAGACCGCCCGCGCCTTGCTGGACATCGAAGACAAGGACTACGTCCCCATCATCCGCAACCCCAAGGGCACCACGGCCGATACCGAGGCGGTGTTCTACTTCCCTGGTTGCGGCTCGGAGCGCTTGTTCTCGCAAGTCGGCCTGGCCACGCAAGCCATGCTGTGGCATGCCGGCGTGCAGACCGTGCTGCCACCGGGCTACCTGTGCTGCGGCTATCCGCAACGCGGTGCCGGTCAGTTCGACAAGGCCGAGAAAATGATCACCGACAACCGGGTGCTGTTCCACCGTGTGGCCAACACGCTGAACTACCTGGACATCAAGACGGTGGTCGTGTCCTGCGGCACCTGCTACGACCAGTTGCAGGGCTATCAGTTCGACAAGATCTTCCCGGGCTGCCGCATCATCGACATCCACGAGTACCTGCTCGAGAAGGGCATCACGCTGAACAACAGCAAGGGTGCCTTCCTGTACCACGACCCCTGCCACACGCCCATGAAGCTGCAGGACCCGATGAAGACCGTCAAGGCCCTGGTGGGCGATGGCGTCATCAAGTCCGACCGCTGCTGCGGCGAAGCCGGTACCCTGGCCGTGAACCGCCCCGATATCTCCACGCAGATCCGCTTCCGCAAGGAAGAAGAGATCCGCAAGGGCGAGGCCGAACTGCGCGGCAAGGGCCTGATCGGCGAGAAGGAAGACGTCAAGATCCTGACCTCCTGCCCGGCTTGCCTGCAAGGCCTGAGCCGCTACGGTGAAGACACGGCCAACGGTTTGCTGGAAGCCGACTACATCGTGGTCGAGATGGCCAAGCAGATCCTGGGCGACAACTGGATGCCGGAGTACGTGGCCAAGGCCAATAACGGCGGCATCGAACGGGTGCTGGTCTGACCATGGGACAACTCGATACATCGCGCGTCGTGGGATGCGAACTGTGCGTGCAGGATGGGGGCATCCTCATCGTGCGCACGGACAAGTTGCGCGTGATCCGCGCTGAAGATGCGGATCACCCCGCCTTCTACCGCGTCATCTGGAACGACCACGTCGCCGAATGGACCGACCTGGTCCCGGAAGACCGCAGCCACATCATGCAAGCGGTGGCCAAGGTCGAAACCGTGCTGCGCGAGGCGCTGTCGCCCTCCAAGATCAACCTGGCTTCGCTGGGCAATGTGGTGCCGCACCTGCACTGGCACGTGATCGCCCGCTATGACTGGGATGCGCGCTGGCCTGCACCGGTGTGGGCCCCCATGCAGCGTGAGGTAGTCGACGCCGCCGGGCGTCTGGCCATGCCACTGGAGCAACTCGACGCGCTGGTGGCCAGCGCCCTGCGAGCCCGCTGAATTCAAGCGGGCGCTCAGGCCTGCGCTTCCCCTGAGCTCCCCGAGGCCCCTGCTCCCCCGGATGTGCCACCCTGCCGCCTTGCAAGCTGGCGCTCCATGCGCACATAGTGACTCACCATGTGCGCCAGCCCGTCCACGAGCTCATCGTAAGTGATGGGCGGGTTCGGATCCGACATGTGACGGATCACGGTGAACATCCCCGCGTTGACGAAGATATAGCTCATCGCGGCAAAGCGCTGCATGCCCGCGTACTGCGGGTTGTGCAGCAGGAACTGCACGATGATGTCGCCCAACGAGCGCGACACATCGGTCAGATCGAAACGCACATCGGCATTGAACACCTCTCGCGCGTACTGCAGGTAACGTTGCTCATCGCGCAGCAGGAGTGCCTGCACGTCGTACAGGATGGTCGGGATGGCCTGCGTCAGCGGCAGGCGCACGATGCGCGGCGTCAAGGGCTGCAAGACACCGATCAGATCGCGCACGAAGCGGTCCCGCATGGCCTCGTAGATCGCTTCCTTGTTCTTGAAATACTCGTACAGCGAGCCCACGCTGACGCCCGCGATATCGGCGATGTGCGTGGTGGTCGTGCCCGCCAGGCCGTGGCGCCCCAGGCTGATGTAGCCCGCGTCCAGGATGGCTTCGACGGTGGACTTGGCGCGCTGCTGTCGGGGAATGCGTTGCATGGGCAAGGGGCCTTCGGCGGGAAAACAGAGATCCGAATTGAATCCGAATAAAAATTCGGAACAAACTGGCGCTGATTATCGTGCACGTCAAGCCAACGTGCCACCTTCAGTACGGAGACGCCAACATGTCAGAAGCCACCGCAGCACGTTCCCTCACCGGCGCCCAGGTGGGCATCCCGCCCCGCCACATCGACTTCAAGTTCTCACGCAACGCTGACCGCTACTTCTTCTACGACAACAACCCGCTGGCCAGCCTGCTGTTCGTGGTGTTTTCCGGCGCCTTCCCGCCGGGCGAGCGCTTCTTCATGGAATCGGTGCGCCACTTCCGCGATCAGATTCAGGATCCCGTGCTGAAGGCCCAGGTATCGGGCTTCATGGGCCAGGAGGCCCTGCACAGCCGCGAGCACGGTCGGCTCAATGAACTGTTCCGCGAGCGTGGTCAGGACGTGGATCTGGCTGAACGCTATGTGCGTTTCGGCCTGCGCCAGCTGGAACGCTTCTCACCGCGCCTGCAACTGGCCTGCACCACGATGATGGAGCACTTCACCGCCCACCTGGCCGAAGAGTGGCTCACCAACAAGGCGCTGACCGAATCGTCCGATCCGGAGATGCTCAAGCTCTGGTACTGGCATGCGCTGGAAGAGCTGGAGCACAAATCCGTGGCCTATGACGTGTTCGAGCTCATTGGCGGCACCCAGAAGGAGCGCAAACAGGCCGGATGGCTGGTAGGCCTTTTCGTGATGCCCGCCGTGGTGGCCGCCTGGCTGCGCCTGCTGATCAAGGAGGGACACTTGTTCAACCGCGCAGAAAACCGCCGCGGCTACCGGGCACTGTTCGGGCGTGGTGCGCTCATCAGCAATGTGCTTCGCCACATGCCCAAGTTCTGGCGGCGCAAATTCCACCCACGGCAGCAGCAGACCCAGGCCCTGGAAGACGCCTGGCGCGCCCGCCTGTTCGGCCCCGAGGGCGATCTGGTCGACGTCTACCGCAACCCCAAGGCTACAGCCTGAACTTGCCCACAACCTCGGTCAGCGTCTGAGCCTGCGCTTTCAGGCTCTCGGCCGCTGCCGCAGACTCTTCGACCAATGCGGCGTTTTGCTGCGTCATCCGATCCAGGTGCGTCACGGCCGCATTGATCTGGCCAATGCCGTGCGACTCCTGCTCGGCGGCCTGCGTGATCTCGCTGATGATCTGCGTCACGCGCTCCACGCCGGCCACGATGTCCTGCATGGACGCACCGGCCTCCTGAACCAGCTTGGTACCCGCTTCAACCCGCTCGGTAGAGGAGTTGATCAGAGACTTGATCTCGCGAGCTGCGTCTGCACTGCGCTTGGCCAGCGAACGGACCTCACCCGCGACCACGGCAAAGCCACGCCCCTGCTCACCCGCTCGGGCCGCTTCAACGGCGGCATTCAAGGCCAGGATATTGGTCTGGAACGCGATGCCATCGATCACACTGATGATCTCGTTGATCTTGCGCGAAGCGGTATCGATGTCAGCCATATTGGACACCACTTGCCCCATGACATCGCCGCCGCGCTTGGCGGCATCCGAGGCAGAGTGCACCAGGCTGTTGGCCGTGCGGGCCGACTCCACTGTGTGCCGCACCGTGCCCGTCAGTTGCTCCATGGACGAAGCCGTCTCCTGCAAGCTGGACGCCGTGTTCTCGGTCCGATTGCTCAAATCCTGATTGCCCGCTGCGATCTCGGACGACGATTGGCCGATGGAGGTCGCCGCTGACTGCACTGTCATGATCGACGACGACAACTCCCGCACCATGCGCCCCAGTGCATCCAGCAACTGACCCACTTCGTCATTGCGCAGGCTTTGAATCTTCTGATCGAAGTGCCCCCGGGCCACCTCTTCTGCTGCGTGCGCCGCTAGATGGATATCACGAATGATCCGACCCTGCGTCATCCACGCATAGCCAAATGCGCCACCCGCACCCAGCAGGCACAGCGCGGCAATCAGCATGATCTGACGGGTCGAATGGGCCTCCACGGCTTGCACTTCCACCTGGGCTTGCTGTTGCACCTTGGCCACCAACATCACCAGTTGGGCGATCAGCTTCTTGTACTGCTCGTCCGTGGACTGCAGCGCGGCCACGCCGGTATTGGGGTCCATGGCGGCCATGTCCATCGCCATGTCGGCCGACTTCACATAGTCAAGAGACAGCTTCTCGAACGCCTTGGCGGCGTCGGACTGCCTGTCAGCATCCGACAACAACTGCATCACCACCTGGCGTACTTGCGACACACGCTCAGGAATGCTGCCTCGAATCTGCTTGGCCTTGTCGTCATCCAGCGAGGCCATGATGGCCATCGTTCGATAGAGCATCACGTGCACATCGGCTAGCTTTTCCTGCGCGCCGGTGATGGCCACCTGCTCATGGGTGCTAGCTTCGTGCACCTGATGACTCGTTTTCTGGAACGAGGTCATGACGCCGACAAAACCCAGCAGCGCCAAAAACAAGACCGCACAGGCCAGAGCCGGTGCGGTCAACAGTTGAGTACGCAGTTTCATGGACTCAACCAGTGTTTTTACTTGTAGATGCCACCGCAAACCACGGTTTCATCGAGCTTCTCGCAATACATGCTCTTGGGCTCGATCTTCTTGGTCTCTGGATTCGTGAACTTGTAGTCCTGCCAGAAGGTCCCGTGAGACTTTGCCAGGTCAACGCGCTCCTTGACGAAGGCCTTGCCATCGATGTCTTTGAGTTCGATGAGGTTCTTGCCGATCATCTTGGCATTGGCACCATGCGCCTTGACGGTACCGTCCAGCCCATAGACCACCAGATACAGGTCCTGGTTGTGCCAGGCTGCATTGCCCTTGTCGGAGAACTCCGCATAGGCTTTATCGGCACCGCCAGCCTTGACAGCTGCCACGCCCTTCTTGACCATCGTCACGGCATCATCCTTGGTGGCGCCACCATCAGCAGCCATGGCCACGCCCGTCAATACGGACAAGGACAGGACAACAGCACACTTGAGTTTGTTCATTTCCAGCTCCTTAATCAACGAGACCCATATCCTGGCTCATCAACATGCTCTCGATGTCCAGCAAAATGACCATGCGCTCACCCACCTGGGCCAACCCGCGAATGTAGGTGGCTTCAATCGCCGATGACATTTCCGGTGCCGGGCGCATGGCCTCGGCGGGAATTTCCATCACATCGCTGACCGAGTCCACCACCACACCGATGGTGCGCTGACCAATGTGCAGGATGATCGACACGGTGAAGGCGTTGTACTCCGCCGAGGAGCAACCAAAACGCATACGCAGGTCGACGATAGGGACAATCGTGCCGCGCAGGTTGACCACTCCCTTGAGGAAGTGCGGTGCATTGGCGATGCGCGTGGGGTTTTCATAGCCACGGATTTCCTGCACCTTCAGAATGTCGATGCCGTACTCTTCATCGCCCAGGCGGAAGGTCAGGTACTCGCGTGCCAGATCGGCCTGCACGTCCAGTTTTTCCATCATGCCCATTGCATGGTCTCCTGTGTAACTCAGTGACGCGAGCGACGCACGAGGCTGCCCACATCCAGAATCAAGGCCACCCGGCCGTCACCCATGATGGTGGCGCCCGATACATCGTTGACTTTGCGGTAGTTGGTCTCGAGGTTCTTGACCACCACCTGCTGTTGCCCCAGCAGTTCGTCGACCAGCAGGGCCACACGGCCGCTTTCTGCCTCGACCACCACCATGATCCCGCTGTTGTGCTCCCAGTCGAAACGGGGCACCTGGAAGACCTTCTCCAGCTCGATCACCGGCATGTACTCGTCGCGCACTTCCACTACACGGCCGGAACCACCGATGGTCTTGACCATCTCCTGGCTGACCTGGAAGGACTCGACCACCGACGACAGCGGCAGGATGTAGACCTCTTCGCCCACACCCACGCTCATGCCGTCCATGATGGCCAGCGTCAGTGGCAGGCGAACCGCCACACGCATGCCGTAGCCTTCGGCGGAATCGATTTCCACCGTGCCGCCCAGCGAGGTGATGTTCTTCTTGACCACGTCCATGCCGACACCGCGGCCAGACACATCGGTCACCACATCGGCTGTCGAGAAGCCCGGTGCGAAAATCAGGTTCCAGACTTCGGAATCAGTCAGGCTGTCAGGGGCATCAATGCCCTTTTCACGGGCCTTGCGCAGCAGCTTTTCGCGAGACAGACCGCGCCCATCGTCACGCACTTCGATCACGATGGAGCCACCTTGATGCGAGGCCGCCAGGGTGATGGTGCCGACTTCAGGTTTGCCGTTGGCCAGGCGATCTGCTGGCATTTCGACGCCGTGGTCGCAGGAGTTGCGCACCAGGTGAGTCAGCGGG
The DNA here is from genome assembly GCF_016234775.1 of Aquabacterium sp. GTDB lineage: Bacteria > Pseudomonadota > Gammaproteobacteria > Burkholderiales > Burkholderiaceae_C > Aquabacterium. The sequence goes on along the minus strand of NZ_JACRAH010000049.1, from coordinate 55,953 downwards.
TCGGTGATCTTCTCGACCAGGCCCTTGTCCAGTTCGGTGGCTTCACCCTGGGTGACCAGTTCGACCTTCTTGCCCAGCTTGTTGGCCAGGTCGCGCAGCATGCGAGGGAAGCGGCTGAACACCGTCGACATCGGAATCATCCGGATCGACATCACGGCTTCCTGCAGGTCGCGGGTATTGCGGTCCAGATCGGTCAGGCCGGTCACCAGTTGCTGGTAGACGACCGGGTCCAGGCCACGGCTGTTCTGAGCCAGCATGGCCTGCGTGATCACCAGTTCGCCCACCAGGTTGATGAGCTGGTCGACCTTTTCAACCGACACGCGAATCGTGGAGGCTTCCAGAGCCGCTGCGGGCTTCTCCGCCTTGGGTGCGGCGGGCTTGGCAGCCGCTGCCACCGGTTTGGGTTGCTGGGGTTCAGCAGATGCGGTTGCTGCGGGCTTGCCACCAGCAGGTGCACCAGGTGCATCGTCAAAAAAGCCATAACCCTTTTCTGGTGCGGCAACAGGCTCTGCAGGCTTGGCGGCAGCCTCGACAGGCTCGAAGAAGCCGTAGCCGGGATCCTTGGCTGGTGCGGCCGCAGCGGGTGCGGCAGCATCTCCGTAAGCCACGAAGGCCACTTGTTCACGTGCCACATGGAAAGTGAACAAGTCCATCAGGTCAGATTCGGCCGATGCGGTGTCCACCTTGTAGCGGCGGGTGTTGGCCAGCGAGGGATCATCAGGCAGCGGCTCGATGGTACCCAGGTCCGTGATTTCCTTGAACAGGTCAACCAGATTGTCGGCCTGAGACATGTCGGTCAGAGGGCCGACGCGCAACTCGACGACACGCTTGCCCGTGGTCGGTGCGGCACCGCCAGCAGCGGCTTGTGCGGCCACTGACGCAGCAGGCGCTTCGGCCTTCACGACGGGAGCGTCAGCAGCCTCGGCAGCAGCAGCGGGTGGTGCCTCACCGGCCACCATGGCGCGAATATTAAATAGCAGTTCAGTGGTATCGACCTCATCACCACCGGAGCCCTGATGGCGACCCAGCATGGCCTTGAGCGCGTCACCCGATTGGAGCAGCACATCCACCATCGGCGGCGTGGGCACCAGTTCGTGACGGCGCAGCTTGTCCAGCAGCGTCTCCATCTGGTGAGTCAGTTCGGCCACATCGCTGAAACCGAAAGTCGCAGCACCGCCCTTGATGGAGTGGGCGCAGCGGAAGATGGCGTTCATCTCCTCGTCATCTGCAGCCGTGATGTCAAGCTCCAACAGGAGCTGCTCCATGTTCTCAAGGTTCTCACCAGCCTCTTCGAAGAAGACTTGATAGAACTGGCTGAGGTCAATGCCTGCTGCCGAGCTGTTGTCAGTGCTTGTTTCTGCCATCTCTGACTCCTGGAATTCGTCGTGACGCTGTGTCCGCGTGACTTAGCGGATGACCTTTTGAATCACTTCGATCAGCTTGTTCGGATCGAAGGGCTTCACCAGCCAACCTGTGGCACCGGCGGCGCGACCTGCCTGCTTCATCTGGTCGCTTGACTCGGTGGTCAACATGAGGATGGGGGTGGTCTTGAACTGGGCGGTTTCACGCAGCTTCTTGGTCAGGCTGATGCCATCCATGCGGGGCATGTTCTGATCGGTCAGCACCAGATCGAAACTGCGACCCTGCGCTTTTTCGAAGGCGTCCTGGCCGTCAACCGCTTCGACGACGTTGTAGCCAGCGCTCTTGAGCGTGAAGGAAACCATTTGACGCATGGATGCAGAATCGTCGACGGCAAGAATCGAGTGCATGTCGCTCTCCGGTGCTTAGTGAAGGCTTGTTAGCAGGCTGAAAGGGGTAAACCAGTCAATAGGCGGACGGTATTTCGGCTGGTGGGACGGCTTCTTTAGAACAACTCGACCGAACCGGCGTCCACCTCGTCCTGGGTGACCGGGTTCGGTTTCATGGGGGCTTCGTCCACAATCGCTGCGCCATCCGGGTCGTCGTCGCCAAGGGCATCCCGGGCGATCTGGTCGGCACAATTTCGCAGGCGTTTGTTCGTGTGGGCGATCAACTGGGTCGCCATGTCCTGGAACTGCAAGGCCGTCACGGTCTTGTACAGGGTCTGTCGGACAGCTTGAAGATGGGGGGTAACCTCGTGGCCCAGGTCGATGACCTCGCCCAGCTGACCCGCCGTACCGTGAAAGCCGTCCATGAGGACCACGCAGGCGTCGTCCAGAAGGCGTTGCAGCCGCTCCAGATCATTGGAAGCGGTCATCAAATGGTCTTGCAGCTCGGCTGCAAGCAACAGAGGCATCTCGGGAGGCGGGGAAGCGACGGATTCGTCGTCGTAGCTCATCTTGGCTCCACTCAACCAGGTTTCGAAAACTGGCCGCCTTTGACCAGACGGCTTGGCACAAGGACCTTTTCGGCTGAATCCGGGTGATCCTTAATACCGATATCAACAAGATCACACGGCTTTGCCAGTTGTTAGAATTTTTCGCATTTCCAGCAGTCATGTGTTCACAATGACACGGGAAAACTTGGCGCAAATCGCCAGATCAAAGGAGCGAAGAGCCTGTGCCCGACATGCCCCCCACCCCGGAACCGGCCTTTTCCGGCCACCAGACCATGGCACCTGTGAAACTGCGCGTCCTGCATCTGGAGGACAACGACGAAGACCATGCGCTCGTTGCCGTGCACCTTCGCCGTGGCGGCATCAATACCGACATCGTCCGAGTAGAGAACGAAGCGGCCCTGGCCGAAGCACTGGAGCAGGAGTGGGATTTGATCCTGTCCGACTACAACCTGCCGGGCTACTCCGGCCTGGCCGCGCTGGACAAGGTTCGCTCGATGGGCAAGCTGGTGCCCTTCATTCTGGTATCGGGCGAAATTGGCGAAGACATCGCCGTGCAGGCCATGCGCAATGGCGCCAACGACTACCTGCTCAAAAGCAATCTGGCCCGCCTGGCGCCTGCCGCCTTGCTGGCCATTGAGGCCAACCGCACCCGCATTGCCAAGCAGCGTGCCGACCACGCCTTGAGCCGATCACGCCAGCAACTGCGCGAGCTTGCCCAGCACTTGCAGACCAGCATCGAGCAGGAGCGTGCCGCCATCGCGCGTGAAATCCATGACGATGTGGGTGGCGCGCTGACCGCCGTGAAATTCGATCTGGCCTGGATTGCCCGTCACGCAGGTTCACCAGAAATCGCCGAGCGCGTGCAACAGGCGCTGGAGTCGGTTGGCCACGCCCATGAGGCCAGCCAGCGCATCATGCACAACCTGCGCCCCGCCATCCTGGAGCAAGGCCTGGTAGCGGCGCTGCAATGGATGAGTGACCGGTTTGCCAAACGCACGGGGCTCCAAGTGGCGTTCCGCACCAGCCACGAAAAGCTTCAACTCGCACCTGGCGTGCCCCTGGTGGCCTACCGTTTTGCTCAGGAGGCGCTCACCAATGTCTCCAAACACGCACAGGCCAGCAAAGTCAGCGTCGATCTGACGCAGGCAGGCGGCGTCTTGTCCATCGAAGTGACTGACAATGGCAGAGGCTTGAGCGCGGAAGATCTGGCCAAGGCACGGTCCTTTGGTATCCGTGGCCTGCATGAGCGGGCCGAAACGGTTGGCGGCTGGGTTGACATCAGCAGCAACCCCGACGGCACCACCTTGATCCTGTCCGTGCCGCTCTCCGGCCCCGAGAATGGTTTCATTGACCGTCTCCTGCCCGATCTGGATCAATCCGGCTCAAGCAACGAGACTGACCCGGACGACCCCACTGTTTGGGGCTGAGCGATCACCCACGCCCGACCATGATCAAAGTCATTCTTTGCGACGACCACGCCCTGATCCGACGCGGCATCCGCGACACGCTGGCCGATGCGCCAGACATCGATGTCGTGGGCGAGGCCGCCGATTACGGTGAACTGCGCACCTTGCTGCGCGACAAGAGTTGCGATGTGCTCGTGCTGGACATCAATCTGCCTGGACGCAGCGGCCTGGACGTGCTGCATGTGCTCAAGGAAGAAGGCAGCACGCTCAAGGTGCTGGTCGTCTCGATGTATCCGGAAGACCAGTACGCCATGCGGGCGCTCAAGGCCGGCGCTTCTGGCTACCTGAACAAGGGCAGCGACGCGGCGCAGATCGTGGCGGCCGTGCGCACCGTGTCGCAAGGCAAGAAATACGTCACGCCCGAGATGGCGCAGATGCTGGTCGACAACCTGACCACGCCTGCTCAGGAAGATGCGCACCAGAAGTTGTCTGACCGTGAGCTGCAGACCCTGGTGATGATTGCGTCGGGCAAGCGTTTGTCGGACATCGCCGAGCAATTGCTGCTCAGCCCCAAGACGGTGAGCGTGTACCGGGCACGGGTGCTGGAAAAACTGGGCCTGACCAACAATTCCGAGTTGACGGTTTACGCCATCCGCAACGGGCTGGTGTAAGTTGGTTGCCGGGGTGCCCCACCCCGATTGCCCTTACTCGATTGGCGTGAGCTTGGCCACGCTCAGCATCAACCACTTGGTGCCGTGTCGGCCGAAGTTCACCTGCACGCGCGCATCCGGGCCGCTGCCTTCCACCGTGAGCACCACGCCCTCGCCAAACTTGTTGTGGAAGACGCTCTGGCCTGCACGGAAGCCCCCTTCCGTCTTGGCTTGCGCCATCTTGCTGGGCAAGGGTGCCGTGAGATCCTTGAAATCGTCTTCCTTCTTCGCGCCATAGGGCTGGCCGCCATAACCGCCGCGGCTGCCGCCGCCGTAGCCGCCTGAACCTTGATTCGAGCGATAAGGCTGGGCGCCTGCGCCCACCATCGAGCCCATGCCCTTGCCGCTGGACCAGGCATCGTTGTACGACTTGGCAAAACCCGAGCCAAAGCCCTGGTTGCGCGGCGTGAGCCACTTCAAGGCGCCTTCCGGCAACTCATCGAGGAAGCGGCTCTTGATGTTGTAGCGCGTCTGCCCGTGCAGCATGCGCGTCTGGCTGAAGCTGATGTGCAGGCGCTGGCGGGCTCGCGTGATCGCCACGTACATCAGGCGGCGCTCCTCTTCCAGCCCTTCCGTCGTGTTCAAGGAGTTCTCGTGGGGGAACAAGCCTTCTTCCAGGCCGCTCAGGAACACGTTGTTGAACTCCAGGCCCTTGGCCGCGTGAATGGTCATCAACTGCACGGCGTCCTGCCCCGCCTGCGCCTGGTTGTCGCCGGCCTCCAATGAGGCATGCGTCAAAAAGGCCAGCAAGGGCGAGATGATTTCGCCGGTCTCGGCATCGGGCAGCGTGTCGACGCGGGCCACCGCCGCCGGCAGACCTTCGGACAAGGTGCCCGCGGGCTCGTCCACAGGCAGCGCGACGGCATCCTTGCCGAAACCTTCCTGTGTCACGAAGGCCTCCGCCGCGTTGACCAGTTCACCCAGGTTTTCCAGCCGCTCCTGGCCTTCCTTCTCGTTGCGATAGAAATCGGCCAGGCCGGATGCTTCCACCACATGCTCGATGATCTGGCGCAGCGTGAGGCCCCGCGTGGCTTCACGCATCGCATCGATCAAGGCCACGAAGCCCTGCAGATTGGCGCCGGTCTTGCCAGGCACCGCCGTCACGCTCTGGCTCAGGCTGCGCGCCGACGAGCGAGCCGCGTCCTGCAGCAGCTCCACACTGCGTGCGCCAATGCCGCGCGCGGGGAAGTTCACCACGCGCAGGAAACTGGTGTCGTCGTTCGGGTTCTCAAGCAGGCGCAAGTAGGCCAGCGCGTGTTTCACTTCCGCGCGCTCGAAGAAGCGCAATCCGCCATACACCTTGTAGGGCACGCCGGCATTGAACAAGGCCGACTCGATCACCCGCGACTGCGCATTGCTGCGATACAGCACGGCCACCTCGTGCAGGGGCTGGCCATCGCGCTTGAACTGGCGGGCCTCATCCACCATCCAGGCGGCTTCGGCAAAGTCACTGCTGGCTTCGTAGATGCGGATGGGTTCACCCTGGCCCGCATCGGTGCGCAGGTTCTTGCCCAGGCGTTTGCTGTTCTGGGCGATCAGCGTGTTGGCCGCATCCAGGATGTGCCCGAAGCTGCGGTAGTTCTGCTCCAGCTTGATCACGCGCGGCACACGAAACTCGCGCTCGAAATCAGCCATGTTGCCCACCTGGGCACCACGGAAGGCATAGATGCTCTGGTCGTCATCGCCCACGGCAAACACGCTGTTGCCGGTCACGGCAGGGTTGCCCGCGAACATCTTGAGCCACAGGTACTGCAGGTTGTTCGTGTCCTGGAACTCGTCCACCAGGATGTGCTTGAAGCGGCGCTGGTAGTGCTCGCGCACCTCGGGGTGATCGCGCATGATCTCGTAGGTACGCAGCATCAGCTCGGCAAAGTCGACCACGCCCTCGCGCGTGCACTGGTCTTCATAAGCCTGGTAGACGGCCAACTGCATGCGGCCAAGCTCATCGCGTGGCTGGATGTCCTTGGGGCGCAAGCCGGCGTCCTTCGCATTGGCGATGAAGTAGCTCGTCTGCTTGGGGATGCACTTTTCTTCGTCGAACTTCAGCGCCTTGATGATGCGCTTGACGGCCGAGAGCTGGTCCTGCGTATCCAGGATCTGAAAAGCCTGCGGCAGGCCCGCCACCTTGGCGTGCGCACGCAGAAAGCGGTTGCACAGGCCGTGGAAGGTGCCGATCCACATCGCTCGGGTATTGAGCGGCAGCATGGCTGACAAACGCGCCTGCATTTCCTTGGCGGCCTTGTTGGTGAAAGTCACGGCCATGATGCCTGCGGGCGACACCTGCCCCGTCTGCAGCAACCAGGCAATGCGGGTGGTCAGTACCCGCGTCTTGCCCGAGCCCGCCCCCGCCAGGATCAAGGCGGGCCCTGGGGGCGCGGTCACTGCCGCCAATTGCTCCGGATTGAGCCCCACCAGCATGGGGGAGTTGCCCACAGGGGGCGGTTCAGGGAACAATTCAGTGGTGTCAGTGCGCTCATTCATTCAAAAATTGTAGGCGCGCTTGATCCACGGCGAGCCCGATTCCCCTCAAAGGGCGAGCCGACGACCATAAAAAACAGGGAAATACATGCATCAGACCAGTCCGTCAGCCCCGCAGGCCGGAGGCATGACTGCTTCGCCATTGATCACCCACAACGCGGGCGAGCCCCCCTTGCCACTTGTGCCGCACCCCGTGAGCCTGCACACCATCCGTTTCACGGGCTCGGGCAGCGAGTATTTCCGCATCTGGATCGTCAATCTGTTGCTGATGCTGGTCACGCTGGGCCTCTACTACCCCTGGGCCAAAGTCCGCAAGCTGCAGTACTTCTATGGCAACACGGTGGTGATCAGCCATCCCCTGGCCTTTCATGGCAACCCGAAACAGATGCTGCGCGGCTACCTGCTGGTCAGCCTGCTGATGGTGCTGTATGCCGTGGCCGGCAAGGTGTCTCCTGAGGCGGGCTCCGTGGCCGCACTGATCCTGGCAGGCATCTGGCCGGCCCTGATGCGCGCCTCCTTGCAATTCCGGCTGGCACAGACCAGTTGGCGAGGGCTGCGCTTTCATTTCAACGGCTCGCTCAAGGATGCCTACATGGTGTTCCTCAAACCCATCGTGGTCGGCATCGGTGTGGGCTTGCTGAGCGTGATCCTGGCGGTGATGTTGCCGCGCGCCCTCGCCGGGGTCGTGCTCGGGCTGGTGATGGTGGTGGGGCTGGGTTCACTGGGGCCCTACATGCTGTGGCGCCTCAAGCGATACCAGCACCAGCATTACGCCTTGGGCCAACTGCAAACCAGCTTCAAAGCCAAGTTTGGCGATGTGCTGCGCATCTTTCTGAAAACCGGCCTGCTGACGGTGGCGGCCCTGATCGGCATCGGCGTGATCGTGGCCGTGCTGGCCGCCACCATGGGTGTCAGTCTGGCTGGGCAACGTCCAGACGCACGCACCCTGATGTCCTGGGGCAACGTGATCGTGGGCGTGGTGGCCGTCTCCTACCTGTTGATCACGCAGGTCATACAAGGGCCCTACTTCAGCTCCCGCATGCAAAACCTGATCTGGACACAAACCGGCAACCGGCTGGTTCGTTTCAAGAGCCACCTGGGCTGGGGCCACATGGCTCGCCTGTCCTTGCAGAACTGGCTGTTGATCGTGCTCACGCTGGGCCTGTACTGGCCTTTCGCGGCCGTAGCACTGGCCCGCGCCAGATTGCAGGCCATCGTGATCCACACCAGGCAGGATCCTGATCTACTGCTGGCGCAAGCCAGTCGCAACACATCCGATGCAACGGGGGATCTCGCCGCAGACCTGATGGGCATCGACGTCGGGCTGTGAGCATGTCCGTGTCTGACAACCCACTTCTCGTGGACTACTTTGATGGTCTGTCCACGCGCGCGCATCGGGTCAGCATGCGCATACACGAGGGCATGCTGCAACTCACAGGGCCGGACCTGTTCAGGCAGGTCGCGCTCAACAAGGTGCAGTGGTCAGAGCGCACGCGGCACGGCACCCGCTGCGCCCATTTCGCCGATGGTGGCCTTGTGCAGTCGCTCGACAACAGCCATTGGGACGACTGGCTGAAGGCCCACCAGTTGGGAGAACCGCTGGTCGTGCGTGCGCAGCAAAGCTGGCGGTGGACGGCCCTGGCCACCTGTGTGCTGCTGCTGGTGGCCGTGCTGGGATACTGGTGGGGCCTGCCCATGGCGGCACGCGCCCTGACCCCGCTGGTGCCCGCGTCTGTGGATCAGGAACTTGGGCAGCGGACCTTGCAGGCCATGGACGAGCAATGGCTGCGCCCCAGCCACCTGGGCGAGGCGGTGCAAGCGCGCTGGCGGCAAAAGTTCAACGACGCCACCCGACAGGACCACAGCCAGTCAACACAGGACGCCGCCCAGCCCTACCCCGCCATACAACTGCACTTTCGGCACGCCAGCATCGGCCCCAACGCCTTCGCCCTGCCCGACGGCAGCATCGTGATCACCGACGATCTCATGGCCTTGCTGCACGACCGGGAGGACGTCTTGCTGGGCATCCTGGGCCATGAGATGGGCCACGTCAGGCTGCGCCATGGTCTGCGCTCGCTGATCCAGACCGGGCTGCTGGGTGTGGTCAGCAGCGTGGCCTTTGGTGACTTCAGCACCTGGCTGGCCGGCGCCCCCGCCTTGATGGGGCATCTGGCCTATTCACGCGCACTGGAGCGCGAGGCCGATGACGTCGCCATCGCCTTCATGCGCCACAACCAGATCAAGCCTTCGGTGATGGCCGTGTTCTTTCAACGGCTGAAGGCAAACCGACCATCAGGCGAGGAGCTGGGCATTGCCTTCAGCAGTCACCCCGCCGATGAAGAGCGCATCGCGCGCTTCAAGGCCGCTGACCTGGGTGATCCAGCCGCCCCCTGAACGCATCAGGCGCAGAACCCGCCCAAGCCTTATCAGGCCGCCGCAGCCAGCGCGATGGCTTCTTCGCGGGTCAGCAAGCGCTCCATCAGTTCACGCACGCTGCGGATCTGACTGCCAAAAGGCAAGGCGCCCGTGCCACGGAAGAACAAGCCCTTCTTGATATCGCCCCGCATGGCAGCAGCCAGCTGGTTGTCGATGCAGAACTGCCCCCAGCCCGGCAAACCATCGCGCAAGCCACACTGAGCCAGGCAATCAAAGGCCTTGGTGCAACGCTTCTTGGCATGGCTGACCGCCTGCAGCTTGGATTCGATCTTCAAGTAAGCCTTGAGCCAGGGCGTGGCCACCGCACGGGCCGGCAAGCCCGCCACGCTGGTGAACTCCACCATGTCCTCGTCGCGGGCCTCGGCCAGTACGCGCTTGAACTCGGGATGCGCATCACCTTCCATGGTGACGGCAAAGGGCGTGCCCAACTGCACGCCTGCAGCGCCCAAGTCCTGCACACGCTGGATGTCGTCACGGGTGCGGATGCCGCCAGCCGCAATCAAAGGGATCTCTTTCTCGATCCCGGCCGAGCGCATGAAGGCCAGCACCTCGGGAATCACACGCTCGAAGTCAAAGCGTGGATCGTTCAGATCCGCAATCTTCGCGGCACCCAGGTGACCACCAGCCAGGCGCGGGTGTTCGATCACGATGGCATCCGGCAGACGCTTTTTACGCTCCCACTTTTTGATGATCAACTGCACACCACGTGAATCCGACAGGATCGGAATCAACAGGGCATTGGGATGATCCTGAGCCAGATCCGGCAGGTCCAGCGGCAGGCCTGCGCCCACCACCACCGCGTCAATGCCGGCCTCCAGCGAGCGCTTCACATAGCCGGTGTAATCGCTCACGGCACGCATCACGTTCATGGCGAGCAAGCCGCGTCCTTCGGACAGCTGGCGTGCGGCCTTGATCTCTCGCTCGACGGCTTCAAGGTTGGCCTTGTTGATCTCGTCGCGTGTGGCTTCGTCCTGCCCCACGCGCGATGACCAGCCCTGCGTGCGTTCCATCAGGTCGGGATGGTGGCGACGAATGTCCACGCAGGAAATGGTGCCCATGCCACCCATCGCGGCCACGCTACCTGCCAGCCGATGTGCCGACACGCCAATGCCCATGCCGCCTTGAACGATGGGCAGGAGATCCCGCCCGCCCAGCTTCATGCTCTTGAGCCCGCTGCCTCCCAGCTTGCTGGCCAGGGCGGCATCAATGTGCGCGGAAGGTGCGGCAGCGTGATCGGGCGTCTCTTGCATCATGGGCATCGTTCAAAATGGAATGGCCCAGAAGGTAACGGCCTCACGCGCCCATGGCTTTGCGTCAGGTCAAGTCAGATCCACCGAGTCCTTGTAATCGGGGACGCTCGCGTTCAAGCCCAACTGCTCCTGGATGCGCAGGCGCAAGGTATCGGCGGCCTGTGGCTCGCCATGGTTGATGAAGACGTGCTCCGGTTTTTGCGCCATGCCCTTGAGCCAGTTGAGCAAGCCAGCCTGATCAGCATGAGCCGAAAGGCCCTCTATCTGTGTCACTTCGGCCCGGATGGGCACGTACTCACCAAACAGCTTGATGGACGTGTCGCCAGCGGCCAGCGATGCGCCGCGGGTGCCGCCAGCCTGGAAGCCGCTGAGCACGATCGAGTTGCGTGGCTGAGGGCCGTAATGCTCGATGTGATGCAGCACGCGGCCGCCCGTGACCATGCCGCTGCCAGCGATGATGACCATGGGATAGTGCTGGCGCAGCAGGGCCTTGGACTCCTCCACGTCGCGCACAAAACGCGTCATGTGGTGGATGCCCTGACATTCATCCTCTGTCAGGCGATGTTCGGCGCGATGACGCTCGTACAGGCCGGTAGCCGAAATGCCCATCGGGCTGTCCAGGATCACTGGCAGGTGCGGAATGGCACCCGCCTCTTTCAGACGATAGAGCGCATACAGCAGACCTTGCGTGCGACCCACGGCAAACGCCGGAATGATGACCACACCACCACGCGCAGCCGTGCGGCGCACCACATCGCCCAGCTTCTCGATGGGGTCCATGGCGGGATGCAGCCGATCACCGTAGGTGGACTCGATGACCACCCAATCGGCCTTGTGGCCCGTCTGCGGCGGCACCATCACCAGGTCATCGTCACGCCCCAGATCGCCCGAGAACAAGGCCGTCTTGCCTTGGTATTCGATGGCGATGCTGGCTGCGCCCAGGATGTGCCCAGCCGGAGAAAAGCGCACACGCACGCCCTGCCCCAGTTCAATCGCGCCATCCGAGGCCACGCGCTTGAAGTGCGTCAGACAGGCCTTCACGTCCTTGACGGTATACAGAGGCTCGGCGGGCTGATGGCGTGTCTTGCCATGGCGGTTGCGGAAGTAGGCCTCTTCTTCCTGAAGATGCGCCGTGTCCTGCAGCAGCACCTCGGCAAGGTCTGCCGTGGCTGCGGTGGCCCAGATGGGCCCTTTGAAGCCCTGCCTCGTCAGCAACGGCAGGCTGCCACTGTGATCGATGTGCGCATGGGTCAGCAAGACGGCATCCAGACTGGCCGGATCAAAAGGCAAAGGTGCCCAGTTGCGCTCTCGCAGGGTTTTGAAACCCTGGAACATGCCGCAGTCCACCAGCAGCTTCAGTCCGCCCACCTCCACCAAGGTCTTGGAGCCGGTCACCGTGGCCGTAGCGCCGTAAAACGTCATGCGCATTGTTGTCATTCCTTGATCGGCACCTTGTTCGATGCCTTGTTGTCGTCTTGCCCCTGTGGCGCCTTGCGGGCCTGATCCAGTCGCAGTAAAAGCGGCATTACCACAGGCTGCAAGCGCTGCCAAGTCTGCCACAACCACAGGCCACGCCCAGCCAGCCGCGCCACGCCTTTGGGCCGCCACACTGCCAGCGCCACGCTGGCGGCCACCAGCCAATAGGGGTGCCGACCCAACCACCGTCCGGTGGACAAGGCTCGGTCGGCCATGCCTGCCATCGGCGCGATCCTGGTGTTGACCTGCAACGCAAAGGTGTGGCGCAGCACCGCGCTGCGCTGCTGCAGCATGCGTTTTTTCAGGGCCAGTTCAGACATACGGGTAGACATGGCCATCACTCCCGCCCTGTTGGTGGCTGATTGCTGCCACGCGCGGCAGCCAGCAGGGCCTCTTGATCAGCCTGCAACTCGGCCAGCGAGGCCGCCAGCATCCCCTCGGGTGAGCCGGTTATCGCATTGACACGCCGCACCGCCCACAGGCACGCCAGAGCAAACGCCAGCGTCAAGCCTCCCAATACCAGCAGCGGGTGCGAGTCCCAGAACAGCACCGTGATGAACGCGGCCAGGAACACGCTGGCCACTGTGCCCATCAGGATGGCGATGGCGCCCCAGGCCAATACACCCAGCAGTCGCTGCTTTTCTTCCTCGACCTCGGTGGCCAGCAAAGCCAGGCGGGTCTGCAAAATGGCCGTCAAGGTCGCGGCCAGGCCCTGCACGGACGACATCAGACGCCCGCGCGCGCCATCAGCGCCAACTGTCCCGCCTGCAGCCGGGCTCTGCTGCGATTCACTCATTCATCGACGCCCGAGCAAGAGGCCGATCAGCAAACCGGCACCCGCCGCGATGCTGATGGACTTCCAGGGGTTCTCGTGGACGTATTCATCAGTCACCTTGGCCGCCGCCTTGGCCTTGTCCACGACTGCAGCCTGGGCTTCAATCAGGCCCGTCTTGGCGCTGGACAAAGTCGCCTGCACGCGGTTGCGCAACTCGGCCACACCCGCACCGGCATCACCCGCAGTCGCAGCCAGCAAGGCCTCTGCATCGGCCATCACCAGTTGCAGGTCAGCCATCAATTTGTCCTTCTGGGCTGTTGTCAATTCACTCATGTCGCGCTCCTTTTTCAGTCGATGAAATCAATGCAGGATCAAAAGCGGCAATTGACTGTGCGCCAGCACGCTCTTGGCCAGAGAACCGTGAATCAGGGCATCCAGACCATGGCGACCATGCGTGGCCATGATGATCAGGTCGCACCCCTGGCGCTGGGCGGTGTCCACGATGCCCTGCTGCACGTTGTCAGTGATCATGAACTGACCATCAAAATGCACCCCGGCCTCCTTGGCCTTGGCCGCAAACGCCTCCAGGATTTCGCGCGCATGGGCTTCGCAGCGCTTTTCGTGCTCCTGAAACGTGGCCACGTCATAAGCCACGGCGGCCTGCTCGACCACCAGCACAGGCAACGGTGGCTCGGCGGTGAAACCAGTGATGGACGCGCCCAGCATCTTGGCCAGGCCAATGCTGTGCGCGATCGCCTTGTTCGACAACTCGCTGCCATCCACAGGCACCAACAAATGTTCGTACATGAAAGCCTCCTAACGCCTTGAATTCACATGTCAGTCAATTGACTGACCTTGTCTTATCCTAGATCGCGAATCTTTCGACGCCAACACCTAAGACCACACTGCGACATCAAAACCGAGGGTTTTTGATCCACCGCATGAAAGCGACATGAAGGCCCCGCGCAGACCATTTGCCGGCTACTTGGCGACGGAACGCAAGCAAACCGCCCTTGGAACGCCCGAGCCGACCTAAAATCGCGGTTTGGCCCAGAAATGGCGCCCACGAGCCCCCTACACCATGACCGAACTCGCCAAATCCTTCGACCCCGCCCCGATTGAAGCCCAATACGGCCCCCAGTGGGAGCAGCGCGGTCTGTACAAGCCCACCCTGGATGCCGCCAAGCCATCCTTCTGCATTCAGTTGCCCCCGCCCAATGTGACGGGCACGCTGCACATGGGCCATGCCTTCAACCAGACCATCATGGACTCGTTGACGCGCTACCACCGCATGCTGGGTCACAACACCCTGTGGGTGCCCGGCACCGACCACGCCGGCATCGCCACCCAGATCGTGGTGGAGCGCCAGTTGCAGGAAAAAGGCCAGTCGCGTCATGACCTGGGCCGCAAGAATTTCGTCGCCAAGATCTGGGAATGGAAGGAGCAAAGCGGCTCCACCATCACGCAGCAAATGCGCCGCATGGGTGACTCGGTCTCGTGGGAGCACGAGTACTTCACCATGGACGACAAGCTGTCCAAGGTGGTGAGCGACACCTTCGTCAAGCTGTACGAAGAAGGCCTGATCTACCGCGGCAAGCGCCTGGTGAGCTGGGACCCGATCCTCAAGTCCGCCGTGTCCGACCTCGAAGTCGAAAGCGAGGAAGAAGACGGCTCGATGTGGCACATCCGCTATCCCATCGATGGCAGCGATGAGACTCTGGTTGTCGCCACCACCCGTCCTGAGACCATGCTGGGCGATACCGCCGTCATGGTCCACCCGGAAGACGAGCGCTACACCCACCTGATCGGCAAGCTGGTCAAACTGCCCATCACCGGCCGCCTCGTGCCCGTGATCGCCGACGAGCACGTGGACAAAGAGTTTGGCACTGGCGTCGTCAAGGTCACCCCGGCCCACGACACCAACGACTACCAGGTCGGCCTGCGCCACAGCCTGCCGATGATCACCATCTTCACGCTGGACGCGCAAGTGGTGTCGCACCTCGAAGAGATCCCCGAGGCCTACCGTGGCCTGGACCGCTTCGTGGCCCGCAAGGCCCTGGTCGCCCAGCTCGAAGCCGAAGGTCTTTTGGTCGAGATCAAGAAGCACAAGCTGATGGTGCCGCGCTGCGCCCGTACCGGCCAGATCATCGAGCCCATGCTGACGGACCAATGGTTCGTGGCCATGACCAAGCCCGGTGCACAAGGCAAGTCGATTGCCGAGCAGGCCATCGAGGCGGTGGAGTCCGGCGAGGTCAAGTTCGTCCCCGAGAACTGGGTCAACACCTACAACCAGTGGATGAAGAACATCCAGGACTGGTGTATCTCGCGCCAGCTGTGGTGGGGCCACCAGATCCCGGCCTGGTATGGCGACAATGGCGAGATCTTCGTGGCCCGCACGGAAGAAGAAGCCCATGTGCGCGCCAAGGCCGCCGGCTACGAAGGCACGCTGACCCGCGACGAAGACGTGCTGGACACCTGGTACTCGTCTGCGCTGGTGCCCTTCTCCACCCTGGGCTGGCCTGAGCAGACCAAGGAGATGGACCTGTTCCTGCCCTCCTCGGTACTGGTCACCGGCTACGACATCATCTTCTTCTGGGTTGCCCGGATGATCATGATGACCAAGCACTTCACGGGCAAGGTGCCGTTCAAGCACGTGTACATCCACGGCCTGGTGCGCGATGCGCAGGGCCAGAAGATGTCCAAGTCAGAAGGCAATGTGCTGGATCCGGTCGACCTGATCGACGGCATCGAACTGGCGCCCTTGCTGGACAAGCGCACCACCGGCCTGCGCAAACCCGAAACCGCGCCCAAGGTCCGCAAGAACACTGAAAAGGAGTTCCCGGACGGCATTCCCGGCTATGGCGCCGATGCCCTGCGCTTCACCTTTGCCGCACTGGCCAGCCTGGGCCGCAGCATCAACTTCGACAGCAAGCGCTGCGAGGGCTACCGCAACTTCTGCAACAAGCTGTGGAACGCCACCAAGTTCGTGCTGATGAACTGCGAAGGTCAGGACTGCGGTCTCGTCAAGCACGAGCCCGGCCAATGCGCCGCCAACGGCTATCTGTACTTCAGCCCTGCTGACCGCTGGATCGTCAGCGAGTTGCAGCGCGTGGAAGCAGCGGTCGAGCAAGGCTTCAAGGAGTTCCGCCTCGACAACGTGGCCAACGCCATCTACCAGTTCGTGTGGGACGAATACTGCGACTGGTACATCGAGATCGCCAAGACCCAGCTCAATGTGGCCAAGGAGTCGGGCAACGAGGCACAACAGCGTGGCACCCGCCGTACGCTGATCCGCGTTTTAGAGACCGTGCTGCGCCTGCTGCACCCCATCACCCCCTTCATCACCGAAGAGCTGTGGCAAGTGGTGGCCCCGGTGGCCGGTCGCAAACAAGCTGACTCGGACGACAGCATCGTGCTGGCCCCCTACCCTGTGCCGGACATGGAACGCGTGTGCGCCGAGTCCGACGCCTGGGTGGGCAAGCTCAAGGCCCTGGTCGGCACGGCCCGCAATCTGCGTGGCGAGATGAACCTCTCCCCCGCCGAACGCGTGCCCATGCTGACCACCGGTGACACCGAGTTCATCACGCAAGCTGCGCCCATCCTCAAGGCACTGGGCAAACTCAGTGAAGTGAAGATCCTGGACGAAGCAGCCTTCGCGGCGGCCACCTCCATGGCGCCAGTGGCAGTGCAAGGCGAGGCCCGCCTGGCACTGCACGTTGAGATCGACGTCGAAGCCGAGAAGGCGCGCCTGTCCAAAGAGATCGCCCGACTGGAAGGCGAGATCACCAAGGCCAACGCCAAGCTCGGCAACGAAAGCTTCGTGGCACGCGCTCCCGCTGCTGTGGTTGAACAGGAAAAGCAACGTGTGACGGATTTCACGGCCACGCTGGCGCGCCTGCAAAGCCAACTCCAGCGACTGGGTTGAACCCTCCCCCGCAATTGAGGCATCCCCCTGGAAAACAGGGGGACGATTCGTTACACAAGATGACCATGCCGGTGACACAATCCCGGCCTGTCTCTCAGGAGTAGTTTCATGTGCATCACTAAGGCCATCTTCCCTGTTGCCGGCCTCGGGACCCGCTTTCTGCCAGCCACCAAGGCCCAGCCCAAGGAAATGCTGCCCGTGGTGGACAAGCCCCTGATCCAGTACGCGGTTGAAGAAGCCTACGATGCGGGCATCCGCGAGATGATCTTCGTGACAGGCCGCCACAAGCGCCCGATCGAAGACCACTTCGACACCGCTTTCGAGCTGGAATACGAGCTGGAACATGCCGGCAAGCTGGAACTGCTCAAGACCGTGCAGTCCATCAAGCCCAACGACATGGAATGCGTGTTCGTGCGCCAGCCCAAGAGCCTGGGCCTGGGCCATGCCGTGCTGTGTGGTGAGCGCCTGGTTCGCGGCGAGCCCTTTGCCGTACTGCTGGCCGATGACCTGATGGTTGGTCAAACCCCCATCCTCAAGCAGATGGTTGATCAGTTCAATGAACTGCAAGGCTCCATCCTGGCCGTGCAGGAAGTACCCGCTGAACACACCAAGCGCTACGGCATTGTGGCGGGCACGCCCGTGTCAGAGCGCGTGATGGCCATCTCCAAGATTGTCGAAAAGCCCTCGCCTGAAAACGCACCTTCACGGCTGGGTGTGGCCGGTCGCTACATCCTGACGCCAGCCGTGTTCGAACAGATCCGCTCGCAGCCTCGCGGTGTGGGCAACGAGATCCAGCTGACCGATGGCATTGCCGGCTTGTTGAACCTCGAGAAGGTGTTCGCCTACCAGTACGAAGGCAAGCGCTACGACTGCGGCAGCAAGGAAGGCTTCCTGGAAGCCAACGTGGAGCTGGCGCTGCAACACGCGCAAGTGGGTGAATGGTTCCGAGCCTACCTCAAGCAACTCAAGCTGGACTGAGCGCCTGCCTGGCTGGCGAGCCAAGCCGGAAAAAAAGGGACCTTGATCAAGGTCCCTTTTTTCATTCACGCGTCGGGTCTGAGCACCCCGGCCACCTCGAGCTGCATCATGATCATGTTGACCAGTGTGGCCACTGAAGGTCGCCCTGTATCCACGCAGTAATGCGCCGTTTGTTCATACAAAGGGTGCCGTTGCTCGTACAGCTCACGCAACTTGGCCAACGGATCAGCCACCTGCAGCAAGGGCCGCTGCGTATCATGCTTGAGCCGACGATACAGCTCCTCGGGCGTGGAGCGCAGGTACACGACGGTCGTGCGCGCCTTCAAACGCTCGCGATTGACTGGCCGCAGCAAGGCGCCCCCACCCGTCGCCAACACCAGGGCAGCATCCCTGTTTTCGGCCGTGAGGCTGTCGATCACCGCCTCCTCGTGATCACGAAAAGCAGCCTCACCGAACTGCTCGAAAAACTGACGGATCGGCATGCCGATCCGCTCTTCCAGCACCGCATCGGAGTCGAGAAACCGCGCACCGATGCGCTTGGCCAACTGCCGCCCTACAGTGGACTTGCCGCCGCCGGGCAAGCCCACGAGTGAAATGATCATTTGCCCATCCGCTCAATCAACCAGGATCAAGGGGTAATGGTAACGACATTCCTGAGCGTGAAAGAGTTGCCGTCCATATTGAACGTCAGGTCAGCCGTGCCACTGGCCAGTGCCGGTTGAGGCGTGGTCGTTGACGTGTTCTTGACCGTGAGCGTGTGAATGGTCGGGCCACT
This sequence comes from Aquabacterium sp., assembly GCF_016234775.1. GTDB lineage: Bacteria > Pseudomonadota > Gammaproteobacteria > Burkholderiales > Burkholderiaceae_C > Aquabacterium. The sequence goes on along the minus strand of NZ_JACRAH010000049.1, from coordinate 37,427 downwards.
GAGCACGGAAGGCACAGGCGAGTTGCCGACGGTCACCTCCGCATTGGCCATGGTAAGAGCACCGACGATGGTAGAGCCCGCAGCGATCGGGTTCCCACCGTAGTCCGCATCGGCATTCGTATTGGCATCGCGAACACAGAACTGAATGGATGCTCTCGCAGCTCCCCCCATGGCAACCGTCAGATCCGTATTGGTGGCCAGGTTGTCCGTGCACACACCGCCGCTGGCAGCATACAAACGCGGCGCATAAGCCGTTCTCGTGAAGAAGAAGGTCCTTTGGAGGCGAGCAAACGCGCTGCCACCCGAGTCCCAGGCTCCGTTGCCGGCATCTGGCGCATTGATATCACCCACGATGAACTCCGTGGCGTCACAACTGTCGTTTTCGTTCTTGTCCAGGCAAACTGCAGCGGCCACATCGTCATAGCTCTCACCGTTGTCGTGGATGCCGTCGCCATCCGTATCGACAAAGTATTCCTGGCCATTGGCATAGGCAACCACATGAACGCGACCGTTGAGCGGCCTGGGGTTGGTGACAACGAGCTTCACATTGCACGCTCCGTCCGTTGTCACGCAATAGGCAGGCACCACCGTGCCACCGTCAGACACCAGATTGACGACCGTTCCATTCACCGCAGGGGCCCCATATCGATCTGTCAAATGGAGACTGAGCACGGCGAAATCACCGTCCATATTGCCATTCAAGCCGTACTTCGTCGGCGCAAACGAGATGCCGTTATGGCTGTTGTCTACGCCGGCAACCGGCAGGCCGCCTGAAATCGTCAGGGTATTGGATACCGTCTGCAGACTCGTTCCGTGTACCAGGGCTGCAACACGAATCGGCGTAGGCGTGCTCTTGCTCGCCACAGCGACGGATACCTGCCCGTCGGATGCGGTCACACCAGAGGTCGATCCGAGCGTGGCAGCACTGTTGCTCAAACTGAAGTCCACCAGCACCCCTTGCTGTGCAGCGCCAGTCTGGTCCACCACCTTGAAGACCACATTGGCCACACTGGGGCACCCTGTGCCGACAAGGCAGATCGTCGGGTTATCGACCGACACATACTGGATGCCCTGCGTCACAGGCGCCGCCACGGTCAGATCAGCGTAACGCTGCTGCGTTGTACCCACGATCTGCACACTCACACGGTCCGTGGCGCTACCGCTGCCCGTGGCAGAGCCACAGCCCTTGTCCTGATACGTCACCGAGCCACTCGAGCCCGTGAGTGTCAAGGACGTCGGCGAGATCGCGGCCTTGCCCGTCGTCGCGCAAGTCGATGAGACGTTCACTGTCACAGGGGTGGTGCTGCTGGCACCGGCCACTGTGATGTTGATGGAGGCGGTGTTATAGCCATTGATACTGGATGGCGACAGCGAGACACCACTCAGGCTCACGTTGGTGGCACTGACCGAAAACGCCTTTCTGGCAGTGAGCGTCCCTGCAGCCGTGTCGGCGCTGGCGTTGACATAGGCCGCACCCGTGGTGGCGCCAGAAAGTGGTGTCAGGGTGGTGGCAGCCTGCCCAGAGGCATCTGTCAATGCGGATTCCGGCGCAAGCCCCGCCAGGGCCGTAGCGCCAGTTCCGGACAAACTGAACTGAATCAAAGCCCCGGCAACGGGCAAGCCTGCCGCATCCTTGACAACGGCCGTGACCGTGGTCGGTTGTGACGCGCTGATCTGATTGCTGGTCAAGGACAGGATGACCGAGCCCGCCGCATTCGAACTGACATTGGTGGTGGTGGTGGTTGAACCTGAACTGGTGCTGCCCGAACCACCTGTGTTGCCGCTGGTGCCGCTGCCAAAGGTCGCATCACTGGAGACGTCATAAGTAGGCGTGCTGGCATTGCCTCCGCCACCGCCACAGGCAGCCACGAGTGCAGCCACCAAGACGCTCAACACCAGGTTATTCCAGTTCATAGCCATCACCCATTACTTTCAAATCTGCCGCGCGAAGCCACGGCGTGGCTCTCGCTTGAGTTCAATCAACGCCACACGCAGGCGCCAAACGTCTGCAGTCCGTTGAGGTTGAAAGTGATGCTAGATGGCGTGCTGTTTTCGCTATCGCTGGAAAACTATGGCTTTTTTCACATTGCTACGGCAATGAAGCAGTGACGCAGGCTGCACAAAAAAATGCGGCCAGCCAACGAATTGACTGACCGCACGCTTCGGGATCAGGCGGCACAAGCCGCCTGCCCGCAGGTGATCAACGCAGCGCTGATTTCTCCGTGACAACCTTGGGCGTCAGGAAGATCAATAGCTCGGAACGATCTGCAAGGCGTGTATTGGCCTTGAACAGATGCCCCAACACAGGCAGGTCACCCAGGAAAGGCACCTTGGTGTCCGTGCTGCTCTCGCTTTGCAGGAAGATACCGCCGATCACAACCGTACCGCCGTTTTCAACCAGCACCTGAGTCTGGACGTGTTTGGTATCGATGGCGTAACCGGCTGTGGTCACCTGCCCCACGCTGTCCTTGTTCACGTCCACATCCAGAATGATGCTGCCTTCAGGCGTGATCTGCGGCGTAACTTCCAGCTTCAGGTTGGCCTTGCGGAACGCGATGGCCGTGGCGCCACTGGATGTCGCCGTTTGATATGGCAACTCGGTACCCTGCTCGATCAAGGCCTTGACCTGGTCAGCCGTGATCACACGAGGGCTCGACACGATCTTGCCCTTGCCATCCGATTCCAGTGCCGACAGCTCCAGATTCAGGAAGCGGTTCGCGCTGGCGCCAAACAGCGACAAGGCCACGGAAGAAGCGTTGTAGCCGTTGAAGCCCGTGCTCGGCATGTTGACGAAATACGTGTTGGGCACGTAGCTGCCCGAGGTCAGCTTGGCCTGCAGGGTGTTCTCACCCACACCGATGTAGGTGCCGCCAATCGACCCACGCACACCGGTATCGCCCACACCGAAACCCTTGGTCCGGTTATCCAGCGCCCCCAGGCGCACGCCCAGCGAACGACCAAAGGTGTCGCTGGCTTCCACGATGCGGGCCTCGATCAGCACCTGGCGCACCGGGATGTCAATCTTGGCGATCATCTGCTGAATCTCTTCCAGCTTGGAAGGGATATCGTTGACGAACAACTGATTGGTGCGAGTTTCAAAGATCACGCTGCCACGCGGCGACATGATTCGCGCATCCTTGCTACCACCAGAACTGGAGTTCGTGCCTGCCAGGCCCTTGGCAATTTCTTCAGCCTTGGTGTAGTTGAGTTGGAAGGACTGCGTGCGCAGGGGCTCCAGGGCAGCAACCTGAGCCTTGGCTTCCAGATCGATCTTTTCCTTGGCGTTGATTTCATCCTTGGGGGCAATCCACAGCACGTTGCCGGACTTGCGCACACCCAGACCCTTGGCCTGCAAGATGATGTCCAACGCCTGATCCCAGGGCACATCCTTAAGACGCAGGGTCACGTTGCCCGTGACGGTATCGCTGGTCACCACGTTGAAGTTGGTGAAGTCAGCAATGACCTGCAGCAGGGCGCGCACTTCGATGTTCTGGAAGTTCAGCGACAGCTTTTCGCCCGAATAACCCGGGCCTTGCGTCAGCTTGTTGGGGTCCACCTTGCGAGGACGCACTTCCAGCACAAACTGGTTGTCGCTCTGGTAGGCCGAGTGCTCCCAGTCACCCTTGGGATCGACCACCAGCTTGACGCGCTCGCCGACCTGGCTGGCTGACACCGCGTGCACAGGCGTGCCGAAGTCCGTCACGTCATAGCGACGACGCAGACGCTCTGGCAAGGTGGCACGCACGAACTCGACGACAAGGCTCTGGCCTTGCTGCTTGATGTCCACACCCACCTGGTTATTTGGCAACTCCACCACCACGCGACCGGAACCATCCTGGCCGCGACGGAAATCGATGTCCTTGAGCGCCAGCGGGTTGACGTTCTTGTTCTCGGCGAAGCGCACCGTGTCATCGGCTTTGGGCGCGGCCTTGGCCGTCGTAGCCGCCGCTGCACCGGTTGCGGCTGGCGTCGTCGCAGCGGCCACGGTCTGAGCTGGCGAGTTGGCGCCCGAATCCAGAATCAACAACAGGCTCTTGCCATCAAGTTGAGCCCGGTACGTCGTGGATTGGCGCAGATTGAGCACCAGGCGCGTACGTTCGCCCGCCTGGACCACGTTCACCGAGCGCACATTGCCCTGGTTGACTTCCACCGAGTTGCGCGCCAGACCATTGGTCACACCGGGCAGGTCGATGGCCACACGCGGCGGCGTCTGGACCACAAACCCGGCTGGCACCGTGGCCAGCGGCTCAGACAGATCGATGCGGATCACATCAGCACCAGCCTGCTGGCTGCTGGTGATGGCCTGGATCGCCGCAGCCGCCCAGGTCAGGGGCGAGATCATCGCCAAGCTCAGACCGGCCAATGCAACACGCCACGGTTTCATAGTCTTCATCTCCAGATTCGTTTTCATCGGCTACCGCCTTCCTGCAACTGCAAGGTCGTCGGCCGCTCGATCCACTCGCCAGCGGCGTCCTGCACAATCTCACGCAAAGTGATTTCTGTTTCGGTGATCTTGGTGATCTTTCCGTAGTTCTGCCCCAGATACTCACCCGACTTCACCTGATAGAGCAGGTTGTCGACCTTGAGCAAGGCATAGGGAACGCCCTTGCGATTGACACTGCCCACCATGGACATGCTGTCAAGCGGGAAGGCTTCCAGTGGCTCTTTGCGCCGATTGAGTTCGGCCGCCACCGCAGAATTCGGCTGACGCGCTTCCTGCTTCAAGGCACCAGTCAGCTTCTGGTTGCTGAACGGCTCCATACCATCCGCACCCGCGTAGATCTGAGGATTGAACTTCTGAGGCGGCGACAATGGTTGCACCGTCGGGTGCACCTCGTGGCGCTGCTGATCCATCCAGGCCTGAAGCTCGTCATCCTCACCCGTGCAGGCTGTCAGAGACAGCACGGCCGCAGAGGCGATCATCCAACGTTGGAGGCGCATCATTGCTTGCCCCCCTTCTCATTCTTCTTCTGCTTGGCTTTATCGGCGCGCATCGCCTCCAACTCAGCCTGATCCAGATAGCGGTAGGTTCGCGCGGTGGCTTCCATATACAGATTGCCTTGCTGATCCTTGTCCTTGGCGGCCGAAGCGATCACCAGATTGTGCAAGGTCACGATACGCGACAGGTTGGCGATGTCAGCCGTGAAGGAACCGATGTCATGGTAACGCCCGGTCACCCGAATGGAAATCGGCAACTCGGCGTAGTAGTCCTTGACCGCGACCTGCCCAGGGCGGAAGAGATCAAACTCAAGCCCACGCCCCAGACCAGCCTGGTTGATGTCTGACAACAAGGCGTCCATTTCGGCCTTGCCAGGCAGTTGCTTTTCAAGCTGCTTCACGTATTCCTCGACCTGGATACGCTGCTTGCGCAACTCGCCCAGGTTCACAGCCTGCGCGACCTTCGAACGGTACTCCTCTTTCAGGCGAGGCTCCTTGTCGCGCTCGGCCTGCAACTCATCGCTTTGACCGGACAGCAGCCCAAACCAGCCCAGCGCCACCACGCCCGCAGCGGTTGCCACAAAGGTCAACAGCTTGGGCAGGATGGGCCACTGGCCTGGCTCATTGGGGTTGAGACCGCGGAACTGCTGCTGGGCATCTTCGAACCAGGCGTTCAGATCGATGTTGATATTCGGATTGGCCATGACGTCACGCTCCGGACTTCACAGGGGCCGAAGCACCTGACTGGGAGGGCTTGACCCCGGATGCGGCTGCACCGGGTGCAGAAGCGGCGCTGGCAGCACTGGATACCTCACCAGGACGTTTGAGGCTCACGCGCATCGAGAAATCAAACAAGCGCTTGGCGTCACGTGCATCCTTGCCCGTCGATGCAGAGGCCTTGATTTCGACCAGTTCAGGATGCTCAAGCCAGGTGGACTTGTTGTTGGTGTTGCGCAGGAACTCCGAGACGCGCTCGTTGGTCTGGGCATAACCCGTGACCGACACGCTCTGACCGTTCTGACGAATCGAGGTCAGGTAGATGCCTTCCGGTGTTTGCGATACCAGCTCGTTGAGCAGGTACACAGGCATGTTGCGATCGGTTTGCAGGTCTTCCACCGCACGTTGACGCGCTTTCAGCGAGTCGATTTCAGCCTTCAGGGCAGACACGTCCTTGATTTCGTCATCCAGCTTGTGGATGGCCGTGTTCAGAATCTCGTTGCGGGTTTGCTGCGTGGCCATCATGCGCAGTTGCACGGCATACCAAAGCGCCACGATCAGGCAGCCAGCCAGCACGGACACACCCAGCCCAACGAAGAAAGTCTGCTTGCGCAGTCGCCGCTTTTCCTCGCGGTGAGGCAACAGGTTGATCAAAATCATGCGAGGAACCTCCGCATGGCCAGGCCACACGCCGTCAGGTAAGCCGGCGCCTCGCGCCGCAGCTTGCTCTCACGCACGGCCGACCCCAGTTTCATGCCCTCGAAGGGGTTGACGACCATGGAGGCAAATCCAGTCAGTTCGGTGACACGGTCCTTCAGCCCAGGCAGGGCTGCGGTTCCGCCGGCCAGCATCACGTAGTGCACCTTGTGGTGCGGGGTGCTGGTGAAAAAGTATTGCAGCGCCCGGCCGATTTCCTGAGACAGGCTATCGACAAAAGGACCGAGGATGGCGTTCTGGAAGTCCTCCGGCAGATCACCAGACAACTTCTTTTGTTCGGCCTCTTCAAACGAGAAACCATACTGGCGGGAAATCAGCTGGGTCAGCTGCGCACCACCGAAAGCCTGATCGCGGTCATAGAGGAGCTCGTCGTCACGCAGCACCTTCAGGCTGGTGTTCTCAGCGCCGATCTCGAACAGCGCCACCAAGGCATCCTTGCCCTCACCAGGCAAGGCGCCAATCAGGCGCTGCATGGCCAGGCGGGACGCATACGACTCGATATCCAGAATGGCCGGCTTGAGACCAGCCGCCTCAGCCAGGCCCTGGCGATCCTGCACGCGGTCCTTGCGAGAAGCGGCAATCAGCACCTCCACATCACCGGCAGACGTGGTGCTGGGGCCCACCACGCAGAAGTCCAGGCTGACCTCATCCAGCGAGAACGGGATGTACTGGTTGGCCTCGGCCTCGACCTGCATCTCCATCTCTTCTTCGCGCAGGCCCGCAGGCAACATGATCTTCTTGGTGATCACGGCAGACTGAGGCATGGCCATCGCGACATGCTTGGTACGCGAACCACTCTTGTTGACCACCTTGCGAACCGCTTCGGCCACTTCGTCGAATTTTTCGATCTGCCCATCGGCGATCCAGCCCTTTTCGAAAGGCTCGGACGCAAACCGATCCAGGATGAATTCGCCAGACGCAGTCTGGCTCAGCTCGACCAGCTTCACGCTTGATGAACTGATGTCCAGTCCGATCATTGGCGGATGCTTGCGGCCCAAGAGCGTGTCAAGAAAGCTCACACCGTCCCCCACGCGCCAAGCTTGGCGCTGGAAAGTTAATAAACCACTTCAATGCTATCAGCAAAGTTTTTCACAATGAAACCCAATAAAGCAGGATAAATCCCAACCTCGTTGCGAGATGCACACGCCTTACAAGCGGTTGCAAAACCAACAAATTGCGATCGGATCAGTGGATCGGGGTGGTGCACGGAGGAGACAGACAAGGGTTTCTATAATCGGCAGACCTTCTACGGCAAGTCCCCATGAGCGATACCGATCAACAAAACAAGCACACCCGTTCTGGCCCCTCGGCCTCGTCAAGGCAACCCGCCTGGTGGATGCAGTGGATCGTCAAGCCCCTGGTTGCGCTGGCGGGACTGGGCCTGGCGGGCCTGTTGAGCGCCGTATTGCTGGCTGGTATCGGCCTGGCCGTTGCCTACCCCAATTTGCCGGAAGTTCGGGGTTTGGCTGACTATCAACCGAAAATACCGCTGCGGGTTTTCTCGGCCGATCTGGTTTTGATTGGGGAATTTGGCGAAGAGAAACGCAATTTCCTGCCGATTTCGGAAATCCCCAAAGTCATGCGCGATGCGGTGCTGGCCATTGAGGATGCCCGGTTTTACAAACATGGCGGCGTGGACTACGTGGGTGTACTGCGCGCCGGGCTGGCCAACTTCGGGGAATCTCGCAGCCAGGGGGCCTCCACCATCACGATGCAGGTCGCCCGCAACTTCTACCTGCCGACCGAAAAAACCTTCACCCGCAAGATCTACGAGATCCTGCTCGCCCTGAAGATTGAAAGCCTGCTGAGCAAGGACCAGATCCTGGAGCTCTACATGAACCAGATTTACCTGGGGCAGCGGGCTTACGGCTTCGCCGCTGCATGTGACACGTATTTCGGCAAACCCATCAAGGATATTTCCATTGCCGAAGCCGCGATGCTGGCTGGCCTGCCCAAAGCGCCATCGGCCTACAACCCGGTGCGCAACCCCAAGCGAGCCACCATCCGCCAGCAGTACATCATCGACCGGATGTTCGAAAACGGCTTCATCAGCAAGGAACAGCGCGACGAAGCCAAGGCAGAGCAGTTGCACTACCGCACCAAAGCACCCATTCCCGTTCATGCGGAATACGCCGCGGAGGCCGCGCGCGCCCTGATGCACGAGCAATATGGCGATGAGGCCTACTCACGGGGGCTGAACGTCTACACCTCGATCAACATGGTCGAGCAGACTGCCGCCTACAAAGCCTTGCGCAAAGGCCTGCTGGACTTCGATCGCCGCCAGGCATGGCGCGGCCCGCAAGCCTACATCGACCTGCCGGCCGACCCCAAACAGATTGACGTGCGTGTGGCCGAAGCCCTGGAAGAACACCCAGACAGTGAAGACATCCGCGCAGCAGTGGTGCTGCACACCGAACCCCGCAAGCTGGTAGTCGCCCTGCAATCGGGCGAGCAGATCGACATCGGCCCCGAAGGGCTCAAAGCGGTAGGCGGCGCCCTGAGTGACAAGGCCAACCCGAAATTACAGATTCGCCGTGGTGCGGTGGTACGCGTCAACAAGGACAAACAGGGCATGTGGTACGTCCAGCAGTTGCCCGAGGTGGAAGGCGCCTTTGTCTCGATGGACCCGCGCACCGGTTTGATTCGCGCGATGGTGGGCGGCTTCGACTTCGGTCGCAACAAGTTCAACCACGTGACCCAGGCCTGGCGACAACCGGGCTCCAGCTTCAAGCCCTTCATCTACTCCGCTGCGCTGGAAAAAGGCTTTACACCCGCCACCGTGGTCAACGACGCCCCGCTGTTCTTCGATGCCGGCACAACAGGTGGGCAAGCCTGGGAGCCCAAGAACTACGACGGCAAATTTGAAGGGCCGATGCAACTGCGCAAGGGCCTGGCCAAATCCAAGAACATGATTTCCATCCGGGTGCTGCGCTCCATTGGCGCGAGGTACGCGCAGGATTGGGTCACCCGCTTCGGCTTCGAAGCCGACAAACACCCGGCCTACCTGACCATGGCACTGGGCGCCGGCTCGGTCACACCCATGCAGATGGCCGATGCCTACGCGGTGTTTGCCAACGGCGGGTACCGCGTCAACCCGATGCTGGTGCTCAAGGTCACGGACAGGCGCGGCCACACGCTGGCGCAATATCGCCCAGCCCAACTCGACGAGAGCATGCGCGCCATTGATGCCCGCAACGCCTTCATCATGAGCAGCCTGCTGCAGGAAATAACCCGTTCAGGCACGGCAGCCAAGGCGCAAGCCACGCTGAAACGCCCTGACCTGTACGGCAAGACCGGCACCACCAACGACTCGATGGACGCCTGGTTTGCCGGCTACACCGCCCATAACGTGGCCGTTGTATGGATCGGGCATGACCAGCCTCGCAAGCTGGGTGACAAGGAAACAGGTGGCGGCCTGTCGCTGCCCGTATGGATCGACTTCATGGCAACCGCCCTGCGCAATGCGCCCGTGGAAGAACCCCTGCCACCGGAAGGCGTGGTCAACGTGGGTGGAGAGTGGTTCTACGAAGAGTACACCTCGGGCACAGGCGTGAAGGAGCTGGGCCCGGACAACACGGACGCGCCACCCGAAGGCAGCTCGGAGCCCGTTTCTGCCGAAGAGAAAAAAGGCATCCTGAACCTGTTTGGCGGGAAGCCCGAGTAAGTCGAGCGCCAAACCTCCCGTCAGAACACGAGGCCTGGCTTGCCCTGCTCGCTGGCGCAACCCGACAGCAGGGCAAAGAACTCATCGCCGCCGCGGGTATCCAGCCAGCGCCCCTGCGCATCCAGCTTGAAATGAAAACCACCGCGTCGTGCCGCCAACCAGAGCTCCTGCAGGGGCGGCTGCGCATTGACAATCAACTGGCTACGATTGGGCAGCGTCAGGGTCAACATACCCCCCGATCTGGCAGTATCGATGTCGATGACATCATCCTCCAGCCATTTGTCCACCGTGCTTTCGATGCGCGCCAGGGTCGCCTGGATGGCAGCGTCGTACTGCGCGTCGGTCAAGCCCGAAGGGGCGTCGATGAGGGACATGGTGACTTCCTTAGAATGTGAGCATGATGCAGAACACCCAAATTCTAGGCAACAAGGCCAAGTCCGCGCGACTCGCTGGGCCTTGTGATCGGAAAATGACCTCCGGCAGGGTTAGCCTTGCCCTTGCGCTCGGTCTGTCAGCCTTGGCCCTCTTGAGCGGCTCGCTGGCGGCTTGCGGCCAAAAAGGGCCGCTGTATCTCCCAGCACCAGCCAACGCCGCCTCCACCCCTACATCCAGCACATCCAAATGAACCTGCCCGGCTCCCCCTATCTGGCCTACCAAGGCTCGGACCTGTACATGGACGACGTGTCGCTGCGCGACCTGGTTCGCCAATATGGCAGCCCGCTGTACGTCTATTCGCGCCGCGCCATGCTGGCTGCTCTGGCCCCCTATCAGCGTGCACTGACGGGACGCGCGCACCTGGTTTGCTACGCCGTCAAGGCCAACTCCAACCTGGCTGTGCTGCAGACCTTTGCCAAGGCCGGCTGCGGCTTTGACATTGTCTCGGCAGGCGAGCTGGCTCGCGTGCTGGCTGCGGGCGGCGATCCGAGCAAGGTGGTGTTCTCCGGCGTGGGCAAGACACGCGCGGAGATGAAACTGGCCATTGAAACCGGCGTGCGCTGCTTCAACGTGGAAAGCACGGCCGAGCTTGAAGTACTGTCGGAAGTGGCGTCGGCGCTGGGGCAACGTGCGCGCGTCAGCCTGCGCGTCAATCCGGACGTGGACGCGGGTACGCACCCCTACATCTCGACAGGCCTGAAGGGCAACAAGTTTGGTGTGGCCCACGAGCAGGCCATTGCCAGCTACAAGCGCGCCGCATCCTTGCCCGGCATCGATGTGGTGGGCATCGACTGCCACATCGGGTCGCAGATCACCGACGTCTCACCCTACCTGGATGCACTTGATCGCGTGCTGGACCTGGTCGAGGCCATTGAGGCTGCGGGCATCCAGATCCACCATCTGGACCTTGGTGGCGGGTTGGGCATCACCTACACCGATGAAACACCGCCCGGCGCCGACGAGTTGATCGGTCAGTTGCTCGCCAAGATTGATGCGCGCGGTCACGGCCACCGTGAACTGGTGTTCGAACCGGGGCGCTCGCTGGTGGGCAATGCAGGCGTGTTGCTGACCGAGGTCATGTTCCTCAAACCCGGAGAGAAGAAGAACTTCTGCATCGTTGACGCCGCCATGAATGACCTCATGCGCCCCGCGCTTTATGAGGCCTACATGGGCATTGTCAACACGCAGCAGCGCGAAGGCAGCGCGCAGACCTGGGATGTCGTGGGGCCTGTGTGCGAGTCGGGCGACTGGCTGGGCCGCGACCGGCAGTTGAGCGTGCAGGCTGGCGACGTGCTGGCCGTGCTGTCAGCCGGCGCCTATGGCATGACCATGGCCAGCAACTACAACACGCGCGGCCGCGCCGCGGAGTTGATGGTGGACGGCAAGCAGGTATGGGTGGTGCGCGAACGCGAGGCTGTGGCCGACCTGTTCAAGCTGGAGAAGTTGCTGCCCGCGTGAAACGATGGGCGAAAGTGCTGGTTGACAGGCTTGCCTTTCAACCAGCCTGGAAAGCAAAAACCGCCCGAAAGCGGTTTTTTTGTTGCTCAGCTCAGGCTGATCAGAACTGATGGCGGATACCGACGGCCACCACACGAGTGGTCGCGTCGATGTTGGCACCAGCGGCTGAGAAGAATGGCGTTTCCACCGACCCAAAGCCCGTCAGCAATGGCAGCGGCCCACCCACGACATTGACGCCGGACCCAGTTGCAGCTGCATCACCGGCGCTGTCCTTGACATACCCTGCACGCAGATAGACCTTGGTACGCTTGGAGAAGTTGTAGTCACCCATCAGCATCAGTGACGTATCCTTGCCTTTCGTGAAGTTCGTGAACTTCGAATAGGCGAATTCGGCACCTACAGCGAATTTGTCAATCGGGTGTTTGACACCCAACGCCAGCGTACTGATTTTGGGACCGCCAACTTGACCACTATCGTTGGAGAACTTGCCGAGGTGATAAATGCCGGCCAACTGCGTACCCGCACCTGGGACCACATACTTTGCACCCAATGAGTAGGCAGAGTATTTATCCAACTCCGCCAATGGCGTGTAAAGAGCCGAGCCGGATCCAGTAATCAGCGTCGCGTTACCAAACTTGTTGTTGTGATAACCAAAGTTCACCATCAACGCGGGATCGACGTTGTAGTTCAAGTACACACCGACTGAGCGACCACGACCACCGGTATCAGCCGACTCAGTACCGGCGGAAGCCCCACCCGCGATTTGCCCTGTATTGCTACCTGCTGTGCTACCAGCGGAGCCCGAATTAACGGTCGTGGGCATGCGCGTAGATGACAGATAACGATCCACGCCAGCGTTAGGGCTAAAGGACAGGGCGGCAGTCAAATCACCAGCCTTCAACCAATAGCTAACCTGATTGTCTTGACGCACCTGCAGGTTGTTCACAATCAACCCCGAACCCATGATGTCTGCCCCACCAAGTGCCTCGACAGTTGCTGTGGCAAACGCATAGAACATCGGCGCATATTGCCGACCAAGGCGAACCTCACCATATGGCGTGGTCAAACCAACAAAAGCCTGACGCCCCCACATCCGGCCATCCTGACCGCTTTGCGCGCCCGTATCAAGCTGGAACTGACCTTCCAGAACGAACCCTGCCTTATAGCCGCCACCGATGTCTTCGGTTCCCTTGAAACCTAAGGCGTTCACTGAGGAAATACTGGAGGTCACTCGTGTAACCGAGCTCTTTGCAACAAAACCGCTATTGAATGAGGCTGAGTTTGCAGCAAGCGTGGAAAACAGGGTGCTGGCCGCGACATCGCCTTGCCCCTTATGGACGCTGTCCACCGCAACGTCCAGGTTGCCGTAAATGGTGACGCTAGATTGGGCGAAGGCTGCGCCTGCGCCGAGTGTGGCCAGAGCAACCGCGACGGCTTTGGTCAGAACGGTTTTTTGCATCTTGAATCTCCTTGATTCCCCCTTGAACCGGGGGGTGCAAAGCATTGTTACTGAAACAGTCGGAGCCAGTCCCCAGGTTTTTGCTATGTGTAGCCAATAGACGACAAGGGAATTGGCACTCTACAGACGAAAAAAAGGGGCCGAAGCCCCTTTTCTGGAATCACGATTTCTGACGAATATCAGAAAGCGTGACGCACGCCAACAGCGATACCGCGGTTGGTCTTCTTGTCAGCCGTCGTGACGAAGTTGCTGCCCAGATCGGTAGCATCGCCGTTGTTCACGTTGGTCAACATGCCGTACACAGCCGTGCGCTTGGACAGGTCATAAATGGCCTTGATCGTGGTGACCTGGGCATTGTCATCACCGTCGGTGTCGCCGTTGATGTTACGCAGGGTCGACAGACCAGTGATCACGGTGAAGTTAGGAGCCACAGGCACAGCAACCTTGGCACCCAAGACGGTCTTACGCTTGCCGCCAACGAAACTGGTTTCAGCGTCGTAGTAACCGGTGACCTTGGCCACGCCGAAGTCATAGCCAGCGTAAACCAGGGTGGCGTTAGCCTTGTCCTTGACGGTAGCGTTGATGGTTTCATCCTTGGCGTTCAGGTAACCCACGCCAGCCGACAGGGGGCCGGCAACGTACTTCACGTTCAGGCCATAAGTCTTGCCTTCGCTAGAACCGGCCGCTTCGCCAGCGGGCGTTGTGCCAGCCGCTTGCGTAGTCGTAGCAGTGCCGGCGCCAGTGGAGTACTGCAGTTGTGCAGACAGACCAGGAACCAGGGTGGGCAGAATGTAGGTGATGGCGTTGTTGGCGCGGCGATACTCGTTACCAGCGCGCGTTGCCATCTTCAGGTCGTCATAAGCTTGTGCGCTCAGGACGTTGCCAGCGATGTCACCGATCGACGAGTCAGTGCGACCCAGACGCAGTTCACCGAAGCCACCAGCCAGGCCAACCCAGGCTTGACGATCCCAGAAGGTCGAAGCTGCAGCGCCGGTATCAACCGACACAGCACCTTCCAAAGCGAAGTTAGCCTTCAAGCCGCCACCGATGTCTTCGGTGCCCTTGAAACCCAGGCGCGAAGTGGCCAGGTTACCGGAGGTAACCTTGGTCGTGGTGTTGGTGCCCTTGACGCTTTCCAGCGAAGCGTCCAGCACGCCGTACAGGGTCACGGAAGATTGAGCGAAAGATGCAGAAGTGGCAGCCAGGGCAGCCAGAGCCAGCAGAGTCTTTTTCATTGACTTCTCCAAAGTTGAACCAGAGGCCTCAGCGGTTTGTTATATGAGGCACGGGTGTATTCACCTCGCGTTGCTTGTGGATCGAAACCCTCAGAGCGCCCGCTGAAACTAGCTCGCATTGCAGCAGACTTTTCCTGTTTTGGTAGTGACAGGGTTGTCATAAACCCCAATCCAAAAGGATTACCGTTGCCCCAGCGCAACACCTCTCTGGGAAGGATAATCAGACGATGAGCATCCAGACCGACGATTTCGCGCCAGCTCGCAAGGGCAAAACCACCGCACCAAACCTGCCTTTCGAGGCGCACGCACGTGTGGTGGAGCCATCTGTGTCTTCCCCCAACGAGGATGCGATCGAGCGGGCACTGCGCCCCAAGGACCTGGATGAGTACGTGGGGCAGGCCAAGGCTCGCGAGCAACTGGAGATCTTCATCGGTGCGGCCCGCAAGCGCGGCGAAGCGCTGGATCACGTGCTTCTGTTTGGCCCTCCTGGCCTGGGCAAGACCACGCTCAGCCACATCATTGCGACCGAACTGGGTGTGAACCTGCGGCAGACCTCCGGCCCCGTGCTTGAAAAACCAAAGGATCTGGCTGCCATCCTGACCAATCTGGAGCGGCACGACGTGCTGTTCATCGACGAGATCCATCGCCTCAGCCCCGTGGTCGAGGAAATCCTCTACCCGGCGCTGGAGGACTATCAGATCGACATCATGATCGGGGAAGGCCCGGCGGCGCGCTCGATCAAGTTGGATCTGCAGCCCTTCACGCTGGTGGGCGCCACGACCCGCGCCGGCATGCTGACGAACCCGTTGCGCGATCGCTTCGGCATCGTGGCGCGGTTGGAGTTCTACACAGCGGAGGAGCTACAGCGCATCGTGACGCGCTCTGCCCGTTTGCTGGGCGCCCCGATCGATCCGGAAGGTGCAATTGAAGTGGCCCGCCGCTCACGTGGCACGCCACGCATTGCCAACCGCCTGCTGCGCCGTGTGCGTGACTATGCCGAGGTCAAAGGCACCGGCCGCATCACGCGTGAGATGGCCGACAAGGCCCTGGCGATGCTGGATGTGGACCCGCTGGGCTTCGATGTGATGGACCGCAAGCTGCTGGAGGCCATCATCCATCGCTTCGATGGCGGGCCTGTTGGCCTGGACAACCTGGCTGCGGCCATTGGCGAAGAGCGCGAAACGATCGAAGATGTGATCGAGCCTTATCTGATTCAGCAAGGCTTCTTGCAGCGCACACCACGCGGCCGCATCGCGACGGCTGCGGCGTTCAGGCACCTGGGTTTGCAGGCACCACCGCAAGGTGGCGATCTGCTGGTCTGATCACACCCGTCCGATTGCGCGGGAACCAGCGCTCAGCGACGGCGCAGGTAGTGAATGTACTCGTCGCGGCCTTCGCTTTGCTGGGCCTGCTGATCGACCAGATCATTGCCGGTCTGGCGGGCAAAGGCCTGGAAGTCCCGCACCGAACCGGGATCGGTGGCCAGCACCTTGAGCACTTCACCACTGTGCATGTCCGACAGGGCCTTCTTGGCCTTGAGGATGGGCAAGGGGCAGGTCAGGCCGCGGGCGTCGAGTTCTTTATGGATGTCCATGGCTGAGTCCGGGTGATCAACAACAATCAGGCGGGGAAGACGCCCGTCGAGAGATAGCGGTCGCCTCGGTCGCAAACAATGAACACGATCGTGGCGTTGCTGAGATTCTGCGCCAATTGCAGGGCCGCCCAACAGGCGCCTGCCGCCGAGATGCCACAGAACAGCCCTTCTTCACGCGCCAGGCGGCGCGCCATGTCTTCCGCATCGGTCTGGCTCACGTAGATGAGTTCGTCCACGCGGCTGGGCTCGTAGATCTTGGGCAGATAGGCTTCGGGCCACTTGCGGATGCCTGGGATGCGCGAGCCGTCCTGCGGCTGTGCACCCACGATGCGCACATCAGCGTTCTTTTCCTTGAGGAAACGCGATACGCCGGTGATGGTGCCGGTGGTGCCCATGGCGCTCACGAAGTGGGTGATGCGGCCGTGCGTGTCGGCCCAGATTTCGGGGCCGGTGGTGTCGTAGTGAACGGACGGGTTGTCCGGGTTGGCGAACTGATCGAGCACCACACCCTTGCCTTCGCGCACCATCTGGTCGGCCAGATCGCGGGCGTACTCCATGCCACCGCTCTTGGGCGTGAGGATGAGTTCGGCGCCGAAGGCCTTCATGGTCTGCGCGCGCTCAATGCTGAGGTCTTCCGGCATGATGAGGATCATGCGGTAGCCACGGATCGCCGCGGCCATGGCCAGGGCGATGCCCGTGTTGCCGGAGGTGGCCTCGATGAGGGTGTCGCCGGGCTTGATCTCGCCGCGCTCTTCGGCTCGGCGGATCATGTTGATCGCGGGGCGGTCCTTGACGGAGCCAGCCGGGTTGTTGCCTTCCAGCTTGGCCAGGATGACGTTGCCTCGGGCGTCGCAGGCGGCGCCAGGCACGCGCTGGAGTCGTACAAGCGGGGTCTTGCCGATGGCGTCTTCGAGCGTGGGATAGTTCATGGCGGTATTGTCGCAGGCAGACAAAGACCTGGTGCGACCCACTGCTGCGGCCCACTGCTTTGCAGCCTGGCTGGCTTGAACGGATGTACTTGGGAAAACAAGCGCAACAGAACGTTCGCTTGGGTGGTGCCCCGGGCCGGACTCGAACCGGCACTCCTTGCGGAACCGGATTTTGAATCCGGCGCGTCTACCAATTTCACCACCAGGGCATCTAGCGTGAAGACCGAAAGCATAGCACAGGCTTGAGAGAAATCGACTGGCGGCAGCAGCCTCACAGGCTGAACGACACGCTCGCGGGGCGCCCCGGCACGCTCAAAGTGGCCACCTGGGGCGGCGTGCGTGCCAGCACCTGACCACGCCGGATCACGGCCAGGCGGTTGGCGCGCAGGCGAATGGCTTCCACCGGGTCTCGCGCTTGCAGCAAGACGAGATCGGCATGGCAACCAGGCTCCAGCCCGTAACCGTCCAGCCCCAGGATGCGGGCAGGCGTTGTGGTCACAGCCTCAAAACACTGGCGCATGGCGGCTTGCCCGGTCATCTGTGCCACATGCAGCCCCATGTGGGCAACTTCCAGCATGTCGCCACTGCCCAGGCTGTACCAGGGGTCCATCACGCAGTCGTGCCCGAAGGCCACGTCGATGCCACTGGCCAGCATCTCGGGCACGCGGGTCATGCCGCGTCGTTTGGGGTAGCTGTCGTGCCGGCCTTGCAGCGTGATGTTGATCAAGGGGTTGGCAATGGCCGCCACACCAGCCTCTTTGATCAAGGGCAGCAGCTTGCTCACGTAGTAGTTGTCCATGCTGTGCATGGAAGTGAGGTGCGAGCCCGCCACCCTGCCCTGCAGACCCAGCCGTTGCGCATGGAAAGCCAGGGTCTCGATGTGGCGTGACAAGGGGTCATCGGTTTCGTCGCAATGCATGTCCACGCGCAGGCCGCGCTCTGCGGCCAGTTCGCACAGGATGCGGACAGACTCGGTGCCATCGGCCATCGTGCGCTCGAAATGCGGGATGCCGCCGACCACGTCCACGCCCATGTCCAGCGCGCGCTTCAATTGACTCAATGCCTGAGGGCTTCGCAGCACACCATCTTGCGGGAAGGCCACCAGTTGCAGGTCCAGATAGGGTTTGACCTTCTCTCGCACATGCAGCAGGGCTTGCGTGGCCAGCAGGCGTGGGTCGCAGATGTCCACATGAGAGCGTATGGCCAGCAAACCCCTGGCGACAGCCCAGTCGCAATACTGCAAGGCCCGATCGACGATGGCTTCTTGCGTCAGGAGCGGCTTGAATTCCCCCCACAAGGCGATGCCTTCCAGCAAGGTGCCGGATTGATTGACCCGAGGTTGCCCGTAGCTCAAGGTCGAGTCCATGTGGAAATGGGCATCGACAAAGGGCGGGCTTACCAGATACCCTGCCGCATCGATCTCCTGCGCCGCAGTGGCGGCCATGGCAGGGTGCACCGCCACGATGCGGCCCTGCTGGATGCCGATGTCCTGATCGCTGCGACCATCGGGCAAGGTGCAATGTCGAACAATGAGGTCAAACACGGCGGGCTCCTGTCAGTCAAACCGTGCCGAAGATCCGATCCCCTGCATCACCCAGACCGGGCACGATGTAGCCGTGGTCGTTGAGGTGGCTGTCCAGCGCTGCCGTGACGATGGGCACATCCGGATGGTGCCGATGCATGTTGGCCACGCCCTCTGGTGCCGCCAGCAGGCTGAGCAGCTTGATGCTGACGCAGCCGGCCTCCTTGATGCGGTCAATGGCAGCGACGGCCGAGTTGCCGGTGGCCAGCATCGGGTCCACCACGATGACCTGGCGATCAGCGATGTCTGACGGCACCTTGAAGTAGTACTCGACGGGCTCCAGCGTCTCAGGATCTCGGTACAGGCCGATGTGACCGACGCGAGCCAGCGGCAGCAGCGCCAGAACGCCATCCAGCATGCCGTTGCCGGCCCGAAGGATGGAGATGATGCACAGCTTCTTGCCGCTGATGACGGGCGAGTCCATCGTCGTGATGGGTGTGGTGATGGATTGCAACTCGGTGGGCAGATCGCGCGTGGCTTCGTAGACCAGCATCTGACTGACTTCCCGAAGCAGGTTGCGAAAGCTGTCGGTGTTGGTGTCAACGCTGCGCAACCAGGTCAGCTTGTGCTGGACCAAGGGGTGATCGACCACGGTGAGGTTGGGAAAGTCTGCCGTCATCACGTCCTCCTGAGATCAAAACACGGTGCCATCGCTGTCGAGGTGCATCGGGGGCGGGCCGCCAGGGCGCTTCGCCAGCGCGATCTGCCTGCCTGCAGCCCAACTGCCCCCCTCCAGCACCCTGGCCAGCGGGAACTGATCGGGCGTCAAGCCCAACTCGCCTCTCACCGCCTCAGCCAGATGATCAAGGATAGCGACGGTCAAGGCCCGCCACTCGACAATGGGTTCGGCATCCACGCTCCAGCGTGTGGTGTGAAAGGCACGATCACGTGCTTGCAACAAGCCCAGATCCAGCAAGAGACCGCCATTGCGGTACTCGGGCAAGCCGGTCAGTTCATCCAGGCCCACCACCTTGAGCCCGGCATCTTCCAGGGGCTCCAGCAAGGAGTAGGTCATCCATTGGCTGAGCTTGTGAAAGGGCACCCACCCGTCCGGTGCATCAGGATGCGGCCAGCAATCACCCAGGGGGATGCCGTCCAGTTCGTGTCGCCCTGGCCAGATGTGCCCCAAGGTGTGGAGCAACAAGGACAAGATCTGTGCAGCACGCACCTGCCCGGTTGGCGCCATGCGGAACAGGGTATCGACGATGTGGCCAGGCCGCAGCAACCCCGGCGCATCCGGACGACCATACACATCCGAGCTGTTCTTCAGGGCGAGCGCCAGTTGCCGCAACAAGTTGGCGCGCCCTTCCAGGCCCACCAGTGGATTGGTGTCACTCACCTGGAAAGCCAGGCCCAGATCAGCGGTGAGCACACGCTCCAGGCCACCGGCATCGGCGCGACAGGGCAGGTGCGGGTCGCTGGACAGTGCCCCACTGGCCCACCAGCGCAGGCTGGCCACGCCCAGGCCCTCCGACCGGGTCAAGGTCTGCGCACTGGCCTGGTCTCTGTACTGCCAGGACGGCCCCGCACCGGCATCGAGCAGCACACTGACCACGGCCAGATCCACCCTGGATCGGGCACGCTCCAGCCTGGTCGAATGAGCGTCCAGGCCATGCTCCTGGGCCACGCCACTCCACCGATCCACACCACCAGCTTCGAAGTGCCGCCAACGGCTGTGATACGGCACTTTGAGGTCCGGGTAGCGTTCCCTGATCACCTTGCTGACATAGGCCGACACCAAAGCCATGCGCTCGGGATGCCACGTGAAATGACGTGCCTGTCCGACTTGAGCCAAGGCCATGATGGCCGCACTGTGTTGCCTCACGGCCTGTGCACTCATCAGGCTGTCGGCCAGTGACGATAGGGGCATTTGCAAGGCACTCATTCCATCAACCCCCGGCCCTTGGCCTGAGCCAGTTCTGCCGCATCCGGCGTGTACGTAGAGAAATAGCCTGCCGCCTTCTTGGCATCCATCTCCACTTGCGCGTCGGCCGGAATCAACTCATCCGGAATAGGCACGCGCTCGACCACTTCAATGCCCTGCTCCACCAAGGCGCCGTGCTTCATGTTGCTCATCGAGGCCCACTTGTCGATGCGCTGGATGCCCAGCCAATGGAACACATCCGGCATGAGTTGCTGAAAGCGCATGTCCTGCACGCCCGCCACACATTCGGTGCGCTCGAAATAGGTTTCGGCACGATCGCCACCGTTCTGGCGCTTGCGCGCGTTGTAAACGAGGAACTTGGTGACCTCGCCCAAAGCCCGGCCCTCCTTGCGGTTGTAGATGCACAGGCCCACGCCGCCTTGCTGCGCCATCTCGATGCAGACCTCGATGCCATGCGCCAGATAAGGCCGGCAGGTGCAGATGTCCGACCCGAAGACATCAGAGCCATTGCACTCGTCATGCACCCGGCAGGCCACCTTGGTCTCGGGCTTGCCCAGTTTGGACACGTCGCCAAAAAAGTACAGCGTCATGCCCCCGATGGGCGGCAGGAAGACCTTCAGATCCGGCCGGGTCACCAGTTCAGGGAACATGCCCGCGGTCTGCTCGAACAGATGGCGGCGCAGCGCGCTTTCCTTGATGCCGAAACGTTCAGCCAGCCCGGGCAGATACCAGACAGGGTCAATGGCTGCTTTGGTGACCTTGACATCACCGTTGGTGTTGAGGATGTCGCCATCCGCCTTCAGGCGACCGCTGGCCATGGCCGCCACCAGTTCGGGCATGTTGATGTGGGCCTTGGTGATCGCGATCGTGGGGCGCACATCCATGCCAGCATCCAGTTGCGCCTTGAACTCGCTGGCCACCAGATGCCCCCAGGGATCCAGGGACACGATCCGGGATGGGTCAGACCAGGGCGCGTGCGGCCCGATGGATTCCGCCGGCGCCGTGTTGGTCAGATCCGGCTTGTGATCACGACTGAGGGTGCCGGATGCGACAGCCAGCGCCCGGTACACCGAATATGCGCCGGAATGCGTGCCGATCACGTTGCGGACGCCGGGATTGGCCACGCTGGCCACCAGAGGTCCACGCTCGGCAGCCGTCGGCGCGCCCCAACGAATGGCCGCCTGGGCGTCACCCCCACGCCGGCGCGTCGGGTGGGATGTCAATACGATGTGGGCGGACATGGCCATGGACCTCCATCAAGTTGCCCGCCGATTTGTGGTCAGGCTTGACTAGTCCATAGCGAGTTGCGTGCCAGGTGGGTGCGGCAAATGACCGGAGATGTATCGAAATGATGGGATTGACGCGGGAATCCAAGTGTCACAGGCTTGCGCGCCCGGCCCTTATGATGTGGGCCTACATCCACTGCCGTCGCTGAACAAGCATGCCGCCGTTGCCCCCCATTACCCAGGCACTGATTCTGATCAACGTTGCCATGTTCTGCCTGGATGATCCGCTCAACGGGTTGCTCACGCATTACTTCGCGCTGTACCCGATTCAAAGTGGCTTCTTCTATCCATGGCAAGTGGTCAGCTACGCTTTCCTGCATGGCTCGCTGGCTCACATCTTCTTCAACATGATGGGCTTGTGGATGTTCGGCAGCGAACTGGAACGCGTCTGGGGATCACGTCGCTACATGGAGTTCCTGCTGGCCAGTGTGCTGACCGCCGCGGCCGCGCAACTGATCCTGTCGCTGCTGGCGGGCTGGAGCAACTACACCGTGGGCGCATCCGGGGGCATCTATGGCCTGCTGCTGGCCTTCGGCATGATGTTCCCCAACCGAACGATCATGCCGCTGTTCCCACCGATCCCGATGAAGGCGAAGGTGTTCGTGGCGGTGTTCGGCGGGCTGGAGTTGCTGCAAGGCGTGATGGGCACGTCGTCCGGTGTGGCCCACTTTGCCCACCTGGGCGGCATGCTGGGCGGCTGGCTGATGCTGCGCTACTGGCGCGGCCAGCCCCCGTTCAAGCCTCGTCGCGGCCCACGCCGTTTTTGACGCCGGGCTGCCCCGCTGATGACACCACGATGCCCGCGGTGATCAGCAGCAAGGCCACCGGGTGATACCAGCGAGGGTGTTGCCCCAGAAAGAGCGCTGACCACAGCGCGGCAAAGATGGCCGTGAGGTTGCCGAAGAACGAGGCCATGGTGGGGCCAACGGCTTGCACACCCAGGCCCCAGCATCGGTAGGCCAGGATGGAGGGCCCAACGGCAATGAAGACCATGGCAGCCCATGTCGAGCCATTCGAGGGCCAGATGGCAGGTTGCTGACCGCCCGCCAGGAAGGCTTCAACCGCAGCGCAGACGCCCGCCCAGATCACACCAAACAAGACCTGGACCTGCAGGAAGGCCGCCCAATCCCAATCAGGCCGAGCCTGGCCCAACATGGACGCGGGCGGCCTGGCCAGCATCCAGCTGTAGAGCGCCCAGGCCAGACTGGCCAGCAGCATCAACAAATCACCCGGGACCAATTGCACCTCGCGCAGCACCGACCACTGCCCCTGTGCGATCACCAGCACCACGCCCAGGATCGACAACAAGGCGCCCGCAAACTGCCGGCCATGCAGACGCTGGCCGTATGCCACGGCGCCCACCAGCATCATCCACACTGGCACGCTGGCGCCGATCAGGGTCACATTCAAGGGCGTCGATGTCTGCAGCGCCAGATACTGCATGGCGTTGTAGGTGCCCACGCCCAACACGCCAATGGCAGCCAGGTAGGCCCAGCGTGCGCGGATGGCCGCCATGTCCTGCCAGATCCGCATGGACAAGGGCATGAGCATCAAGGCCACCAGCAGCCAGCGCAAGGCGTTCATGGCCACGGGCGGCAACGAACCCACCATCAGCCGCCCGACCACGGCATTGCCCGCCCACATCATCGGCGGCAGGATCAAAAAAAGGAGCGTACGGGGCTCCAGGTAGGCTGGGCGCGACAAGGCAGAGTCAGATAAGCAATCAATCTGCCATTAGAACAGGCGAAGGGCCAGTTAACCCCTCACCCTGCCGGGCGCCCCAGCAAAGGTCTCATGGTCAACTGGCCGGAAACGGAGTCAACTGCGTGGCGTGGTGGCAGCGCGGTAGGCGTGCCAGGATGCATGGCCTATCACCGGGCCCACCACCACCAAGCCCAGAAAGCCTGGCAGCATGGCCATGACGATGACCAGGGTGATCAGCGCGCCCCACAGCAGCATGACGCCAGTCTGCGTGCTCACGAGCCGTAAGCTGGCCAGACCGGCCGAGATGGCGTCCACCGACTTGTCGAGCATCATCGGCATGCTGATCACGCTGATGGCAAAGATGAGCGAGGCAAAGACGGCCCCCACCGCGATGTAGCCCGCAAAGAAGGTCAGATACTCCTCGGTCATCATGGATGACAACGGGCCATTGAAGTCGGGGATGCCATCAAAGCTGATCGCAAACATGATCATGGCCGAGCGGCCCCACAGCATCTCCAGGACGAGCAGTACACCCGCGAAGATGGCCAGCTGACCGCTGCTGATGCGCCATGCCGTGAGAGACGACCACATGCTGGAAGACTCGCCACGCTCAAGCCGACGGCTGACGTCATACAGGCCCAGACACAAGAAGGGCCCCATCAGCAGGAAGCCTGCGGACAGAGCCAGGGTGTACTCCGGCGCCTGATGGAAGCAGGCCAACAACAACCAGCCCATGAGCACGAAACAGGCGCCATAGAACGTGCCGATCAGCGGGGCGCGACTGAAGTCATGCCAGCCGCGCGACAGCCATTCAAAGGGGTCGTGCCAGGTCAGTTGCGTGAGCGGCATGTCCAGCACGCTCAGTGGACGAACCTCCTCCGCGGGGTTGGCGTCAATCACCCTCGCGATGTCCACCTGCCCGGCAGCCGTAGCCAGCGACATATTGGGAGCCAGTGGCGCCTCGGAGATCGGCGTCAGGAAGCGCGAGGGCACATCCAACTGTGAGTGTGCCGATTCAGCCTGCGCTGGCCACTGAATGGCGCGCCTCAACGTGGGCCTGCGCCGATGCGTACGGCGACGAGAAACCAGGACGTGATGTGTCAAACGACCAGCCGAACCCATGAGTTCTCCTTCGAGGATGCCTCGGTAGGAGAAAAGTACGCCTGGATTTGATCTGCGTCACTGGTGAAAACGCGGGGAAACGGACAAATGCTCTGTCCTCGACAGGGCATTCATGCGATTAACCAGCGTTATCCGCGACGAACTCGCCGCAATTCATCCAGAATCAGCAAGGCTGCTCCGATGGTGATGGCGCAGTCGGCCACGTTGAAGGCCGGGAAATGTCCACCGGGGAACATGGGCGCCAGGAAGGCCCAGTGGAAGTCGAGGAAGTCCACCACATAGCCATGGATGAGGCGATCGATCACATTGCCGATGGCGCCTCCCAGAATCAAGGACAAGGCCCAGGCAAACAGCTTCTGACCATGGTGCTGGCGCAGCATGTAGATGATGAAGCCCGTGGCGACGAAACCCAGTCCCACGAAGAACCAGCGCTGCCAGCCGCCAGCATGAGCCAGGAAAGAGAAAGCCGCACCGGTGTTGTGCACCCGAACCACATTGAAGAAGGACCACACCTCACGGCTGTCGCCGTACTGGAAGTAGCCCACGATCAACACTTTGGTGAACTGATCCAGCAGGATCAGGATGAAGGCGATGCCCAGCCAGGGCAACAATCCCTGGCTGGTGCCGGAAGCGGACTTTTTGGTGGCCATGGTCGATCAGATCAGGCGTGTGCGCGGTGCTCACCCTCGCCATGCAGGTTGCTGTCGCAACGGCCGCAGATGGTGGGGTGTTCGGGGTTGCTGCCGACGTCGTCACGGTAGTGCCAGCAGCGCTCGCACTTCACGGCCTTGGACGGGTTGACTTCGATCTGTGTGGCGTGGCCTTCAGCCAACTCGATGCTGGAGACGATCAACACGAACTTGAGGTCATCGCCCAGGCTGCGCAGATCGGCCAGCAGGCGCTGGTCATCGGCGTTGATCGTGACGAACAGATTGGCCTGCAGTGAAGCGCCCACTTCACCACGGGTGCGGACTTCTTCGATCTGGCGGTTGCACTCTTCACGGAAGGCGCGGATGCGCGACCACTTGGCCAGCAACTCTGTGTCCTTGTCCGCCTCGTGGAAGTCCCAGTAGGTTTCGGTGAAGATCGTGTCGCCCTTGTTCTGGCCGCCGTTGAAGACCTTCCACGCCTCTTCGGCCGTGAAGCTCAGGAACGGCGCCATCCAGCGCAGCATGCCGTTCGTGATGTGCCACAGCGCAGTCTGCGCGGCGCGGCGGGCCGGGCTCTTGGCGGCGCTGGTGTAGAGGCGATCCTTGAGCACATCGAGGTAGAAAGCACCCAGGTCTTCCGAGCAATACACCTGCAGCTTGGCCACGACCGGGTGGAACTCGTAGCGCTCATAGTGGGCCAGGATGTCTTCCTGCAGTTGCGAGGCACGGGCCAGCGCATAGCGGTCGATCTCCAGCAGCTCGCCCAGCGGCACGGCGTCCGTTTCGGGGTTGAAGTCAGACGTGTTGGCCAGCAGGAAACGCAGGGTGTTGCGGATGCGGCGGTAGCCGTCCACCACGCGGGCGAGGATCTTGTCGTCGATGCCCAGGTCGCCCGAGTAATCGGTGGAGGCAGCCCATAGGCGGATGATCTCGGCGCCCATCTTGGTGCTGATCTCTTGGGGCGCCACTGTGTTGCCCACGGACTTGGACATCTTGCGGCCCTGGCCGTCCACGGTGAAGCCGTGGGTCAGCAGGCCCTTGTAGGGGGCGCGGCCATAGATGGCGCAAGCGGCCAGCAGCGAGCTGTGGAACCAGCCGCGGTGCTGGTCATGGCCTTCCAGGTACAGGTCGGCTTCGTGCAGTTCGTCGTGGCCGGCCGTCGGGTGGCTGCCTTGCGCCGGGTTGAGCACGTGGAAGAAGGAGGTGCCTGAGTCAAACCACACGTCCAGGATGTCTGTGGACTTGCTGTACTCGGCTGCCTCGGCACCCAGCCATTCGGCCGGATCCAGCTTGGACCAGGCTTCCACGCCGCCAGCCTCAACCAGGTCCGCAGCCTTGTCCATGAAGGCCATGGTCTGCGGGTGCAGCTCGCCTGTGACCTTGTGCAGGAAGAAAGGCAATGGCACGCCCCAGTTGCGCTGACGGCTGATGCACCAGTCAGGGCGGTTGGCGATCATGTCGCGCAGGCGGGTGCGGCCGTTCTCCGGGTAGAAGGTGGTGTGGTCGATGGCGTCCAGTGCGGTCTGGCGCAGGGTCTTGTCGGCCGGGTTGGAGGCGAACACGCCCTGCCCCTCGTCCATGCGCACGAACCATTGCGCGGCGGCACGGAAGATCACCGGGGTCTTGTGGCGCCAGCAGTGCGGATAGCTGTGGACGATGTCCTTGGTGGCCAGCAGGCGGCCGTGCTCACGCAGGGTCTCCAGCACCACCGGGGCGGCCTTCCAGATGTGCTGACCGCCGAACAAGGGCAGATCGGCTTCGTAGACGCCATTGCCCTGCACGGGGTTGAGGATGTCGTCGAACTTCAGGCCGTGGGCGATGCAGGAATTGAAGTCGTCCACACCATAGGCAGGCGCGGCGTGCACGATGCCGGTGCCGTCTTCAGCACTGACGTACTCGGCCAGATACACCGGCGATTCACGGTCATAGCCCTTGTCCACATGGGCCAGCGGGTGCTTGAACTTCAGGCCTTCGAGTTTGGCGCCGGTTGTCGTGGCGATGACCTTGCAGTCATCGGCTTCAAAGCCATAGCGGGCCACGGCCTTTTCCACCAGCGATTCCGCCAGCACCAGCAGGCCCTTGGGCGTGTCAACCAGCGCGTAGCTCAGCTCGGCGTGTACGTTCAGGGCCTGGTTGGCGGGGATGGTCCAGGCGGTGGTCGTCCAGATCACGGCGAAGGCATCTTTGCTGAGTGTGCTCAAGCCGAAGGCGGCTGCCAGTGCGGCAGGCTCAGCGCTCAGGAAGGCCACATCCAGCGTCTGGGACTTCTTGTCGGCGTATTCGATCTCGAACTCGGCCAGCGAAGAGCCGCAGTCAAAGCACCAGTACACCGGCTTGAGGCCACGGTAAACGTAGCCGCGCTCCATGATCTTTTTCAGGGCGCGGATCTCGTTGGCTTCGTTGCCGAAGTCCATGGTGCGATAGGGATGGGCCCAATCGGCCAGCACGCCCAGGCGCTTGAAGTCGGTGCGTTGGCCGTCGATCTGCTCGGCGGCATAGACACGGGCCTTGGCCTGCACGTCATCGCGAGAGAGGTTGCGGCCGAAGGTTTTTTCGATCTGGTTCTCGATGGGCAGGCCGTGGCAGTCCCAGCCAGGCACGTAGATGGCGTCCATGCCCTTGAGCTGGCGCGCCTTGACAATCATGTCCTTGAGGACCTTGTTGACGGCGTGGCCGATGTGGATGTTGCCGTTGGCGTAGGGCGGGCCGTCGTGCAGCACGAACTTCGGTGCGCCTTGACGGGCGGCACGCAGCTTGTCGTACAGGCCTGTCTTTTCCCACTCGGCCACCCAGCCCGGCTCGCGCTTGGGCAAGTCGCCCCGCATCGGGAAGGGCGTGTCGGGCATGTTCAGCGTGGCGCGGTACTGGCTTTGGCCCTCACCTGTGGTGTTGGCGGAGGCAGTGGGCTTCTTGTCTTGACTCATGATCGTTCTCGGCAAAGGAACACGACAGGGCGGCCAAACATGGCCCCGTTGCCATCGGGTTCCTGGGAATCAGGTGAGCCGCGCACCACGCTCGCTGTCAGCAACGGCGGGGAAAGCGGCCAGGCTTGGGTTCGGTCAGACGGTGAGCGTCAAATTCGGTCGCGCGTGGTCTGACGGCGCTGCGCCTGGAAGAAGGACTTCGCATCGGCGATGTCCTTGTGGATGGCAGCCTGCAACGCGTCCAGCCCGTCGTAACGGGCTTCATCTCGGAGTTTGTGCAGGAGTTCCACGCGCACGATTTTACCGTAGCCCCCTTCGGTGCCCAGATTGGCGGGCCATTCGAAACAATGAACCTCCAAAAGAACCCGCCCGGCGTCTTCCACCGTGGGGCGCACGCCCAGGCTGGCCACGCCTTCAATCGGGTGCTCAGCCAGGCCATGGGTGCGGACCACGAAGATGCCCGTGGTGGCCGGTTTTTCGTGCCCGAAACGCACGTTGAGCGTGCGGCAATCCAGGCTGCGGCCCAGCTTGGCGCCATGCACCACGTGGCCGCTGACGGTGTAGGGGCGCCCCAGCATCTGCTCGACGCGGGCCATGTCACCGGCCGCCATGGCATCGCGCACCACCGAAGACGACACGCGCACGCCGTGCACCTCATAGCTCATCATGCGGGCCACATCAAAACCACGGTCATTGCCGGCGGCATCCAGCAGCTTGTAGTCGCCAGCACGTTTGGCGCCAAAACGGAAGTCATCGCCCACCAGCACGTAACGCGCGTTCAGGCCCTTGACCAGCACCTTGTCGATGAAGTCGTCCGGGCTTTGGCTGGCGAAGTGGCGATCGAAACGCAGGATGACCACCTGATCCACCCCGCAACGTTCCAGCTCGGAGAGCTTGTCGCGCAAGGTCGCGATGCGCGCAGGCGCGATCTCGGGCTTGCCGGCCAGTTGGGCGAAATAGTCACGCGGGTGCGGCTCGAAGGTCAGCACGGTGGCGGGAACACCACGGTGCTGCGCTTCATTGCGCAACAGGGCCAGCATGGCCTGATGCCCCCGGTGCACCCCATCGAAATTGCCGATGGTCAGCGCGCAGGCTGGGGCCAGCGCCGCATGGTTGAAACCACGAAAGACTTGCATAGGCCCAAATTATGCCCGGCGATCCCCCTCACCAAGGGGGCAAAGGGCACTGCATCGGTTTGCCAACATAAAAGTGATATTAAAATCACATTAATTCAAAAATGAGGGAGGGCCACCCGACTAGTTCGGCGTGGTCCATATTGGGAAACGCCCGGCGTGTCGTAGACTGCGCCCCGATGTCTCACCAGCTATTCCCGTCGCATGCTCTGGCGCGCGACGGACTGAAACTCCACCTGTCGCACTGGCCCGTGGCTGCACCCCAAGGTGTGGTCGTATTGCTGCATGGCTTGTCGGAGCATGGGCAGCGTTATGCAGTAACGGCGCAGCGCCTCAATGAGGTCGGGTGGAGTGTGGTCGCGCCGGATTTGCGAGGCAATGGACTGTCAGAGGGCCCGCGTGGTGCCGTCAAGCACGATGACGACTTCCTGCACGATCTGGCCACCGTTCTGGACCTGATCAACTTGCACTACCCTGGCCTGCCTCGGGTGTTGCTGGGCCACAGCTTGGGCGGCGCATTGGCTGCGCGCTTTGCTTGCGCACAGGCCCTGCCGCGTGAAGACATCAACTGGGCGCGCCCGCTCGATGGCCTGATCCTGTCGGCCCCCGCGCTGCAACCGAGCATGAGCCTGGTGCAAAAAGCGCTGCTCTCCACCATGGGGCGCCTGATCCTGGATGTGGCGGTACCGGTGGCGTTCAAGCCGGAATGGCTCAACTCCGATCCGGTCGTGATCGAGGAAATAAACCAGGACCCACTGGCGCACAAAAAGATCACGCCCCGTGTGGCCCTGTTCCTGGCAGGCCAGGGGCCCATCGTGCAACGCCGGGCCGCCAGTTGGACGATCCCGACCTTGATGCTCTACGCACCGGAAGATCGGCTGGTCATGCGGGAGGGCTGTGAGCGCTTCATGAAGGCCCTGCCCATGGATCTGTCCACCATGCAGGCTTTCCCAGGGCTGAAACACGACCTGCTGCGCGAGTTGGGCAAGGACAAGGTTCATCAAGCCCTGCAACAATGGCTGACACAAACCTTTCCCGCATGATGAGTGAGATCGCCCCACCACGCCGCCGCACTGGGCGCCCGTCCAAACAGGACACGGCCTCAGGTCAGGATGCCAAGACCATGTTGCTGCAGGCAGCGGGGGCCGAGTTCGTGGAGTTTGGCTACGAGCACACCACATCCAACCGCATCGCCCACCGCGCAGGCTTTGCGCCTCAGACCTTCTACCGTTGGTACAAGGACAAGCTGGAGGTGTTCATCCAGGTGTTCGAAGCCTGGACGGACGCGGAACTGAACCAGCTCGACGGCATGCTGACCGAGCAGACCAGCAGCCAGGACATCGCCGAAGCCTTTGTGCAGAACTTTCGCAGCTTTGCCCTGTTCAAACGCAGCTTGCAGCAACTGGCCCCGACCACGCCCGAAGTTCGGCAGGCACGCGCGGCCTGCAGGCTCAAGCAGATCCAGCAAGTCAAGCGCTGGAACCCCCAACTGCAGGACGACGAGTTGATCGCCGCCTTGTTGATCGGTGCCGAAACACTGTGCCAGGCCCTGGCTGAAGGCGAGTTCGAGGACATGGGCCTCAGCGGCCGCGCCGCCTACAAGCAGCTGTCGGTGTTCATTGACCGATTGCGCCCTGAAGCCGCGTCCGCCTGATACAACAAGACCTGATCAGGGCAGCACGAGTTTGGGATCATCCAGCCAGCGCCACTGCCCAGGGGCCAGATCGTCTGACAAAGTCAGCTGACCGATCTGGCTGCGATGCAGTGCCTCCACGCGGTTGCTGACGGCCGCCACCATGCGCTTGACCTGATGGTACTTGCCTTGCAGAAGCGTCAGGCGCAAATGAAAGGTCTCGCCCTCCCCCACCGCCTCGGCCGCGTCCGCCTTGACGGGCAAGGGGTCGTCATCCAGCACCACGCCTTTGAGCAACTTGTCGCACATGGCCTGGGTGACCGGGTGTTTGCAGGTCACTTCGTAGACCTTGGGCACGTGGTGCTTGGGTGAGGTGAGCTTGTGCAACAAGGGGCCGTCATCGGTCATGAGCAGCAGGCCGGTGGTGTCCTGGTCCAGACGCCCCACAGGCTGCAGGCCACGGCGGCGCAAAGGCACGGGCAGCAGGTTGTGCACGCCGGGCCATGCGCCCGGTTTGAGCGAACACTCGTACCCGGCGGGCTTGTTCAGCACGATCAGGGCCTTGACGTGCGTGATCCAGGGCATGCCGTCCACCACCAGTTCAAGCAGATCTTCAGGGAAGACGGCATCCGGATCGGTCACGATCTCACCATTGACCTGCACCAGACCATGCAGCACCAGCCCCTCGCACTCGCGGCGGGCGCCAAAGCCCTGGGCAAACAGAATCTGATCCAGGTGCTCATGACCGGCGGGCAAACGGGAACGTGGTGGCATGGTAAAAAAGCAAAATCTCTGAGAGGTGGCCGAGGTCTGGCCAAACCGACATTGTGCTGCCATCATGCCTGCGCAGCCATCAGCCTGAAGGGTTTCCAGATGAAAGTGCACCACCTCAACTGCGGTTCCATGTGTCCGTTAGGGCGCCGCTTGCTCAATGGCGAGGGTGGCTGGCTGGCCCCGGCACACATGTGCTGCCACTGCCTGCTGATCGAGGGCAAGGACGGGCTGATCCTGGTGGACACCGGTCTGGGCACGGCTGACGTGGCCAACCCGCGCCGCCTGGGCATGGGCTTCAATGCAGTGGTCCGTCCCCGGTTGCTGATGAGCGAGACGGCGCTGCATCAAATTCGGGACTTGGGCCTGGACCCGCGCGATGTGCGCCACATCATCCCCACCCATCTGGATCTGGATCACGTTGGCGCTTTGAGCGACTTCCCGCAGGCTGAGGTGCACGTCTATGCCAAGGAGTTGCAGGCGGCCATGACACGCGCCAGCCTGAAGGAACAAGGCCGCTACATCCCCGAACAATGGGCGCACGGGCCACAGTGGTCACCTCATACCGTGGAGGGCGAGCGCTGGATGGGCTTTGAGGCCATTCGCGCCCTGCCCGGCACCGACGAGGAGGTGCTGCTGGTGCCCCTGACAGGCCATACGCAAGGGCATTGCGGTGTCGCCGTGAGAAGTGAAGACGGCTGGCTGCTGCACTGTGGCGATGCCTATTTCTTCCGCGGCGAAATGGACCTGGATGATCCCGACTGCCCTCTGGGCCTGCGCGTGTTCCAGAGCCTGGTACAAATGGATGGCGCCAGCCGTGTGGCCAATCAGTTGCGTTTGCGGGAACTCAAACAACATCATGGCCACGAAGTCACGCTGTTTTGTGCGCATGACCCCGTGGAACTGGCTCAACTGGAGGCGCGCGCCCGGCAACAGCAGGGCCAGCGCAAGCAGTTCGCCGCATGATCACCCGCTGACCAGGGGAGGGCGAATCAGAACCGCTTGGTCAAGGTGAGGGTGTCGTTATCGCGCCTCATCTGAAAGCGCGTCAAGAACGTGTTGCCCAACAAGATGTGGGGCATGGGCTGCGGCAACACAGCCGCCTCCACATTGAACACCTCGACATCCTGGATCCGGAGCGACGTCAGGTTCACGCGGTAAGCCACCACACGACCATTGGCGGTACTGCCGTGGATTTGCGCACCGTCCTCGAACTTGATGCCCATGCGCCGGGCCTCGTCCTGCCCCATGGCCACCGAGGTCGCGCCCGTGTCCACCATGAACTGCGTGGCCTTGCCATTGATCGAGCCCTGCGTGATGAAGTGGCCACCTGGGCCTGCCGACAGCACGATCTGCGTGCCCGACGCACCCCCACCTGAGCGCCCCCCAATGCTCACGGGCGCTTCGCCCAGACGCACGGTCTGACGCTTGCCGGCCACCTCTACCACAGCCTGCTCGGCCCCAACGCTCACGACCTTGACGCCCTGCGCAGCATCACCAGCGGCCATGGCTTTAGGTGCACCACCGTTGATGACCAGCAAGGCCTTGTGGCCCATGCCGCCTGTCATGGCCACGCTCTGGGCAAAGGCCTGCCCTTGCATGACCAGCGCCGCGCAGGCCAGGCCCATCTTCAGTCTGGAAGTTGCTGCTTTCACCGCCGAGTCCCCCTGTTTATTGATCGGCTGCATCATGAACGACTTCCAGGCAATCAGTCGCGGAAGTTGTTGAAGGTCAACGGCGCTTCCGTCAGGTCCTTCTTCATCAAGGCCATGGCCGCCTGCAGATCATCACGCTTGGCGCCTTGCACACGGACCGTGTCGCCCTGGATGCTGGCATTGACCTTGAGCTTGCTGTCCTTGATGAGCTTGGTGATCTTCTTGGCCAGTTCGGCCTCGATGCCAGCCTTGAGCTTGATGACCTGCTTGACCTTGTCGCCGCCGATCTTCTCGGCCTTGCCGATGTCGAGGAAGCGGATGTCGACCTGGCGCTTGGTCAGCTTGTTGTTGAGGATGTCGCGCACCTGGTCGAGCTGGAAATCGCTGTCGCCCAGGACTGTGATTTCCTTGTCCTTTTCCTTGAATTCGATCGAGGCACTGGTGCCTTTGAAATCGAAACGGGTACCGATTTCCTTGATGGTCTGGTCTACCGCATTGCGAACTTCAACCAGATTGGGATCGAGGACGGTGTCAAAAGTGGGCATGTATTTCTCCTTTGTCTGCGAAAATTCTGCCATGCACACGCCGCCTGCCGCTCTACCCCCCTCTTCCCTCGTGATCGAAAGGGGGGCGAGCCTTCGCGCTTTCAACACCTTTGGCCTGCCATCCAACGCCAAGGTGCTGGTGCGGATCGGCTCGGAAGCCGACGTGAAGAAGGTGGTCAACGACCCGGAACTGGGCCGTGCGCCCAAGTTCATCCTGGGTGGCGGCAGCAACCTCGTGCTCACACAGGACGTGGACCTGTGCGTGCTCAAGATTGAAATCAAGGGGCTGCGTCTGCTGGAAACACGCGATGATGCCTGGATTGTGGAGGTCGGTGCGGGAGAATCGTGGCACGAGACGGTGCAATGGTGCCTGGACCAGGGCCTGCCCGGCCTGGAGAACATGGCGCTGATCCCCGGTACGGTGGGCGCGGCGCCGGTGCAGAACATCGGCGCCTACGGGGTCGAGCTGAAAGACCGCTTTGAATCGCTGGATGCGGTGGACATGATCACGGGCCGCACCGTCACGCTCAACGCCCAGCAATGCAGCTTTGGCTACCGCGACAGCGTGTTCAAGCAACACCTGGGCGGCAAGAGCGTGATCACCAAGGTGCGCCTGCGCCTGCCCCGCCCCTGGCAGCCCGTGCTGGGCTATATCGAGCTGGAACGCAAGATCGCCGAAACGGCCAATATCAAACCGGACGCACGCCAGATTTTTGACTGGATCTGCGAAGTGCGCCGCGCCAAACTGCCGGACCCCGCCGTGATCGGCAATGCTGGCAGCTTCTTCAAGAACCCGGTGGTCACGGCCGAGCAATGCCGCGACATCATCGGCCGAGACCCCGAAATCGTGCACTATCCCATGGACGATGGCACCTTCAAGCTCGCCGCCGGCTGGCTGATCGATGCCTGCGGCTGGAAAGGCAAGTCCATTGGCCGTGCCGGTGTCTATGAGCGCCAGGCGCTGGTACTGGTCAACCGTGGCGGTGCCAGCGGGGCCGAAGTGGTCACCCTGGCCCGGGCGATCCAGGAGAGCGTGTACGGGCGTTTTGGGATTCGGCTGGAGCCCGAACCTGTTGTGGTCTGATCCGAACGACCACTCTTGCTAGGGAGAGGCGAGCGATTCGCGTCGCCCTATACTTTGCGGATTGATTCACGGAGGTCTGCTCATGCGTTCTGATACCCAAGACCGCGTCATGTCGCGCTGGTCGTTCTCCCTGCTGACTGCTGCCCTGGCTTCAGCCATGCTGGCCGGTTGCGGCTCCACCGCCCCAACGCTGGGCGAAAACAAAGGTGTGGTGAGCGGTGCCGCTGGCGGCGAAAGTGCTGAAGGCCAGAACTCGCAACTCGAAAACTGCCCTGAAACGCTGGGCACCCTGGCCATCGAGGAAGACACCACGGCGCCTTGGTACTACCAGTTGCGTGACCACCAACTGGGCTCGACCATCCCCGTGCTGCGCCTGATGATCCAGCAAAGCAACTGCTTCGTGATCGTGGAGCGCGGCAAGAGCCTCAACAACATGATGCGCGAGCGTGAGTTCGCCCGTGGCGATGAGAGCCGTGCCGGCAGCAACTTCCAGAAGGGCCAGATGGTGGCGGCTGACTACACCATGAGCCCCGCCATCCAGTTCTCCGGCAAGACCGGAGGCGGCAGCGCCTTCGGCGGCGGCGGTGCACTGGGCATGCTGGGCGTGATCGCCGGCAGCGTGGGCCGCAATGAGGCCTCCACCACCTTGCTGCTGATCGACAACCGCTCTGGCGTGCAGATCTCTGCGGCAGAAGGCACCGCCAAGAACTTCGACTTCGGCATGTTCGGCGCAGCCTTTGGCGGCGGCGGCTTTGGCGGTGGTGGTGGCTACTCCAAGACGCCGCAAGGCAAAGTGATCGTGGCGGCGTTTGCCGACTCGTTCAACCAGATGGTCAAGGCCCTGCGCAAGTACAAGGCCCAGACAGTCAAGGGTGGCCTGGGTACGGGCGGCCGACTGGGCGTGCAAGGTGGCGAAACAGCCGCCTCCAAGGAACTGGATGCCAAACCGGCACCCGCGCCAAGCAAGCCCGCCAAGAAAAAATAAGAAAACCGATGAAGCCCCAGGCTGATGGCACTTGAACGTGCGTATCAGCCGGGCAGCATCCACACAGGAGGACAGCCATGCGCCGTCTCATTCAAATGGCAGCCGCCACTGTGGTGCTGTGCATCGGTGCACAGGCCTCGGCTGCTGAATTCAACCTGTTCCTGAGTTGCACCGGCAAGCTCAGCGCCAATGGCAAGGCCAAATCGGCCACGCTGGATCTGGCCATGCGGGACAGCAATGAAACCGCCCTGATCCAGCGCTCCAATGTGCTGCCTGTGGGTGAACGGCTGCGGTACAAGGCCTCACCGATGGCCTATTCCATGGTCTACAAGCTGCCCCAGCCAGGTGCCCACTTCTACCGTGACTGGATGAGTGGCAGCTGGGTTGTCTGGCAGCCCAACCTGAAGCGCCTGGCCACCATCCGCATCTCGGTGGATCGCCAGACTGGCGGGCTTGAAGGTGATCTGCTGGATTTCAATGACGATTCACTGGGCACCATCGCCATGGATTGCCAACCAGCCAGGATGGAAGACATGCCGGAGCCCAAGTTCTGATGACACCGCCTCGGTGTTGAATGACCTCGCCCGCACCCATGAAAAAAGCCTCCTGAACCAGGAGGCTTTTTCTTTGGCATCAAGCCCGCATCAACCGAAGTGGCAGATGTAGTGGTAAGGCTCGCCTTCCACCTTGATCTCGAACGAGGAATTGCCAGGCACGTTGTAGCTTTCGCCTGGGCCGTAGCTCTTCCATTCGGTCTCGCCCTTGAGCAAGATGCTGCAACGGCCTGCGACGGTTTCCATGATCTCGGGGGCGCCGGTATTGAAGGTCAGCGCAGCGGGCAGGATCACGCCAACCGACTTGCGGGTGCCGTCAGCCAGGGTCACGGTGTGCGAGACGCACTTGCCGTCAAAGTACACATTGGCTTGCGTCGCAACGCTGCCAGACAGGGAGGTGGTGGTCATGTTCGTGTCTCCGAAAGTTACTTGGCAGCCTTCTTGGCCACAACCTTCTTCGCAGCAGGCTTCGCAGCGCCCTTCTTGGCAGCCACCTTGCCGGCAGTTTTACGAGCTGGCTTGGCCGAAGCCGCACGAGCCGCCTTCACATTGGCACCGATGCGCAGACGCAGGGCGTTCAGCTTGATGAAGCCGGCAGCGTCTGCCTGGTTGTAGGCGCCGCCGTCGTCGTCGAAGGTCGAGATCTTGGCGTCGAACAGGCTGTCGGTCTTGGACTCGCGGCCCACGACCAGGATGGTGCCCTTGTACAGCTTGAGCTTGACGGTACCGTTGACGGTTTCCTGGCTCTTGTCGATCAGGCCTTGCAGC
>NZ_JACRAH010000047.1 GCF_016234775.1 Aquabacterium sp. | reverse complement strand
CTGCGCATCGCCCTGCATGGTCAGGCTCGTGTCCTGGCCGCTGAAGAGGCTGATGCTGCTGGGCGTCACAAAGGCGGCCGTGCTGGGGGTGTCCAGATGCAGCAGGGGCTGGGCGAACTTCTCTACCGGGTCTGCCAGGCTGCGCCCATTGGCTTTCTTCGCTTCATGGCCGTTGACGCTGCCTTCGTGCTTGCCTTGCTGTGCCGGGTCCATCAAGGCCGCATGCGTTTGCAAGGCCTGTTGGCCATCGTGGCTGCTCAGGCCATGTGCGCCTTGCTGGCGGGCGCTCTGGCTCAGTGCATCGCCCAGTTGCTGCGCAGCCTTGAGCTGCCCCACGGCTTCGGCCGCATCCATCTGGGTGCTGTTGACGCTGCTGCCTTGTGCGGTGCGCGCGGTACTGCTCAGCAGCAGGCCCTGGCCGGCGCGCACCACGGCCCAGCCTTCGGTGTGGCCGTAGAAGCCTTCGCCCAGCCATTGGCCGCGTTGGGCATGGCCCTGCCCACCCTGCCCGCTTTGCTGGATGATGCGGCCCAGCGTGAGCTCGTTCCAGCCTGTTTGGCTGCTGTGGCTGGCCAGGCGCATGCGCAACTGGCCGGTGGCGTCATCCACCAGCCATTGGTTGGCGCCCTGGCCGTCCAGGTGGGGGTGGTGCCAGCCCGAGACGGTGCCCGGGTGGTTGGCGCCTGAATCCACGCCAGCAGGCCAGGGCAGATCATGCTGGCCGTTGTGCAACTGGCCAACCACGACGGGGCGATCGATGTCGCCATCCACAAAGTCCACCAGCACTTCGGTGCCGGCACGGGGTGTGAACACGGCGCCCCAGTTGGGGCCGGCCACACCTTGGGCCACGCGCACCCAGGTGCCGCTCTGGGCGTTGCCAGGGGCATGGCCGGTGTCGGCGCCTGCCAGGGTGCTGGGGGCGTTGAGGGCACCAGCCAGTGGTGAGGCGCCACGCTGCCAGCCAAGCTGGATGCGGATGCGGTTGTCTCGGTCGGTGGTGAGGGGCTCACCTTCATCGGCCACCACGATGGCGGTTTGCAGGCCGGGGGCGGTGGGCACCTCAACCGGCATGGGCACGATGCGGGCGCTGGCCGGCACGGCATCGAAGCGGTTGCGGTAACTGCCCTGCTCCACATCCGTGCTGCGCATGATCTGCGCTGCCTCGTGGCCCAGGTTGTTGGCGGCTTCATGCGTGATGCTCAGGGCACAGTAGGCGTTGCTGCTGCCCGAGCCCACATCAGGCAATGCGCCCAGCCCGCCATACAGGCTGTGCTCGGTGATCTGGAAGTTCGCGCCCGGCTTGAGTCCACGCACGGCACTTTGGCCGTAGGCGTACTGCTGCGCCAGCTGATGCGCTGCGATCAGCGCTTCGCTGCGAGCCTGTGCAGCTTGACTGCTGCCAGGCTGGGGTGTGCCCACGCGGCCATCTGCAAAGCGGCGTTGGCCTTGACCAGCGTAGTGCTCCAGCGCGGGCACTTTGCCCAGCTCGATCGTGGCACCGCCCGTGGCGCTCACGCCTGCCAGCTGGCGTTCATCCCACGCAGCCAGCGTGACGGCATTGGTGCCGACCTGCTGCCCCACGCTCCAGGCGGTGATGGTGTCTTGTGCCGAGCCATTTGCCAGCCCGAACACCTGCGCCACCATGGCCATCAGGCCGGATGTGCCTGCGCCACCCGCACCACGCATGTCCGGCCGGCTGTAGCGCAAGGCACCCAAGTCGGGCCTCGCCGCTTGCTGATCCACGATGTGCAGGGTGTGTTTGGCGGCCCGGGCGCCAGCCAGCGCCCCGTCGGTGCTGCCGTCGTGCTCGACCAGCCAGCTCCAGCCTTCGCGGGCCATCAAGCGGGTGATGAACTGCCAGTCGGTTTCTCGGTACTGGGTGGTGATCTCGTGCACGGGGCCCGGATTGACCACATCGAGCTTGAAGCGTGCTTGCGGGTAGGCCTGCAACACCGCGCTGATGATGTCGGCGCTGGTGGCATCTTGAAAGATGCGGGTATCGCGGCGTTGCTTGAGCCAGTGGGTGAAAGCCGCCAGTTGCAGGCGATACGCACCGGCACCGCCATCGCTGCCCAACTGGGCCGCCTGCGCCACATAAGCATGCCAGTTGCGCCAGCTGCCATCGGCCTGCATCACACGCAGCGTGACCTGCTCGCCGGTCAATGCCTTGAGTTCGAGGCTGGCATTGGTGCTGATGCAATCCACCTCGGCCCACAGGGGCTCGTCAGCATGCACACCCTCGGTCAAGGTGAAGCGCTCGACCACCAGGGTGCCGGAGGACAGCGGCGTTTCAAGCTGGATGAGGCGCGTGGCCTGACCTATCGTCAGGCACGCCTTGAGGCGCGAAACGAGATCAGCGCCCAGCCCGGCGAGGCCTCCAGGCAGGGGAAGGTTCATGGGGACAACTCACCTGTGTGGTTTTAGGTATATGTGTGCCCATTTTCGGTGCCCGGGGCACCGCCACCGCCCCCTCCTGCTAGGGGATATTGCAAGCGGTTGTTACTTTGGCCGCGGGCTCAAAGCAGCTTGGCCAGCTCGAAGTGCATGCCATCTCGGCGGCTGAAGTGCCCGCCCCAGTAGAAGCCGAACTGGTGGGCAATGGGCACCAGCTCGTACAAGCAACCAGGGCTGCCGGATGTGGCCGGCTGCGCGCCCAGGCGGTTGTAGGCCGCGTTGATGTCGAAGGCCGTGGCAAACGCATGGTTGGAGAGCACCTGCTCTTCCGCCTTGCCGCGCACGAAGCGGGGGTTGTACGCGCCCTCGTATGACAGCACCAGGGGCATCAGTTTGCGCTTTTGCCATTCGGCCCACAGTGCCTTGAGCTGTTCAGCGCCCTTCTTGTGGAAGGTCATGGAGGAGCTCGCGGGCGCGCCAGCGATGGGTGGCTTGACCAGTTGCGGGATCTTGACCGTCACCAGGTTCTTCGTCGCCCAATCGTTGGTGATCTTCAGGGCCTCGGGATTGCTGGCCGTGGGCGCTGGCACAAAGGCCAGAGGTCCAAAGAGCGCCTGCCGCCCCGCCGTGGAGGTCAGGGGCGCAAAAGCTGGCAGGGCCGGATAGCCATCATCGGATTCGGCGTACTCAACGATCTCGAAGCCCAGCATGGCCGCCTTGCCATAGGTCTGATTGCCGACCTTGCCGTCCACGTCCAGCTTGTGCTTTTTCTGGAAGGCCCAGGTGGCATCGAAGGTGGCCTGGTCATACAGGCCGGTGGCGTTGACGAGATAGCCCTGGCCGCGCAGAAAGTTCTGCCACTGCATGACGATGGCGCCAGACACGCCGGGCTTGAGTACCTTGATCATCTACCGCTCCTGCTTTTGCATGATGGAACATCGTCACGCGCAGGCCCGGCAACGTCCATCCCACGAACGTGGGACGGCAGGACCATTGACACACTCAGCCCAGTTGCCGCGCCCCCACCAGCCAGCCATTGACCGGCTTGCCTCCTTCTTCGCGCAAGACCACGGCCTCCATGTCCAGCACGTTCAGGCCGGCAGCACTGAGCACCTCGATCAGATGCAGACGATGGTGGGCGTAACGGCCGTGAGGCTGGATCTGGTGCGGCAGGCCGGCCTCATCGGGCAAGGCCTCGACCGTGAAAATCAGCGTGCCGCCGGGCTTGAGCGAGCCGGCAGCCTCCTGGATGACCTTGGCCAGGTCACCGAAGTAGCACAGCGTATCTGCCGAGAGCACCACATCCCACTGGCGGGGTGACAGGGTGAGGAACTCGGTCAGCTCGGCCTTGTACAGGTCACGGTAGACGCCCTTGGTCTGCGCGCGATCGAGCATGCCCTTGGAAAGGTCCACGCCCGCCAGCACCTTCGCCCAGGGCGCCATCAACGGACCGCACAGGCCGGTACCGCAGCCTGCATCCAGCATCACGAACTGCTGCTGCGGTGGAGGCAGGTGGCGCGCCATCAGGTCGGCACACAGTTGGGGGGCCTGGTAGTTCAGGCGCTCGTTGAGCACCGACTCGAAGCTCTCGGCAAAGTGATCAAAGGCTTGCTCGACGTAATCATCCGGTGCGCGATCCGGCACGCCGTCACCTGTGCAGGCCGCATACATGTGACGGGCCGTGGGGTGGTCAGGCTCTTGTTCCAGCCATTGGCGATAAACCTCGCCGGCATCGGCGATGCGGCCCATGGCGTAATAGGTGGTGCCCAGCAGTCGGCGCGCTGACGAATCGCCCGGCAGCAACTCCAAAGCCTTGATGTAGTAGGTGATGGCGCCTGCACGATCGCCCTTTTCGGCGTAGAGCAGGCCCATGTTGTTGTGCGCGCTTACATGGCGCGGGTCGAGCTGCATGGCGCGCTCGTAAGATGCATGGGCTTCGTCGAACTGTCGCTGGGCCTTGTAGAGCGCACCCAGGTTGTTGTGCAGATCAGCGTTGTCAGACGCCAGCTCTGTGGCCTGTTGGTAGGCGCCCAGCGCTTTGGCCACTTCACCCCGGCTCATGTAGATGTTGCCAAGGTTATTGAAGAAACCGGCAAAGCCGGGCTCACGCGCCACAGCTTGCTCGATCAAGCGCACGCCTTCGTCGGAGCGCCCCATCTGGTGGCGTGCCATGCCAAGAAGGTGCAGGGCATCCGGGTGGGCCGGTACGGCCTCCAGAATGCGCTCATACAAGGTGCATGCGCCCTCGAGCGAGCCCTCACGGTGCAGCGAGATGGCGTATTGCAAGGCATCATCGATGCCCATTTCGGTGGAGGCGGCTGCGCTGCTGGTCATGTCGGCTTCGTCCATCAGGCAATGTGCAGCATCGATGCGGGAAGGCCTGCTTCGATCCGCTCCAGGGAGTCACATTTGTAAATGGCACTCATATTGCGGACCTTGCCCTTGACGATGTCGTCAATGGACACGGCAATGCCGTCACCTTGCCAAGGATCGCACCATACGGCATGGGGTCCCCAGGAGCGCAGATTGTCGGACTGCGCGCCCGGATCCAAGCCAATCACCACCCAGGCGTGGTCATAGCCCGGATTGCTGAAATACACGAGATCGACCGGATGGATCCCCGCGTCGAAGATATGCAGCAAGGCGATTTCCGCCTGCTCCTGGCAATTGCCGTATCCGACAGCGATGCTATGCGCGACCTTGGGGCGAAGGTTGCCGAACGCCACACCACGCGTGACGCCCACTCCCGCGCCAGCCACACCGAGGTCGCCGGTGCGCATGCCCAGGTCAGTGCCGATGGCGCGCTCAATGCCGCCTTCGGCCGCCAACCGATCCGACACCTTGTTGCAGGCACGGATGCCCAGCCCCTTCACATAGGCCACGGCATTGGCCGCTGCCACCAGATTCTCGGCAAGTGCCATGACGATCTCCTTGAAAGTTGAAGCAGTTCACTCGAAGTGATACGAGAAGTTGTTGGCCTGCGCATCCACTCGGACCAACTCGATGGGGTGCCCCGACAGCATGCGGTTGAGGAACTCGCGGCTGATGTCAGGCAGCATGGTGTTGGTGAGGATCGCATCGATCATGCGGCCACCGGATTCGCTCTCGGTGCAGCGCGCCAGGATCAGCTTGATCACCTCGTCGCTGTAGCTGAACGGCACCTTGTAGCGCTGCTCGACGCGCTTCTGGATGCGGCCAAGTTGCAGCCTGGTGATCATGCCCAGGACCTCATCGCTCAATGGGTAATAGGGGATGGTGACCAGGCGGCCCAACAACGCAGGCGGGAAGATCTTGAGCAGCGGCTCGCGCAGGGCCTTGGCCATGCCTTCCGGATCGGGCATCAGCTCGGGGTCGCTGCACAGGCTGGCGATGGTGTCGGTGCCGGCGTTGGTGGTCAGCAGGATCATCGTGTTCTTGAAGTCGATGACGCGGCCTTCGCCGTCTTCCATCCAGCCCTTGTCGAAGACCTGGAAGAAGATCTCGTGCACATCGTGGTGGGCCTTTTCGACTTCATCGAGCAGCACCACACTGTAGGGGCGACGGCGCACGGCCTCGGTCAGCACACCGCCTTCGCCGTAACCCACATAGCCGGGAGGCGCGCCCTTGAGCGTGGACACGGTGTGGGCTTCCTGGTACTCGCTCATGTTGATGGTGATGAGGTTCTGCTCACCGCCATACATGGCTTCGGCCAGGGCCAGCGCGGTTTCGGTCTTGCCAACGCCGGAGGTACCGGCCAGCATGAAGACGCCAATGGGCTTATTGGGATTGTCCAGCCCGGCACGTGAGGTCTGGATGCGCTTGGAGATCATCTCCATGGCGTGATCCTGGCCTACCACGCGTTGCGCCAGCAGCTTGGGCAGATTGAGGATGGTCTCGATCTCGTTGGCAGCCATGCGGCCCACGGGGATGCCCGTCCAGTCACCCACGACACTGGCCACGGCCTGGTAATCGACCGTGGGCAGGATCAGCGGGGTTTCGCCTTGCAGTGTCGTCAGCTCGCTTTGCACCTGCTTGAGTTCGGCCAAAGCATCGGCACGTTCGGCTTCGGTCAGCGTGGGATGCAGTTCGGCAGCGGCGGCGGCATCGCCCTTTTTCTCTAGCTGGCTGCTGGTGCCTTCCACCGGCTCGATGGCACCACGCAGCTTGGCTCTCAAGCCCAGCAGGCGATCGACCAGGCCCTTCTCGGCTTCCCAGCGTTTGTCCAATGCATCCAGGCGGGTGTGTTCAACGGCCAGCAGTTCCTTGACGTGCGCTTCGCGAGCCACGGTGTCCACGCCGATGGCGGTTTCGCGGCCGATGATGGCCAGCTCGGTCTCCAGG
This sequence comes from Aquabacterium sp., assembly GCF_016234775.1. Taxonomy (GTDB): domain Bacteria; phylum Pseudomonadota; class Gammaproteobacteria; order Burkholderiales; family Burkholderiaceae_C; genus Aquabacterium. Next base: position 66,220 of record NZ_JACRAH010000047.1, on the reverse strand, counting down.
GCTTCGATGCGCTTGCGGCTGTCGTCCACTTCAGCCGGTGTGGCGTGCAGGCTCACGGCCACACGGGCGCAGGCGGTGTCCAGCAGGCTGACGGATTTGTCGGGCAACTGGCGCGCGGGGATGTAGCGGTGCGAGAGCTTGACGGCAGCTTCCAGCGCCTCATCGAGGATCTGGACCTTGTGGTGCGTCTCCATCGTCGAGGCCACGCCGCGCATCATCAACAGGGCCTTGGGCTCATCGGGCTCGTCCACGGTCACGCTCTGGAAGCGACGAGTCAGCGCGGGGTCCTTCTCGATGTGCTTCTTGTACTCGGCAAAGGTGGTGGCACCGATGGTACGCAGTTGACCACGCGCCAGCGCGGGCTTGAGCAGGTTGGCGGCATCGCCCGTGCCGGCGGCACCACCGGCACCCACCAGGGTGTGGGTTTCATCGATGAACAGGATGATGGGCTTGGGGCTGGCTTGCACCTCGTCAATCACCGAGCGCAAGCGCTGTTCGAACTCGCCCTTCATGCTGGCACCAGCTTGCAGCAGGCCCACGTCCAGCGAGCGCAGTTCCACGTCCTTGAGCGAGGGCGGCACGTCGCCACGGGCGATGCGCTGGGCAAAACCTTCGACCACAGCGGTCTTGCCCACACCGGCTTCACCAATGAGGATGGGGTTGTTCTGACGGCGGCGCATCAGGATGTCGACCACCTGGCGGATCTCGTCGTCACGGCCCACGATGGGGTCCATCTTGCCGCCGCGAGCCTGCTCGGTCAGGTCGGTGGTGAAGCGCTTGAGGGCTTCCTGCTTGCCCATGGCGGCCGGCGAGATCGCATCGCTGGCTTCACCAGGGGCTGCGCCGCTTTCGGAGGCACTTTGCGCGGCTTCAGGCGAGGCTGACAGCAACTCGGTGAAACGCTCGGTCAGGTCATCGACGCGGATGCGTTCGAACTGGCGCGAGATGGCGACCAGAGCATTGCGCAGGGTCGGCGTCTTGAGCATGCCGATCACCAGGTAGCCGGTGCGCACCTGGCGATCGCCGAACATCAGCGAGCCATAGACCCAGCCACGCTCCACGGCGTTCTCCACGAAGGTGGAGAGGTCGGAGATCGACGAAGCACCGCGTGGCAGGCGATCCAGCGCGGCGGTCAGGTCAGACGCCAGCGTGGAGGTGTCGAGCTCGTAGGCCTTGATGATGCGGTGCAGGTCGGAATCCGGGTTGTTCAGGATCTGTGCAAACCAGTGTTGCAGCTCCACATAGGGATTGCCGCGCATCTTGCAAAAGACCGTGGCGCCTTCGATGGCCTTGTAGGCCAGCGGATTGAGCTTGCCGAATAGGGCGGTGCGGCTGATTTCAGACATGGGAGGCTCCTTGTGGATTCGGTTCGGTGTTCAGTTCAAGGCGTGGGCGTTTCAAGCCGCAGGCGCATGTCGGCGCGATCAGGGTGCGGGCCCTTGCGGCCCAGCCAGGCGTTGAGGCCCAGTTGCGCGCCTGTGGCGGTGCTGGTACGAGGGCGTGGTTTGAGCTGCAAGGCAGGGACTTCGGTGCCCTGGAGCACCAGGCGGGTTTCGCAAGACAGGCTGAAGCCCACGTACTGGCGCAACCAGTCGCGCAGTGCAGTGCGCGCGGGCTGGCCGGGCAGGAAGCGCTGGTACTGCTCGTAGCTCAAGGGCCCGATGCGCAGACGGAAGTTGGATTGACGATCCCACACGCGCTTGCCCAGGACGGCTCGCTGGCCCAGTGCCGTGTTGCGGCCTGGTGCGGTACTGGGCAGCAGGCGGCTGCGGTCTTCGTCCTGCAGATCCAGCCAGTGGCCCACCGAAGACTCGATGCTGACTGGCACACCAAAGTAGCTTTGCAGGATCTTGATCAGGCCTTCGGCATTGCGCGGCCCGCGTGCCAGCGCTGCGGCATGCAGGCGCTTGGCGTCGTCAGGGATGGCATCGCGCTGCGCGAAGGGCTTGCCGGCCTGGCCGAACAGGGCGCTGACCCAGCGAGAAAAGTCATCGTCCCATGGGCGATCACGGTGCACGACCGGGCGTGACTGCGCCCAGGCTTTGAAGAAGAGCAGCGCCGCACGGTGGTGGAACACATCGGCGAAACGCATCATGGTGGGGTCACCATGGCTGCGGGCGCGCTCACGCACGTACTCGGTCAGGTGCAGCGGCATCGGGCCCATGGGGCCGAACAAGCCGAAGCTGCGCTGGCCGATGCGGGGCACCTGACCATCGGCAGCCTGGAACGAATGCAGGTTGGCGGGCGCGAAGTCCAGCTCCGGATCCTGGCCTACACGTGCAGCCTCATCGCGAGGGCGCAAGGCGTCACCCAGTCGGGGCGATTGCGGGTTGTGCGCCTGGATGCGGCGCAGCACCTGAAACAGGTCATGCGCATAGGGTGCCTGTGCCAGTTGCCCCCACAGTTGCTGCAGGGCCTCCTGGTCTTTCGGTGCAGCCTCGGTGGGCGCACGCGAAGGCAGCATCACCGATGGCGGCGCCAGGTCATCGAAGAAGGATTCGTCAGCGGGGCTCATCGCTGGCGCCCTCAAACGATGGCGGTCTGACCCACGCGGGGCGACCATTGCATGACCATGCCTCGCGAAGCTGTGCGCAGCCGCGTTTCGGTGAAGCTGTTGATGGCGGCCTGACGTGCAAAGAAGTGCTCCAGCACGCTGCCCATCAGCACGGTGCTGGTGCCTTGCAGGCCCATGTCATCGAGCTCCAGATCAATCTGCACGCCCGAGCCGAAAGCCAGGCGCCCTGGCCCCGGCAGGCGACGCGCCACCTGGCGCGCCGTGACCGAGCGGATGCTGTCGACCTGCTTGCGCCAGCTGGCGTCCCCTTCGGGGCCATGCAGGCTCAGCAGGCTGCGCAAGGCGGCGGCGGCCTTTTGCGGGTCTTCACCCGCGATGGACAGGTAGTTGAGCGTCAGCTGGCTGATCAGCGACCAGCCCAGATCTCCACGCACCAGGCGCTGCACCACAGGCGTCGGCCCGCGCAGACATTGCACGCCCTTGACGGGCCCGGTGGCATCCAGCGCCCAGGCCTGCGAGCCGGTGCTCGCATCCCGCTGGCCGGCACCGGGCAAGAGCATGGGCAGATCGCGGTTGCTCACCAGGGCCGAGACGGCCAGTTGCCGGAGCTCTTCCGGATACGGCGCGTTGGCCGGGTCCACCAGGGACACGAATACTTCGCTGCCGATGTAGGACGAGCGCGTGCCCTGCTCACGCTGGCGCTGAGACAGCATGCGCGGCTCGCGGCGCACCGTGTAATAGGCGGGATGCGAACTGCTCTCGGTGTGGAACGCCGCGTACAGGGGATGGAAATCCTGCTCGGCCACACGCCCTGTGCCAAAGCCCGTGATGGACTCGATGCTGTAGACCTCGAAGTCCATCGGCCGTGTGCGATCGGGCACCACGTGGTGCTCGGGCTGCGAGGCCGTCAGGGCGATGCGGTCCAGGCGCTTGGGGAACAGGTTGATGGCGGGCGTGCAGTACAGCGACAGGCTGTTGGCGTCCACCAATGATTCCAGCGAGGCGTCGCCCTTGGAAAACAGGATGACGACCTCGAACTCGTTGCCCTTGATGCGCTGCACACGATGACGCAGTTGCGACAGCTCGACAAACATCAGGCGCTGCGGCATGGCCGCAAACTCCTGGAGGATGCGGTGCCCGGAGAAGCCACGCAGGGTCTCGGGCAGCAGGGCCTGGTCGTCGTCAAAGCCTTGCTGCTGCAGGCTGTCGGCATGCGCCCATTGCGCGCGGGCCTGGGCTGCATCCACCGGCAACCACGTGCCCAGGGTGGCCGTGGTCAACAGTTCATGCAGGCGCAAGGCGGTTTCGTCAGGTGCGCTGATGTAGAAGGACAGCGCGTCCACCGGCAACTGGCTGGCCTGCAAGCCGCCCTGCACACGCAGGCGCAAACGCAAGCCACCGCGCACCTGGCGGGCCACCGGCAGCTGCGCCAGCGGCAGATCCGGCGCATGGCTGAAGTACTGCACATTGACCAGCTCGATCGGCCACAGCGTGACCTCATGAGCGGTGCGGAAGGTGCAGCGCGTGCCCTGGCCACGCGTCACTTCACTCGTGACGGTGGACTGGCGCGGCACCGTGAAGCCCTTGGCCAAGGCCGGGTCCGCCAGATCGGGCTGCAGGCGCGCCACCATCATGGCGGGCACCGGCGAGAGGAAGTTCGGGTAGACCGTTTCCAGCAGGTGCTGGATGAAGCGCGGGTACTCGGCGTCCAGCTTGAGCTGGGTGCGCGCGGCCATGAAGGCAAAGCCTTCAAGCAGGCGCTCGACATAAGGATCGGCCACTTCCAGGCCATCCATGGTCAGGCGAGAGGCGATCTTGGGGAACTCGCGCGCGAACTCGGCGCCGACCTCGCGCAGGTGAGCCAGCTCCTGGTTGTAGAGCTTGAGCAGTCCGGGATCCATCAGCGGCGTCCTCCATCGATGGTGGATGGGCTGCCATCACGCACCTTGACCTGGCCGGCTTCCAGATCCAGCTGGGTGCGCAAAAGCAGCTCCAGCGGAATGGGCTGCGCCCACAGAAAGCCACGGATCTCGAATTCGATGATGTTGTGTGCGTCCAGCATGGCGCCACCATCCACAGCCTTGACGACCAGGGAATGCTCCAGGATGCGCGGCTCGAAGCGCAGGATGGCATCCCGCAAGGATTGCTCCACGCTGGGCACATCCACCTTCGATGCCAGTTGGCCCGACATGGGCGGCAAACCATAGTTCAGCACCGACTCGGCCACATACGGCGCCTCATCGGCCTGCTTGCCCAGGGGCTGCACGGCATTGAGCAACCAGCTCAGGTCACGCAGCACGGCCTGGCGCAGCTGGTTCTTGTTGAGCACGCGGCGGTCATCCGCATCGTGCGTGTTCTCGGGGTTGTCGTCGGTCAGCCGGTCCAGCAAGGCGGGCTGGAGGCGGTCACGCAAATCGTTCGTGGCCATGCTGCTGACGACTTCCTGCCCAAGGCGATGGATCAGGCCGCAGCCTGGTCGGACGCCGCCACCGACGCCACATTCAGCGTCACGGTGCGCACATCCAGCAAGCCGACTTCGGCCTGGTCCGTCGTCAGCAAACGCTGGCCCACGCCACGGTACTGACCGGGCGACATTTCGAGCCAGTCGGTGCGGCGTGACAGCCTCACCAGGTTGTCGGCGCCTTCCGGCATGGGGGCGTAACGCGTGGGCACGAGTGCCACGGTGCCGCCACCATTGGGGAACTCCAGCGCGGCGGGCAACCAGACCATGTCGCGCAAATCGCTGGGCGGCTCGAAGGTGATCGAGGCCACCGACGAGAAGGGCAACCAGCCGTACTTGCCGTTGATGATCACTTCCAGCACCGGGCCCAAGCGCGAATCGGCATCGGCCACCCACTCGAAGGGCTCGCCGTTGAGCGCGCCACTCACCGTGGGTGCGGCTTCCAGGGCCTGCCCGCGCAGGTGCGTGGCCAGGGCGTGATCGCCACGGGCGTCGGCCTGCACGGCCTCCACCAGATGAGCCACCCAGGCTTGGGGTTGGCCAAAGACCATCGGTGTGGTCTGGCCGTTGAACACGGCATCACGCAAGGCCTCGCACTTGATGGCCTCGCGGTAGGTGTTGACCATGGCCAGCGTGCCGGCATCCAGCTCACCGCACACGCTCAGCTGGTTCATCGCCCGTGTCCACTGGCCATCGACGGCCAGCAACTGGAACAGGAAGATGCGCAACTTGGGGTGCGAAGGCTGTGCACGCACGCCGTCCTGCAGATACTGCAGGGCCTGCTTGAGGTCGCCTTGTTTGAGTGCCTGCTCGGCCGCTTCCACCGTGTTCATGTGTCAGGTTCCTCCAGCGATCAGGCTGGGGTGATTTCGGTTTCAAAGGTGGTGGCACCGCCACCGCCGCCCGTTCCGGTCTGGGGTTGATACTGCACGTTGACCTTGAAGAAGGCAATACGCAGTTCTTCCACGACCTCGGGTTGGTCGTCGCCCACGGATCCGATCTTGTGCGACATGACGCGCGCCTTCTCGATCGTGATCTTGAGGTAATCCACCGCCGCCTCACCCCCTGCCTTGCGCACCGACAAGGTCACCTTTTTCAAGGGCTCGTTGGCACGCAGCGCGGACATCAGCGCGGTGGACGCACGGTCCACACGCTTGCGGATGACCAGCTCCTGCAAGGTGGTGCGGGCAGACGCGCCGCCGAAAGACGCGGCAGAAACATCCATGCCCCAGTTCCATCCGATGACATCGACTTCATCGATGTGACCGGGCACATTCGAATCGCCCTTGATCGGGCCCTGACGGGTGCCCTCGATCTTGAGGAACATGTCGGAAAGGGACATGGTGTGCTCCTGCCTCGTTCAGTCTTTGGATCAGCCTTGTGGCTTGTTGGCGGGGATGTCCCATGCAGCCGTAGAAGTAGCGCCAGCGCCGCCTTCCTTGGACTGGATGGTGTACTCGACCTTGAACTTGGCGAAGTTCAGGACAACGTTTTCCGTCAGACGGTCTTCGCCACCCGAACCACCGGTCTGCACCGACGACACGAGCACGTCGGTCAGGGTGATCTTGATGTACTCGAGGGGCTTGTCACCGGCCTTGCGCACGGTCAGCTTGGCTTCCTTGATGTGAGTGCCCTTGCAGGCGGCCACGATCAGAGCGGTCGAGCTGGAATCCACCCACTTGGTCAGCGAGATGTCCTGCACATTGACCTTGCCAGCGCCAGCGCCGGAGCCATGGTGTGCAGAGCCCGACTGGGACAGGCCCCAGCTCCAGGCCAGCACGTCGATTTCGTCGGCGTGCTTGTCGTCTTTCGACTCACCCTTGATATCACCAATCTTGATGAACATGTCCACTGCCATGATGCTTCTCCATTAAGTTGAGCGACCCGATTTGAAATGAATGAACCGGGGGGAAATCGGTGCAGAGATGGGTCAGTACCCCGCACCACCGGCGTGTTGAAGCCGGGCCAAGCAGAACTTGGCCCTCAGGAACGCTTGTTTCTGGCGTCCGGGTCAGGTGATCGGCCTGATCAGGCGGCCTTTTGTGAAGGCAGTTTCGAAACCAGACGCAGCGACACGGTCAGCCCTTCCAGCTGGTAATGCGGACGCAGGAAGAACTTCGATGTGTAGTAACCGGGGTTGCCTTCGACGTCCTCGACCACCACTTCAGCGGCAGCCAGCGGGCGACGAGCCTTGGTTTCCTCGGAGGAGTGAGCGGGGTCTCCGTCCACGTAGTTCATGATCCAGTCCTGCAGCCAGCGCTGAACTTCACCGCGCTCCTTGAAGGAGCCGATCTTGTCGCGCACGATGCACTTGAGGTAGTGCGCGAAGCGGCAGGTGGCAAACAGGTAGGGCAGGCGGGCCGCCAGGTTGGCGTTGGCCGATGCATCCGGATCATCGTACTCGGCAGGCTTTTGCAGCGACTGGGCACCGATGAACGCGGCGAAGTCCGAGTTCTTCTTGTGCACCAGAGGCATGAAGCCATTCTTGGCCAGCTCGGCCTCGCGGCGGTCGCTGATGGCGATTTCGGTGGGGCACTTCATGTCGACACCACCGTCATCGGTCGGGAAGGTGTGCGTGGGCAGACCTTCCACCGCACCGCCGGACTCGATGCCGCGGATGCGCGAGCACCAGCCATACATCTTGAACGAGCGGTTGATGTTCACGGCCATGGCGTAGGCCGAGTTCACCCAGGTGTACTTGGTGTGGTCGGCGCCGGCCGTGTCTTCTTCGAAGTCGAAGGCTTCCACGGGGTTGGTTTTGGCACCGTAGGGCTGACGGCCCAGGAAACGGGGCATGGCCAGACCAATGTAGCGGGCGTCGTCCGACTCGCGCAGCGAGCGCCAGGCGGCGTACTCGGGCGTGGTGAAGATCTTGGTCAGGTCACGCGGGTTGGCCAACTCTTGCCATGACTCCATGCCCATCAGGCCGGGGCCAGGCGCAGCGATGAAAGGCGTGTGGGCTGCGGCGCAGACCTTGGCCATTTCACCCAGCCACTCGACGTCAGGCGGCGTGTGGTCGAAGAAGTAGTCGCCCACCAGGCAGCCGAAGGGCTCGCCACCGAACTGGCCGTATTCTTCTTCGTACACCTTCTTGAACAGCGGGCTTTGATCCCAGGCGGTGCCCTTGAACTTCTTGAGGGTCTTGCCCACGTCGTTCTTCGAGATGTTGAAGACGCGGATCTTCAGCATTTCGTCGGTTTCGGTGTTGTTGACCAGGTAGCTCAGACCGCGCCAGGCCGATTCCAGCTGCTGGAACTCGGGGTGGTGCAGGATCTTGTTGACCTGCTCGGACATCTTGGCGTCGAGCGCGGCGATCATGGCTTCGATCGAGCCGATGACGTCGCTGCTGATCAGCTTGGTCTGGGACAGGGCTTGCTGGGCCAAGGTCAGAACGGCTTGTTCAACGGCCGACTTGGCGTTGTCGTTCTGGGGCTTGAATTCCTTGTTGAGCAGGGAGGCGAAATCACCACCCTGGTACTCGACGCCCTGCAGGGCTGCGCTTTGAACTTGTGCTTCGGACATGTCGTCAACTCCTAGCTAAGGCTTTTCTTATTGAGCGCCGTCTTCGGGCTTCTTGGCGGCTGCCAGCGACTTCAGCAGGGCTTCGTCGTTCAGGACCTTGGCCAGCAGCTCTTCAGCGCCGGTCTTGCCGTCCATGTAGGTGACCAGGTTGGCCAGTTGCTGACGGGCTTCGAGCAGCTGCTTCAAGCCATCGACCTTGGCGGCCACGGCGGCAGGCGAGAAGTCGTCCATGCTTTCAAAGGTCAGGTCGATGGCCAGATTGCCTTCACCGGTCAGGGTGTTGGGCACCTGGAAGGCCACGCGGGGCTTCATCGACTTCATGCGGGCGTCGAAGTTATCGACGTCGAAGTCCAGGAACTTGCGATCGGCCACGGGTGCCAGCGGTTCGGTGGGCTTGCCCGACAGGTCGGAGAGCACGCCCATCACGAAGGGCAGTTGCACCTTCTTCTCGGCGCCGTAGAGCTCGACGTCGTACTCGATCTGCACGCGCGGAGCGCGGTTACGGGCAATGAATTTTTGACTACTGGTGGCCATGCTTCGCTCCTGGTTCCTTGGGTTTCACTGGCATTGAAAACGGATCACACGCTCTGTCAATACTGGTCGTTGGGAACGCCGGCCAGCTTGGAGATCGTGTCGACACCATCGGGCACGAGATCCCGGATGATGTCCATGAAGTTCTTGCTCATCAAGCGCTGGGCGCGGCGAATGAGCAGGGGTGCGGGGTTGGAGGGCTCATTGAGCTCGATCCATTCGCAGACTTTTTCGAGGGCCTGCACGGCGTCGTCGCGGGTGCGCAGCACGCCTGCCGTGGTGGCCACAGCCATGTGGGCGGCGCCGCCTGTCGCCATGGCGGCATCGCCGCCCACATCTGCTGTCGCCGCATTGTCTGCACCGGTGCGCGCACCGGATGCCACCTTGGCCGCGTCGCTGATGGTTTGCAGCAGCACGCGCAAGGGGCGGAATTCGGGGCCGGAAATCGTGGCCTTTTCGGTCACCACGGTGTCGATGGCGGTCACGGTATCAACCATGCCGGACAGCGCTGCCAGCAAGCCGGCCTGTTGACCTTCGGCTTCCAGCAAGGCCTGGTTGATGCCGGCCGGCGGGGTAACGCTTTCACCTTCATTGGGCTGGGCCTTGCCCGCAGCCAGCTCGAAATCACGCCCGGTGATGCCGCTGCGGCCTGCGCCCAGGCCCGACTTGCGGATGTCGGCCAGGAAGCTGGCGCCATCGACCAGGGGGGCCAGCGCGTTGAGGCGCATGGTGGGGTCGTTGTCGTCGTCGGCATCCAGCATGGGGTGCACGTGATCCCAGTACTGCGTCAGCAGGCCGTGGATCAGGCGCAGACCGTCGGCGGCGGCGGCCAGGCCTTGCAGGCGGGTGGACGAGCGCAGCAGGTGAACCGCCACGCGCACGTCCTTGGTGCGGGTCATCAATTCGCCGGACAGGGTCTGGACCTTGCGCCAGTCGGGATCCTCAGCCGGGATGATGGTGTCACCGAACTGTTGCTCGGGCTTGCCGCGCGCGGCGTCCTCCAGAGCCAGAAAGGCGCTGTCGTATTCCAGGTCCGGACCACAGGGCTCGCTTTCGCCAACCGGGGTCAGGAGGGTATCGACATCAATCAGGGCCATGGTGTGTTCCGACTCGTTTTCAATGCTTCATCAGACGATGGTACGCACTGTAGGTTCGCCGGACAGGCCTCACACCTGCCAAAAGTCATGTGATCCTGACGCAGCGCAGAAACTAGGGGGGCGTGTTGCGGGTGGCACCACATTCCCCTGGCTCCTGCGCCTGGATCAGAAGGCCGAGCAGTTGCTGTCAGCCTGCACGCCCGAGCAGTTTGTCAGCTGGGCGCCACGGCGGACCTTGGTCCACTCCTGTGACAGCGGCTCGATGTCGCTGGACGCGCCACCCGTGGCCGCACCGCTCGTATTGGCCGGGGTGCAGATCTGGGGCTTGCCGAACTGGCCCTTGACGTACACATCAGTGCGCAACTCGCTCAAGGCATCCGGGCCTTCAAACGGGCGGGGGATATCAGGCACGGTGGCGCTGATGTCCATCTGCTGGAAATATAGCTCTGTGACACTACTGCTGTAGCCGGTGATTCCCGTCGGGTTCAACGCAGAGGGCTGCGCCTGCGAAGACACGACAGAGCCGACACCACCACCCACGTTCTGTTTGCCGATGCGATTGCCCGCATTGTTCAGTTGCACGATGGTCTGTTGACCGGGGATGATGTTGAGCACGCTGACAGCGAGCGGCCCGGTCTGGGAGATCGGGCCAGACGTCACCAGATTGAGCGTCTGCTTGGCCATGGACTGGGCACCCAGGACAATACCCTGAGAGCCTTCGCCCTGGTTCTGCAGCGTGACGGGGCCGGCAGCGCTCAGCGCATTGGCATCCACCGAGATCTGGCCCGTGTGGCCACTGGAGCCGATCACCACGCGGGTGACATCCGGGTTCTCGGCCGTGGCGCCAGGTGTGACGAACCAGGCCGGGTTCACCGCGAAGTTGGCACCAGCCGAGCCGGCATCTGCACCCACACGAATGGACGTCGCAAAGTCCTCGTCGACACCAAACTGATTGCTGATCAGGGACACGCTTGCTGGCCGGATATTGATACGACCAATGGTGTTCCAATTTGGCAACCCCAGGTCCAAGGCTTTGGTCGCGAGGGATTGATCTGCCTTGGCGCCGATGATGACGTCAGCAGACGCCGCAGCAGGACCATCTTGCGACCGCATACGGATGCCAGGCGCGTCTGGCTCTACCTTGATGCCAGGATTGGCCGAGCCGCGCGACTCACCCACCAGGGTGAAGGTGGGGGTGCCCCCCGCAGAAGGCGGTGCCGTGGTCAGCAGCAGATCGACAATGTGCACCCCGGTAGCGCCGTCCCCCTCGGCCAGGCCCAGGATCTTGGCGCTGCCTTGGCCCATGTTGATCACCACGCCCGAACCGATGTCAACACCGGTTGGCGTGCCGAAATCACCAGAGGTCGACCAACCATTGACGGTGATCATCTGGTTGGCCGTCGAGATGACCGTATCGCTCAGGCTGACACCGTTGGTGCCAGCGCTATAGCCGATGATGCTGATGAAACCACCCTTGATGTCGGAAGTATCGATGTAGACGCCGTTGTTCCCCATGGCTTCGCCGTCGGTACCACCACCAGCGCCCTTGATCAGCACATTGCCACGCGTGCCATCGCTGCCCTGGGTGTTAATCACAGTACCAGTCATCTGGACGCCGGCGTAATCGGTCACCGGACTGGACGAAAGCGTGTCCGCCGAGCCTTGCGCACCCGTGATGGTCACATCGCCACCATTGGTGTTGATCGTGACCGGGGCATCACCCTCGCCCGCCAGGGCACGAACCCGACCTGAGCCCTGGATGACGAGATTGCGGATTTGAGAGCGTAAGCCTTCAAGGCGAACGCTGCCCACGCCGTCACCATCGGCATCGGCCAACATGCGCACATTCATCTTGCCAGAGGTGGAAGCAATGGTCGTCCCTTGTCCCACGACGATGTCCTGGCTGGACTGAAGGAACAAGGCGTTGTCGCCCAGGCCTGAACTGCGCACCAGTTGCGTGTCTGCTTCGATCACGAGGTTATTACCAAAGCCCGATGATTGGTTCTGATACGCCGTCGACATGCTCACGCTCGCACCGCCATTGAGCACCGCGTTGATCTCGTCCTGATGCACATAGGTGCCACTGATGTCGGTATTGGGCCCCACCAGGTCACGACCAATGGTGAGTTGGGGGGAGTACAAAGACCACACCCCACCCGCCCCGCCTGGCCCGCCGGCGCTCACGTCGATGCGGACACGGCCGATGCCGTCATAGCGCGTCAACACGTTCTGGCCCACCATCTGGACCGTGCCACCATCACCGCCACTGGCGCCACCGTGCGCGCTCAGGTTGCCATAGACCGTCAGCTGCCCGAAGCTGGGGGGTGTTGCAGGCTGATCTGGCTGGGTTTCAGGCACGTCTGACACGGCCTGCAACTGGATGGTGCCACCCTTGCCGCTTGTCGTGGCATTGGCGGTCAGGTTCGCCGAACCGTCAATGGTGATCGAGCTGCTGAAGTTGTCGCCCGCCAGAAGCGTCTTGGTGTTGATGTCAATGAGCCCGCCACCCTCACTGCCTTCTGCCCGCAACTGGGGCCCGGTGTCGCTGCCCTCTGCGGCTTTCAACGTCACATTTTGGGCGGACAAAGTGATGGTGCCACCCGTACCCGATGCATTGCTCACATCGACCACGCCGACATGGTCGACCGACGAGCCTGGGCCGTGGGCGACCATGCTGACCGTGCCACCCGCCGTCAGGATCGTGCCTTCGTTGTCGACGGAACGCTCGCCCCCGCCGTCACCGTTCGATGAAGCCAACAATGAGATGAACCCGCTGTCGCCCACTTGCACCTCGGTCGAGCCAGCAGCCAGCAAATGGATCTGGCCACCAGCACCAGCCGATATCAGGCCGGCGTTACTCACCCGGTCACCAATCAGGAAGATGCTGCCGCCGTCTGCGGAGGCCTGCAGGGTGGCACCCGAGTTGATGGTCACCGTCGGATCACCGTAGCCGCCACCTGTATTGGTGTTGAAGATGAGGTGGGCGCCGTCCTTCATCAGGCCGGCGTAACCATCTTCAGTCAGGCTGACATCGAGGTCCTTGCCAGACAACACGATGCTGCCGAACGGTGACACGATCTGACCGCTGACCGAGATGCCCCAGGGGTTGACCAGCACGAAGGTAGGCTCGGAGTACACGGAGCCGTCCACGAAGCTGCGCGAGCCGAAACCAAAGCTGTCGGGGTTCTGCGTCACGCGAATCAGCGTGACGTCACCCTTGGTGCCCCTGTTGATGAGCGTGTTGCCCCTGGCCAGGCTGAAATCGAAGGTCTCGTAAACGGCGATCTTCGAGGTCTGCCCCATGGTCGTGGTGGTGCCATCGGTGGTGATGGCATTGCAGGTGCCGGCCACACAGCTCAAGTTGGGCACGCCAGCGGCTGCCACAGCGTGGCTCACAAAGCCAGCAGACAGCAAGGCCACGGCCAGAGGCTTCAAGCGAGCCAGGCGGCGGGATTGGGAAACGGAATTCGTCTGCATCACGATGCCTCTTGAATCAGAATGAGTGCTGGGCCTGAACGAACACGCGAGCCTTGTCGTTGCCAGGTGACGTTTCGGGCAGACGGGTGCCACGCCAGGCCACGGTGGCCTTGACGGTCACCACATCGGGGAAGTTCGCCGCCACGCCCAGGCCGGCAGCGCGCAATTGCACGTCATTGGCGCCACCCACGTCTGCAGAGAAATCGCGAACGCGACTACCCTTGGCCCAGTCGTACAAGGCAAACACGGTCCAGTTGCGATCGATCCAGTAGCGCAGTTCGCCGTTGAACAAGGTGGCCTCATCCGATGCACCTTCGGCGGTCGGATAGGCGCGCACGCCACGCGGGCCACCCAAGGTCATCTTCTCGGCAGGGTCCAGGTTGCGGCTGGACAACTGCTGACTGAGACTGCCGTAGAGCGACACCTTGCGGGAGATCGCCTGCAGACGAGACCATTGCAGCTCGACCTTGCCGAAGCTGCCGGCCTTGCCTTGGTCACCCTGGATGGCTTCAATGAGCTGATCGAGCTCCGAATCCAGACGCAGACGCCCCCAATGGAACTGCGCAGACAAGCCGTTGAAGCCGCCGCCCATCCAGGCGTCACGCGATTCGTAGTTCAGGCCAGCCAGCATGGCGTTGATGTGCTTCTTCGACGTGAAGATCTCATCGCCTCGCAGGTAATCGGTCAAGCCTTTCGATTCATACCCGACGCGCGCCATCAGCGTGCGGCTGCGCGAACGCATCAAGGGGTAGCTCAGGTTGGCTTCAGCCACATCCGCCGAGCCGTACGCATCCTGATCGGCGTACTGTCCACCCAGGGTGTAATCCACCTTGGCATAGGCCACCGAAACACGCGCCGGCGTATAGCCCACCGGCAGCTCATAGGCCACCCGGCCCACCTTCACGCCACCGCCGTTGCTGAGCATGGTCTGCAAGTCCAGGTTGTCGCCCACGCCCAAGGGATTGTTCAGGCGCAGCAGGCCCGTACCACGCCAGCGGCCCGCATACCCCACGCCATGGTTGTCCACCGCCAGGGACGCATCCCAACTGCGACGTGGCGTCACCTGAATGGACAGGTTGTAGATACCTTCATCACCCGAGGGCGACAGCGCGGCCTTGGCCTGCACCCCGGGTGTGTCATTGAGCGCGAACATCACGCGCTCCAGCGAGGCCGTGTTGAGCAGGCTGCCTGCGTGCAGATCGAAGAAGTCCATCAGGCCGTTGATGCGGTCTGCGGAGACCGGCGCGTCCGCGCCCAGCGGGATCTGGACACGCGCCAGCTTGGGCTCGACCACATCGACCTTGAGCACACCCTGGCTCACGTCCTGCGACGGGAAGCCGATGGAGGCCAGGCCATAACCCTTGTCTTCATAGCGCTTGCGCAGGGCACCGATCAAGGCGGCGAGTTCGGGCTCACCCATGGTCTGGCCGACATAGGGCTCGGCCAGGGCCTGAATCTGCTGGGGTGTCAGCACCGTGGCGCCGCGCACGTCAAAGCGCTGGAGCACGAAGTTGACGGCCGGGGCCTTGGCCACTGGTGCCGCCGCATTCAAGGGCGAGGCCTCCGGCAGGGCTGGCATCGTGGAGGGTGTGCGCACCTCATGCAGGATGTCGCCCGCACGGGGCGTTGGTGCAGCGGAGGCCACCTGGGCCACCGCCTGGCTCAAGGGGGCCAGTGCAAACAGCAAGGTCAGCGGAATGGCCGCCAGGGGAAGGGAATGGGCTGCGCGTGACATCTCAGCTTCCTAGTTGCATGCGGCCATTGCCGATCACGTTGAAGGGGGCCCAGAAGAAGGGGTGGGCAAAGCGGCGCTTCTTCTGCACGTCCATCTGCGCGTTGCGCATGGCGTCCATCAGGTCGGCGCCTTCGGTCATGGACTGGTACATGCGGGTCATCAGGGCTTCGGTGGATTCGTCCGCCACAGGCCACAGGGAGGCCACCATGCTGCTGGCACCGGCCGACAGGAAGGAGCGGGTGAAGCCCACGATCTCGTCACCCTTGAGGACCTTGCCCAGGCCGCTTTCGCAGGCCGACAGGGTGACCAGGCTCACGCTGCGCATGTCCAGGCCATAGACCTCGCGGGCTTCGAGCAAGCCACGGTCCTGGCCATCGTTGGCCAGCAGGATGCGCGAGAACAGCGGATCGACATCGTCCACCTCCGCGTGTGCTGCCACGTGCAGCACGGCGGACTGGTTGGCGCGCAGCTTGAACGTGCCCTTGGTGGCATCACGCTGCACGAAGATCTGCTTTTGCTTGAACAGGTCGGAGACTTCCTTGACCTCGCGTTCGGCACCGGGCAGCGGCACGTTCTCTGGCGTGGCGGGGTTGCCGAAGGCCAGCAGGGCGCTCACGGCACGATCAGGCCGCGCCCAGAGGCGGCCGCCCACCGAAGCGGAAGGCCACACGGTGATGGCCGAGCGGGCAATCAGGTAGCCCTGGCCATCGTGCAAGGCCTGGAAGGGCAGGTAATGCAGCGGGCCGTGTGGCACGATGAACAGGCGCCTGGTGTCGCCCAGCTTCGCCGGGGCGATCAGCTTGGCGTACAGGCCCTGGCCCAGCGTGTCGACATCGCGCTTGCGCTCGATGATGCTGCGGCGGAAGTCGTCCACATCCTTGGCCAGCCCGGCTTGAGGCAAGGGCAAGGCCTGGCCTTCAAAGCTGTCCTTGCGGATCACCCAGACCACGAGCTGATCGCCCACGGCGTGGTACTCCAGCACGCTCTCGCCAGGGCGCAGCATGCCTTGCAACTGCGCCAGGTTGACACGGCCACCCAGGGCATCGTCCGTGCGACCACGCACCGAATCCAGCAACTGGCGTGAACGCGAGTCTTCGGACAGGTTCCAGGCGGTCTGGAAGTCCTTTTGCTCGACCGCCAGGGCCAGAGCCTGGTCGTACACGGCCTGCATGTCGCCAAACAGGCCGGTGCGGATCTCTTCGCTGTGGAACTTGGCGCGCAAGCCATTGGCCAGGGTGGTGGCTTTCAGGAAGGCGGCCAGCGCCTGGGGCTTGTCACCACGCTTGAGGTGCACCCGGCCCACGCCCACCAGGGCCCACAGGCGCTGGTATTCTGAATCGGCCGTGCGGTCGCCGGTGGCAATCTGGTCGTACACGGCCAGGGCCGCTTCCGGCTGGTCGTCGGCCAGCAAGGCGGCGGCGCGGCTGCGCAGGTAGAAGCTGCCGAGAGCGTCACGGGCCTCGGCGGGAATGGCGTTGAGTTGTTCCAGCGCCTGCTTGGGCTGGCCCGATGCGTTCAGCGCGTTGGCCAGGGAGACGAGGATCTGCGGGCGGTAGCGCTCGCTGGCCGTCTTCAGGGCTTCGTTGTATTCGCTGATGGCACCGGCCTGATTGCCACGGCGGGCAGCCACGTCACCCAGGATCTTGTGGGCGGGCGCGAGCACCTGTTCCGGGCTGGCACCTGGGAACTGCAGCGCGCTGCGGGCGTACTGGTCGGCCTCATCGATCTTGCCGGCGTACAGGTAGGCCAGCGCCAGGTCGCGGTGCGCCAGGGCTTGCAGATCGGGCTTCTTGTCGCGCTCGCCCAGGAACAGCGCCTTGCTGGCGGCCCGGATGCTCTGGCGGAACTCGCCTTGCTCGGCCAGGCTGGTGGCCTGTCCGCAATACGCATAGCCATCGAGCTTGATGACATCGCGGTCCAGCAGGGTCTGGCCCTCGGCGCTGAGGGTGCGCGGCTGGGTGGCCTCGCGCAAGCGGGTGAGCGCCTGCGCAGTGGCGGCGCCATCCTGATCCCCTGGTTTGTCGGACTGAGCCGAGGCTGAACCACCGGCGAGCATGAGCACGGCCAGGGTCAGGGTCAGGGTGGACAGGAGGCCAGCAGGCCTTCCAGCGTGATGAAACTGTGATCGCCGCGGCATCCCGGCTCCCTCGAATTACGCAGACACAAACGTGCAGACTATGAAATAGTGCACACCTCGGCAAGTGACCTAGGTGACGATCCCCCAAGCCCTAGGGGTGGGTTACCCCCCGGACCAGTGGCGTCAGCTCAGGACAATTGCCGCAACATGGAAAACAGCTCCTTGGGCAACACGGGCTTGAACAGCACCCTGTGGCCGCTGTCATGCACCCGTTTCACCTGCTCTGGCGACGTGTCGCCCGTGACCAGCACGGCAGGGATCTGGTAGCCCAGGACATGGCGCACGGCATTGATGGCCTGCAAGCCATCCTCGCCATTGCGCAACCTCAAATCCGACAAAACCGCATGGATGGGCTCGGGGTGGTTGGCCGCCAGCATGCAGGCTTCGTTGATGTTGCCGGCCACCAGGACCTCGTAATCCCACTCGCGCAGCAGCAAGGCCATGCTTTCGCGGATGTTTTCTTCGTCGTCGATGAACAGCAGCGTGCGGGCGTTGCCGATGGGTGAGGGCACCGTCTCGGCTTCCAGGTTCATGCCGTGCAGCGCGTTCAGATCGGTCTGCGGCACCGCCAGACGGATCATGGTGCCCTTGCCGACGGTCGAGGCCACGGTCAGCGGGTGGTTGAGCAGCAAGGCCAGGCGTTTGACGATGGCCAGGCCCATGCCCAGACCGCGGTTGCGGTCGCGCTCGGGGTTGTGCAACTGGTAGAACTCGTCGAACACGCGGGGCAGTTCGGCCTCGGGGATGCCGATGCCGGTGTCCCAGACCTCGATGTGGACGTCGGTGCCATGCGTGCGCGCCACCACCACGATGCCACCATCGCGGGTGTACTTGATGGCGTTCTGGATCAGGTTGCTGAGGATGCGCTCCAGCAGTTGCGGGTCGCTGGTCACGTGCTTGCCGCCCGGCTTGAAGCGCAGGTGCAGCCCGGCCCCTTCGGCCTGACCGGCAAAGTGCATGTGCAGGCGGCGGAACACGTCGCGGATCGGGAAGGACTGCAATTGCGGCTCCACCACCCCGGCGTCCAGCTTGGAGATGTCCAGCATGGCGTTGAAGGAGCGGTCCAGCGACTCGATGCAGCGGTTCAGGTTGCCGACCAGTGGCGCCTCGGAAGTGCCCGCCAGGCGCTTTTCCAAGGCGCTGGCAAACAGGCCGAGCGCGTGCATGGGCTGGCGCAGGTCATGGCTGGCGGAGGCCACGAAACGGCTCTTTTCCTTGTCCGCCTGAGCCGCCAGCGTCATCTGATGGCGCAACTGGGACACCAGCTCGGCGTTGTCGAACTGGGCCTTGAGCGCCTTGAGCAGCAGCTCGTTCTGCCCGAAGGCGAACACCAGGTTCACGCCCAGGTAGGCCACCGAAAAAATGGCGAGCGCGTTGTGCAGCGGCCCCTGGTGCCACAAGAGCAAGGCAGGCAGGGGCGCCAGCAAGGGGATCATCCACGTCCAGATGGCGGGCCGGTAGGCCACGATGGCGCCGATGGCGGCCGAGCCCATGCCCAGCATCACCAGCATCATCAGGCAGACCATGGCCAGGTCCTGCGTGGGCAGCACGAACCAGGGCACCGAGCCCCACACCAGCGCCGACACCAGCAAGCCGCCCATGAAACGCAAACGCCACACGGGCATGCGCTGCCAGGCGCGCTCGTCCTTCTGATACGCCCAGCCATTGAGCAGGCGCAGCGCCTGCGTGCCGTGCACCATGACCGCCCAGATCAGCACGCGGCGATCGCCGGTGTAGACCAGATAAGCCACCCAGAAGGTCATCGCCGTGACGATGGCGCCCGCCGAGGTGAACCAGCTGGTGCTGTAGAGCGCGTGCACCTGGGCCAGCAGCAGGTCATTGCGCTGCTGGCTGGAGGTTTCGGAGATGAACTCGGGCGCGCTCAGCCCCGCGTCCTGGGCAATGCGGTAGCTCACAGCAGGCCTGTGCGCTTCAGCGGAACAGGCTGATGAGGTGCGATCGCGACTTCACGTCCAGCGCCAGCAGGATGGTCGAGACATAGTTCTTGACCGTACCCAGCGACAGCTTGGTGGAGTTGCTGATTTCCTGGTTGGAGCAACCCGAGAGCACCAGCTCCAGGATTTCCAGGTGACGGGGGCCCAGTTCGGCCACGCGGTCATAGCTGGATGCCGAGGGCGCGCGTGGGAAACGCGCTGCAGACGCACCGGAAGGTGCCGCTACCGCCGCAGCGTAGGAATATTCCGTCAACATGCCCACGATGCTGGAGCGCGTGAGCGACGGCGAGTAGGCTTTGGGCAGGTAGCCCACGGCACCCAGGCCCTTGGCCTGGCCGATCACGAATTCGTCCTGCGTGCCGCTCATGACAGCCACACGGGCCTGCGGATAGGCCTCGATGAACTGACGCAGGCCCTGCAAACCCTTGCAATCGGCCATGTTCAGGTCGAGCAGGACCAGAGAGACATCCGGCTCGGCGCCGTACAGGCGCATGGCGTCATGCAGGTTGTCCGCTTCCAGCCAGTGGATTTTCATGTCCTCGACCTCGTTGAGGACGGTCCGCAGACCAACCCGCACCAGGTCGTGGTCGTCCACGAGCAGGACTTTGAAGGTGCCAAGGGGTGGCGGTGGAACAGATCCCATGATGTGGTCGTGACTACGCTGATCTTGCATGGCAGCCTTTGAGTTTCGAGGAACGCCCCCCGGTGAACAATCCCTAACTTGTCACGGCCATTTTGCATCGCAAAAGCGGCGAATCTGATACTGACCTGCTTCGGGGCAGCCTTGGCGGGCCTAATCAGCTAGCATGTCGGGTTCGCCCGGAGCTTTTGTCGTGTCTACCTCTCCCTACGCCCCTGAAACCAGCCGCCGTCGCACCTTTGCGATCATTTCCCACCCTGACGCGGGCAAAACCACGCTGACGGAAAAGCTGTTGCTGTTCTCGGGCGCCATTCACATCGCCGGTTCGGTCAAGGCCCGCAAGGCCTCGCGCCACGCCACTTCAGACTGGATGGAAATCGAAAAGCAGCGCGGCATCTCGGTGGCGTCTTCGGTGATGCAGATGCTGTACCGCGACCACGTGGTCAACCTGCTGGACACCCCGGGCCACAAGGACTTCTCGGAAGACACCTACCGCGTGCTGACCGCGGTGGACTCGGCCCTGATGGTGATCGACGCGGCCAACGGTGTGGAAGCCCAGACCAAGCGCCTGATCGAGGTCTGCCGCCAGCGCGACACACCCATCATCACGTTTGTGAACAAAATGGACCGCGAAGGCCGCGACCCGCTGGAATTGCTCGATGAAGTCGAACAGGAACTCGGCATGCCCTGCGTGCCCATGACCTGGCCCGTGGGCCAGGGCAAGCAGTTCGGCGGCATCGTCAACCTGCGCACCAAGAGCATGCGCCTGTTTGACGCCGGCGCCGACAAGCGCAGCGATGAAGACGAGGTTGTGTCGCTCGAAGATCGCGACAAGCTGCACGCCCGTTTCGGCCACGACTGGGAGCTGGCCGAAGCCAATATGGAGCTGATGGCCGAAGCCGCCCCGGCTTTCGATCTGGAACAGTTCCTGGCCGCCAAGCAGACCCCGGTGTTCTTCGGCTCGGCCGTGAACAACTTCGGTGTGCAGGAGGTGCTGGACGCCCTGGTGGACCTGGCCCCCTCGCCCCGCCCTCGCCTGTCGACCGAAAAAGACGGCTCGCACAAGGAGATCCTGCCCGAGATGGAAAACTTCTCCGGCGTGGTGTTCAAGGTGCAAGCCAATATGGACCCGTCCCACCGCGACCGCATCGCCTTCGTGCGCGTGTGCTCCGGCAAGTACGAGCCCGGCATGAAGCTCAAGGTGCAACGCTCTGCCAAGGAGCTGCGCCCCACCTCGGTGGTGACCTTCCTGTCGCAGCGCCGTGAAGCGGTCGATGAAGCCTATGCGGGCGACATCATTGGCTTCACCACACACGGCGGCGTGCAACTGGGCGACACCATCACCGATGGCATCAACCTGCAGTACACCGGCCTGCCCTTCTTCGCGCCCGAACTGTTCCAGACGGTCGAGCTGGCCAACCCCATGAAGAGCAAGCAGCTGCAAGCCGGCCTGCTGCAACTGGGTGAAGAAGGCGCCATTCAGGTGTTCCGCCCCGAATCCGGTGGCTCGATGCTGCTGGGCGCCGTGGGCCAACTGCAGTTCGAAGTGGTGCAGCACCGCCTGAAGGCAGAGTACAGCGTGGACATCCGCCTGATGCCCTGCCGCTTTGTGGGCGCACGCTGGATCACGGCCGACACGCCCGAGGCGATGAAGAAGTTCTGCGACGAAAACGCCAGCAAGCTGGCGCTGGACGCCGCCGACACCCTGGCCTACATGATGACCTCGGCCTATGACCTGCGCCTGACGGCCGAGCGCCACCCGCTGGTGCACTTCCATCCGCTGCGCGAGCATGCGGGTTTGAGCTTGTCGACGCAGTAAGCCTGACGCGCGCCCTGACAGGATTGCTTACAAGGCGAGGTCGACGTGACGTTAGACTGCCGACCGCGGTCATCACCGCTTGTGCATAAAAATTCATCAGGGATCTGTCATGACATTCAAAAAAGCCCCTTTTGGCTGGGGCCTGGCCTTGGCCGCCACATTGGTACTGCAAGCCTGCGGTGGCGGTGGTGGAGGCAATCCGGATACCGCCGCCAATGACCCGCTCGCACAGCCCGCCAGCGTCGCGCATGCACAAGGCGTGGTGTATGACGCCAGTACCGGCTCACGGCAGGCGACACGGTCCTGACATCCGATGCGCAAGGCCGCTTTGAGCTGAGCCAGAAGACCGGCAGCAGCCTCGACATCAAGGCCTCGCTGTCGGGCTACGGCGATGGTCAGGCACACGCCGAGTTCCAATCGGGCAGCCGCCACGCGCACCTGGTCATCAGCCTGAGCAAAGTAGCCGTCATCCAATCGCTGAACGTCAGCACGGGCGGCAGTGTGACGGCGCCCAACTCCACGGCACAGGTCACCCTGGCTGCCGCCAGCCTGGTGGATGCCGCCACCGGCGCCGCTGCCACAGGGCAAGTCAAGGTCGCCATCACCCCCATCGACCCTGCCAGCCAGACCAGCGCCATGCCCGGCAGCTACAAGGCCGACAACGGCCAATCCATCGAAAGCTTCGGTGCCATACAGGTGCACCTGACGGATGCCGCCACGGGCAAGCCACTGCAACTGGGCGCCGGCAAGACGGCCACCATCCGCATCCCGGTCAAGACTCGCTCACAAACCATCCCGGCCACCATCCCGCTGTACTACTTCAAGGAAAGCACCGGCCTGTGGGTGCAAGAGGGCAGCGCCACACTCCAGCATGACGCCACGCTGGGCGACTACTACGAAGGCAGCGTCAGCCACTTCAGCACCTGGAACGCCGACAAGCCCATCGAGGAGACGGTTCACGTCACTGGCTGTGTGCGCAACGCGGATAAATCCATCCCCACGCAAGCCATCAGCGTGCTCACCGATGGCCTGGATTACAGCGGGGCGGCTTTTGCATCCGTGGATGCCAACGGTCAGTTCGACGTCACTCTCAAGCGCAACGGGCGCGCCACCTTGACGGCCAACAGCAGCGAGACCAGCTCGTCGCAACTCACACTGGAAGCCTCGGCCACAGACATCAAGCTTGACACCTGCCTGGTGCTGAATGCCCTGCCCGTCAAGCCTGTTTTCCTGCTGCAACCGATGGCGACAACGCCGCTGGTGGAGGGGCAACCAGGTGTGCTGATGGCGGGCGCGCTGGGGGCGGGTCAATTGCGTTATCAATGGTTCCGCAACGGCGTGGCACTGGCCGGCCAAACCTGGCCCATGCTGTCCCTTGACAAGTTGACCGCAGCCGATGCTGGCGCCAAGTACACCGTGGTGGCCACCAACCAGGGTGGCAGCGTGACCAGCAATGAATTGGTGATCACACTGACCTCGGCCGAGGCCCTGGCGCAGCAAGCCGCGTTCTACGCGCTGTATGGGGCGATCATGCAGCCCTTGAATCTGAGTGCCGCCGCGCGCGACACCGTGGATGACGACACCGGCAACATGCTGGCGCCCACGCAGATTTGCAGCAGCGGCCAGGTCAGCGCTTTGACGCTGGACACCAAGGATGTCCTCGGCGGAGAGCCCCTCGCCCCCGGTGTCGTGCATCAGTTGAATGTGACGTTCGACAACTGCGCACCGATCAACAGCACGCAGACCAACAAGCGGTTCACGGGCACCATCGCCTCGAGAGTCAAGTACGACACCACAGGGTCGATCACCGCTCAATCGGTTCTGACGGCCATGCACGATGACGACACGACCTTGGTGGCCAACGGCGAGTTCTGGACATCCCTGAGCAGCACTGGCAGCTCATGGACGCCACAGAAAGGCGCCACACTGAACCACATCACCAACAGCGGCACCAACACACTGACCTACACCGGCGGCAGCATGGAGTCGAGCTTGGGCGCTGACAAGGCGCCCTCGACCGTCCAATTCCGGGACCTGAGCTTCACCATCAACAAGGTGAGCTACACGTTCAACGGCCAGATGTCCCTGCCCATGGCCACCTCGGACGACATCAAGCTGCAATCAGGCGGCAAGACCATCGCCCGCATGTACTTTGACCCCAGCACCCGTCTGCCACGGGTGGACATCACCGGCACCTTACCGGCGTTCTGACGACCGCCCGAGCCTCAGGCCTGCGGCATCCAGAACTGATCGATGTTCTTGAAGCCCCAGGTCGCGGGTGATTCGCGCGAGATGATCTGGTCGGTGGTGCTGCCATCGCCCAGATCGATCAACTGAGGCGTGATCGGCTCATTGGACTTGGTGGAGAAAAAGACCCGCACCATCGGGCTCAGCAGGGATTTGCTGCCCTGCTCCGCCACCACACCCAGCCGGCCAGATTTCAGCTTGACGAGCGAACCCGTCGGGTAGATGCCGATGCTCTTGACGAAGGCCTGAAAAATGCGTTCGTCAAAGTGGCCTTCCTTGGCCCACTGTGCCATCTTCTGGATGGACTCGGCCGGATCCCAGCCCGCCTTGTAAGGCCGGTTGGAGGTGATGGCGTCATACACATCACACACGGCCCCCATTTTCGAATACAGGCTGATCTCGTCGCCCTGCAGGCCATGCGGATAGCCTTTGCCATTGACCTTCTCGTGATGGTGCAGGCAGACATCCAGCGGAATCGGCCCCACGCCATTGCCCTCCACCAGCATGCGGTGCCCGGCTTCGGGGTGCCCCTTCATGATGGCGAACTCGGCGGGCGTCAGGGCGCCTGGCTTGTTGAGCACTTCCAGCGGCATCAAGGCCTTGCCGAGGTCGTGCACCAGCCCGGCCAGGCCTGCTTCACGCGTATCGGCTTCGTTGAGATGCAGGTGCTTGGCCAGTGACACCATCAGGGCGCACACGGCCACGGAATGCATGTAGGTGTAGTCGTCGCTGGTCTTGAGGCGCGCCAGGCTGACGATGGCGCCCGGGTTGCGCGACACCGACTGGGTGATGTCGTCCACCAGGGGCAGGCAATGTTCGGTATCCACGGCCTTGCCCAGGCGGGCGTCGTTGAACATGGACTTCATCGCACCGCGTGATTGCTCCACGATGCGCGAGGCCCGCACCAGCTCCTGCTGGAAGCTCACGCTCAAGGCCAGAGGGGCTTCGTCCTCGGGCAGGTCCATGACCGCCACGACGGGCGCAGCCGCACTCACCTCGATGTCGTCCATCAGCTCCATGGGTGCGCTGGGCGAATCCACGTCCAGCCCCTTGGCGGTATCGATGACCACTTCCTTGACCACCGCCAGCTGCTTGAGCTGGCGGGCGTCCTGAACTTTGAAGGAAGCGCGCCAGAAAGGGTGATCCAGCCACGAGCCGCAGACCTCGTGGACGAACATGCCTGTTCGCAGTTGCTGGATCGGAATCTTCCTGAGCATGATCGTGGGTGGGTGCGTCAATTCGGACGTGACACGGACACAGCAGGATCCTAGGGCGACTGCGCCTGGGGCAGTCCATCAAATAGGCGGGTGTTGCGACTTTGTTGTCATGAACGACGGTCGGCCACGCCCAGCCCGGCAAGCTGCCGGTCATGCCAGCGCGCGAGCAGCACCTGGGCCAGCATCGAGCCGATCCAGGCCATCAGCATGTCGGACTGGGTGTCAAACGGGTCACCCTGGGTGGCCAGGAACTCGTCGGCACCCTGCCCCAGGCTCACGGCCGCGCCCCATTCGATGAACTCGTACATGGCGCTGATGGCCAGGCACACGCAAGTCACGAGGAAAAACAGCCAGCCGCCACGCTGCAGCGGCGTCTTGCGCAGCAGGATTTCACGCGCCACCATGGCCGGGATGAAGCCCTGCGCCAGATGCCCGATGCGATCGTAGTGATTGCGGGTGAAGTGAAAGACCTCCTGCATCCAGAAGCCCAGCGGCACACGCGCATACGTGTAGTGCCCGCCGACCATCAGGATGATGGCGTGCACGAGGATGAGGACGTAGACCAGTGTGGTCAGGCGAAAGGTCGGGCGGGTCCAGGCCAGCAGGGGCACGGCGACGAAGACCGGGAACACCTCCATCAACCAGACGGCGGGGTCGAACGCCCCGATGTAGGACCAGATCAAGCCGATGGCGATGGCGGCCAGCCAGGCCAGCGCGCCCTTGGAGGTGGTGTTGCTCATGTTCTTTCAGGCCAGAAAAAAAGGCGTACCCGTTGAGGATACGCCCTTGGTTCAGCCGACCGTCCAGGACGGTGCACGGCTGTGAGGATCAGCCCTTGAGGCCAGCGGCTTCGCGCAGGATCGCAGCCTTGTCCGTGCGTTCCCAGGTGAACTCCGGCTCTTCGCGGCCGAAGTGACCATAAGCGGCCGTCTTTTGATAGATCGGGCGCAGCAGGTCCAGCATCTGGATGATGCCCTTGGGACGCAGGTCGAAGTGCTCGGCCACCAGGGCGGACAGCTTCTCGTCGGAGATGACGCCCGTGCCTTCGGTGTAGACCGTGATGTTCATGGGCTTGGCCACGCCGATGGCATAGGCCACCTGCACCTGGCACTGCTTGGCCAGACCGGCTGCCACCACGTTCTTGGCAACGTAGCGGGCAGCGTAGGCGGCAGAGCGGTCAACCTTTGTAGGATCCTTGCCCGAGAAGGCGCCACCGCCGTGAGGGCAGGCACCACCGTAGGTGTCCACGATGATCTTGCGGCCGGTCAGGCCACAGTCGCCTTGCGGGCCACCGATCACGAAACGACCGGTCGGGTTGATCAGGTAGCGCGTGTTCTGCAGCCATTCCTTGGGCAGCACGGGCTTGATGATCTCTTCGATGATGGCTTCGGTGAACGAGGCCTTCATGGTCGTGGCGTTTTCCGACTGGTCGGGGCTGTGCTGGGTGGACAGCACCACGGTGTCGATGCTGTGGGGCTTGCCGTCCACATAGCGCATCGTGACCTGGCTCTTGGCGTCAGGGCGCAGGAAAGGCAGGCGGCCGTCCTTGCGCAGCTGAGCCTGACGCTCCACCAGACGGTGGGCGTAGTAGATCGGCGCGGGCATCAGCTCGGGCGTTTCGTCGCAGGCGTAACCGAACATCAGGCCCTGGTCGCCAGCGCCGATGTTGAGGTAGTCATCCGAAGCGCGGTCCACACCCTGGGCGATGTCGTTGGACTGCTTGTCGTACGCCACCAGCACGGCGCAACCCTTGTAGTCGATGCCGTACTCGGTGTTGTCGTAGCCGATGCGCTTGATGGTGTCGCGCGCCACCTGGATGTAATCCACGTTGGCTTGCGTCGTGATTTCGCCCGCGAGAACGACCAGACCGGTGTTGGTCAGGGTTTCAGCGGCGACGCGAGAGACGGGATCCTGCGCCAGGATGGCGTCGAGGATGGCATCGGAGATCTGGTCAGCCACCTTGTCGGGGTGACCTTCCGATACGGATTCAGAAGTGAAAAGGAAATCGTTTGCCACGATGTGTGCTCCATAAAAAACCAAAGACCTCGGCGTCGCCGGGGCTGTTGAGGGATTCTTTTGGAGTCTCTTCGCAGCGGCGAACGCTTTAGCGGCATTTGTGAATCGCCCCGCAAGTTGTCCTGTTAACTCGGCGATGCATGCAGTGTAGTGGATTCAACGATGTGAAAGCGACCGAGAGTCCTCCGAAAAGAACCGGATATTCCCGGGTGTTGGCCACGAACCGCATCGATCCGGCGCATGCACGACAACAGCCTTGAGATGGCTGTCAATCCCGGCTAGCACTAGTGCAACGCTTACAGCTTGCAAAAGTCACACATCGCGCCGAGATGTATAACGAAATACCTTCTGCGACAGGCCGCTCGAACGGCTCTGCAAAGAGGGACATGGCAGTTGCACAGGGGAACACGCGATCGCCCCGGTCCGCCTGCCTCTTCATAAAAAGGATCGTTTTTTCAGGGAGAACACATGAAAGTTGCTTTCAAGAGCCTCGTCGCGGCCGCCGCATTCATCGCAGCCGGTTCCGCTTTCGCCGCCACGGTCAACATCACGGCTGGCACCACCATCTACAAGGGCGTCAAGCTGTCCGGCAACGAGACGCTGTCAATCAGCGTCGATGCCCTGGGCTTCCTGGACATTCTGCAACCCACAATCACAAACACGGGCCCGGCCGTCGTGACGGTCGACAAGCAGGACAACTTCACCCACGTGAACGTGAGCGCCACGGCCCCTCTGACGTCCCTCGCACTGGATGACACCACTCAGGAAACCCTGTCCGCCTCATCTGTTGGCGGCATGACCTGGACCGTGCCCTTCAAACGAGGGCTGACTACCGGTGGCTCGATCACCATCTCCGATCTGCAAGTCGATCTGGCCACCAAACGGGTGCTGGCCTCCGTGACGGGCGCCAATGGCGTCGGCACATTGCTCAACTACGCGCTGTGGAACTTCAACACCGTTGAAAGCAGCACAGTCGTGATCCCTTCGACGCCCAACGCAACAGCCATCACGACCTTCAAGGTGTCGGGCCTGCAATTGACCACAGACGGCATCACCAAGATCAGCACTGCGCTGGCACTGAGCAACCTTGGCCAAAGCGCCTTGCGGTCCATTCTCGATTTCGGGGCCATCTCGACGACCGTGACGGCCACCCCTGCCGCGACCTGCTCGGTGACGTTCAAGAACACGGTGATCCCCACGTCCACTCCGCTGTTCAACACCGAAGTGACGGTGGCCAACAACAGCAGCAATCCGGCAACCGGCTGGAACGTGAACTGGCGCTATGGCAAGCCCACGCTTCTGACCAATATCAAGAATGCGAAGCTGACCAACAAGTACCTGCAGAACTACACCGCGCAGCCCCTGTCGACCAATACGATGATTCCGGCTGGGGGCTCGACGACGTTCAGCTTCCGTGGCTACGCCAACAGCGTGATCCCCGCCATCAGCGATCTGTCGGCAACCTTGGGTGGTCAGACCTGCCCGGTTGTGGTGACACCGTAATCCGTCACGTTCCAAGCGTCGACGGCTGAATCGAGGCATGGGGCAGAATTCGCCTCATGCCTCGTTTGTTTTCCATGCTGTCTCGCTGGCCCTTGGCCGTGCTGCACCCGATCGGCAGCCTGCTGGGCTGGCTCGCCTACCTGCTGTCGCCTTCGTACCGCAAGCGATTGAAGGCGCACACGCAGGCCGTGGGCATGGGCGTGTGGCGGCGTTGGTCAGCCGTGGCGCACGCCGGCAAGATGGTGGGCGAGTTGCCTCGCCTGTGGGGCCGCCCGCGCGAACAGGCCCTGGGCAAGACGGTGCAATGGGCCAACGCGCAAGCCGTATCCCAGGCCCTGGCAGAAGGCCGTGGCCTGCTGCTGCTCACACCGCACCTGGGTTGCTTCGAGATCACGGCGCAGGCTTATGCCGAACATTTCGGCAGCCTCAAGCCCATCACGGCGCTGTACCGCCCGGCCAAGCAGGCCTGGCTGGCGGAGATGATGCGCGAATCCCGCAACCGCCCGGGCATGAACACCAGCCCCGCCACGCTCAGCGGCGTGCGCCAGATGCTGCGCGCGCTCAAGAAGGGCGAAACGGTGGGCCTGCTGCCCGATCAGGTGCCGCCCGAAGGCATGGGCGTGTGGACCCACTTCTTTGGCCGCCCCGCCTACACCATGACCATGGCCGCCAAGCTGGTCGCGCAAACGGGCTGCGCGGTGGTGCTGCTGCGTGGCGAGCGCCTGGGCCCGGTCGCCCGGCTGCAAAAAGGCTGCGACTACATCGTGCACGCCACCCGTGTGGCGCCTGATGTCGAACAAATCCTGGCTGCGGGCGATGCGGCACAATCCGCCGCCGCCGTGAACCGGCTGATGGAAGACCTGATCATGCAAGCACCCGAGCAGTACCTGTGGGGCTACAACCGCTACAAGCAGCCTCGCTCCGAGATCCTGACCTCGGCCTCCAGCAGCAGCGAGGCCCGGACCTGATGACGATGCAGAACGCGTTGAAAGAAGGCGGCATCCGGCTGGCGCTGGGCATCCTGTGGCTGCTGCACTTCCTGCCCTTGCCGGTGCTGGCGGCCATCGCCCGCGGCATGGGCACCCTGCTCTTCAAGCTGGCCAGATCCCGCCGCCGCGTGGGCCTGCGCAATCTGGAACTGTGCTTCCCGCAGATGCCGGCTGCCGAACGCGAAGCCCTGCTGCGCGCGCACTTCGGCTGGCTGACGCAAAGCCTGCTGGACCGTGCGGTGCTCTGGTGGGCCTCGCACGAGCGCATCAAACGCCTGATCCAGGTGGAAGGCGACATCGACCTGGCCGAGCGTGAAATGCAAACCAGCGGCCGCCCCACCATGTGGTTGTGCCCGCACTTCGTCGGGCTGGATGTGGCGGGTGCCGCCATCCTGCTGTGCCAGAAGCGCCCCGGTGCCTCGATCTACCAGACGCAGAGCAACCCGCTGATGGACAAGCTGATGAAGCGCGGCCGCCTGCGCTTTGGCAACGCCGAGATCTTCCCGCGCAGCGATTCGGTCAAGCCGCTGCTGCGCGCCATCAAGGACGGGCGCGGCTTCTTCAACCTGCCCGACATGGATTTCGGGGCTAAAGATGCCGCGTTCGTGCCTTTCTTCGGCGTGCCGGCCGCCACCTTGCTGGCGCCTTCGCGCATGGCCCGGATGATGAACATGGTGGTGCAGCCGGTGATCGCTGAACTGCTGCCCGGCGGTCGTGGCTGGCGCGTGCGCTTCATGGCCCCGCTGGAGAATTTCCCCACCAAGAATGCCGAATCCGACACGGCCCGCATGAACCAGTTCATCGAGGGTGAGATCCTCAAGCAACCTGCCCAATACCTGTGGGTGCACAAGCGTTTCAAGACCCGGCCCGAGGGCGAGGCAGGGTTTTACTGAGCCATTCGGATCACGCTGGCGCCTCAAGTCGGTACACGGCTGACCGATATTCCACCCAGGTTGTCTGTGGCGAGGGCCTGTGCCTCGCTTCATCTGGGTTAAGGAGTGGCAGTACATGGCGTGGATCACTTGGTTGCGCGGTTTTTCGATCCGGTCGCGCTTGCTGGCCTGCATGGCCCTGGTCGTGGGCATTGGTTGCAGTGTGGGCGGCGCCATGAGCTGGCAGCTGCTCTCGCTCAAGGGCGAACTGGACTCGTTTGCCAGTCAGGAATTCACCGCCACGCAGCGCATGACCACGCTCGCGCTGAACCTCAATGAACTGCGCGGCCGCGAGAAAACCACCATCATCGCCACGGGCGACTCGGTGACCGCAGCCGAACAGTTCAAGGCGTGGAAGGCCGCCCTGGCCACCACCATCCAGACCACCAAAGCCCTGGCCGAAGCCGCGCCCACGGCCGAGATCAAGCAACAGGCCACCGCCCTGGAAGGCAAGCTCAACAGCTATGGCAAGGGCCTGGAGCCCACGCTGGACCTGATCACCTCGGCGGCCATCACATCAGCAGCCGAGGCCTACCAGTCCAGCGAACCGGCACGCGCCGAAGCCGATGCCGTGGAAGCCATCACCGGCAAGCTCAACGCTGCCATCACGCAAGTGGCCGAGGCACGCCGCGCCAAGGCCGGCACAGCCGCCACCCACGCCATCATGTGGCTGTGGGGCCTGCTCATGTCGCCCGGCTTCGTGTTCCTGCCGCTCATGGGGCTGACCATCCTGTCGATCACCGCGCCCTTGCGTCGTGCCGAGGCCATCACCCAGTCCATCTCGCACGGTGACCTGACCCAGCACATCGATGTGAACGGCAAGGATGAAATCGGACGCCTGATGAGCTCGATGGCCCACATGCAGAACGGCCTGCGCGAGATGGTGGCCTCGGTGCGCGAATCGTCCGAAAGCATGCTGACGGCCTCCACCGAGATCGCGGCGGGCAACCAGGACCTCTCCCAACGCACCGAACAGACCGCCGCCAACCTGCAGGACACGGCCTCGTCCATGGACCAGCTCAGCAAGACGGTGGAGCACTCGGCCGAATCGGCCCACGTGGCCAACTCGCTGGCCGACACCGCCAGCCAGCGCGCCGAGCAAGGTGGCCAGGTGGTCGAAAGCGTGGTCTCGCAGATGCAGGACATCAGCGCCGCCGCCCGCCAGATTTCCGACATCATCGGCGTGATCGACGGCATCGCCTTCCAGACCAACATACTCGCGCTCAACGCCGCCGTGGAAGCCGCCCGAGCCGGTGAGCAAGGCCGCGGTTTTGCCGTGGTGGCGGGCGAAGTGCGTTCGCTGGCCAAGCGCAGCGCCGACGCCGCCAAAGAGATCAAGGGCCTGATCGGCCAGTCCACCGAACGCGTGGAAGTGGGCTCGCAGAAGGTGCGCGAGGCCGGCGAGGTCATGAACGAGATCGTGGATTCGATCCGCCGCGTGACCCAGGCCATGGGCGAGATTGCGGATGCCACCCGCCAGCAATCCCAGGGCATTGGCCAGGTCAGCCAGTCGGTGACGCAACTGGATCACATGACGCAGCAAAACGCCGCGCTGGTGGAACAGTCCGCCGCGGCGGCCGACAGCCTGCGCCAGCAAGCCATGGACCTGTCCAAATCGGTCCAGCGCTTCCATCTGGATGGCCACGCCGTCGCCTGATCGCACATTGGCCTGACAAGGCGGGCGCAAGCGGCGGATAATCCGCCTTTATGAAGCTGCGCTTTACCAAGATGCATGGCGCGGGCAACGACTTTGTCGTGCTCGACGCCACCCACGGCCCGCTGCCACTGAGCGAGGCCCAATACCGCTTTCTGGCCGACCGACGCTTTGGCATCGGGGCCGACCAGATCCTGATCGTCGAAAAGGGCGACCCCGCCAACGGGACGGACTTCACCTACCGGATCATGAACGCCGACGGCGGCGAGGTGGAACAGTGCGGCAATGGCGCGCGCTGCTTCGCCCGCTTCGTGTACGACACGGGCCTGACCGACAAGGAAACCATCCGCGTGCAGACCATGAAGGCCGTCATCGAGCCGCATCTGCAAGCTGATGGCCGCGTGACGGTGGACATGGGCGAGCCCTTCCTGATCCCCGAAGAGGTCCCCTTCAACCCCAACGGCCTGACACCGCGCATGGTCAATGGCTGCGAGCTGTGGCCCATCGAGCTGGCCAACCACCCGGTGGAAGTGGCCGTGGTGTCCATGGGCAACCCCCACGCCATGATGCGGGTCGACAGCGTCGAACACGCCCCGGTTGAAGAGCTCGGCCCCCAGATCGAAGGCCATGAGCGCTTCCCGCGCCGCGTGAACGCCGGCTTCATGGAAGTGGTCAGTCGCAAGCATGTGCGCCTGCGGGTGTTCGAGCGCGGCTCGGGCGAAACGCTGGCCTGTGGCTCGGGCGCCTGCGCCAATGTGGTGGCCGGCATCCGCCTGGGCTGGCTGGACCAGACCGTGGATGTGGACATGCCCGGCGGCCGCCTGACCATCAGCTGGGAAGGCCCCGGCACGCACGTGATGATGACCGGCCCGGCCGTCAAGGTTTTCGACGGCGAAATCGACGTGCCCGCACTCTGAACGAACACCCACACGAGAACATGACCTTGCAAGGCATCACCGAAGACGAGATCGTCAACTACCTGGTGCACACACCCGGTTTCTTCGAACGCAACGCCCAGGTGCTGGCCTCCATCCAGCTCACCAGCCCGCACGGCCAGCGCGCCGTCTCGCTGCAGGAGCGCCAGATGGAGATGCTGCGCGACAAGATCCGTGGCCTGGAGCGCCGGATCATGGACATGATCCGCAACGGCCAGGAAAACGAGGCCATCGCCGAGCGCCTGCACCGCTGGGTGCGCGCCGTGCTGCTGGCGCATGACGACACCACCCTGGCCGACGTCATGCTCGACCGCCTGCGCCACGAGTTCATGATCCCGCAAGCCGCCGTGCGCATCTGGGCCACGCCCAACCTGACGCTGCACGAAGGCCTGAGCGAGTTGGCCGTCACCCAGGCCATCAGCGATGACGCCCGCAGCTTTGCCGGCAGCCTGAACATGCCCTATTGCGGCCTGAACTCGGGCTTCGAAGCCAGCAAATGGCTGGAAGACAGCGCCAGCATCACCTCACTGGCCCTGATCCCCCTGCACCACCACGGCGAGTGCTTCGGCCTGCTCGTGCTGGGTTCGCCCGACCCGACGCGCTACAGCGCCGACATGGGCGTGGACTTCCTGCTGCAGGTGGGGGACATCGCGAGTGCCGCGCTCACCCGCCTGGTGGACTGAATCCCGCCACAAGTTGACACGGGAGTCGGTTAACATGACGAATCAGAATCAACTTTTCAGGGAAACCATGTCCAGTCGCTCGACCCTGGCTGCGCTGCTGCTTGCTGCGCTCACGTCCGTCTCCGCCCAGGCTGCCAGCCAGATCGATCAGGTCGCGCTGAACTGCTCGGACACCTTGAACATCGAGGGCGTCAGCGCCCTGAGCCTGCGTTGCGCGGGCAACTTCACGCTGTCCGGGCAAGGCACGCACGGCACCATCTCGGCGGATGAATCGCTGTCCATCTGGGCTGCGGGCAGCCTGGTCTTTGAAGATGTGTCACTGAACGCGCCGCTCATCACGCTCACATCGGACACCCGGGTATCGATTGACAGCGCGACGCTGCTCAATGGTGGCAGCGTCACCATTCAAGGCGGCGGTGATGTGCGAGAAATTGGCGCGGGAATTGGCGGAGTTGGTTCGGTCTCCCTCAGTGGCGGCGGCAACCTGGGCATCGGCAGCCCGTCTCCCGTGCCTGAGCCCAACACCGCCCTGCTGAGCCTGGCGGCCGTGGCACTGTTCGGCCTGGGCCGCCTGGCCCGATCGCGTTCACGCTGATCCCGTCTGCGGGCGTTTCGATCAACAATGGTGGGCCTGCACAGCCCATCAGATCGTGAACGCATCAGCCCCAAGCTCACCAACCGATAGCCTCGTCATGGATGGGTTGATCGACGGCCTGGTTGCACGCCATGTCGATCATCTGCGCGTGCAGCGCCGCCTGGCCGAGCGCACGCTGGCCATGTATGGCGATGCCTTCAAGCGCCTGCACGCCATGTGCGATCAACACAAGCTGGCCCTGCCTGATGTGCGCCCCCACCATGTGCGCGGGTGGACGGCCCGCTTGCATGCGCAAGGACTGGGACCGCGCAGCATCGCCATCACGCTGGCCGCCTGGCGCGGTCTGTTCAAGTGGTTGGGCCGCGAAGGCGTGGTGCAGGTCAACCCCGTTGACGGCATCAAACCGCCCAAGGCCGTCAAGCCCTTGCCCAAGGCGCTGTCGGTGGACCAGGCCGTGGCGCTGGCCAATCACCAGCCCGAAGCCGATGACACCGCCGCCTCACCCGCCGCCCAGACGCGCCGGGAGCACGAGGCCCCTTGGCTGCACGCACGTGACCACGCCATGATCGAACTGCTCTACAGCAGCGGCTTGCGCAGTGCCGAGCTGCTGGGCCTGGATGTGGCCGCGAGCAACGAAGCCAAGGGCTGGATCGACCTGCAGGCGGGCGAAGCCCATGTTTTGGGCAAAGGCAGCAAGTGGCGCATCGTGCCCGTGGGGCAAGCCGCCATGAAGGCGCTGGCCGCGTGGCTGGACATGCGCGCCGCGCTCACGCCACCGCAGTGCGAGGCCCTGTTCATCAGCCGCCTGGGCGGGCGCCTCACGCCCATGCAGTTGCGCAACCGGCTCAAGCAACTGGCCCAACAGGCCGGCCTGCCCACGCATGTGCACCCCCACATGCTGCGCCACAGCTTTGCCAGCCACCTGCTGCAATCGAGCAGCGATCTGCGTGCCGTGCAGGAGCTGCTGGGCCACGCCCACATCAGCACCACGCAGGTCTATACCAAGCTGGACTTCCAGCATCTGGCCAAGGTGTATGACGCGGCGCACCCGCGCGCCAAACGCCAGCGCGACAAACCGTGAGCGATCAGGCTGCTGTGCGCCGTGCGTGCCTGGCCATCAAGCCCATCAGCTCTTCGTACACATAGGGCTTGGTGATGTAGTCACGCATGCCCACGCTCAGACCACGCTCCTTGGCCTCGTCGAAGGCGTGGGCTGTCAGGCCCAGCACGGGCAGGCCAGGGTCCAGATCCCGCACCGTGGCCGTGGCCTGGTAGCCGTCCATCACCGGCATCTCGATGTCGCACAACAGCAGATCGAAGGCGCCCGGGCCCGCCTGCTTCACGGCATCCACCGCCTCCTGCCCGTTATCGACCATGGTCAGGTGCACACCCGCGTTGAGCAACAACTGCTCCATCAACAATTGGTTGACCTGATGGTCCTCGGCCACCAGCACCCGCATGCCACGCAGGCCGTAGGCGTCCCACGGACCCGGTTCGCCGTCTGTGTCGAGGTCAACGGCGCCGCCCACGGCAAGCAAAGGCAGGCACACCTCAAAGCGCGCGCCCTGCCCTGGCGCGCTGTGCACGTTGATGCGGCCCCCCATCAAATCCACCAGCCGCCTGCAGATCGACAGGCCCAGGCCGGTACCACCCACACGGCGCGTCGAACTGCCATCGCCTTGCACAAAGGGGTCGAACAGGCGCGCCATCAAGGCCGCGTCCATGCCCACACCGGTGTCCTGCACCGCCAGGTGCAAGCCGTCGCGATCAGCCTCCACCGTCAGGCGCACGTCACCCCGCTCGGTGAACTTCACCGCATTCGTCAGCAAGTTGATGAGGATCTGCCCCACCCGCAAGGCATCGGCGCGCCAGAGCTCGGGCACATCGACCATGCGCGCCACGTCCAGCCGCAGGCCCTTGTGGCGAGCCTGTTCACGAACCAGATCCAGTGCCTGCTCGATGCAGTGGCTCAGACGCATCTCGCCGACCTGCAACTCCAGCTTGCCGGCCTCGATCTTGGAGAAATCCAGAATGTCATTGATCAAGCCCAGCAGGTGCTGCCCGGCTTGCAGGATGTGCTTGAAATGCCCGGCCGACTCGTGTGCGTCAAAGCGCAAGGCGCCGATCTGCGCGAAGCCCAGCACGGCGTTGAGCGGCGTGCGGATCTCGTGACTCATGCTGGCCAGGAACTCGCTCTTGGCCTTGCTGGCCAGCTCGGCCGCGGCCTTGGCCTCCTTCAACTCGGTGATGTCCATGGCCAACACGACAAAACCGCGCACATGGCCGTCCACCACATCGGGCGTGTAACTGACCTGGGCGATCAGGCCCTGACGCTCGTGATGCTCGCCGGACATCTCACGGCCACTCAGGGCTGCTTCCACGAAAGGCAAAGTGCGTTGATAACCCTCTACAGAAAGCAGGTCACTCATGTGACGGCCGATGAGCTGATGTGCCTTGTGCCCCCAGTGGGTCTGCAAGCGGCGGTTGCAATACCGCAGGATGAGTTGGTCGTCCCAATAGGCCACGGCGCCAGGCATGCTGTCCAGGATGGTCTCGAAACGCTGCTCGGCGGGACGGGTCTGGAGCAACTTTGTCAGGCGCGCGTTCTCGGCCTGCTGGTCGCGCAGCGCGGCACGCAGTGCCAGCACCTCCGCAATCAGGGCCACCTGATCCACCGCAGGCGCCGGGGCACGCGCCTCGACAGCCAAAGCCGGATCAAGTTTCAACGCGGACAAGGCCCCCTGCGACATCACACTCCTCAAGGTTGACTGGCACGCGAATGGCCAGCATCACACACATTTCGTCACAACTGCAAGATACACCGGAGGCTTCGCGCGTGCCTGCCTGCTCAGTGAAATCCTGCCCCACAGCTTGCGGGGGGACGGCAGATATCGCCAGGGAGTCGTGCTCGTCCGAATTTCATATCCCTAGTTTGAAATAATGTCACGGTAGATGACAGATTTGAGGACACACATGTAACCCAGACCGACATAATGCTTTGTCAAATCGCGCGGGGAGCGTGGAACACATCATGAGCGTCAAAGCATCAGCCAAATCCATCTGGGACTTCAGGCGAGGCATTGCCACAGCCCGGGTCCTGTCCCAACTCGGTTCTGATCATGGCGTGAGCGTGGACAACATGCTGCGCCACACCGGCATCACACGAGCTCTGCTGGACGATCCCAAGGGCGAGATCGAAGCCCATCAGGAAGTGCAACTGTGTCGCAACCTGATCAATGCCCTGCCGCACATCCCGACCCTGGGCTTGCAAGCAGGCTCGCGCTACCACGTCACCACCTATGGCCTGTGGGGCTATGCGGTGATGAGCAGCCCGACGCTCGGATCGGGCATCAGCATGGCCTCGCGCATGCTGAACCTGACCTTTTCGCTGACGATCAACGAGGTCGAGCAGATTG
Source organism: Aquabacterium sp. (assembly GCF_016234775.1). Taxonomy (GTDB): domain Bacteria; phylum Pseudomonadota; class Gammaproteobacteria; order Burkholderiales; family Burkholderiaceae_C; genus Aquabacterium. Next base: position 28,144 of record NZ_JACRAH010000047.1, on the reverse strand, counting down.
GCGAGCTGATCCAGTCCTCCTTCCACAGCGACCACCTGCCCCCGGATGTGCGCCAGTTCATCCTGGACCGCGACCGCGCCGCCGTGATCACCCTGCAGCGCGAAATCCTGGGCCATCCCCTGCCCTTCCGCGCCATCCACATGCGCCGCCCCGAGCCTTCGCCCGAGATGGTGGAGGCCTACACCAATCTGTTTGGCATCCGCCCACTGTTCAGCCAGGCACGCGACTGCGCCCTGTTCGACACCTCGCTGATGCACGAGCGCCTGCCCCAGGCTGACCCGCACACGGCCGCCTTGTGCGAACAGATGTGCCGCAAGCTCGTGGACGCCCGCAAGACACGCACCGGCGTGGCGGCTGCCGTGCGCGACCGCCTGATGCGCACACCCGGCCACATTCCCGACATGGAAGAGATCGCGGCGGAGATGAAGATCACCTCACGCACGCTGCGTCGCCACCTCACGGCCGAAGGTGCCACCTTCCGCGCCTTGCTGGAAGAAGTGCGCTCCACCCTGGCAGAAGAGCTCATGGCCTCGGCCAGCCTGACGCACGGGGAAATCGCCGAGCGCCTGGGCTACGCGGATGTGACCACCTTCATCGAAGCCTTCCGCCGCTGGAAGGGCATGCCGCCCAGCGAGTTCCGCCGCACCAATGGCCTGACCTCGCAGGCGGCCCGGATCCCACGTCGGCGTTTCGTGACGCGCTGAATCCTGCAGTGACGCCTGCGGTGATTTTTCACGGGAAAAGGCCGGAAAGCCTCGCCTAAACAAGGCACTTCCGCTTTTCCCACGGGGCGCAAAAGCCTAGACTGATCTCGCACCATAGGATGAGAGTCAGTCATGAGCATCGCCCCCCAGCTTCGCAACCTCAACATCGACCTGCCGGCCTGCCCCAGCACGCTGGTCAAACTGTCCTTGCTGATGGCAGAAGAGGACAGCTCGATCGACCAGCTCGCTGCGTTGATCGAAACCGACATGGCCTTGTCCTCGGCCGTGGTCCGCACCGTGAACTCGGCCTTGTTCGGCCTGCTCAAACGGGTCGAGACCGTGCACGAGGGCATCCGCTATCTGGGCATGGCCCAGGTGGCCGGCCTCACGTATGAAATCGGCCTGCGTGGCGCCTTCCCGCCCAGCCCGCTGCTGCAAAAGATCTGGGACCGCGCCGGTATCCGTGGCCTGGCCATGGGCCGCATCGCCCGCCAGCTGGATGTGGACCCCTGGCAGGCCCACACCGCTGGCCTGTTCGCCGAAACCGGCCGCGCTGTGCTGTATGCCTACGATCGCCAGCGCTACCAGGAGCTCAACGACCAGAGCGACGAGTCCCTGCTGTGCGCCGCTGAAATCGAAGCCTTTGGCGTGAGCCATTCGGCCCTGGGCGCCGCCCTGTGCCAGTCGTGGGGCCTGCACCGCGACGTGTCCGACAGTGTGCGCGCACGCCCCAACTCGCCAGAGCAATGGCCACAGGAGCGCCCTGCCGTGCAAAAGCTGCTGACCATCGGTGCCGCCGTGGATGCCCTGCTGCTCAACCCGACCAGCGGAGACAACCCTGACGAGGTCTGGCACGAACTGGAGCCTGTCGCTCACCAGGTCGGCCTGCACTTCCAGGCTTTCCAACTGGCCACCATGCGCGTGTGCGAACGGCTGAACATCCCGCAGGGCGACGCCTGAACATTCTGTTGCATTAACCCCTTGATATCGGGTTGACACGAAGCCCCCTGCATCATCAGGATGAAGCGTTAATCGTCAAGCCCAATACAAACTTCAAGGGGAACCAGCATGTCGACTGTCTATTTCGCTCCGCGCATGGCGCTCAAGCCATTCTTGATCGCCCTCTCAGTTGCGTTGCCTGTTTGCGCCCAGGCGAATGTGGCAGCCACGGCCAACGCCCAGATCACCGGCCTCACATACCGTCTTGTTGACCTGGACACCAACGATGGCATTGCGCCCACCATCACGTTCAACAACCAGATCAACACGTTTTTAAATCATACGAATTACTACTTGCCCGACGGCTACGCCAGTGCTTATGACGCAAGCGCCCCCTATACCGGCTTGCTTCCCGATACCGCCCTCAACACCTCACTCATATCCGAGTCAGCCACGGCGACTTCTCAGGGCTTCTTGGCCTCGGCTTCAGCATCGACCAACGAGGCATTTGCCAACATCGATCCAGCTAACCGCCGTTACGAGAACTTCTCGGTGCGCTCTGAATCAAGTTTGAGCGTCAATCCAGGCCTGTACGACGACCTGGGCAACCCGATATCGATCACATTGAGTGCCAACACGGCACTGTTCATTTCCGGTGTGGCCACTGTAAAGGGGCAGTTTGACAAGGACGCTTTTGTGGCTCAGGCAGCCGCCATGCCAGGTTTGAATGATGCGTACGTGTGGGACTACGACATGATGGGAGCCAGTGCCGGGCTTGACCTGGGCACGCAGTCCTTTGAAACCGATGAATACGGCAATGTCTTTGCAACGACGATCAATTCTTCGTCATCGCAATTGACACACGCCTACGGAGAAACAAACTTTGAACGGACCAAGTCGCTCAACGTACAGTTTGCCAACCTGACGGGCTCTGATGTATCGGTCGTTCTGGGTGTTCACACATCCGCCTATGCGCGTCTCGAGGGCAGCCTGGATTTTCGTGATGTCAACATCGACCCTAATCCACCCGTTACGCCACCATCTATCCCAGAGCCAGGCACTTACCTTCTGATGGGCCTGGGGCTGGCAGGTATCGGTCTTGCTCGGCGACGCACAAGCGTCTAAGCCCACTGGCGGCAGAGGCTTGATGTTCCCGCCCCGGCTTTAGCCGGGGTTTTTCTTTTGTTGTCTCACAATCTCTCAAGTCCCGTGCAACAGGCGACGATAAAAGCCGAATGCGTTTCAACTGCCAAGCCTTGATGCTGCCCGATCCCGATCAGGCGCGCGTCTCGCCCGACGATCCGGAACTCAACCGCTTGATCCGGGCAGAGCGAATCCGCATGTTGTTTGCGGCCACGCTGCCAGTGGCCGTGTTCAGCGCCTTGTTTGCCACTGCCTTGAGTTTTGTCGTTGCCCAACAGGTTGGCCGAGACAAGGCCATGATCTGGGCAGGCCTGAGCGTGCTGATCGCCGTGCTGCGGGTGATCCACCTGAGCAGTTATGTCGGCTCACGCAACCGGGCCAGCGCTTACTGGCTCAAGAGCCTCAACGTGGCCTGCGGCATACATGGGCTGATCTGGGGGCTGGCAGGCGTGTTCATGCCCGTGCAGGACCTGATCACCACGGTGGTCGTGGTGGCCACGCTGGTGGGGGCCTGCTGCGTGTGCTCCTTCACGCTGCAGGCCGACATCAAGCCCAATGCGCTGATGAACATCCCCATCCTGCTGCCGGCAGCACTGATGTTGTTCACCCGTCAGGATGCCTACGGCACGTTTGGCGGCTTCGGGCTGCTGGCGCTGCTCGGGCTCATGATGTTCGAGAGCCGGCGCAGCGAGCGCCGCATCACCGAACTGCTGTGGCTGCGCTTCACCACGGACCGCATCGCCCGAGAAAGGGCGGAGGCACTCAAGCTCGCGCAGCGCCACAGTGCCGTCAAGGACCAGTTCCTGGCCACCATGAGCCACGAAATGCGCACGCCGCTGCACGGCATCCTGGGCCTGGCACGCCTGGTTCACAACCGCCTGCCTGCCAAGCCGGGTGTACTGGCCGACTCCCGCCAGCAGATCGAGCTGATCGAACGCACGGGCGAGCACCTGCTGGGCATCATCAACGACGTGCTGGATTTCTCACGCATTGAAGCCGGCAAGCTGCAGATCAGCACCTCGTCCTTCGAGCTGCTGGGCGTCATCCACGACGTGCTGTCGGTGCTGAAGATCACCGCCACGGAAAAGGGCCTGAAGCTGCGCACGACGCTGGACCTGCCCGCGCCCTGCTGGGTCAAGGGGGATGCCGCCAGGCTGCGCCAGGTGCTGCACAACCTGGTGGGCAACGCCATCAAGTTCACCGACAGCGGCGAGGTGCGTGTGCACGTCTCGCGCCAGGACGATGGCCTCATCCAATTCAAGATCGAAGACACCGGCGTGGGCATCTCGCCCCAGCACCTGCCGCTGATTTTCGAAGCCTTCCACCAGGTGGACGGCAGCTTTGGGCGCAAGCACAAAGGCACGGGCCTGGGGCTGACCATCTCACGCGAGATCGCGCGGGCCATGGGGGGCGACATCGTGTGCACGAGCGCACTCGACAAAGGCTCGATCTTCACGATGACGGTGCCCCTGTCCGCCACGCAGGTGGAAAAGGTCGACCTCGATCTCAGCGACCAGCAGGCGGCCGAAATCGGCCCGCAGGCCCCCCAGGTCATCACCACGGCGGCCAACAAGGGTGGCCATGTGCTGCTGGCCGAAGACAACCCGGTCAACGCCATCGTGGCCGAAGCCACCCTGGCCAACCTGGGCGTACAGGTCACCCGGGTTGAAAACGGCCTGGAGGCATTGGCCGAGCTGGAACGCGCCGACCACCCCTACGACGTGGTGCTGATGGATTGCCAGATGCCCGAACTAGATGGCATCGAGGCCACGCGCCGCTTGCGCACCTGGGAGCACAACCACGGACGCCAGCCCGTGCCCGTGGTCGCCCTGACAGCCAACGCCATGAACAGTGACCGCGAACGCTGCCTGGCCGCCGGCATGAACGAACACCTGGCCAAGCCCTTCAGGCAGGACGAGTTGCGCACGGTGCTGTTGCGACACCTGCGTGGGGCACCACAGCGCCCTCAGCCACAGGCATCCAGCCAGGCCCGCGACCCGGCCTGATCCCGCTTGCTTACTGCTTGATCGCTTCCAGCGAGATCGTGATGGTCACGTCGTCGCCCACCAGCGGGGCGTACTTGCCGGCATTGAACTCCGTGCGCTTGATCTGAGTGCTGGCGTTGGCGCCGATGGCGTCACGCTTGGCCATGGGGTGCTCCATATTGCTGAAGTGGCTGACCTTCAGGGTCACGGGCTTGGTGATGCCCTTGATGGTCAGCTGGCCTTCGATGGTGGCGGGCTTGTCACCCTCGAACACGACCTTGGTCGACTTGAAGGTGGCCGTGGGGAACTTCTCTGTGTCCAGGAAGTCGGCGCCCTGGATGTGGCCATTGAACAGGCTGGAGCCAGTGTCCACGGACTTCATGTCGATGGTGACGTCCACCGAACCGGTCTTGGCCGCCTTGTCGTACACCACGGTGCCGCTGGTCTTGCTGAACTTGCTGATCTGCGTCGACAGGCCCATGTGGTTGTACGAGAAGTTGGCGTAGGTGTGATTGGGCTCGACACCATAGGTCTCGGGTGCGGCCAAGGCCGAGGTAGCGAAAGCGAAGGCCAGCGAGGTGGCGGCAAAAAGTTGGGTCAGTTGCTTCATGGTGCGATTCCTTGGGGGTTCGGGTTCAGTGGGTCGGGTGGGGAAAAAGAAAGGGGAGATCGCTCACAGCGCAGGCACGCCCTGCAGCACGAGCTTGAACTTGACTTGCACGTCGTTGGCCACGATGGAGGTATCGGCCCATTCGCCGTCCCCCACCTTGAAGTCCAGGCGCTTGAGGGTGAAACCACCCGTGGCGGTGCTCAGGCCGGCGGCCTGGCTCAACTGCAGGGGCACGACCAGATCGCGGGCATTGCCCTTGATGGTCAGCTTGCCAACCACCTCGAAACGCCCTGCGCCCAGCGCCTTGATGGCCGAGGACTGGAAGGTGGCCTTCGGGAACTTGACGGTATTGAACCAGTCCGGCTTGACCAGCTCGGCGTTGGCGTCAGCGTTGACCGCCACGCTGCCCAGGTCCACCGTGAAAGCAATCTTGCTGGTCTGCGGCGATCTGGGGTCAAACGCGGACTGTGCCGAGAAGGACTTGAACTTGCCGTCCAGCGGCACGCCCAACTGCCTGGCCACGAAGCTGACCTCACTTTGGGCGGGCACCAAAGCCTGATCAGCCGCCAACGCGGGCTGGACGAGCGCCATGCCGGTGAATGCGAGGGCACTCAGCAGGCCCGGCGAGGCTGGGCGATTCAACAGTGCAAACATGGTGGGACCTTTCTGTCCGGTCTGAATGGAGGTGGCGGTGTGATCAACGGCCGGGACGCATGCGGTCCAGCAGGCCATCTTTGTCGATGAACTGATGCTTGAGCGCGGCGGCCACGTGCAGGCCAACCAGCCCCATCAGCGCGAAAGCAGCCGCACCGTGCGCTTCTTCCAGCACCTCGGCCAGCTCCTTGTTGGGGGTGACCAGATCAGGCAGAGGCAACACCCCGAACCACACGATGGGATAGCCCTTGGCCGAGCTGTAGGCCCAGCCCAGCAGCGGCACCACGAAGAACAGCAGGTACATCAGGTGGTGGGTGCCGTGGTGGGCAATGCGTTGCCAGCCAGGCATGGCCTGCTCGATGGCGCCGGGCAAGGCGGGAGGACGATGCGTGATGCGCCACACCAGGCGCAAGGCCGACAAGGCCAGGATGCCCACCCCGGCCCACTTGTGCCAGTTGATGAGCTTGACCTTGCTGGGGCTCAGGGGCATGTCTTCCACAGTCAACCCCACCACGAAGGCGATGACGATGGCCAGCGCCAGCACCCAGTGAAAGAGCATGGCCACGGCACCATATCGCTGGATGGGGGTGTTTTGTCCGGTTTTCATGAGGATTGGCTCCTGTCACATGGCGCAATAGTGAGATGGTGGCTGAACTGTGCATCAAGGTGGCTGAAGCCGCTTGATGCATCAGTTCAAAAATTTCGAATGAACAATAAAACCCTCAAGGTCTGAGGGCATCACGCCGAAAGCCCCATTGATGCCGTGACACGAACATGTACGCACCCCTGATTTCCCGCCTCAACGACCTGCTGTTGACCACAGACCGCAAACAGCGCCTGCGCATCACGCGCTCGCTGATGGCGGCCAATGTGTTCATCGCATGCTGCTTCCTGCAGGTCTATGCGTGGTGGGTGGGTTACATGGAGGCGGAAGACGTCAAACGCCTGAGCGGCGTCATCCTGGTCAACATCGTGGTCTGGTACCTGGTGCTGCGCACGGGCCTGAACATGCGCTTCGATGACCCGGCCATGACCCTGCCACAGATCCTGTCGGCGTTGACCATCATCGTGGGCGCATACTCGGTCACCGGGCCGGTCCATGGCTCGACCATGATGCTGCTGGCCCTGGTGCTGGTGTTCGGCATCTTCAACATGAAGCAACGCGGCGCCATCATCGCCGGCGGCTACACGGTGGTGCTGATGGGCATTGCCATTCTGATCAAGATACGCACAGACCCGATCAACTACCCGTTCAAGCTGGAAATTGCGCATTTCGTGCTGACTGCCGCCATCGTGCCGACGATCTCCGGCCTGGCCGCGCAACTGTCCAGCCTGCGCTCCAAACTGCAGGCCCAGAAGGACGAACTGGCCAATGCCCTGGTGCGCATCCAGGTGCTGGCCACGCGCGACGAGCTCACCGGCTTGTTCAACCGCCGCCACATGATGGACGTGCTCGGGCAGCATCGCAAACGCCTGGAACGCTCGGGCTACCACCGCTTCTGCCTGGCCCTGCTGGACATCGACCACTTCAAGCGCATCAACGACACCTATGGCCACGCCGTCGGCGACGAGGTGCTGCGCAACTTCGCCAAGGTGGTTCAAAGCGGCCTGCGCGACACCGACGTCCTGGCACGCTGGGGTGGCGAAGAGTTTCTGGTGCTGCTCAATGACACCTCGCCCGAAATGGCCAACGTGGGTCTGGAACGCGCCCGCATGCTGCTGGCCGAAGCCACCTTGGTGCCTTCCTTGCCCGATCTGAGGCCCACTTTCTCTGCCGGTCTGACCGCCTACAACATGTCGGAAGCCCTGGATGTCTGCATTGAACGTGCGGACCGAGCGCTGTATAAGGCCAAGGATGGAGGGAGAAATTGCACGGTCATTCGAATGAGCGCGATGTCTGGCGAAGTCACGGACAAAAAAGCGTCACCCAGTTCTCCAGAACCGAGCGCGCTACAAAGATGAGCAAACTCGGCGACCTCATCTTCGGTCAGGATCCCAAGGTTCGCGCGCGCGTCACGATGACGCTGCTGGCCGTTTATGGTTACGCGGCCAGCACCGCCGTGCTCCTTTATCTGGTCAACACCAACCTGGTTGCAGCGCATGCTGCCATTCCCTTGGTGATCTTCATGTGGACAGGCGTCCCCATCTTTTATCTGCTCGTGCGCACCGGCATGTCCAATCGCCTGGGCAGCCCTGGCATGGACCTGCCGCAGTGCATGTTTGCCATGGCCTCCATCCTGATGGCCTACGTGATCGTGGGCCCCATGCGCAACGCCGTGTTGGTGTTGATTGCCCTGGTGATGGTGTTCAGCATGATCACGCTGTCGCCCAGGCAGGTACGTATCCTGGGTGTGAGCACCCTGTCATGCCTCGGTCTGGCCATGGCCTGGCTGATCATGCGCGAGCCCGAGCGCATTGACGCTCGCATCGAAATCATCAAGTTCGTCCTGGCGGGCAGCACGCTGCCTGTCCTGTCTGCGGTGGCCACCCACGTGGCCAAACTGCGCACCAGGCTCGTTGAACAAAAGCAGGAACTGCAGCACGCCTTGTCGATGCTGCATGAAGTTGCCACGCGGGATGAATTGACCGGCCTGTACAACCGCCGCCACATGATGCAGTTGATGGAGCAGCAGGTAAAGCGCCAGCACCGCAGTGGCGAGGGCTTCTGTCTGGCCCTGATCGACCTGGATCATTTCAAGCAGGTCAATGACCACTTCGGCCACCAGACCGGCGACATGGTGCTCAAGGCCTTCGCCGACGCGGTGGGCAAGGAGTTGCGCCAGACCGACGTACTGGCACGCTGGGGTGGCGAAGAGTTTCTGCTGATGCTGACGGCACCCGATCCGGGTCTGCAGGGCGCGCAGGCGTCACTGGCGCGCTTTCAGACGGCCTTGCGTCAGCTGGTGGTCGGAAACGGCATCCGCGTCACCTTCTCGGCAGGCTTGACCGAACACCCCATTGGTGAGCCCCTGCACGAAACCCTGGAGCGCGCCGATCATGGGCTGTATGCCGCCAAGGCCAATGGGCGCGACCGGGTCGAGCTGGTGTGGCCCCACAAGGACCAAAGTCATCCGAAAGGCGCATCGCTGGCTCAGGACGACCAAGTGTGAGACAGTGCGGTCATTGAGCCGCCATCACACCACCGCCGGTTCAATGCAGTGGAACCCAGGTGGTGTCCGATATCCGCTGTTGCCATGTCCAGCCTCGCCCCCGGTTCCCGCCCCACTTCGCCACGTGATCACACCGCCTCATCTCACTCTGGCGCAAGCCCGGAGATACCTTCCGGGGATCAACATTACCGCGCCATCTTCGAGGCCGCCGGGGTCGGCATCGCCCGCTTGACGCTGGACGGCCGCTTCGTCGAAGTCAACCAGCGCTTTGCCGACATCACCGGGCGCGAGCGGGACAACCTGATCGGGCTGCACTTCCTGGACATTTCGCACCCCGATGAGGCCCCCGCCAACCTGGCCACGACCGAAGCCTTGCTCAACGGTCAGCAAGATCGCCTGACCCGTGAAAAGCGCTACGTGCGACCTGATGGCGAAGTCGTGCACGTCATGCTCAGTGTGGTGCTGCTCAAGGACGAACAGGGGCGGCCGGTACAGATGGTCTCGGTGGTCGAAGACATCAGCGAACGCCTGCGCATGCAGGAAGCGCTGGGTGCAGCCCGCACCGCCGAGCGCGCCAGCAAGGCCAAGACCGAGTTCCTCTCGCGCATGAGCCACGAGCTGCGCACCCCGCTCAATGCCATGCTGGGTTTTGCACAGCTGCTGCGCGTGGACCCGCGCAATCCGATCAACGAGGCCCAGCGCCAGAAGGTGGAACACATCGAGAAGGCAGGCGCGCATCTGCTGGCCATGATGACCGACGTGCTCGACCTGTCGCGCATCGAAGCGGGCAGCCTGCCCATGTCCATCGAGACCTTGTCCGTCAGCAGCGTGCTGGAGGAGGCACTGGCGCTGATCAGCAACCAGGCTCGCGACGCGGGCTTGACGCTGAATCACAACTCGCCGGATATCGGCGTGTTCGTCAAGGCCGATCGGGTGCGCCTGCGCCAGGTGCTGGTCAACCTGCTGTCCAACGCGATCAAGTACAACCGTGCGGGCGGCCAGGCCCTGATCGAAGCCATGGCCCTGCAGGGCCGCGTGCTCATCACGGTCAGCGACACCGGCCATGGCATGACGCCGGAGCAGGTCTCGCACCTGTTCGAACCCTTCAATCGGCTGGGCGCCGAGCGCACTGGAATCGAAGGTACCGGCATCGGACTGGTGATCGTCAAGCGCCTGCTGGACCTGATGGATGGGCACATCGAGGTGAGCAGCACGCCGGGTACCGGCACCAGCTTTCGGGTCTGGCTGCCACTGGCTCGGCCTCCGGCGCTGGATGCCCGCTGCGCGGAAGCAGCGCCCCGAAGCGGTTTTGGCGGTCTCGATGAACTGGGGCTGCGCAACCGCACGGTGCTCTATGCCGAGGACAACGTGATCAACGTGGAGCTGCTGCGCCAGGTCATGCGGATGCGCCCCCACTGGCACCTGGACGTGGCCTACAGCGGCCAACAGGCCATCACCATGGCACAAGCCTGCCCACCTGATCTGTTGCTGCTGGACATGCACCTGGGCGACATGAGCGGCCTGGATGTGTCCGATGCGCTGGCCACGCAGCCCGCCACGGCCAGCATCCCACGCGTGGCCCTGTCCGCCGACGCCATGCCCGATCAGATCAGCGAAGCCAAAGAGCGCGGGTTCGTGGCCTACCTGACCAAGCCGCTGGATGTGGCGCGCTTTCTCAAATTGCTGGACCAGTGCGAAGGACCGTCGCTCGATTGAGCCCGGCTTGCGCCAGGCGCACCATCAGATCGGCAGGTCGGTGAAGAAGCGCCCCCCGTGGAACACCAGCGGCCCTGCCCCCACGCGGCGGCGGCAATGCTGGACCTCGCCCACAAAGATGACGTGATCACCTTCGTCGTACTGGCTGCGGTGCGTGCACTCGAAGACGGCCACGGCACCGTCGATCACGGGGGCGCCGGTCAGGCCTGGCCGCCAGGGCGTGCCTTCAAAACGGTCAATGCCTTTCTTGGCAAAACGTTCGGCCAGCAGGCGCTGATCGGCGGCCAGCACGTTGATGGCGTAGTGCCCGGCTGACAGAAAGCCCGGCATGGACGTGGAATGCCGCGACAGGCTCCACAGCACCAAGGGGGGGGACAGCGACACCGAGTTGAAGGAGTTCGCCGTCAGGCCAACCAGGTTGCCCTCGACATCGCGTGCGGTGACGATCGTGACCCCCGTGGCAAATTGCCCCAAGGCGGCGCGGAAATCGTCAGGCGTAAACGTCATTACAGGGGCTTTCACTCAATGGTGGACAGTGTAGACGGGTAAACCCGATCGCGTCAGCCGATGCGATACACCCATATCGGGCGTGAGCCCTGCAAACTCAAGCGCGCATGCGGCTTCCAGGCGATGCCGCGCTCGTCCACGGCCTCGAACTCCAGGCTCACCAACCAGCACCCGGGGCGCATCTCGGCACGGGCCTTGGCCATGGCGCGGGGCATGGTCTCGGGCCGCTGGAACAGGTAAACCAGCTCAAAATCAGCCCAGCTTTGGGCCCACATGTCGCCCTGGCGCACGGTGGCCCAGGGGCAACGCAGCGCGGCCACGATGCGCCACAACCAGCTCCACTCGATGCCTTCGATGCGGGCTTGCGGATAGGCTTTGTGCAGTTCGACCAGGGCATCGCCCATGCCGCAGCCGGCGTCCAGGATCCTGGGCGCGGCGTGGTCAGCCGCAGCGCTGGCAGCCAGGGGCGCATGCGCAGGCAGGTCCTCCAGGGCACCACGCGGCGTAGGGAACACCGGCGCATCACGCCAGGCGTGCACCGGGTAGGCCAGCAGCAGCAAGGCCAGCGGCGCCAGCCAGAGCCAGCCCGGCAAGCCTGCGCCCTGCCCCAGCGCCATCACGCTCATGGGAAAGCCCGCAGCCACGAACACACGCCGCCAGGTGGTGGACGCCACAAAGGGCAACCAGGTGGCACACACACCCAAGGCCGTGGGCAGCATCAACGAGGCCCATAGCGGGGCCTGTGCGGCCCGCAAGGCCAGCGCCAGGGCCCAGGCCAGGGCCCAGGTCAGCAAGGCCGGCAGAGGCCATGTACGCATGCCTGTGGGCGCTCCGTGTGTGCGTTGGGTTGCGAGGGGCTTATTCGGCCGCGCCGCCGCGCAATTTGTCGATCAGGCCATTGAGCTCGTCGAGGCTGCCGAACTGGATGGTGATCTCGCCTTGCTCGCCACGCTTGGTCTTGCGCTTGACGACGATCTCGACCTGCGCGGTCAGGATGTCGGACAGCTCCTCTTCCAGGCGCACCACATCGCGCGACTTCTCGGACTTCACGCGCAGCAGCGGCGTCTGGCGGCCGGCGCCCTGCACCTTGGCCACGAGCTTTTCGGCTTCGCGCACGTTGAGCTTCCTGGCGGCGATCTCGTGGGCCGTGGTGATCTGCACGGCCTTGTCCAGCGGCAGCAACGCACGGGCATGCCCCATGTCGATGTCACCGGCCATCAGCATGCCCTGCACGGGCTCGGCCAGGTTCAGCAGGCGCAGCAGGTTGGAGGCGGCGCTGCGCGAGCGGCCCACGGCCTGGGCTGCCTGTTCGTGCGTGAGGCCGAACTCGCTGGTCAGGCGCTGCAGGCCTTGTGCTTCTTCCAGCGGGTTGAGGTCTTCGCGCTGGATGTTCTCGATCAGGGCCATCGCGGCCGCGGCTTCGTCCGGCACGTCCTTGACCAGCACCGGCACTTCCGTCAGGCCAGCCAGCTTGGCGGCACGCGAGCGGCGTTCACCGGCGATGATTTCGTAGCGGCCACCACCGATGGGGCGCACCAGGATGGGCTGCATGATGCCCTGCGCCTTGATGCTTTCGGCCAGCTCGTAGAGCGAGCCTTCATCCATGCGCGTGCGCGGCTGGTACTTGCCTGCCTGCATCAGATCGAGGCGCAATACGGAGGGCGCGCCATCAGGCGAGGCCTTGGGTTGATCGCTGACTTTGGGGCCGAGCAAGGCCTCCAGGCCCATGCCCAGGCCTTTGGATTTTTTCGTGACCATGGGCGCGATTGTCCGCTGTTTGCGCGTGTTTCTACAATGCAGGCTCACATTGACTGATTCACAAGGGATCGAAGCAGACATGGCCCGCTTTCTGTTGTGCTGGGAATTCGGCGGTGGCCTGGGCCACGCCGGGCGCTTCAAACCCTTGGCGCAGGAATTGATGCGCCGTGGCCATCAGGTCGATCTGATGCTGCGCGACATCGTGCACACACGCGCCTTGTTGGGCGATCTGAATGCGCAAGGTGCCCGCATCCTGCAAGCCCCCATCTGGCTGCATCAAACCGTGGGCGTGCCCAACCCGGTGATCAGCCTGAGCGAAATCGTGATGGCCAACGGCTACCTCAAGGCCAGCTCCCTGACCGGGCTGGTGGAAGGCTGGCGCGGCGTGATGAACATGTGCCAGCCTGATGTGATCGTGGCCGATTACGCCCCCACGGCCACCATCGCAGCACGCACGCTGGGCATCCCCGTGGCCTCGGTGGGCATCGGTTTCTACGTGCCACCTGATGCCAGCCCCCTGCCCCCGTTTCGCACCTGGGAGCCCATCGCCGCGGGCCGCGTCGAACACTACGATCAACAGGTACTGGGCACGGTCAACGAGGTGCTGCACAGCTATCAGGCGCCGGCCTTGAACAAGCTGGCCGACATCTTCCGTGGCAACCGGCCCCTGCTTTGCACCTGGCCCGAGCTGGACCACTATGGCCGTGGCGCCCTGCCCGCAGGCCAACGCTATATGGGGCCCACCTTCCTGCCATCAGGTGGTCTGGCGCCGCAATGGCCTGAGGGTAATGGCCCGGCCGTGTTCGCCTACATCCGCAGCACCCACCCGGATCACCTGGCCTTGCTGCAGGCGCTGGATCAAATGGGCTGCCGCACACTGTGCTATTTGCCGGAAGTGGCAGCCGGCATGCCCGAGCCCTTGCGCTCGCCGCGCATTCGATATGCCAAGGGCCCCGTGCATCTGGGGCAGGCTTTGCCGCAGTCGCAACTGGCCATCTGCCATGCGGGCGAAGCCACGCTGGCGCAGGCCATTTTGGCGGGAGTGCCCGTGCTGATGCTGCCCACGCAGGCCGAGCAGTTCCTGATGGCCGTGCGGGTCGAGCAGGCTGGTGCGGGCATCAATGTGGCCGCACGCCCTCGCCCGACCGACTACCAGGCCTTGCTCAAGCAGATGCTGCAACAGCCTGCTCACCGGCAGGCTGCGCAAGCGCTGGCTCAGCGCTATCAGGGCTTCACGCACGAAGGGCAAACCACCGAACTGGTGGACGCCTTCGAGTCACTGATACCGGCCTGAGTGATCAGGCCTGAGGCTTGCGGCGACGGCGCGCCAGGGCGCCCACCACGGCCAGGCCACCCACTACCATGGCATAGGCCTCAGGCTCGGGCACAGGGGCCATGGTCACCTCAAAAGGACTGGCAGGTGGCTTGGCGAAATTGCCGGTCACGTCATAGACCGATCTCGGCGCGCCGTCCCAATCGACGTCGAAGGGATCGCCGGAGCTCGCGTGCGAGCCGCTGCTCTGGCCATAGCTCGTATAGGCAGGCGTGGTCACCGTATGGGCAGGAATCACCTCCGTGTAGGCCGGGACCGTCACGGTTTCCCAGTGGCCATTGCCGCCGTAGCCGCACTCATAGCCACACTCGCCATAGCCACCGTAGCCGCCATAACCACCATACCCGCCGTAGCCGTCAGACACCCATTGCTCGTACGAGTGCTCGGGATGGAAGATGGTCTGTTCGGGCACGTTCACCGTGTGCTCGGGCACCGTGAAATAACCGGCACCAGGCGCATTGCCGTTGGCATAAGTGCTCAGCGAGTACTGCAGGTTGATGGATTGACCTGCGTTGATCACACCCAGGTCCACCGAATAGGCGCCGCCGGCGATCGTATAGGTGGTGGCATCAGACTGGATCAGGATGTCCGCGCCGCTGTGGCTGTAGGACGTGCCGCTGGCATCGGTACGCAGCGAAGCCTGGCTGTTCCACACGGATGCGCCATTGCGCAGAATGTTGAAATTGATGCCAGCCGCCACGTAGTAGCCGTTGCTGCTGAGATCCGAACGGATGTCGTTTTGCAGCAGACCCGGCGTGATGTAGAAGTTGAAGGTGGCGCGTTGTGCAACGGCCGAGGTGTTGGTGATGGACTGCGTCAGCGTGAACAGGCCGGTCACGTCATACGTGCCAGAACCGGAAGACCGGCTGCCAAAATCACCGCTGGGACTGCCGTAGGTGTGGATACCTGCCGAGTTGCCGTTGTAGTCATAGGGAAAAGTCAGCACGTCCACGGCATTGGTGGACACGCCAGAATCCAGCACCGTCGCGGCCGATCCACCCAGGCTGTAGGACGCCGTGGCGCGCACTTCGGTGGCGGCATGAGCCTGGCCCAGCATGAACAAGCCGATGCCAACGGCAGCCGCCAGGGGGTGAAGAGCGAGCAAGCCAGCGCGGGTCGACATGAGATGGTCCTTCGAAGAAATGTGAGAAATTCACGCTGGCACAAGTTAACAAAGTCCTCTCCGCACGACCACCCCGCAAGCAAGTGGCCCTTCACGTGAATATGGGACAGGAATCGAATCAAGTCACTTCATGGTCATCCGATATCTCCCCCAATGAACGATCCGGCAGACTCTTCAGCTCCCGCCGACACTGTCGCCGACCTGTGCGCAGAGCTGGATCGTGCTCGGGCGGAAATCACCGCCCTCACGCAACGCCAGGCACAGCTGGAAAAGCGCCTGCGTGCTCGGGAAGGCCTGCTCAAGGGCCTGAGCCAGCACATCCCTGGCGTGCTGTTCAAGGTTGTCGTGCCGCCCGGTGGCGAAGCCCAGTTGCACTACATCAGCGAACGCGCTGCCGAGCTGTATGAGCTGGACGCCGACGCCACGGGCATGAACTGGTCGGCGCACTACGAACGCATCCACCCGGATGACCTGCCCCTGGTCATGCAGCTCAGCCGGGAAGTCGCGGATGAAGAAGGCCAGTTGCAGCACTTCGAGTACCGCACCATCCTGCCCAGGAAAGGCTTGCGCTGGATGGCCGGGCAATCGATCGCAGCCCGCGAAGGTCCGGATGGCAGCACGGCATGGTACGGCTATGTGCAGGACGTGACCGAGCAGAAGCTGTACGCTGAAGCCGTGATCACGGCCCAGACGGCCGAGCGCGCCAACCATGCCAAGAGCGAGTTCCTCTCACGCATGAGCCATGAATTGCGCACCCCGCTCAACGCCATCATCGGCTTTGCGCAGTTGCTGCAGATGGACCGCAGCAGCGTGTTCGGCGACGAGCACCGCCGCCGTGTCAACCTCATCGAAAAAGCCGGGCAGCACCTGCTGTCCATGCTGGGCGATGTGCTGGACTTGTCTCGCATCGAAGCGGGCGACCTGCCCTTGACCATTGCCGCGCAGGACATCGACCTGATCGCCGACGACGCCATCAACATGGTGGCCGCACAAGCCCGCCACAGCCAGATCCGCATCGACACGCAAGGCGTGGGTTGCCACGTTTATGCCATGGCAGACCGGGTGCGCCTGCGCCAGATTCTGGTCAACCTGCTGAGCAACGCCATCAAGTACAACCGCGCCCATGGCCTGGTGCAGGTGCGTACACGCCGCGCTGGCAGCGAGGTGCTGATCGAGGTGCAGGACACCGGCATCGGCATGAACCCCGATCAATGCGCGCAGCTGTTTCAACCTTTCAACCGCCTGGGCGTCGAGCAAAGCGGCATCGAAGGCACCGGCATAGGCCTGGTGATCGTGCACAAGCTGGTGTCGCTGATGGCCGGCCACATCGAGATCCACAGCCGGGAAGGCGAAGGCACCTGCGTGCGCATCCAGTTGCCCGCCGCCGATCACGAACCCGAGCCCACAGACCAGATCCCCTTGTCCGATGGCGACCTGTTCGCCCGCCCTGCCACCATCCTTTATGCCGAAGACAACGAGGTCAACGTGGCGCTGGTGCACCAGGTGATCAAGCTGCGCCCGCACTGGCGGCTGCTGGTGGCCATGAACGGCACCCGTGCACTGGACGTGGCGCGTCGCAGCCACCCTGATCTGATGCTGATCGACATGCACCTGGGAGACATGACCGGGCTGGATCTGGCGCAGGCGCTGGATGCCGACGACCGCACCCGCGACATCCCCCGCGTGGCCTTGTCAGCCGATGCGATGCCCGACCGCATCCATGCGGCACGCGCCCATGGCTTCAAGGCCTATCTGACCAAACCGCTGGACGTGATGGCCCTGCTGCGTTGCCTGGAAGAGCACCTCTCAGGCAGCTGAAGGTGCCGCCCCCGCCCTCATCGACCGCAGCGCTGGTTGTAGGCCGATTCTGAGCGCTGCAAATCGCCCTGTTCCCCAGGGGTCAACTCAGCCAGACGTTTGCGTCTGCCAGCCAGAATGCGCAGCAACTCGGCGCATTGCGCCTGCTCTCGCTCGCTCAATTGCCTTTGCGCCAGGCCCACCTCGCGGGCTTCGCTTTGCGCCTGTCGGTCGGCGGATCGCTGTTCGTACAAGCGCTTGCGGGCCATGGCGTCCTCATCGCTGCATCTATCGCGGTATTCGTTTTGCAGTTGGTACAACAGGTCACCATGCACACCTCGAGCAGGCGCCGTCCGGATGGCATCGTTCAACTCTGCACAGCGCGGGCTGAGATAGGGGAGCAACTCCGAGGCCCGACCATTCGACGAGCGATAACTGCTACCCGAACCGTAATACGAACTACCGCCTTGGTAGTTGCGGCCACGTGTGCCGTCGTCTGCGCCGAGTCGATGCCGGCTGTTGACGCCACACGCGCTGGACTTCACCCCAGTCGATGTATCGTAACGAGAGGGCGTCGAAGGCGTGCAGCCGATCTGAGCCCATGTCACACCAGTGCACACCGCGCCCAGCATCACCAGGCACACTCGTGCATCACACCATCCCCACATTGCTTTCTCCCAACAAATCTCCTGATTGTTCGGAAAGTTTATGGCGCACTTGAGCGAAATATGGCTTGAATAACCGGCGGACTCAGCCCATCTTCCTGACCCGCTTGACCAGCTCTTCGGCAAACGCCACGAAGGCCTGCGCACCCTTGCTGGACGGATCGAACACCACGCCCGGCACACCATAGCTGGGCGCCTCGGCCAGGCGCACATTGCGCGGGATCACGGCATCGAACACCTTGTCGCCGAAGTGCGATTTGAGCTGTTCGCTCACCTGCTGCTGCAGCGTGATGCGCGGGTCGAACATGACGCGCAACAGGCCGATCAACTGCAGCTCCGGGTTCAGATTGGCGTGCACCTGCTTGACGGTGTTGACCAGATCGGTGAGGCCTTCCAGCGCGAAGTACTCGCACTGCATCGGCACGATCACGCCGTGGGCGCAGGTCAGGCCGTTGAGCGTGAGCAGGCTCAGCGATGGCGGGCAGTCGATGAGCACGAAGTCGTAATCCGCGGCAGCGGTTTCGATCGCGGTTTTCAGGCGGCGATCACGGCGCTCCAGCGTCACCAGTTCGATTTCGGCGCCGGCCAGTTCGCGGTTGGCGCCCAGCACGTCGTAGCCGCCCTTGGGGCTGCGCGCACGGGCTTCGGCGATGGTGGCATCTTCCAGCAGCACGTCATACACAGTTTGCGTCAGGGTGCGCTTGTCCACACCCGAACCCATGGTGGCGTTGCCTTGTGGGTCCAGATCGACGATCAGCACGCGCTGGCCGATCAGGGCCAGGCCCGCTGCCAGGTTGACTGTGGTGGTGGTCTTGCCCACCCCGCCCTTTTGGTTCGCGATACAGAAGATGTGCGGCATGCCTTGATTATCTCTGTAGTCGGTGTTGCTGCCGAGGCCTGGCGAGCGATGCGCGTGGATTCATGTCGCGCGCAGGCTGCTGTTCTAGGCGATTCACGTGAAACAGCGGCCCCGCCTGGGTCACGCTGCAGCCTTGTGGGTGCGGGCGTGCTTGGCGGCCTTTTTGGCGGAGGGCGCAGAAGCTTTGGTTGCGGCCGATTTGGCCACCACAGCCTGCTGAGCGTGCGAGGTTTTGTGGCGGGCAGCGTGCGCTGCCTTGGCGTGGTGAGCCTTCTGATCGGCTTTGGGCTTGGCCTTTTGAGCGCCCATTTGAGTGCCCTTTTGATTACCCATTTGGTCGGTCCTGGCGGCCGTCTTTTTGGTGGCCTTGCTGCCTGCCTTGCCTGCCGCGGCACTGGAAGCCAGCTTGGGCGCCGCCTGATATCCGGCCTTGCCGGATGCCCGCTTGCCGGCGGTGGCGGCATGAGCGACAGCAGCCTTGTCACCAGTCTTGTCATGGGCCTTGGCTGACTTCTTCTGCTGGCTGGCTTGATGGCCCGACGACTTCACCGCCTTCCTGCCAGCGTCAGCTTTGGCCGCATGGGCAGCCTTCGCCGTTGAGGAAGCGGCAGGCTGTTTGTTTGACGTCTTCTTGCCCTGGTGGGCGTTTTTGCTGCCTTTAGTGCCTTTACTGCCTTTACTGCCTTTGGCACCCTCGTCCTTGGCCGCGTCTTTACCTGGGCCCTTGGCGGTCTGACGTGGCTTGCCACTCACCTTCTTGTCGTGCGGCTGAGGTGTGGTCTTGCTGCGCTTCTTCACCCCTTCCGTGCGGTCCTTATGGGGCTGGCGTTGTGTGGCCGACTCTGCTGGTTTGGGCGCAGCAGTTGGTGTTGCCGCAGTGGCATGACCAGGTATTTCGGCAGCGGCAGAGAACAAGGGCTCATTGGGGTTGGCTGGTGGCGCAACCTGGGTGGCCTTGGAGGTGACCGGCGCCGGAGCCTGAGCGGCCGGCCGCAAGGCGACGGCAGCGGGATCATTGCTCACCTTGCCGGAGACGGGTGCGGGTCGGGTGTGTTGCCCGACGGCCCCCTGCCCTGCGGTGCCCACACCACCGCTCGACGTCTGGGCCTGTGCGCTCATGCCCACTACCAACAGGGCCGAGGCCAGTGCCATCTTTGTCCAAACGTGAGCATGCATGTGGGGGTCTCCTGTCGTGCCCGATGTCGAATCCATGTACAACAACTGAGCATCTCATGTGGTTGACGGGGGATCCCCCACATGGCGGAAAAGATTGACGCGCCGCAGCATGAATGTGGTTTTGAGGCCTTGCTCGGGGTTGCTGCTTCGGACATTTGTCTGATCGGTCGTGTCCGGCCGAAGCGCATGCGGAGCCCGAGCAAGACCTGGTGAACCGGGTGGGCGGATTCCGCTCCTGACGCGGGGCACCACCGCGCAACGCACAGGTCACCCCTTCAACACCGACCAGGCTGGCCACGCACAGGACACCGCGAATGGTCGCTTCATCCGCCCACCCAATTCACCAGGTCCCGGACACATGGGGCGCGCCACGAATAACAGCCATGGGCTCGGTATGTGTAGGTCTGCGCGAGCCTCGCTGTGTCGCAGGGTGGCGGCGGTGAGCGACTGAGAAGCGACCATTCGCGGCGTCCTGGCTCGCTGCATGGTCAGGCTCGTGTTCAGGCGGAAATGGTGAGCACGCTCGGTATCGCCCCGCGTCAGGAGCGGAGCAGGCGCTCACCGACGTCGCCCTGTTGCGCCGCCCTCGGCATGCATGGTCACCTCACCATGGCGCACGCGTCCAAAGGAGACGCGAAGACCTCAGCCCTTGGTCCGCATCCAGACCAGGCAGCGTTCCGCATCCAGCCCAGGCACCTGCAGTTGTTCCACGTGAAACACGTCCACATCTGCAGGCAACTGCGCCAGTTCATCCTCAGGGTGTTTGCCCTTCATGGCCATCCACACCGCCCCATCAGCCAGGATGGCGCGGGTCAGCGAGACGAAGTCCAACAAGGACGCAAAGGCGCGGGAGGTGATCAGGTCGAACGAGCCCTTGAGTTGCTCCACGCGCGCATGCTCACCACGCAGATTGGGCAAGCGTAACTCGGCCGCCACCTGCTTGATGAAGGCAGCCTTTTTGCCAACCGTATCGACACAAGTGACCTGCACATCCGGGCAACAGATGGCCAGCACCACACCTGGCAAGCCGCCACCACTGCCCACATCCAGCAGGCGAATGGCCCCCGCTTCGGCCGCCCTGCCCGCACACACCTGATCCAGATGGCGGCCCAGCGGTGCCAGCACCGTCAGGCAATCCGTGAGGTGATGGGTCAGCATGTCCTGCGGATCGCGCAGTGCGGTGAGGTTGAAGGTGCTGTTCCAGTGCGCCAGCAAGACCATATAGGCCGCCAGCTTTTGCTGCTGCTCGGAACTCAGGACCAGGTTCAAGCTGCTCAGCACCGGCGGCAAAGCCGACGCCCACTGCTCGGTAGACCAGGCTTCCACGCGCCTGGCTGGCGCCGGCTTGGGCCTGGGCGCAGCCGTTTGAGCGTCGCCAAAACCGGCCTTCGCGCCCATGGTGCCTGAAGAGACACCGCCACGCTGAGAACCCCGTTTGTGTTGAGAAGACATCCCCACTCCAGAAAAGCTGTCTGCACTGCGCACCGGATATCAGGCGTCAGCACCTTGAATTCATCTTGTTTATTGCCCAGCCAAACCGCGCAGGCCCGCTGCCGCTCAGGGGTGGCGCCCCGGACTCACCGCTCAAGCAGCCGCATCAGAGCCGGCATTGTCGTTGGCCGCGAAGCCCTTGAAGCGCCCTTTTTTCAGGTGGATCAGCAGCAGCGAAATGGCCGCTGGCGTGATGCCGGAAATACGGGATGCCTGCCCCAAGGTCTCTGGCCTGTGCTTGCTCAGCTTCTGACGCACCTCGATACTCAAGGCCGACACCTGCATGTAATCCAGCTCGGCCGGCAGCTTGAGGTTCTCGAAGTGCGCCGCGCGCTCGACCTCGTCATTCTGCTTGTCGATGTAGCCGGCGTACTTGATGCTGATCTCGACCTGCTCGATCACGGCCTCGGCCAAGGCCACACCGAACTCGGCTCGCATCCCTGCCCTGTCGACAATGGCGCTTGTTTCACGTGAAACACCACCCTCGGTTGACGCCGTCTTGCCTGCTTCGGCACGGAGGCAGGCCTGACGTTTAGCCGCGATCATGCCCACCTCACACACCTTGTCGTAGTCCACACCGGGGCGACGCAAGAGATCGGCCAGGTTGTACTCACGCTCCAGGGTCTTGCCCAACAGGCGTTCTGCATCCGCAACAGGCAAGGTCGCCGGGCGAACCCAGGTCGAGCGCAGCCGCTCTGTTTCACGTGAAACAGCATCGCGCTTGCGGTTGAAGGCAGCCCAACGCACCTCGTCCACCAGGCCCAGTTCACGGCCGATTTCGGTCAGGCGCATGTCGGCATTGTCTTCACGCAACTGCAAGCGGAACTCGGCCCGGCTGGTGAACATGCGGTAAGGCTCGGTCACGCCCTTGGTGATCAGGTCGTCCACCAGCACACCCAGGTAAGCCTGATCGCGGCGCGGCATCCAGGCATCTCGGCCCTGAGCCTGCAAGGCCGCATTCAAGCCAGCAAACAAACCTTGTGCCGCTGCCTCTTCATAGCCGGTGGTGCCATTGATCTGCCCGGCAAAGAACAAGCCCTGGATCGCCTTGGTCTCGAAGGTGGACTTCAACTCACGCGGATCGAAGTAGTCGTACTCGATGGCATAGCCCGGCCGCAGGATGTAGGCGTTCTCCAGACCAGGCATGGTGCGCAGCGCATTGAGCTGGATATCGAACGGCAGCGAGGTGCTGATGCCGTTGGGGTAGAACTCGTTGGTCGTCAGGCCTTCGGGTTCCAGGAAGATCTGGTGCGAGTCCTTGTCAGCGAAGCGGTTGATCTTGTCTTCGATGGACGGGCAATAGCGTGGCCCCACCCCTTCGATCACGCCGGTGAACATCGGGCTGCGGTCAAAGCCGGACCGGATGATGTCGTGCGTCTGCTGGTTGGTGTGCGTGATCCAGCAAGGCAGCTGGCGCGGGTGCTGATCGGGCGTACCCAGGAAGCTGAACACCGGCACCTCGGGGCCCGTCGGGGCGGATTCGCCCCAGCTGCCGACCAGCCCGACACCGTCACCGGGTTGCTCGCTCAGCTTGCTGAAATCAATGCTACGGCCATCGATGCGGGGAGGTGTGCCGGTCTTGAGGCGACCTTGCGGCAGCTTCAACTCCTTCAGGCGCGCCGACAGCGACACGGCTGGCGGATCCCCTGCCCGCCCTGCGCTGTAATTGTTCAGGCCCACGTGGATCTTGCCGTCCAGGAAGGTGCCGGCGGTCAACACCACGGTGCGGGCGCGAAAGCGGATGCCCACCTGGGTCACCGCACCCACCACGCGATCACCCTCGACCATCAGGTCGTCCACGGCCTGCTGGAACAGCCACAGATTGGGCTGGTTCTCCAAACGCTGGCGGATGGCGGCCTTGTACAGTATCCGATCAGCCTGCGCACGGGTTGCACGCACAGCCGGGCCCTTGCTCGAATTGAGGATGCGAAACTGGATGCCGCCTTCGTCGGTGGCGGCAGCCATGGCCCCGCCCAGCGCATCCACTTCCTTGACCAGATGGCCCTTGCCAATGCCACCGATGGACGGGTTGCAGCTCATCTGCCCCAGCGTCTCGATGTTGTGGCTCAGCAGCAAGGTGGCGCAGCCCATGCGGGCAGCCGCCAGCGCGGCCTCGGTTCCAGCATGGCCACCACCGACCACGATGACATCAAATTCTTGGGGATAAAGCATGGGCTGGCTGCGTGGGCTGATGTTCGGGAAATTGCCTCATTTTTGGGCAACCTTCCATTGTACTGAAAGCCCCGATCCCTGTGCCGATATGGGCCTGTGCGCCTTGTGAGAAACGCCCGCATGAAGGGGCAAGACACCCTGCACCCGACGCACACCCGCGGAAAACCCGCAGGGCCTGAGCATGCAGACCCCACTTTGGGCGCGAATTGATACCGCCAAACGCCTGGTAACGCCCTTTCTCTTCGATATTAGGGATGGCGTCGGCGCGGTCAGCTTTTTAGACTAAAAAGGTTCGCTGTCGTCACCCAAAAACTAAAACAGGGCTTCTTCTTCCCGGTGCGACAGCATGAGCCGAAGCCCGCGCATCACGCGCGGACATTCCTGGCCACCCCAATGTGAGCCACGTTGCGAGACAATCGAGCACCCTGACTCGAACGCCTCATGAACTGCAGACCCGCTTGCGCTGCCTGCTGCACCGCCCCTTCCATCTCATCACCCATGCCTGGACTGCCTCACGGCAAACCGGCCGGCATGCCCTGCCCGCATCTGGATCAAGCCCTGCGCTGCCGCCTGTTCGGCCAGCCGGAACGCCCCGCCGTATGCGGCTCGCTCCAGCCCAGCCAGGAGATGTGCGGCGACAGCCGCGAGCAGGCGATGCGCTGGATCAGCGAACTGGAACAGGCGACTCGTTGACGGCCGGCTGGTCCTGCGGCGGAACGCCCGCCCAGTTGTCCAGCAATTCCACTGGCGGTGCGCCCGTGGCCGAGCCCGTCAGGCGCTTCATCTGCGCGCGAAGTTGATCCGTGGTCAGCCCCTGGCCATTGGGCGCCCAGCCAGGTGGGCCAAACATATAGCCCAGCGCATGCAGCGGATGGCCGCCCTTCAGTGCACGCCCCACATCCTTGAAGATGTTGCCCCACTCGAACAGACAGGTCTTGAGCGCGCTGTAGGTGGTCATGGTCTTGACCAGGCCGTAGCGGATCGGCACGCCGTCCTTTTCGGGCACATAGGTGCCGAACAGGCGATCGAACAGCAGGATCGTGCCGCCGTAATTGCAATCCAGGTACTCGACGTTGGCGGCGTGGTGCACGCGGTGCGCCGACGGCGTGTTGAAGATGCCTTCGATGAAGGGGATCTTGCCGATCAGGTCGGTGTGGATCCAGAACTGGTAGACCAGGTTCACGCCGTAAGACATCAGCACCGCGTCGGGCGAAAAGCCAAGCAGGCACTGCGGCGCAAAGAACACGAAGCCACCCGAGATCTTGCCCGTGATCGACTGGCGGAAAGCCGCCGCCAGGTTGTACTGGTTGCCGGTGTGGTGAATCGCGTGCGACGCCCAGTACCAGCGGATGCGATGCCCCGCGCGGTGCAGCCAGTAATAGAAGAACTCGGTGCAAAAGAACATGGCCACCCAGCCCCACCAGGTGTCCATGGGCACCGTCCAGAAACGGTGCTCGTACATCCAGGCCCCGAAAGGCAGCGCCGCCCCCATCACCACCCCCATCGGGATGGCCTCCACCAGCACACGCAAAAGGTTGATGCGCACGGTCGTCCAGAACGCCCGCCAGTCATAAGGTTCGCAGTCGGTGCGCTTGCTGATCGCCAGGCCCTCCAGGGCAGTGACCACAACAGCAGAGACACCCATGAGCCCCATCATGATCTGGATGGGATTGAGGTTTTCGAGTCCGGGCAACATGATGTACTTCGTTACATGCATTGACGATGGGGTCAACAATAGGGCTTCACCCGAGTTTTGTCGCCCGGGGAAGCCCTTTCGCCCCACGTTCAACCCCTTGCATGAGGGGGCCCCACGCGCCACTGTGTGCGGCGCGATTGCGTCAGGTCAAGCCTGCGCCCTCAGGTAAAACCAGCGCCCACCCTCGCGCACGAACTCGCTGATCTCGTGCAGGCGGTGGGCCCGCCCGCCCAGCTTGCTGCGCGCCACGAACTCGACGATGCCGCGATCTTCGCCCAGCATCTGCGCTCGCTTCACATCCAGGCCCAACCAGCTCAGACCCGGCTCGGGTGGCTCGATGCTGACGGGCCGCTCGGACGGATGCCAGGTCTCCAGCAAGTAAGCCCTCACATCCTTCACAAAGGCGCTGTATCGGGAGCGCATCAAGGCTTGTGGATCCGGGGCCTGCAAGGCCAAAGGCCCCGCGTGATAGCGGCCACAGCATGCGGCGTAGGTGGCAGGCAGGCCACAGGGACAGGCGTCCACCAGGCCGGCAACAGAAGGAGAAACGGATGACGAGGAGGTGCGCTTCTTCATGAGGGGCACAATCATGACATGAGCATGCGCAGTCACCCTTTCAGACTGGATGGCCGGGTCGCCCTGGTCACCGGCGCCACCCGTGGCCTGGGTTTCGAGATCGCCCAGGCCATGGCACTGGCTGGTGCCCAGGTCTGGCTCAACGGCCGCGACGTAGCTGCTTTGCAAGATGCGGCCGAGCGCATTGGCGCCACGGTCAGCGCGGCCGGCGAACCGGCGGATGTGGCCCGCTCAGCAGCCCATGCCCTCCCCTTTGACGTGACCAACGATCAAGCCCGCGCAGCGGCGCTGGCGCACCTGCAGCAGCAAGCCGGGCAGCTCGACATCCTGGTCAACAACGTCGGGCAACGCGATCGACGGGCACTCGATGACTTCGCGCTTGACGACATCCGCCGCCTGCTGGACATCAACCTGGTGGCCCCGCTGGCGCTGGCACGAGAGGCCGCACAACTGATGCAAACCACGGGCGCCACCGAAGCTGGCCGGGCCCGCATCATCAACATCACCTCGATTGCCGGCCCCATCTCGCGCGCCGGAGACGTGGCCTACACCGTGGCCAAAGGCGGGCTGGACGCCGCGACACGCGCACTGGCGGCCGAACTGGGTCCAGGCGGCATCACGGTCAACGCCGTCGCGCCAGGCTATTTCGCCACCGAAGCCAACGCCGAGATGATCAGCAACCAGGACGTGGCCGACTGGTTGGCCAGGCGCACCTCACTGGGCCGCTGGGGTCGCCCCGAGGAAATCGCCGGAGCCGCTGTTTTCCTGGCCAGCCAGGCCGCCAGCTATATAACTGGCCAGACCCTGGCGGTGGACGGCGGCTACCTGTCGCACTTCTGAGCCAGGGCCCCTGAAGGCGCCGGCCTCACTCGGCCTTGTCCGCTGCCATCAAAGCCAGATAGACCTCGCACACGCCGCGCAGGTAAACCAGGGTCGGCATGACCAGGGCCAGTGCGAACACCACGCCCCCGCCCACTGTGGCCGACGAGATATAGGGATAGGCTTCCTTGGGGATGCCGGCTGCATTGATGCTGTGCAGCCCATAGCCAAACAAACCGGCCATCAGCACCTGCGGATTGACGTCCACGCCCAGCACAAAGATGCAAGCCTCGGCCATGACCCGGCCACCCACCATCACGAACACGCTGCACGCCGCCCCGACCAGGCCGGTGGCCAGGCTCAAACCGCCCATCAACACACCCGCCTGCAGCAGCCGCTCGCGAATCAGATGGAGAAGCAAGCGCACACTTTCAACAGATGAGGCGCCAGACCATACGGTCGGCCCGGTCAGCGGTGCCACGACCACGGCGGCGGCCATCAACACCAAGCCGATCACGAGCACCGTCACCGGCACCACCAGCACAAACAGCCAGGGGCCGATCCTGGGCAAACCGCTCAGCCAGTACAAACCCAGCAGCCCTGCAGCCACAACCGCGCCCAGCAATCCCATCACGATCAACGTCACCAACACACGGTGCCCGATACCCAAGGCATCTTCAATCGCCTGGCCCACGTCCCGGCTGGGACGCCCCAGGGCGCGGTCCATCGACAGCAGCCCGGCCGCGGTCGAACCATAAAAAGCAATGAACAAAGCGGCGGCCCCCTGCCCGATCGCCCACTTCATCTCGCCCCGCCCAAAGGAAGACTGGGCAGACGCCAGCGCCAGGCCCGCGCCCGAAAAAGCGGCCAGCAGGACATACATGGCGCGGCCATCTCGCACCGCCTCGATACTGGAGAGCACCCTCACCAGCGCCTGCCACCAGTCAAAACGAGGCCGAAGCGAGCGCTCGGAAGGCTCGAAAGTGGAAATATCGAAGGGTGCCGTCATGGTGTCGGGGGCTCAAAACGAGATGTCATAAGGCGCGTTATGTCCGGTGATCATAGGGGCTAGCCCCTAGGGAAATTTGAGGAAAGAGTGCAACACCGCATGCGGATGGTTGACAGGGTTAGATAAATAAGGGTTGAAATAGCTGGATGAATGTGGCTGCATCACCCATAATGTTCTGGTCTGTGTCTGGAAGCGGCACCGTCGTTGGAATGGGTCCTGATGGGTTGAAGCTCCACATGGTTACTTTGAAAGGGGCTCTCTCGTGGGCAACAAACTTTACGTGGGCAATCTCGCCTACAGCG
>NZ_JACRAH010000050.1 GCF_016234775.1 Aquabacterium sp. | reverse complement strand
CCTGACCAAGCTGGACAAGCTGCAGTTCTCGACCAAGGAAGAGTCGCAGGCCGAGTCCTTCCGCAAGATGCTGCTGGCCATGGCGCGCGATGTGCGCGTCATCCTGATCAAGCTGGCCGACCGCCTGCACAACATGCGCACGATGGACGCGATGGTGTCGCACAAGCGTGCCCGCATCGCCCGTGAGACGCTGGACATCTACGTGCCCATCGCGCACCGCCTGGGCCTGAACCAGACCTACCGCGAGCTGCAGGAGCTGTCCTTCCAGTACATCAACCCCTGGCGGCATTCGGTGCTGTCCAAGGCCGTCAAGAAGACGCGTGGCAACCGCCGCGATCTGGTGGACCGCATCCGCAAGGAAGTGGAAGAAGCCTTCCATGACGCGGACATGCAGGTCGAGGTCTACGGCCGCGAGAAAACCATCTTCTCGATCTACAACAAGATGATCGAAAAGCACCTGAGCTTTGCGCAGGTGAGCGACATCTTCGGCTTTCGCATCGTCGCGCGCGAGCTGCTCGATTGCTACCGCGCCCTGGGCGTGCTGCACCAGCTCTACAAGCCGCTGCCGGGCCGCTTCAAGGACTACATCGCCATCCCCAAGGCCAACGGCTACCAGTCGCTGCACACCACGCTGGTGAACCCGGTGGGCACGGCCGTGGAGTTCCAGATCCGCTCGCAGGCCATGCACGCGGTGGCCGAAAAGGGCATTGCTGCGCACTGGATGTACAAGGAGCAGGATGCGGCCGATGACGCCTCGCCGCAGCAGGCCGCCGTGTGGCTGCAGTCGCTCATCGACATCCAGCACGAAACGCGTGATTCTGCCGAGTTCCTGGAGCACCTCAAGATCGACCTCTTCCCCGAGTCGGTCTATGTGCTGACGCCCAAGTCGCGCATCGTGGCCTTGCCCAAGGGCGCCACGCTGGTGGACTTCGCCTATGCGATCCACTCTGGCGTGGGCGACCGCTGCGTGTCGGCCAAGGTCAATGGCGAGCCGGTGGCCTTGCGCACCGAATTGCGCAGCGGCGATGTGGTCGAGATCATCACGGCCGCGAGCGCCAAGCCCAACCCGAGCTGGTTGAACTTCGTGCGCACGGGCCGGGCCCGTTCCAAGATCCGCCACTACCTCAAGAACATGGAGGCTGAAGAGTCTCTGGAGCTCGGCGAGAAGCTGTTGGGGCAGGCGCTGCGGTCTGAAGGGCTGACCTTGCCGGCTGGCGACGAGAACACCGAGGGCCCGGCAGGGCATCTGTGGCAGGGTCTGATTCGCTGGGGCGGCAACCGCAGCCGCGACGAGTTGCTCGCCGACATCGGCCTGGGCCGCAAGATCGCCACCATGGTGGCCAAGCGCCTGGCGCAGTTGATGGCCGAGACCGGCGCCAAGCCCGATGCCCTGACGCTGACCCTGGGCCGCTTCTCTGATGAGACGCCTTCGAACGGATCGGTCATCATCGATGGCAGCGAGGGGGCTACGATGCAACTGGCGCCTTGCTGTTGCCCGGTGCCAGGCGACCCGATTGCGGGCTACCTGGGCCGTGGTGAAGGCCTGGTGGTGCACACGCAATCATGCGGCGTGGGCAAGCGCCTGTTCGAGCGAGACAGCGAACGCTGGATCGATGTGAGCTGGTCGGATGAGCCCGCGCGCCTGTTCGAAACGGCCGTGAAGGTGCTGGTGGCCAACGGCAAGGGCGTGCTGGCCCAGGTAGCGGCGGCCATCAGCAGTGCCGAGACCGACATCACCCACATCGAGATGGGTGACGAGCGTCTGGGCGAGACGGCCGAACTGAAGCTCACGCTGTCGGTGCGTGACGCGGAACACCTGGCTGATGTGATCCGCACGCTCAAGCGTTGCCCTGTGGTGCTCAAGGCTGAACGCTTCAGCCAGTAACGCCTCAGTGACTGGTTTGCGGTGCCGGATACCGGACCTTGATGACTTCCAGGCGCTCCAGCCCGCCGGGCGTCATCAACTGCACTTCGTCGCCTTCACGGGCCTTGAGCAAGGCCCGTGCGATCGGTGATACCCAACTGACTTCACCCTGAAGGCTATCGACCTCGTCGATGCCCTTGATCGTGATCGTGCGCGAGACACCCGCCAGGTTCTCGTAGGTCACCGTGGCGCCGAAGAACACCTGGTCATGCCCATGGTGCAGGCTGGGGTCGGCCACCTCGGCGATGTCCAGCCGTTTGGTCAGGAAGCGGATGCGGCGGTCGATCTCTCGCAGGCGCTTCTTGCCGTAGATGTAATCGCCGTTTTCGGAGCGGTCGCCATTGGAGGCCGCCCAGTGCACGATTTCCACGATCTTGGGGCGCTCGATGTCGATCAGATTGAGCAACTCTGTGCGCAGGCGTTGATAGCCCTGGGGCGTGATGTAGTTCTTGCCGCCAGCAGGCAGTGGGGGCAGCGACAGTTCGTCGTCATCGTCCCCGTCGGGTTCCTTGGTGAAGGCTTTGTTCATGGAACACGATTGTGCCCAATTCGCAGGCTGAGCCAAAGCGTCACTTCTTCACGCGGGCACCTTCTTTGTGCATGAGAAAGCGCACCGCAAGGCTTTTGAACTCGCAAAAATGAAATTGCTGCCGATAAGGACGGTATCTCAACTGCCAAGTGGCGAGAGTTTGAAAGGCGCGAGATGTCTCAAGTCATCCCTCTGGGCCCTGCGGCCCGCATGCTGACGACCCGTGAAGCAGCCCTGCGCCTGGGCGTTTCACTGCGTACCGTACAACTGTGGGTGGAGGCCGATATCCTGCCTGCAGCGCGCACGCCCGGTGGTCATCGGCGGATTCCCTACAACGCGGTGGAGGCGCTGGCCTTGAGCACAGGCCTGGGTGGTGAAACCATGCCTCGCAGTGCCTTGACGCGGCCGCATGCGCATGCATTGCTGGATACCGCGCCCATGGCGACACCCGTTGGGCCTGCGTATGGCGCAGCGCCGATGGACGTGCTGTTGGTTGCCGATGACCAGGATTGGCAGGTACGGTGCGCACAGGCCATGCAGCCTTATGGTTCTGCCGTGAGCTTGCGCTTTGCCGAAACCGGCTACCTGGCCTTGCTGCAGATCGGCCAAAAAGTGCCGGACCTGCTGATCACGAATCTGGAGCTGCCAGGTATGGATGGCATGGCCATGCTGCGCACCTTGGAGCGTTGTGAGTCGATTGCCAACATGCGCATTCTGGTGCTGACCGAATGTGGTGCACATGATCTGGCAAGGCGCGGTGGATTGCCCAAGTCCGCCGAAGTCATGACCTTGCCCGTTACCGCAGAAGCGGTGGCCGTTCGCGTTGGCCGATGGTTGTTAGGGCAACGCGTCTCATGAGTTAGGAGTTCATCATGAACGAGGCTTTCCGTCTGCTGTTCGACCAGGTCAAGAGTGGCGTGGTATGGGTTCAGCGTGATGGCGTGGTGCGATATGCCAACAAGGCTGCCGTTCAGATGACGCCGGTGATGCTGGGCCGGCCCATGATGGATCCCGTGGCCGAGCGTACTGTGCAGGCTGCTTCACAAGGCATGCTCAAGCTGCCTTTTGCCTTCGAGTTGACCACTCAGGAGGCTCATCCTGATGCCATTCGCGCCGTCGTGATTGACGCACCGGTTGGGCACGACCTGATGGTGGTACTCAACAACGTGTCGCAAGAGCGTTGGTATTCGCAGGCGCTGGAAAACCTCATCGGCTATATCGAAGCCGAGATGGCGCAGCCCATCGACATGCTCTACCAGAAGTTGCCCAAGACGGCGCAGCTGGTGCAGCAGCAAGGTGCCGCCGTGGATCTCAAGGCCTTGGTCCAGGAGGCTGCCGCCCTGTCCATCAAGCTTGGAAAACTGAGGGACCTGGTATCCGTGTTCGGCGAGAGCGCGATCCAGCGTGATGAGCGGATCATGGTGACCGAGTTGATCAACAAGGCCCTGGCCGAGGTGCTGCCTGTGGCCAAGGCGCGCAACATCACCTTGAGCCTCGCAGACCCTGATCACGAGATGCCTGCGGTATATGGCAGCTCGCATTGGCTGGGCAAGGCCATGTCGGAATACCTGGAGCAATCAATACGCAGCGCACAGTCAGGTGGCTTCATCGAATTGACAGTACAGACGGTCGGTTCGCACGTGATGGTTCGGGCTCGCAACCAGGGCCTTTTCGTGTCCAACCATGAACGCCGCAACGCCTATGTGCCATTCGGCGTGGGGGACTCGGCCAAGGCGCCCGAGCAGCGACGCGGCATCGGGCTGGCCTTGGCTCAGCGCATTCTGGAACAACACGGCGGCTCGGTGCGCATCGAGGATGAATTCGACAGCGTGGATTTTGTCCTGGAGATTCCCGCCGGAGCCCCGGCGGCACAGGATGCTCAGTTGTCCGTGGAACAGGCGCAGCGCTATGCCCGTGACATGTCTCAATTACTGGCCAGAAGCATGGCCAAGCGTGCAAAGCTGGATGACAAGAACAACGCCGACACCCCTGCCAATGCAGACAAGGCGTGAAACCGGAGAGCAACATGACCCACCGCATTCTCATCGTTGAAGACCAGGCAGACATCTGCAAGCTCATCCGCATGACGCTGGAGTTTGGCGACTTCGAGATACATGAAGCCCATGACGGCGAGACGGGCTTGAACATGGCCAGGGCCGTCAAGCCCCATGTGATGCTGCTGGACGTGATGATGCCCGGCCTGCTGGATGGTTATCAAGTTTGCACCCGCATCAAGCAGGACCCTGATCTCAAGAAGATCCAGGTGGTGATGCTCACGGCTCGCGGTCAGGCCACCGATCTGGCTGCAGGCTCAGCGGCCGGCGCAGATGCCTACCTGGTCAAGCCTTTCAGTCCGCTGGAATTGATCGAACGCGTTGAGACCATGGCTGGCGCCTCGGTGGTGTGATCCTGGCGCCTGAACACTGGCCGCTGCCGGCGGTGCCATCAGGTGGTTTTTCAGGCAGCCTGCTTGCAGGAGTTGGTCATGAGCGATAGCGCTGTGAGTGACGATCTGCCCGAGGCCGTGAGTCATTTGTTGATTCGACTGGAAGGCCTGACGGGGCGCATGCCCAAGGCTCGTGTGGTGACGCTGATCCTGACGGCGGGGATGCTGCTGACGGCCCTTGTCACGGGAGCGGTCTGGTGGGCAGAACAATATCGATCTCGGCAGGCCTTGGAGGCCACGGCCAGCCGTTCCCGGGTCATGATGCAGGAGCGGCTCGACAGCCGAGTGGCCTCTGCGATGCAGCTCGCGGACTGGGCAACCTCTTCATCGCCACTGCTGTCCGGTGGCAAGAACGAGGTGTGGACATCGCATGGCTTGACACTGATGGATGCACGCAGCCTGGCTTCTGGTCGTCTGCATCAGATTCTGTCGGTTTCAAAGTCACAGGCTGAAACGCTGGCGCAATGCATGCTGCGCATGCCTGATCAGCGAACCGTACAGGTGTGCGAGGTGCGCGATCATTTGCCCTCCGATGTGGCCTGGTATGTCGTCAGGCGCCTCAAGGCGAGTTCCGGTGGCTGGGTGCTGTTGCGTGTGGACCATGCCAACATGAATGCTGAACTGGACGATGGCATGTTCTGGCGAGCTCACGCCAGGCTCGCCGGCGTGGCCGATACAGCTTCTGTGAATGCGTCTGCCTATGTGAAGGGAATGGACATCCGTGTGCCGGGCAGTGATGCGCTGCTTCCCATCATCGTCGAGGGGGTCGCACGTCCTCAAACCCTGATGGATTCGTGGACACGCCAGACCGGGATGTGGGTGGCTGGCGCGGCTGGCGCTTTGTTCACCCTGGCAGCCTTGCATGTCTATCTGATGCTCATCTCGACTCGCAAGCGTGCCAGGGAGATGGCCATCGAAATGTCTTCCGCCTTGCATCACACGCAGTCTCGCAATCAGGCTGTGATGGACACGGCGGCGGACGCCATCATCATCACGGATAACGCGGGACGGGTGCACTGGTGCAACCAGGCCACGACGAGTCTGTTTGGCCGAACTCTGGCCGAGCTGGACGGGCAGTCGATCAGCTCGATCCTGCCGGTGATCGGGGCCGATGATGTGGATGCCTGGTTTGCCCGGTATGGCTTTTCCAATCGCGTGATTGGCTACGAGACGACAGGGCTGCGCGCTGAAGGAACGGCGTTCCCTGTCGCCCTGTCTGCCAGCCGTGTGCTGTTGAACGACGAGGTGATGCAGACCTTCATCGTGCGTGACACGACCGATGCCAAATGGGCAGAACAGGAGTTGGCCCTGCGGGATCGAGCCCTGGCTTCGTCAGCCGATGGCGTGATCATCTCGTCCATGACGCTGCCCAACCAGCCCATCATCTATGTCAACCATGCGTTCGAACGCATCACGGGGTACGAGGCCCACGAGGTTCTCGGCCTCAACTGCAAGCTGCTTCAGCGCAGTGATGTGAACCAGCCGGCCCTCGCCACCATGCGTGAAGCCATTCGCAAGGGGGAGAGCTGTGAAGTCGTTGTACGCAACTACCGCAAGGACGGCACCCTTTTCTACAACGAACTGGCGATATCTCCCGTGTTGAATCCAGAGGGCGTCTTGACTCATTACGTGGGCGTGCAGACGGATATCACCGAGCGGATCGCTGCAGAGCAGGTGCTTCATCTGCGTACGGAACGGCTCAACGCCGTGTTCGATCTCAGCCCTGATGGGTTTGTGGTGCTGGACAAGCGCGGTGAAGTCAGCATCGTCAACCCATCTTTCGAGCGTATGACCGGCCTGATGGCTGGCGATCTGGTTGGACAGTCGCGTGACGCGTTTGAAGAGTCCTTGATGGCGCGCTGCAAATCCACGGAACTTGATGAACGTGGCAATCTGGCGCCTCTGGTCGGGCAAAGCGGTGATGGAGACGGCTCGAACTGTGCCTCCAGGCAACTGCTGCACCTGCATACGCCAACAGCAAGAACGCTGGTGCGGCGTGTACGGCAGGGCGCGCACGACAACGAGACGGTGATGTACTTCCGTGACATCACGCACGAGCTGGAAGTGGACCGCATGAAGAGTGAATTCCTGGCCATGGCCGCGCATGAACTGCGCACGCCCATGGTCAGCATCTTCGGTTTCACGGAGCTGCTGCTCAAGCGCAACTTCAATGACGAGCGGCGTCAGGACATGCTGGGCACCATTCACAAACAGGCCAGCATTCTCATCAACCTGGTCAATGAGCTGCTGGATCTGGCGCGCATTGAGGCGCGCCGTGGCAAGGACTTCAAGCGGCAGTTGCAGCCTATCGGCCCCATCATCGAGCAGGTCCTGGATGGGCTCAAGGTCCCGGGTGATCGGCGCAAGGTTCGCGTGCACATGGATGCGCCGCAGTGCCTGATATGGGCGGACACGGACAAGCTGGGGCAAGCCGTGCTCAATGTGCTGTCCAATGCCTACAAGTACTCACCGCAAGGTGGCGAGATTCATTTGCACGTTCGGCCGGAACCGAGTCTTCAGCAGTTGGTGATCGAGGTGACGGACCACGGCATCGGCATGACGCCCGATCAACTCGCGCGGGTGTTCGAGCGCTTCTTCCGTGCCGACCCATCAGGCAATATTCCCGGAACCGGGTTGGGCATGAGCCTGGTCAAGGAAATCGTGACACTGCACGAAGGGCAGGTAGATGTGGCCAGCGAGTTCGGGCGTGGCACCACGGTGCGCATCACCCTGCGCGCGCAGTTGGGTGCGCCACAAATGCCCCCCGATCTCCGGGGGATTGAAGACGACACCAAGGTAAGCACCGGCTGATTTCGAGCACGTCATGCCTCAAGATGCTGCAGCCTGTGGCATGAGGGGGTCGGCAGGCGCCCCGCTTGATGGAGTCTGTTGTGAGTGACAAGCCTGTGGCTGCCGGTGGGCAGATCTGGCGCTGGCTGCTGCTGGCCACGTACCTGTCGATCCTGGTTGGGTTGACCGTGCTGCTGCGCCAACCGGACATGCGCCATTGGCTTGATCCACAATCGCTCAGCGAGACGGGCCGCCATCTGCTGGCCTTGCCC
The DNA here is from genome assembly GCF_016234775.1 of Aquabacterium sp. Lineage (GTDB taxonomy): Bacteria > Pseudomonadota > Gammaproteobacteria > Burkholderiales > Burkholderiaceae_C > Aquabacterium. The sequence continues at coordinate 65,086 of NZ_JACRAH010000050.1, read as the reverse complement.
TTCGGGCCACTGGCAGTCATCGGTGGCTATGTGATTGCCGTGATGATGGGCATGCCGGTGCTGGTGCTGATCACTGTGGGCGCCCTGATCTTCACCCCCTGGCCAGGCATGGCCTACGCCTTGATCGGCATGGTGGCAGGGGCGACCGTGACCTATGGGATCGGTCGCTTTACCGGCGCGCAAACCATGGACCGCTGGACCAAGGGTCGACTGGCCTTGCTGTCCACACATTTGCAGCGGCGCGGCTTGGTGACCGTCATGCTGGTGCGGGCCATGCCGGTGGCGCCCTTCATCATGGTCAACATGGTGGCCGGGGCCTTGCGTGTGCGACTGCGCGACTACGTGCTGGGCACCTTCTTCGGTTTGATGCCCGGCACGATCATGATCTCCCTGTTCATGGATCGGCTGGCCGAGGCTTGGCGTGATCCTGGCGTGAGCAGCTATGCGGCTCTGGCTGCCTGTGTGCTGGTGCTGGCCGTCGTTTTTTGGTGGATGCGACGCAAGCTCCGGCGCCCGGCATGATTGCGGCCGGGGGGGGCGAGTTGGCTCGAACAGGTTCAGCAGGACAGTGCGTGATCAATCGACGGATATGCGCTGGACCAGTCTTGTTGTTGTTTGGATGGGCTTGACTTGCCTGGGGGAACATGTACGGTGCGGTCAATCCTCTCACCCCACTCATAAATTGGCGGGTCAACATGAGCAAGACAGTTCTCGTCGTGGATGATTCAGGCACCTTCCGGCAGGTGGTGAACATGGCCCTGACCAAGGCCGGCTACACGGTGATCGAGGCCGTTGACGGCAGGGATGCCTGTACCAAGCTGGCGGCACCGAAACTGGACCTGATCATCTGTGACATCAACATGCCTCACATGGACGGCATCGAGTTTGCCAAGCGGGCCAAAGCTTCCGCGCACAAGTTCACGCCAATCCTGATGATCACCACCGAGTCGCGCAGCGAGATCAAGGCCGAAGGCCGGGCTGCCGGCGTGCGGGGCTGGATCGTCAAACCGTTTCAGCCTTCGCAGTTGATCGAGGCGGTCAGCAAGCTGTGCTCGTCCTGAGCTGAGCGTGACACAAAGAAAAACAGCCTGAAAGCGTTGGCCTTCAGGCTGTTCGTCTAGAACGTATGTTCTGGTGCGGCTGGCAGGATTCGAACCCACGACCCCTTGGTTCGTAGCCAAGTACTCTATCCAACTGAGCTACAGCCGCTAAAAATGTTCTCGGCTACCGGTTCTTCACGATGAGTGATAACTGGTGCGGCTGGCAGGATTCGAACCCACGACCCCTTGGTTCGTAGCCAAGTACTCTATCCAACTGAGCTACAGCCGCCGAGAAGTGAGACTATAGCATGGTTTACGAGCATGTGTAAACAGCTCGTCATTTTTTGCGTGTGAACGACCCTGTTCAGGGTTGTTCCGGCAGGGCGGCAAGGCGGTAGAAGCGTGCGGCTTCTTCTGCGCGGTGTTCGCGTTCGGCCAGTTGCCCCAGCTTGGCCCAGGCCATGCGGCGGCGTTCCAGATCCAGTTGCAGGTCGTTGGCGGCAGACAGCAGCATGCCGCGCGCCTTGCCCCACAACTGGCGCTCCGACAGGGCCAGGCCCAGCGTCAATGCCAGGCTGGGGTTGCGCAGGGCCGATTGTGTGGTGGCATCCAGGCGGGGCAGCCAGTCGGCCTCCAGCCCCAGCAGGCTGTGGGCCAGGGCATTGGACAGGGCGTCGACGGCTTCGGGTGTCTGTTGACCGATGCGGTCCCACAAGGGCGCCAACCATTGACGGGCTTCGATCTGCGCACCCAGATCGGCCATGCGGCGTGCCGCGTGGGCCACCACCATCGGGTCCTTGCGGTCGTTGGTGTCGAGGTTTTGCCACAAGGCGCGCAACTGATCGGCGTCACGCGCCGAATCCAGCGTTTCCACAGCCAGTGTGCGCAGCAGACCTTCCGCGGCGGAGCTGGTGAAGCCCTGGTGCTTGGCCAGCAGGCGGGCTGTTTTCAGGGCTTCAACCGGCTGACGTGCCAGGCGGGTGGCTTGCAGCTTCAGGCGCAGGGCCTGCGTGCGGCGGGCCACACCAGGAGGCAGTTCGGCCAGATCATGCAGGGCGCGGCGGGCGTCGCGGTCGTCCAGGGCACATTCGGCGGCGAGCAGGCGGGCGCCTTCTTCCGTGGCGCGAGGCTTGCGGGTCAGGCGCGACAGATCGAGTGCGCGTTGCAGGTGTTCGTCGCGACGCTTGCGGTCCTGCAGGCGGTGCAGGCTGCCCGCCGACAGCAGGTGGGCCAGCGCCGTGAATTCAGCGTCCAGCGTGAGTTCGGGTGTGTCTGCCTGGATGGCCACAGCCTTTTGGCAGGCCTTGTGGGCGCGGGTGTAGCGGCCGGCCATGTACAAGGCCAGGCCTTCGCGCAGGGCGGCCTGGGCCAACTTGTCACGTTGGGAAACGCGCCAGCGCTTGGCACGTTCGGGCAGGGCCAGCAGGCCGTCGAGGCCGCGCACCAGCGAATAGATGGCCAGGAAGATCAGCACCAGGCCCAGCAGGAAGAGGTTGAGCGAGATGTCGGCGCGCCAGCCCAGCCAGTAGATGGTAACCAGGCCGTCATTGGCGCCCAGGGCTGTGGCGCCCACCACGGCGGCCACAGCCAGGACCAGGAACCAGACGATGGAGCGCATGTCGGGGCGTCCTCGCTGCGGCTCAGCGGCCGCCCGATACCGTGGCCAGTGCGGCCAGGGTGTCGTCGGGGCGGGGCACGGTGATCTGCTGGCTCTGGGCGGCCACGTCCGTCAGCATCGATTGCAGCAATTGCGTCTTGCGCGACTGCAGGTCGAAGTAGCGCGGCACGGTCGCCTGGATGTTCTGCAAATCAGCCAGCGCCACGGTGTTCTGGCGGCTCAGCAGGGCCAGACGTGCGTTCAGCAGGCGCAGCTTGATGTTTTCTCGCAGGAAGAAGCCCTGATCGGGGGAGATCAGCATGCCTTCGGGGCGGTTGATGCGCGTCAGGCGTATCAGGCCACGGGTCTCGTTCCAGAAAGTCTGAGCGGCGCCTTTGGTCCAGTCGAGCACATGGCTGCCCCAGGTGTCGGTAGCGGCGTCAGGTGCTGAGGCGGAGGCTGCAGCCTGCGCGGCGTTCTTGTTCTTGCCACCGGCCTTGCCAGCGGGCACAGGCTTGGGTGCCGCTTCCGCCTTGGGCAAGGGCGGCATCGTGGCTTCCGGCTGATTGAGAAGGGGAACTTCGTCCACCAGACGGGCGGCCTCATCCAGTCGGATGGTCAGGGAGCTGGTGTCGGCCACGCGGGTGGCACGGACGCGGTCCAGATCCTTGGCCAGGGCGCGGCGGATGTTGTCCAGGCGCGGCTGGCGGGCGCGAGCCAGGCGATCATCGGCGGACTGCATGGCGGTGATCAGGGGCTCGGCACTGCCGGTCAGGTTGGCTTGCTGGCTGGCCACGCGCAGGCCGGCTTCGATGTCGGCCACGAGGTTTTCATCCCGCGACAGGCTCAGTGTCTTGATCAGATCTTCAACCTGGCTGCGCTGCAGGGCCACTTCCGTGATCCGCGTCTCCAGCAGGGTCGAGCGGGCGGTGGCTTCGCGTGCGGCCTCCTGGGCCTGGCGAGCCAGCACCCGGGCCTCGGTGGCCTGCCCCTGGCTGTCGATTTGCCGGCGCACCAGTTCCTGTTCGAGTGACTGCACTTTTTTCTGCGTGTTCCAGGCGACCCACCCGGCGCCGGCCGTGGCCACGCTCAGGATGACAACGGCCCAGCGTACCCAGCCGGCGGGAACGTCGGAATCGCCCTGCGGGTCGAGCGGCAAGGGCTCTACCTCGATGGGCGTGGGGAGGTTGGTGGGGGCGCTGGTGTCGGTCACAGTGAAATCATTGTATCGACGTGCCTGGATTTCACCCGAGAAGACAGTGTATGCAAGCCCGCTTACTCGGGAGATCGTAGTGCTTCCACCACTGCAGACAGGGTGGGTCGGGTCGAGGTGATGCGCCGGATGCCCAGTTGCTGGCAACGCTCGGCGATTTTCGGATGCGTGACCACCGCCCGCGCGGCAGACCAGTCTGGCATCGCCAGGCCGTGCGCGGGTAGGTGGTGTTGAACGAGGTGGTCAATGGCCTGGGAGCTGCTGAACAGCCAGGTGTGGTCCTCGGGGTGTTGCAGTGCTTGGGCGGCCAGGGCCTGTTGGGCGGGCGACCAATCACCAGGGGCGCGCTGGTAGGTCAGCACGGATTGAACGCTGGCACCTTTTGCACGCCATTGATCGCTGAGCCAGTTGCGGCCTTTGGCTTCTTGCTGATCGCCGCCGCTGATGATGACCACCTGTTGGCCTTGCCAGTTCATCGTGGCCAGCAAAGGCCACAGCGTTTCGGAATCAAACTGTTCGGCCGAGGCGTCCGGGCAGATGATCTGCGCTTGCGTGAGGCCGGTCTCGGCGCCTGCGCCCATGAGGCTGGCTGCTGTGCCGGGGCCTGGCGTGGCCGCCAGCGTGCCGGCCGGCCATCGTGCGTCATGCGGGCGCATCTGAAAGAACCAGTGCACCGCTGCCGGGCTCACGAACATGAACAGGCGTTGAGAGGCCAGGTTCTGCCAGAGTTGCGCGACCGGCGTTGGGTCGGCTGGCCCGCCTATGGCGATCAGCGGCAGGGCGTGAGCGTCCAGCCCGTTGGATTGCAGGTCGGCTGCCCAGATGCTGGCTTGCGGTTCTGGCCGTGTGACCAGAACCTGCAGGCCTTGGGCGGGTGTGGATGTCAAAGTGCCGCCAGCCATTGCGGGCCGGCCTGCGCCTTGAGCTGGGCGGCCACGGCCTGGCCCAGCGCTTCTGCCTCGGCGTGGCTGCGCGGCTGACCCTCGGTCTGCGCTTGCACCAGTGTGGCGTGCTCGGGGTGGCCCAGCAGGCTGCGCAGCACCAGGGTGTCGCCACGCCATTCGGCGAAGGCAGCCAATGGCATGGAGCAACTGCCGCCCATGGCGCGGGACACGGCGCGCTCGGCCAGGGTGGCCAGCCAGGTGGGCTCGTGCGCCAGCTTGAGCAGTGCGGGGCCCAGGTCAGCATGGTCCGTCCGGATTTCCAGGCCCAGGGCGCCCTGACCGGCAGCGGGCAGCATGTCGTTGGTGTCGATCACTTCGCGGATGCGATCAGCCAGGCCCAGGCGTTTGAGGCCGGCGGCCGCCAGCACGATGGCGTCGTACTGGCCTTCATCGAGCTTGCGCAGACGGGTGTCGAGGTTGCCGCGCAGGGCTTCGATGCGCAGATCCGGGCGGCGAGCGCGTAACTGCACCAGGCGGCGCAGGCTGGACGTGCCCACAACGGCGCTTTGCGGCAGATCGGCCAGGCGGGCGTACTTGTTCGACACCAGGGCGTCGCGCGGGTCTTCGCGCTCCATCACGGCTGCCAGGATGAAGCCTTCGGGCATCTCCATGGGCACGTCCTTGAGCGAATGCACGGCCAGATCGGCGCGGCCTTCTTCCAGCGCGACTTCCAGTTCCTTGACGAACAGGCCCTTGCCACCCACTTTGGACAAGGCGCGGTCAAGAATCTGGTCACCCTTGGTGGTCATGCCCAGCAGGTCCACCTGGCGGCCGAAGCGGCTTTGCAGCAGGTCACGGACGTGCTCGGCCTGCCACAGGGCCAGGCGGCTTTCACGGGTGGCGATCACCCAAGGAGACGAGGGGGTAGAAACAGTCGCGGTCATGGGCCGATGCTATCAGCCCGGGCGCCTGCTTTCCTTAACGCTTGTCAGCCAGCAGTGCCAGACGGCGTTTTTGCGTCTGGTTGATGTAGTGCTGCAGGCGCCGGTCGCTCCAGTCCATGCCGACCAGTTCGCAGCCCAGGCGTGCGCCTTTGGATTCCGGGTGTATGGCGGTGACGTGGTGGATCAACAGCGAGACTTCCATATTGGTGTCATCGTCCAGATCCAGGTGGCATTGGCCGATCTTGACGCCTGCGGCGATCATTGGCACGTTGTCCGGTAGAAACAGTGCAACCCCGCTGAGACTGACATCCAGTACGCGCAAGGCGAGCTGCATGTCGGGCATGGCCGGGTGGCGAAAACGCGCGACAGGGCTCTTGACGGCCAGTGGCTGCACGCGAAATGCCGATCGTCGTTGAAAGCGAAACAGCACGCGTGGGTAGCGTGCGTTCAGTGCAGCGTGATGCCCGCCTTTGACATGCACCACGCCTTCCAGATCGAACTGGAGTTTGATGTTGTCCAGGTAGGCTACTGCCACGATCTCGCCAGACTCCAGCAGCGCATCCAGGCGTGCGTCGCCATCTTCGGCACTGAAGCACAAGGTGTCTCGACCATTGTCGGCTGACCACATCAAGGTCGTGTAGCTGTCACCGTTGGGCCCACTGAGGGTCACCAGCGCACGTGCATCCAGCAGTTGCTGAAGATAGGCTTGCACTTCGACTTCCGACGTGATGCGGTAGTCGTCCAGTGCTGCGGCTTCGGCGCGTGAACCCGGCATGGTGTCCCTTCAATGCTCAGTGCATCTTGGTGGGATCAGTGGCATTGCCCATCATGCGGCTCAGATCATTGATCCAGGGCTCCGCCAGATTGCGGATCTCGGCGTCGTTGACCAGGATGCGTTGCATGATGCGGCTCTTGAGGGCGACCTCATCGGGGCCCAATGGGAGCTCGTCGGAGGCGTGCTTGAGTTGGGCGATCAGCACGGCGCAAGCGCCTTCCAGCTTGACGACGGTGTCCCAGTCGCCGGCGCGGGCGGCGTTGAGCATGTCCAGGCTGGCGTGTTCGATGGCTTCGTAGTAGCTCAACAGGTTCCCGTTCATCAGGTCTTCGTCGGGCGCAGTGATCAATTCAGGGGCGTTCATGCATGCACCTCCATGGCTGCGCGGACAACAGTGGCATCGGCGGGGGCAATGGTCACCCACGCATCTCGGATCGGGGTCAGCAGCCTGGCGCATTCATCCAGCGCATTGATGTCATTGCGCAGGTTGGCTTGCGTCAGGCGCATGACGATGTAGCCGTACAGGTCATTGAGGTGCTGGGCCAGTTCGCCGCCGGCGCGCATGTCCAGTCCGGCCTTGAGGCCTTCATCGACGATGCGCACGGTCTTGGAGATGGCCGAGCATTTGGCTTCGATGCTGCGAGCCTGCATGGCGCCCTTGGCCTGGGCGATGCTGTCGAGTGCACCATTGAAAAGCAGGGTGATCAGCTGATGAGACGAGGCGCCACTGACACCGGTCTCGATGTCAATTTGGCGATACACGCTGCTCATTTGTTTGGAACTGAACATACTGGCAGAAGAACCTGTAGCAGTGGCGTACATCTGGAACTCTTGGGTAATGCTGAATTCAGCGTTATGAGCTTTATCGGCATCACCCCCGGCAGCTTGAACTCCTGGGCGTGATGTGATCCCAGGAAATAGGCGGCTTTCAGGCCTCGTTTGCCGACATCGCGTTTTCGTCCTCGTGCGTGGACGACGCGGCGTACTGTTCAAGCAGGCGCTGTCTGTAGAGCGTTCCGGCGGTTGACGCGGTTTCGCTACGCTGCTGAGCGCCTGGTCCGTTCGCGCTGGTCTGCTCGCTGGATTCGGCCTGCCTGCCTGACAGGGCCAGCAGCCGCGCGGCGATGCCAGAGGCTTGTTCTTTTCCACCGGCAGCGTCGAAGAGTTGTTCAACCTTGCCAGGATCTTGTTCAAGCGACTGGTTCAATCTGGCTGTGTCGATGGAAAGCAGTCCATCGGGGGCCAATTGCATTCCGATGTCCTTGAACTGTGAGCCTGACGGCGTGAGCGTTTTGCCCTTTGAACTGAACGCTTCCTGCATGCTTTGCTGGATGGCACGGGCATCCAGCACGCTGCTGTCATCGGGCGACTGATCGGATTGGGCCAGTTGCGACACCATGTTGTTGTACGCGTGCGCGAAAGACTGGATGTCCTTGGCCATGGCCTGTGTGTCGGTTTCGACATGGATCGTCGCAGAGCCGCCCTCTTGGCCATTGAGCCGCAAGGTCAGGCCAGTTGGTTCGTCTTCAATCAGGTTTTGACCAGACTGAACCTCTCGTCCGTCGATTTTGATCCTGGCGTCCTGGCCGGGTTGTGTCAAGGCCGCACCGCCACTGACCTGTGCCGGGTTGAATCCCATGGCGGCCAGGGTTTGGGCGGCCTTGTCGTCGCCTTTGTTGGTGGGTTCGGCTTCTACCTTGAAACCGTTGCCTGAGCCCGTTGAGGTGGAGCGCAGAACCAGTCTGGATCCGGTCGCATCACTGACCACGGTGGCAATCACGCCGACGCCGGCCGCATTGATCTTGTCTCGGATGTGCTCAAGTGAGGTGTCCTTGGGACCAAAGGTGACACTGGCTTTGGGCCAGTTCGGATTGGTGGCAAAGGTGCTGGTAGAGCTGTTCCAAGTGCCCAGTTGCAAGTCGAGCGTCCCTATGCCCACCACCGTGGACAGCGATGAAAAGCTGGCCGACGTGGTGGTTTGCGCGGTGGCGAGGGCGTCCACGCTGATGGCGTAGTCGCCTGGTGCGGCTTTGTCGCTTACAGCTTGAACCAGGGCCTCGTTGTTCGAGGTGGCCTTGGTCGCCTGCCAGGTCTGGCTCTTGTTGAGCTGGGCAGCAGCGTCCAGCACGGCTGATGTGGCGCTGCGCAACTTGCCGGCAGACGAAATGCGGGTGTCGGGCTCGGCATCGGTGGTCCGAGCTGTGGCTGTACCTGCTTGCGGGCGCGCAAAGGCCGAAGCGTTGACCATCAACTGAAGGTCAACGCCGTCAACTCTTGATGCTGAGCCTACGGTAGCCATGGTGCTGTCCTATCGCCTCATCTCACCTGTCACATGCGGTTGGGAATGGCCCCTTGCCATTCGCGGCACACCGCTTGTCTTGGGTTTCGGCTGGATCAGCGCCTTCTTGAGGGCTCTAGCGGGAAAATGTCACTAACTCTTGTTCCAGTTTGTGATCATCTGTGTCACGTAGTTGCTGGTGCTGGTCAGGCCGGCCATGTTCTGGTCCAGGGCTGTGTATTGCGCACGCAGGCGTTTTTCATACAGTGCTGCACGAGAGTCCAGTTCGTCCTGGCGCTTTTGATTGTTCTGGATGGATTTGTTCAGGCCTGCGGTTCGGCTTGTCAGTGCGCCGTCAAAACCCAGCATGTTGCTGGCCAGTGTACGCAGCTTGGTGGCGACGCCGTCCTGGCTGCTGTCGGTCAGATTGGCGTTGGCGAACAGCTTTTTCACTTCGGTCAGTTTGCCCAACGCATTGGTCAACTTGGTGCTGTTGACCGTCAAGGTGCCGCCGCTTTGCACTTCCACCCCGATCGACGACAGGGTCGTGAAGATGCTGGAGTTGCCAGCTGTGCCGCCGACCATGGCGCGCAACTGATTGAGGATGCCTACGGCAGTGCCGTCGCCCTGCAAGGTGCCGGCTGTCTTGGTGGCGTCGTCGTACTTCGTGTTGTTACGCAGCAAGGTGATGAGCGATGAATACGACGTCGCAAATTCGTTGACAGCCTTCGTGATGGTGTCGTTGTCCTGCTTGACCGTGACGGTGGCCGGGTTGTCGGTGACCACGGGGGGCACATCGGTGGTACTGGTCTTGGTGACCTTGCCCACGGTGAAACTGATGCCGGTCAACACGTCAGAAAAGCTGTTCGTGCTGGAAGTGACATCGACCCCGTTGATCGATGCTGACGCATCTTTGGCAGTTTGCGTCTTGGTCGTACCTGGCATTGAAGCCGCGGGGTCGTAAGCCAGTGCGGACAAGCCAGCATTGTTGGTGTCGTCGCCATCGCCCGTGTCGGCCACCGAGATGCGAAAGGCATTGGCGGCGCCTGTGGCACTGGAACTGATGGCCAGGCGCGCACCACTGGCGTCTTTCACGATGGTGGCGCTCACGCCTGCACTGGCGTCGTTGATCTTGTCGCGAATGGTCTCGAGCGTGTCCGTGGCGCCAATGCTCACCGTGGTGGTCTTGCTGGGCGTGAGTGTGGTGCCACTCAGCGAGCCCAGGTCGATGGTGAGCGTGCCACTGCCCAGCGTGGACGTACCGGCACTGAGCGCCGTGTTGGTCACGACCGACTGCCCGGAGGCCAGCGCCGAGACCGACACGGCGTAGCTGCCAGTGGCCGCACCGGACGAGGTTGTGAAGTTCACGACACTGGTGTCTGACGAAGACGAGGTGGTGCTGCCCCAGATGTCGGGGTTGGCGAGTCTTTGCACCGCATCCTTCATCGTGGACATGGCCGACTGCACCTGGCCGAATGCGGAGATCTTCGACTGAATCTTGTCTGCGGCGTTCTGCAGAAGGGAGATGGGTTGACGCTCCAGCGCAACCAGCTTGGTCACGATGGACTCTGCCTGCAGACCGCTGCCCACACCCAGGGAGGTGATGGAGGCGGATCCCGAAGTGGTGGTCATGTTGATCTTCCTTTTGCGCCGCTCATGCCGGATCGGGCATGAAATGCCGATGTCCGGTCAGGGCCGGACATCGTGTAATTCGGCATGAAACGTCAGGACTTGAGCAACCGGCTTGTTGTCCCTGCGTTCATGAGGGGGATCAACCGCCCAGCAGCTTCAGCACGTTCTGTGGCAACTGGTTGGCCTGCGCCACCATCGCGTTGCCGGCCTGTTGCAGGATCTGAGCCCGCGACAGGTTGGCGGTTTCTACAGCGAAGTCGGCATCCATGATCCGGCTGCGTGCAGCGGTCTGGTTTTCAGCCGCCACCTGCAGGTTGGAGATGATGGCGTCGAAGCGGCTCTGCGTGGCACCGTAGACCGCGCGTTCGGAGTTGATCTTGTCGAGCGCACCATCGATCGAGTCGATCACATTCTTGAGCGCGGTGGTGTTGGCGTCGCTGCCGATCGAGACAGTGTTGCCGGTGACCGCCGTGATGCTGGCGTTGGTCAGCATGTTGGCCGTCGAGATCGTGATCAGGTCGTTCGTTGTGGTGTTCGCGCCGATCTGGAAGTCCAGGGCGCCGGCGCCGGAGGCCAGGATGTCCTTGCCGTTGAAGGTCGTGGCACCCAGCACCCGAACGATTTCCATCGACAGCTGCTTGAATTCCTTGTTGAGGGAATCTTTGTCGCTGGAGCTGTTCGAGGCGTTGCGGGACTGAACCGTCAGCTCCCGCATACGCTGCAGGGCGTCGGAGACCTTGCCCAGGGCGCCTTCAGCAGTTTGCGCCAGGGAGATGCCGTCGTTGGCATTGCGTGCCGCGACGTTCATGCCCTTGACTTGCGCATTCATCCGTTCGGCGATAGCCAGGCCGGCAGCGTCATCCTTGGCGGAGTTGACTCGCAGACCCGATGACAGCCGTTGCATCGATACGGACAGTGACATCTGCGACGTGTTGAGGTTGCGCTGAGCGTTCAGCGAGTTCAAGTTCGTATTGATCGTCTGAGGCATAACGCACTCCTAAAAATTCGTCAGACTTCCGGCGATGTCGCCGACCTTCAGCTTGTCGCCGAAGGAGTCCAAAAAAATTCCTTCAGCCAGTGGTATGGATGTTCGGAGTTTTTTCGAGAACCAAAAGTGCGAATAAAGGCCCTATCAGGGGCCTATTCCAAACTGGAAAAGGAAAAGCCGCCCGAAGGCGGCTTGAAGTGCGTTGACAGAGGAGATCGCCGAGTTTTTTCGGCGATACGCACTGATATATCAGCGCAGCAGAGACAGAACCTGCTGTGGCAGCTGGTTGGCCTGCGCAATCATCGCGTTGCCAGCCTGTTGCAGGATCTGGGCTCGTGACAGGTTGGCCGTTTCTGTCGCGAAGTCGGCATCCATGATGCGGCTGCGAGCGGCGGATTGGTTCTCGACCGACACCTGCAGGTTCGAGATCACCGAGTCAAAGCGGCTCTGCGTGGCGCCGTACATGGCGCGTTCGGAGTTGACCTTGTCGATGGCGCCGTCAATGTTGTCGATCACCGTCTTGATGGCCGTCGCATTTTGCTGGCTGTCGATCTTCGATGCCGCGCCAGTCACAGCCGTGATGCTGGCATCGTTGTTCATGTTGGCGGTGGTGACCGTGATGGTGTCATTGCTGGTCGTATTGGCACCGATCTGGAAGTCCTTGCCACCGGCGTTGGAGCCGATGATGGTCTGACCGTTGAAGGTGGTGCCACCGATCACACGCTTGATTTCAGACGACAGTTGCTGGAATTCCTTGTTCAGGGAGTCCTTGTCGCTGGAGCTGTTGGATGCGTTACGAGCCTGGACAGCCAGTTCACGCATACGTTGCAGGGCGTCGCCGACCTTGGCCAGTGCACCTTCTGCGGTTTGCGCCAGCGAGATGCCGTCGTTGGCATTGCGCATGGCCACGTTCATGCCGCGAACCTGTGCATTCATGCGTTCTGCAATCGCCAGACCGGCGGCGTCGTCCTTGGCGGAGTTGACGCGCAAGCCGGAGGACAGGCGTTGCATGGAAGTGGTCAGCGAAGCTTGCGAAACGCTGGTGTTGCGCTGTGCGTTCATCGACAGCAGGTTGGTATTGATAACTGAAGGCATGGTGCTCTCCTATGGTTGCAAAACTCCCGGCAGATAGCGCCGGCATGTAAACGCGGTGATACAGCTACCGCACTGCCAGACCGTCGCTAGTCAACCGCATTGCCCGAAGTGGCGTCTTGCCACCAGAAACATCGGCCGGCTAACCGGACCACGGACCCATTCTTGAAGACCGTTGCTTTGCATATCGGCGCCCCTTTGTGTGGACTTGAGTGATTTGCAAAACCAGCTTTCGTGAAATAGTGTCGAGAGAAATGACATTGCTTTGCTGTTCATCTCCGATCCCCATGGGAACCGCTGATGTCTAGACTGACGGCACCTCTTCCTTATGAAATGGGTGTCATCCGCCATGCAAACCTCGACACAAGCTGTTTTCGGCCAGCAGGCACGACTTCTGAAGCAGGCTCACCAACATTGGGAGCACGGCCTGGCTTTCAGCAAGAAGGGGGAGTGGCAGGGGGCGGTCAAGGAGTTCGACAAGGCCTGCAAGGCGGCACCCTCTGACACCTTGTTTCGGCTGAATCTGGCCCGTGCCTTGTTGAGGTCTCAACAAGCCGATCGCGCCATCGAGCACACGCGCCGCATCCTGGAGCAGGAGCCTGCCAATCTGCTGGCACGTCAGTTCATGGGAGAGTGTCTGACGCAAGTCGGTCGCCACAGCGAGGCAGCCTCCTTCATGATGGAGATGCCGGAAGGCTTGCGCCCCAGTGCCGAGTACCTGCAGATACTGGGCAACACACTCTTCAGTGCACAACGCTATAAAGAAGGCATCAACGTGCTGTTCGAAGCGTTGTCCCTGGATGTGACACACGCGATGAGCCACTACCGACTGGGTTTGTGCTTCAACGCCGTGGGGATGAAGGCCGAGGCCATCGAATGCCTGACCACCGCGCTGGCCATGGACCTGGCCGGTGGTGATCTGGCCGCACGCAGCCTGATGTTGTTCATCCGCCGTGAGCTGTGCCAGTGGGACGATGCCGAGCGCGAGATGGGCGAGGTCAACCGATTGCTGGATGACTTGAAGCCCGATTCGATCTGCTGGTCTTCCGTGTTTGCCGCCGTGACCCTCAACGGTGACGTAGGCCGGCAGCTGAAGGCCGCTCAGGCCTGTGCCAATTACTATGCGCATGGCGTCCAGCCGCTGGCACCCCAGCCGCTGCGTGCCATGCCGGATCGGTTGCGCGTGGGCATGGTCTCTTGCGACTTTCACCATCACGCCACCACCATCTTGCTGGCCGAGGTCCTGGAGAAACTGGATCCCGGTCGCTTCGAGTTGCACCTCTATTCGCATGGCCCTGATGAAGACAGCCCTATGCGTCGGCGTATCAAGGCGGTGTCCACACAGTTCGTGGAGGTGGGCGACTGGAGCGATCGGCAAGTAGCCGAGCAGATCAGGGCCGATCAGATCGATGTGCTGGTCGACCTCAAGGGCCACACGGTCAATGGTCGCCTGGGCATCTTTGCCTATCGGCCGGCACCGGTGCAGGTCACCTATCTGGGCTTCCCCGGCACCAGTGGCGCCACGTATATCGACTACATGATCGGCGATGCCCTGGTCAGCCCTTTGAGCGAAGCACCGCATTACACCGAGAAGCTGGCCTTGATGCCGCATTGCTACCAGCCCAACGATCGCAAGCGCCCTCTGCCTCAGCCAGATAGCCGATCGGCGCACGGCTTGCCCGACGATGCGATCGTGTTGTGCGGGTTCAATCAGCCCTTCAAGATTTCACCCGAGGTGTTCGACGTCTGGTGCGAACTCCTGCATCGAATTCCCAACGCCGTGTTGTGGCTGTTGAACTGGCTGGGCTCGGCCGAGGACGTTTTGCGCCAGGAGGCTTCCAAGCGAGGGATCGATCCGCAACGCCTGGTGTTCGCCCCCAAGGTCCATATCAGCGAACACATCAGCCGTTTTGCGCTGGCAGATATCTATCTGGACGCCTGGCCCTGCAATGGTCACACGACCGTCAGCGATGCCTTGTGGGCCGGCGTGCCGGTGGTGACCTATGCAGGTCACAGCTTCGCGCAACGTGTGGCCGCCAGCCTGTTGCACAACGTCGGGCTGCCTGATCTAATCAGCCACGATGCGGATGGCTACATGGCCAAAGTACAGGCGTTGGCCGCAGACCAACCCCAGCGTGACGCCATCAGGGCCAGCCTGCACCGCGCCCGCGACGAGGCGCCTCTGTTTGACAGTGATGCCTATGCCCGCGATTTTGGTGAACTGCTGTGGCGCATGGCTGATCGCCAGGCCCAGGGTCTGTCCCCCGATCATTTGAGCTGAAGGAGAAACAACATGATTCCCTCACTTGTCTCCTCCAGCGGAAACCGGAGCGCCGTCATGAATGAACTGCCCCGCATCCACTTGAGCATCGTTCAACCCAAGGGCTACGTGCACTCGTTGGGCTTCCTGGACCAGGCCCGCTACTTCCGGCACCAGTTCCGGCGCATGGGGGCAGAAGTCTCCATGGGCAAGAACCGTCTGCGCCATGACGCCGTCAACTTCATTTTCGGGGCCCATCTGGGCTTCGAGGCTGAATTGCGTGAGCGTTACAGCTGCGTGTTTGTCAACCTGGAGCAACTGGGGCTGGGCGGTGCGGCGGTGTCGCGCGACTATCTGGCGCTCCTGCAGACATCTGCCGTGGTGGACTATGACCATGACAACATCCAGGCCTATTCCCGTCACCCCGATGAAGTGATGGTGGTGCCCTTCCTGCATGCACCCTATCTGCAGCAGGCTGAACCTATCCCGCTGGAGGATAGACCCATCGACTTGCTGTTCATCGGCAGCATGAACGAGCGTCGCCGCGCGATGATCCAGCGCATCGAATCAACGGGTGTGCAGGTCAGCATGTTCGACGGTGCTTTGTATGGCCCTGAGCGCGACGCCTATATCGTGCAGGCCAAGGCTGTGTTCAACGCACATTTTTACGAGACCAGCCGGTTTGAGCAGGCTCGTGCCTCGCACTGCCTGTCACTGGGGACGCCCGTCATCTCGGAGCGACGCCAGCAGACGCGCCCACACGCCGCCTTCGAGCACAGCGTGCTGTGGCTGAGCGAGGATCAGCTGGAGGCATATTTCAGCGAGCATTTCGCAACCCCCGCGTTCTTCGAGGAGGCCCGCGCTGCGGTCAAGGCCTTCGAAGCTGCGGACCCGATTGAAGCCTATGCCGATCTGCTGGCTTTCGCTGCAGGCTTTGGCCGTGAGCATCAGGCGCGACGCCCGTCGGCGCCCTGGAGCCCCAAGCGGGTGCACGTCGGCTCCGGCAACGACTATCTGCCAGGCTGGTTGAATGTGGATGTTGACGAGTTGGTTCAGCCCGATGTGATCGGCGATCTGTCGCAGCCCATCGGTTTGCCCTTCGTAGGTGAAACACCCCAGACCGGCCCCATCGATGTACAGCCGGCCAGCGTGGACCTGATCTACGCCAGCACGGCCCTGGAGCAGGCCACTGACTTGCCCATGTTGATGGGCAACTGTCTGGCCATGCTCAAGACCCACGGCAAGCTGATTGTTCAGGTATCACATGAGCAGGCCATGCGTGCCTGGCAGGATCCGACCCATCGCCGTGCTTTCAACGAAAAGACCTGGCTGTACTTCAGCGAGATGTTCTGGCAGGTCGGATGGTTCGAGCATCGCTTCCACGTGGACCGCTTCGAGTACATGAACGAGCGCAACGAGGTGTGTGAGCGCGAGCAGGCCGCCACCATGAACGTGCTGCTGATCAAGGTGGAAACCTCGGCGCACGAACGCACGCTGGCGCGCACCATGCAGGCGGACTTCTCGGTGCCGGATGACTTGCCTCAACTGGCACCCGAGCCATCAGCCAGACTGGTTGCCTGAGGTGCCTGATGGCTGATGAGCGCCGCTTCCTGCTTTTTTCCGGCCACAACGATCGTGCCGTGGTGGCGCTGTGTCGGTTCTTCGAGCAGGCGCGTTTGCCCTTTGTCATCGTGGCAGCCGGTGCAGCTGACGCCATCCACCGCACACGTTGGGCCGAGCGGGTGGTGTTCAATCGCCTGGATCAGCTGGTGACCGTACCCTGGCTGCGCCAACTGGCGGGCAGCCTGGGTGGTGAGCTGGTCTATTGCCCTACCACCGAGTTCATCAATCACTTTGTTCTGAGCCATCGGGCCGAGCTGGCCGGTAGTAGTCTGTACATTGGCTTGCCAGAGCCTGCCATCTACGAGCAACTGACCGGCAAGCACAGCAGCCAGGCCCTGATGACCAGCCTGTGCGCCGATCTGTATCTGCCGGGCACGCAGCCTGAAGGCCATTGGCAAGCGCCTTGTGTGCTCAAGCCGCATGAGAATGTGAGCCAGGGGCGAGTGCTCTACCCCTTGCTGTGCCGCACGGATGATGATCTGCAACAGGCGCTCCACGGGCTGGATCGCGCCGCCTATTTCGCGCAGGACTTCGTCACTGGGCAAAGCCACTATCTGTGTGGATATCTCGCCCGTGATGGCGAATTTGCATCCTTCTGGCAAGTCAACCTGATGCAGCAAGGCGGTGGCAAGTCCATCGTGCTGGCCCGGCCTTGCGCCAATCCTGGTCTGGATGAGTTGAATCTGTTCCAGGGCCTGCGCGCCAGGGGCTACCACGGTGCCTTCATGCTGGAAGTGATTGCATCTCGGGGCCGGCTGTACTACATCGAAGTGAATCCACGTTTCTGGGGGCCGCTGCAACTCGCCCTCGATGTATGCCCTGACATCCTGCGATTGTTTGCTCGCGACCAGGGTTTCGATACGCCGACGATCACCGCACAGCGGCCGGAAAACGCCTGTTATGCCTGGGCTTATGGCGCTCACCAGCCCGGTGGTGTCGTGCATCCTGCAGGGCAGGCCATCAGTCTGCAAGAGCGTGAGCGGCTGTTGTCGGTTCATGACGTTTACGCGCGTGACGACACTTGGGCACTGCAAGCCTGCCACTGAACAACCATTGAACGGACGAGACCACCATGCCCTCGACGCCTTCCCTCAAGGATCTCTACCTGCAACGCAGCAAGCATGCGAATTACCAACTGGTGCATCCGCTGGTCGCGAAGCTGCTGGGCGATACCAGTGATCTGCCTGCCGGCAAGCTGGAGGTGGCGCGCCAGACCTATTTCGACCGGGCGCTGCCGCTGCTGGGTGCGCGCGTGCTGGACATTGGCGCCAACACAGGCTATTTCAGCTTTGGCGCGCTCGACAGCGGTGCGCAGCATGTGACCTGCTACGAGGGCAACCAGGAGCATGCGGCATTTGTGGCCCATTGCGCCGAGCAGGCCGGCCTGGCTGATCGCCTGCGCATGAACGCTTGCTATTTTGATTTCCTGGCGCCGATCTCCGAGACCTTCGACGTGACCTACTGCCTCAACGTGCTGCACCACCTGGGTGATGACTTCGGTGATCAGAGCCTGAGCGTGGATGCAGCCCGCGAGCAGATGATAAAAAGTTTGCGCCACATGGCTGGCCTCACGCGCGTGCTCGTGCTGCAACTGGGCTTCAACTGGAAGGGCGATGTGCGGTGCCCCTTGTTCGACGGCGGCGAGAAGGCAGCGTTGATCGACTTCGTGGCGCAGGGTGTTGGTGACAGCTGGGTCATCGAAGAAGTCACCGTGCCCAATCCCGTCAGCCGTGTCTACGAGCCCATCAGTGAGGACAACCTGCCGCGCAACAACCAGGTCGGGGAGTTCATGAACCGTCCCTTGTTCAAGATGCGCAGCCGCGTTCTGGTGTGATGCCGACAGGCATGCACCATTGAAAAGGCCCGCTGCGTGCGGGCCTTGCTCATGAGTCGGATTGATTGCAATCGGTGGCGCTATACCGCTTCCGCCAGTGATGACGCCGCTTCATCGCGCACGTCAGCCCCATCGTTTGCCACCGTCTGCCGGGCCTTCCAGAACACAAAGAAGGGCTCGCGCTCGTTGCAACCGAACTCAGTCTTGGTCACCCCTGGCAACAAGGCCTGGTGAGCCAGCAGGTCTCCTTGCAGTCCGGCTGCGTGGAAGTAGTCCCTGATGTCGTCGCCGAAGAGACGTACATGATCGGCTTGTCCGTACAGCAGATGGGCCGTTTGCGAATCCGGCACGGTCTTCATCTCCAGCGTGTGCTTGAGGTTGGGCGCATAGGGCGTTTGGGCGATCACGATGCCGCCGGGTTTGAGTACGCGATGGATCTCCGAGAGCGCGACATCGGGATGGTGCACATGCTCAAGGATGTGGTTGCAGATGATGAGGTCCAGGCTGTTGTCCTCAAAGGGAAGATCTTCCAGATCCACGCGCTGCAAATGGGGGCGCTGTGGATAAAGATCGCCACGGATGTAGTTGGCTGGTTGCGCCGCCTCGATCAGGACCTCCAGATGAGGTTCCGGCGCCATGTGCAGGATGCTGGCGCCTTTCAGCTGGCTCTTGACGCCCGAAGCCCGCATGTACAACCACAGATGGCGGTCACGGTCATGGCAGCCACATGTCGGGCACATGAACACATCGGGGTCTGAACCCACCGTGTCGAGTACCTGCATCAGCGGGCTGCGGTTGTGGGCATGGGGGAATGGCAGCCAGGCGGAGACGGTCTGGTCGCATACGCAGCAATACGGCATGGTGTGTTCCTGTTCGGCCGATGTTCAGACTGGTGTGCCTGCGTGATGCGCGTCCAGGCTTGGTGCAGGTGCAGGCGCGATCTGAGGCAGTTGAGGATGGCGAATGAGGGCCGCTACGCTGGCCACCTCCTCGTCGCTGAGCGCGGGGTAGATAGGCAGGCAGATGACTTTCGACGAGGTGGCTTTTGCCACTGGCAGGTTGCTGGCGTGGGCCGAGGGCAGACCGCGGTACATCGGGAAATCCGAGATCAGCGGGTAGAAGTAGCGTCGGCCATAGATGCCGGCATCCTTCATCTGCTGGTAGATCACGTCGCGGCTGAGCGGATAGTCCGGCTCGACCAGAATGGGGAAGTAGGAGTAATTGGCTTGCGTGTCGGCGGCCGGCTCCAGCACGCGAATGCCTTTGACGCCCGTCAGCAACTGGCGATACAGCGCATCGATTTCCCGCCGGCGCGCAATGGCCTTGCCCACGTGCTTGAGTTGCAGCAGGCCGAGTGCGGCATTGAGCTCGCTCATCTTGCCGTTGATGCCGGTAGCCACCACGGTCGTTTCGTTGACGAAGCCGAAGTTCTTGAGGTGATCGATGTGTTGCTTGGTACGGGCATCCGGGCTGATGATCGCGCCGCCTTCGAATGTGTTGAAGGCCTTGGTCGCGTGGAAGCTCAGTATGGACAGGTCGCCATGTTGCAGGATGCTCTGGCCGTGCTGCTTCACGCCGAAGGCATGCGCTGCGTCGTAGATGACCTTGAGGTTGTAGTCGTCGGCAATGCGCTGGATGGCTTCCACGTCGCACGGGCGGCCATAGCAGTGCACCGGCATGATGGCCGTGGTCTGCGGTGTGATGGCAGCCTCGATGCTGGCCGGATCCAGGTTCATGGTGTTCGGGTCGATGTCGGCGAACACGGGTTTGATGCCGTTCCACAGCAGCGAATGGGCCGTGGCCACAAACGAATACGGCGTCGTGATGACCTCGCCGCTGATGCGCAGCGATTGCAGGGCGGTGACAAGCGCGATCGTGGCATTCGTGAACAGCGAGATGTAGTTGACGCCCAGGTACTCGGCGAGTTCGGTTTCCAGTTGTTTGTGGAAGGGCCCGCCATTGGTGAGGATCTTGCTGTCCCAGATCTGCTGGAGATAGGGCATGAACTCCTCCAGCGGCGGCAAGTCCGGCTGGGTCACATAGATGGGGGGCTTGGTGTTCATGCGCGTGGGTCCTGCTCAGATCGTGGCGTCGGCGAGCTCGCTTTGGGGGCTGCGGCTGCCAGCCGCGGCAGCGGGTGCAGGCATGGCGGCGCTGGTGCCTGGGTTGCTGGCCAGCAGCTTCAGCCAGAAGGTCCGGTAGGCCAGGTAGAGCTGGTCCAGCGAGCCCGCCTGGGTATCCAGCATGTGGAAGTATTCCGCCATGACCGTGTCGTCATGGAAGTGGTGCACGATGCGTTGTGTGGCCTTGCCGATGGCGCCAATGGCCGTTTCGGGGCTGATGTGGCCATCTCGCCATGCTGCCAGGGCATAGGTCACCCAGGCCAGGAAACCCACACGGCCACCGTGGCTGTGGGTGCCGATTGTGGTGGTTTGCTGATCGTTCTGGCGGAACACGCCGAGGTACTCGCGGATGAAGGTCACGGGCAGGTGCTGGCTGGCGTTGAGCAAGGCGCCCACATCCAGCAGACCGTAGTAGCTCAGGTCATTGGTGGGTGGGCGTGGGTACATCGCCGCGCCCTCGGCCGAGAACACCATGTTGCTCAACTCGCCCAGCCAGTTCTGGCAGGTGCCCACGGTGCTGTCGAACAGCTCGGATGTGGTGGGTTGCAGCACGTGGCCGTTGCACTCGTGCACGAAGTCCGGCAGGGGCAGGGTCCAGGCGGGCACGCCGTCGTCATGGCTCAGCCATCGCTGGCTGACGGAGGCACAGCAGGGCGCCGCCATGTGCGCGGCCACGTGGGTGCGGTAGAACTCCGGGTAGATGAGGTCGTCATCCAGGTTGAAGTGCACCAGCGGGGTCTGGCCTGCCCACAGGTCCAGCAACTGTTCGTGGTTGCGGCGCGCGTTCTGCGGGCCACGGACCACGGTGATGTTCAGCTCGGCGGTCAGGTCACCCCAGTGGCGGTTGCGGATCATGTCGGTGATCACGCCGCCCGGGCTGTCGTCCGAGATGATGACCTTGAAGTCCTTGAAGCTCTGGCGGCGCAGGGCCAGAAACAGCGGTCCCAGGAATTCCTTCTTGTAGGCCGGGATGAGGGTGGTGATCTGGGTCATGGCTTGGTGCTCCGGTGTCGGGCCA
Source organism: Aquabacterium sp. (assembly GCF_016234775.1). Classification (GTDB taxonomy): domain Bacteria; phylum Pseudomonadota; class Gammaproteobacteria; order Burkholderiales; family Burkholderiaceae_C; genus Aquabacterium. The sequence goes on along the minus strand of NZ_JACRAH010000050.1, from coordinate 43,785 downwards.
CGAAGCCCTGATCGATGACGCCACACAGCGAATGGATGGTGCTGAAGGACGAATGCTTTTGCAGGATGTATTCCGCCGAGTCGTAGAAGGATTCGGGCAGCTGCCATCCACTTTGCGTGTTGTGGAACAGGGGCATGCGCACGATGCGCGGAAACACGCGGTGGGTGCAGATCGAGGTCAGGCACAGATCGGTGGCCCACAAGTGCCAGCCGATGTGGGGGTCGATCTGATGCAGCGAGTCTTTGGCAATGACCAGGGCCAGCTCGTCGATGGACACAACGGCATCTGATTCAGCGTGGTCGGCACAGTTCACGCGGTCGATCACAAAGCCGGCCGCTTCAGGCTGCTCGGTCTGGCGGTTGACGCCCATGCCGATGAAGCCCAGCAGTGTCTTGGGGCGGTCTTCGGCCGAGATGGTGGACAGCAGGGCGTTGAGGCGCTGGCCAAACCCCTTGGGAAAGTACACGTCCTGATGGCACAGCAACACCCAGTCGCTGCCAACGTGCTGCAGCGATTGGGTGAGCGCTTCGGCTGGCGTGGCCGCATGGCGGTAGGAAATGATGCGTGCTTGTACTTCTTGCAGGCCAGGCGATTGTTCGACGTTGACGCGCAGTTGCTGTTCCTTGGTGGTGGGCACCACCACATCGAACAACGCACGCGAAGAGGGCGCAACGGCGTCATCGAACTGGCGTTGACAGCCGATGATGAAATGCTTCATGCGGTGGACGCGGTCGGCGCAGCCGGGCGGGACACCCAGTGCATCGCCCATGTAGCGCACGGCTGCGGCCAGTTTGTCGTCCACGCCTTGCTCGGGCACGTGGTCCGCCAGCGATGGCGTCCAACCTGCGTCCAGGAGCAGTTTGAAGATGGTGGAGTGGGACTGGAAGCGAGGGTGAGCCTTGTCCATGCCCAGCGGATCGTCGGGCAGGGCGGCGATGCCGGTGGAGGGGTCAGCCTCGATGAGGTGCGCCATGGCGGACAGGCAGGCATGGTTTTCGGCCAGCACGAACAGTTTGCCGCCGGGCGTCAGCAATTCGCCCAGTTCGGCCAGCGTGCGGGCGGCGTTGGGCAGGTGCTCCAGCCGGTTGACGATGATCAGGTCGAAGCTGGCGCCAATGTGCAGGATGCTGTTGGCGTGGAGGTCCACGCTCAGCGTCTGGTTGACGGATGCATGCATCTGGCCAGGCTGCACCGGATGGCTGCTGACGCCTACCCAGTGGCATTCGCCATGGCGCGCCTTGTAGGCCTGGGCGAGTTCGCCGAGGCCACAGCCCAGCTCCAGCACGCGGTCGGCGGGTTGCAGGGCAGCCAGCAGCTTTTGCAGGGCGGGTGCTGCCGCACGGGCCGCGCGCTCGTGGCTGGTGGAGGCCGGCGCACCACCGCTGATCACGATCAGGGCAGGTGGGGGCGCATTGAAAGTGGCAGGTGCATTCATACTGCCATGATGGGCTTTTCGCCCAGGGCCGATCCGCCAATCAGGTGCGCGAAGAGTGCATTAATCCCGGCCTGAGCAGGCTGGACCCCTTCAGATCGCGGCCATGGTGCCGAGCAGCAGGTCCAGATTGTGGCGAGCCAGGTGGCTGCCTCGGCCATGCACGGCGCCCTCCAGCGCGGGGTTCTCGCCGATGCTCAGGCACTGGCGCCAGGCGTTTTCCACCATGGGCAGGATGTCGCCAGCCTGGTCGGGCTGGGCCATGGCCAGGTCCAGCAGCACGTCGCCGAGCACGAAATAAAAATCTGGCGAATCAGGCCAGTTTGGCATCTCGGTTTCAGCCAGGTGAATGGCTTCATCCAGTTGCCCTTTGGCCTTCAATGTGAACAGGCTGCGCAGGATCAGGTCATGTCGCCAGGGGGGATCTCGCCTGGCTTGTGGCCCCAGCAATTGCAGGCTACGCGCGTAGGCCTGCCAGGCCGTGTCGAAGCGGTCGTGCACTTCTTCATCTTTGCCAAGTTGATAGTGCAGGTAGGCATCCTGCGGTCGCTCCGCCACCGCCAGCTTGAGCAGGGACTGGTTGCGGCTGCCTTTGGACAGCATCTGCGCGGGCATGTAGCCGTCGTGCCCAACGGTCACAGCCAGATCCTGGCGCGGCAGGGTGGACACGGGTTGCTCATGCACACGTCCCTCATAACGAACGCCCTTGGGCAGCACGCGGGGCAACCAGCTGGATGCGGCCTGGGCGGGCTGCTGGCTATCCGTGGTGTAGCTGCTGCGTACGTCGATCCGGCCGATGAAGTCAGGCTGCTGACTGCGCAATGCGGCAATGAGAGGGCCGCCTTCGTCCAGCGTTTCGTCGGCATCCAGGATCAGGTTCCAGTCTGCATCGCTGCAGGCCAGGGCGGCATTGCGCGCTGCCGCAAAATCGTTGATCCAGGTGAAGTGGTGAACCTGAGCGCCTTCGGCCTGGGCCAGCGCAATGGTCTGGTCGGTAGAACCCGTGTCCAGCACGATCATGTCATCGACCCAGGGACGCACACTGCGCAGACAGCGCACGATGCAGCGCGCTTCGTCGCGTGCAATCATCACCAGGGCAATGCGAGGCATGAGCAGTCCGAGTGGGAGAGGTGCTCGGCATTGTGGCGTCGAACTTGAGGGCCAAACCCCGAAACAGGGCCTGGGACAACACCTAAATAGAGACACCGGCGAGGCGCTACTGAAGGCTTACCCCATGATCACACCATTGCAGAATCAATCTCAGGTACTAAGCTCAAACCGAGTCGATGCAGGAGAGCCCCATGCGTGTGCGACTGATTCTGGTGTTGTCGATACTGATGTCGATGATGGTGACTGCGCGCGCGGAAGATGCGGACACCGAAGTGGTACAGCAGGTCAGTACGGTACAGGCGCATCTCAAGGCCATGGAGCCTCCTTCCAGCCCTCGCGCAGCCGCTGTGCCGACGCTGGCGCGGTTGGTAGGCAAGTTGCTGTCCGAGCAACTCAAGGATTTGCGCGTCGAGTGGGAGCCCGATTCCGGTCAGGTGCAGGGCCTGGCCATGCAGCAACAAGGGGCCTTGCGCCTCAATCGCCGTGCGGAAATCTGCTACGACAACTACCGTCTGGGCTTCAAGCGCGATGGCGTGACCATGCGCTATGAGCTGACGTTCTGAGAAACGAGTTCAGCGCGTCGAGATGCCTGGCATGACCAGGATGTTGTCGAACATGTGCGACTTGTTGTCGACGCAGTCGCCCTGGACCCACTGCAGTGAAATCAGGTTGTAGAACGTTCCGGGCAGCACGATGCGCTGCCATCCGGGCTTGCCGTCCAGATTGACAGCCAGCCGCACGGTCGTGCCGTCCGTCTTGAGCCCGGTGAAGGTCACGCGGGCAGGGCTGTCTGCATTGGCTTCGGCCAGATCCATGGTCAGCACGGAAAACGGCTTGCCGGCTTGTGAGGCCAACGTGGTGGTGGCGTTGCAACTGTTTGCCAGCATGGCGATGCTGCCACCCACATTGGGCGCCCACTGGCGACCCACCACATGAAACCCGATGGGGTGTTCGTCATCCGGCGCCGGTGCATAGCTCAGGACATAGCCTTTGGCGCGATAAACATCACCCAGGTTGCAGATGGGTTGGCTCCTGGCGCAAACTTTGTCTTCAAAATCCAGCACGGCGGCCTGTGCCAGCGGGGCACAGACGGCCAGACCGGCAGCCAGGGCCAGTCGGCTTGCATGCGGATAGGGGAACGTGAACGCCATGGTGCTCTCTGAAACTGATCTTTGTATCGGACGCGATTCAGCTGATTGTAGGGATCATCATGGTTTGTCCGGGGTTCAGAACAGCTTGCGCCCGGTCAGGCGCTCGTGTTCCCGCACTGCGAAACGATCCGTCATGCCGGCGATGTAATCCGCGACCGAGCGGTGCAGGTCGTCGCGGCGCGCAAAATCCGCAGGCATCGACTCAGGTTGATCCACGTAGGCGTTGAAAAGTTCGATCAGCACCAGCTTGGCCCTCGCGGTGGTCTCATTGACCTGCGGGTGACGATACAGTTCCTTGAACAGGAAGCGCTTGAGTTGCGTGCTGGCTTCTCGCATCGGCTGGCTGAAACGCACCAGCGGCGGGCAGTTGCGGGCCTCATCGGCGGTGAGCGGCATGTGCTCGGCCAACCTGGCGCGCGTGGCGTCGATCACGTCGTACACCTGTTGCGACAGCATGCGGCGGATGGTGTCGAACAGCAGGCGTTTGCCCGTGACGTGCGGGTGCTCCGAGAGCGTCTCGTCGCGAAAGCGCACGAACAAGGGCACGGCTTCCAGTTGCTCGATGGTGATCAGGCCGGAGCGCACGCCATCGTCGATGTCGTGGGCGTTGTAGGCAATCTCGTCGGCGAGGTTGCACAACTGGGCTTCCAGGCTGGGCTGGGTGCCATCCAGAAAGCGGCGGCCCACGCCGTTGGGCTCTTGCGTTTCCAGCAGTTCGGCATGGACTTTGGAACAGTGCTTGAGGATGCCTTCGCGGGTTTCAAAACTGAGGTTGAGCCCGTCGAAGCCGGGGTAGCGCTCTTCGAGCTTGTCCACCACGCGCAGCGATTGCAGGTTGTGCTCGAAGCCGCCGTGCCCCTTCATGCACTCGTTGAGCGCGTCCTGGCCCGCGTGGCCAAAGGGGGTGTGGCCCAGATCATGGGCCAGCGCAATGGCTTCCACCACATCCTCGTTGAAACCCAGCGAGCGGGAGATGGACCGCCCCAATTGCGCCACCTCCAGCGAGTGCGTCAGGCGGGTGCGAAACAGATCGCCCTCGTGGTTGAGGAAGACCTGGGTCTTGTAGACCAGGCGCCGGAACGCTGTGCTGTGCACGATGCGGTCGCGGTCACGCTGGAAGTCGCTGCGCGTGGGGGCGGGCGGTTCGGGGAAGCGGCGCCCCCTTGTTTGCTCAGGCTGACTGGCGTAAGGGGCTAACCACATCGGTTTGTTCTGTTCAGAAGTAGATCAGCGGGTATGCGCGGCAATCACGTCGCGGACCAGGGCGTCTGGTGCCGACCGTGTGGTGGCCTGGCCGAGCGGCCCCACGACCACGAACTTGATCTCGCCACCTTCGGCCTTCTTGTCGACCTGCATCAGCTCGATGTAGCGGTCGGGCCCCAGGTCCGGCCCCTTGACGGGCAGCCCGGTGCGTTCGATCAGCGTGCGGATGCGTTGGGCGGTGGCCTTATCGATCAGGCCCAGTCGGGCTGACAGATCCGTGGCCATGACCATGCCGCAACCCACGGCCTCGCCGTGCAGCCAGGCGCCATAGCCCATGCCGGCTTCGATCGCGTGACCGAAGGTGTGGCCATAGTTCAGGATGGCGCGCAGGCCGGATTCCTTTTCGTCCTGACCGACAACCCAGGCCTTGATCTCGCACGAGCGCTTGACGGCATGCATCAGTGAGGCGCGGTCGCGGGCCAGCAGTTTGTCCATGTTCGCTTCGAGCCAGCTCAGGAACTCGGCGTCAGCGATAGGCCCGTACTTGATGACTTCGGCCAGGCCGGCGAGCAGTTCACGCTGGGGCAGGGTGTCCAGCGTGTCGAGGTCGCAGATCACGCGTTGGGGCTGGTAGAAAGCCCCGATCATGTTCTTGCCGGCCGGGTGGTTGATGGCCGTTTTGCCGCCCACGCTGGAATCGACCTGGGCCAGCAAGGTGGTGGGCACCTGCACGAAGGGCACGCCGCGCATGTAGCAGGCGGCGGCAAAGCCGGTCATGTCGCCCACCACGCCGCCGCCCAAGGCGTACAGCACGGTCTTGCGGTCGGCGGCTTCTTCCAGGAGCCTGGTGAAGATCTGGTTGAGGGCCGGCCAGTCCTTGTACTGCTCGCCATCGGGCAGTTCCACGTCCAGCACGGTCTTGTGATGCGGCACCAATGCGGCACGAAGCTTGGCCGTGTACAGCGGGCCCACCGTGGTGTTGGTGACGATCAGCGCCTTGGACGACTTGGGCAGGCCGGCAAAGGTGTCGGCCACCAGCAGGCCGCCGCCGATCAGGATGTCGTAACTGCGGTCGCCCAGGTCGATGCTGACTTGGGTATTACCGGAGGTGGGAGCGGATGCGGGAGGGAGCGGAGTCGATGCCATGAGCCAGGGTTGCGGGCGAGAGTGGAGCGATGAACGCGCCCCGAACTTCGCGGAAGTTCGGTCCCGGCCGCGACGCAGGGGGCATCAAAACAGGAATTGGGGTGACGAGCCTGAACCCCGGCACTGAAGGTAATCGGTTAGGGCTGCTTCGTTCCCGACCTGACCCGGTTGGCCGCACCCCCATGCGGGGAGGCCCGTCACTTGCGATTGTATGCGATGTCGTGCAGCTTCAGGCCGGGACCTGTTCGGCCAGCCACCGTTTCAGCAGGGTGATGTGCTGTTGCAGGGCTGTGTTGAGCGTCATCAGCGTGCGGCTGACCAGGGGCGTGTCTTGCGCAATGAGGGCGTTTTCCAGGTCGCCGGCATGGCGCGACAGCACTTCCAGTCCCAGGTTGGCCGAAGTGCCCTTGAGCATGTGGGCCACGCGCCTGGCCTGATCGGGGTCTTCAGAGAGCAATTGCTGGCAACGGCTCACAAAATCCGCTTGTTCTTCACTGAATCGCGTGATCAGCTTGCGCAGCAGCGCGTCTTTACCACCGCAACGCTTCAGGGCGCCGGCCATGTCTAGCGCGGCCTCTCCGGGGTCCGCTTCGGGTGGCATATCAGCCTGGCGTGTTACTTGTGCGCTGCTGGAGGCTTCTTCCCGTTGCACGGGCGGTACGGGTGGCGGCTCCGCAACAGGCGCTTTGGGTGTGCTGCGGCTGTGTCGCAGGATCAGGCGGATCATGTCGTCGGCGTCAAAGGGCTTGGCCAGGTGGCCGACCATGCCCGCGTCCGTGCAGCGTTGTCGTTCTTCGGCCATGGCGTGGGCCGTCAAGGCCACGATGGGCAATTCAGGCTCGCGCATCAGCAGCAGTTCGGTGGCCTGCAAGCCGTTCATCACGGGCATCTGCACGTCCATCAGCACAATGTCGAAATAGCCTGCACCTTGTTCCTTGTGGATCTGCAGGGCCTGCTTGCCGTTCTCAGCGCAATGAACTTCTGCCTCCTGCTGGGTCAGCAGGCCCAGCAGTATCTCGCGGTTGATGTCCACATCATCGGCGGCGAGGATGCGCAAGCCGGACAGGCGAGGCGTATCGATGTCGGCGCTGGCCGGCGAGGTCAGGCCCTCATCGGGATGAGGCAGGCTGGTCGCATCGGCTTCTTCCAGCGGCAGCACGAGGGTGAAGGTCGAGCCCTCTCCCAGGGCGCTGTTGAGTGTGATGTCGCCACCCATCAACAAGGCGAGCTTTCGGCTGATGCTCAGGCCCAGGCCGGTGCCACCAAAGCGGCGCGATGTGGAACCATCTGCCTGCTCGAAAGGTGAGAACACCCGCTCCTGCGCCTCGTGGTGCATGCCGATGCCGGAGTCCTTGATGGCGAAGTACAGCTTGCCGTGGCTGGCCGACAGGGTGAGCGTCACGCCACCTTTTTCGGTGAATTTGACGCCATTGCTCAGCAGGTTGATCAGGATCTGACGAATGCGCAGCGGGTCGCCGATCACGGCGGGTGGCACGCCTTCGCACTGGAAATCGAGACTCAGGCTCTTGGTCGATGCGCGTTCTTCCACCATGGCCACGGCATCCTCGGCCAGTTGACGCGGATCCAGTGCGCACTTTTCGATGGTGAGCTTGCCCGCATCGATCTTGGAGAAATCGAGGATGTCATTGATCACGCCCAGCAGGTGGCGCCCCGATCGGGTGATGCGCTCCAGAATCTGTTGAACCTGAGGATCACCAGGCGGGCATTTCTGGCCGACCTGGGCCAGGCCCAGCACGCCATGCAGCGGGGTGCGGATTTCATGGCTCATGTTGGCGAGGAACTCGGTCTTGACCCTTGCCAGTCGCTCGGCCTCTGTCTTGGCGTCGACCAGCTCGCGCTGCATGGTCTTCTGATCGGTGATGTCCACGGCCAGGGTGAGGATGGCCTCGGGCTGCCCAAAGGCATCGAGCAAGGGTACTTTGGTCACGAGATGATCGCGGCGACTGCCGTCGCGGCGCATGCGGGAGTTCTCGTAGCGGACCATGTCCGTGCCATTGAGCAGATTGTGATCGTGCTCGCGGATCTGCTCGGCCATGGCGGGCGGGAAGAGCTCGTCAGCCGTGTTGCCCAGCAGCAGCTCCTTGCTCAGACCAGAGGCTTCCTCGAAGACCTTGTTGCTGAGCTGGTAACGGCCTTGTCGGTCCTTGATCGTCAGGCTCACAGGCAAGGCCTCGATCACGGTTTCCAGTCGATGTTGCTGGACCAGCACTTCTGCGGTGCGGGCCTTGACCTGTTCTTCCAGGTGTGCACGGTGATCAATCAGCGCTTGTTCGGCTTCCAGGCGTTTGGTGATGTCATGCCCAAACGCCACGACGTAGGATTGGTCGTCAATCGTGATGGTGTCGAGCTTGACGGACCACCAGATGAATTCGCCATCTTTTTTGACGGTACGCCATTGCAATTCCAGTGCGCCGTGGTCTCGCGTGGCGTGGATGTACTCCAGAAATGTGGTCTGGGTGTAAGGGTCTTCAGTGAACAGGTGATGGCGTCCAATGTCCTTGGTGCGTTTGGCGCCATGGGCCTGCAGGGCGTGATGGTTCACATAGTGAAGTCGCCCCGTGTCCTTGTCGAAGATCAGCACGGCCATGGGCGCGTGGTCCAGCAAGGTGGCCAGGCGCTGCTTGCTGTCGACCAGCTCTCGCTGCGTCTTCTCCTGCATCTCGACCTTGTCCTGCAGGTCCTGGCGGGCCTTGTCGATCGTGGCCATGGCGTTCCAGAACAGGCGGCTGAAATGCGTGATGGTCGAGTCGATCACCATGAAGACGATGATCAGCACAACGGCATACGATGCCACGGGCGGGGTGTTGGTGGGGCCTATGCCGGGGATAAAGCCATACCATTGCGCGGCGAGCAAGGCCAGCACGCAGCCAACGGAGAGCCGTGTTACCAGAACACCCACTTTGGGGCCGTGCACGTAGCCCATCACCACGATGAGCGCAGCGGGTACAGCCCCAGCCGAAGACGAGATGCCCGTGCCCAATGCCAGAGCCAGCCCGTAATTCACGATCATGGTGAAGATCGCGAAAGCGGTGGCGGCGACCCTGGGGCCCCAGCGCTGGTTGATCAGCATGGCCGCGATGGCCAGGACCGCAAACAGAGCGCCACTGGCCATCCGCAAATGACGGATGTGTGGCTCCTGATTGGGCATCAGGCTCAGGCCGATCGCCAGCATCACACCGCCAGCCGCGCCGATGCGCATCGTCATGTTGACGTTGCGCAGGATGGACTGGTCAATCTGCTGGCGAACGGTCTCCAGCGTCAGGGGCTCATCGGTCCCTTTGACTGCTTTCAATCTGGCTTGCTCAGCCATTGAGGCGTTCAATCAACTTGTTGAGGTGGGCTTCGATCTGGTTGCTGTGATCGAAGACGCCCATGGCTTCGCTGATGTAGCGCTTGAGCGTGTTGGACAGGTGCTCCTCCTGCGACTCTGACAGGCCGAGGTGGATGAACGAGTGCTCTACTTCTGTATGCATGCGCTGGAACACCTGGCCCATGTGCATGCGGTTGGCATGTTGCTGGGCCGAGATGTCCACCAGGGCCTCACGCGTGACCGCCACAAGCTTCTGTGTGTGTTCGAAACTGGACTTCTCCAGTTCCACATCCAGTGCGCGCATGCGCGAGACGATTCCCTCAGCCATCAAGGCCACGTTGTCGCGCACCCGTGCCAGACGATCGAGTTCATCTTGAGGGTATTGGCCGGTTTGCGGATTCATGGGCAGGTTGCGCACCAGCATCAGCACGTTGCCGTAGTTGAAGCTGGTGTTGTCGCCCACGGCCTGGATCTTCGGGCCGCTGCTCTTTTCAATGTGGTCGAGTATGGAGTTGCCCAGAGCCGTGCATTCGCCTTGGCCGGAGCGGGAGGCCACGCCCTGGCGGCCCATCAGTCGCAGCGAGCCCTCAAAGCCCATTTTGCTCAATGCGCCAAAGAAGGCGTTGGCAACGTCGGTGTAGTTGTAGCAGTTGCTCAGTTGCCGTTGAAGGTCAAGCACGACACCCACTTCGCCATACATGTTGGCGGTGGTCAGTACCGTGTTCATGGCCTCTTCGAACTGGCTGTTGAGGTACTGGTTGCGAACCCGTTGCTCTACGGCGAGATCGATCTTGGTCGTCAGTTCGATGACATCGAAGGGTTTGGTCAGGTAGTCGGTGCCCCCTACTCGGTAGCCACGCAAGCGTTCTTCGATGTTGACGCGGGCCGACAGAAACAACACAGGGATGTCTGCCGTACCACTGTCCGACTTGAGTGCCGTGCAAGTGGCATAGCCATCCATCTCGGGCATGTCGACGTCGAGCACGATCAGATCGAAAGCCTCCTTGTGCGCTTTGTCGATGGCTTCTCTGCCACTGTGCGCCAGGGTGACCTGGTAACGATCCTGTAATGCCGCTTCGAGCATCTCCAGGGTCATGTCATCGTCGTCCGTGATCAGTACGCGAGCCTGAGCCATTGTTCGTCCCTTGATGTGCCAGGCGACTCACTGATTGCGGCTGATGCAAAACTGGCAGCCCGGGGCGCCTGATCCCCGAGGAGGAGATCGACAGGCCCTTGGAAAAATTGAGGTTGAAAATGCGCGGCCTGCCCCCACTTCTCAGCGAGGTTGGAACTATTTCACGCTGATTTCACGTGCAGCTTCAGGTCAGCAAGTGCTGCTTCAGAAACGTGACGGAGCGATCCCAGGCTTGCTGGGCGCGAACTGCGTCATAGACCTCGGGGCGAGTCTGATTGACGAAGGCGTGTTGGGCCTTGTAGCGGTGGAGGTCAGGGTGCTGGCCGGCTTCTGTCATGGCAGCCTCCAGCTTGTCGACTGCAGCCGGCGTGCACCAGTCATCTTCACTGGCAAAGTGCCCCTGAAGCGGGATGCGGATCTGCGCCGGATCGGCAAATCGAGCGGGCGGGATGCCGTAGAAGCACACCGCAGCCGACAGGCCCGGCACATGTACCGCACTGGCCACGGTGAGCGCGCCGCCCATGCAGAAGCCCATCACGCCGACATTGCTGCCGCGCTGCGCCAAGTACTGCGCGGCACCACGCAAGTCCTGGTGGGTGGCGTCGGCAAAGTCCAGGCCGCTCATCATGTGGCTGGCTTCGTCTGCGGTGCTGGCCAGGCGGCCTCGGTACAAATCTGGTGCCAGGGCCGTGATCCCGTCGGCGGCCATGCGATCCACCAGAGAGCGGATGTGGTCATTGAGGCCCCACCACTCCTGGATGAGGATCACGCTGGGGCGGTTCGGGCCAGCGTCGGCCAGATACCCTCGTGTCTGGCCGCCGTCGGGGCGCTGGAAGGTGATCATCTGGCCCATGCCGGCTCCTGGCCTGGTTGCGTTGCGTCAGGCTCAGCGCAGTTGCAGTTCGTCGGCGCCGTAGACCACGTTCAAGGGCTCGATCACGACCTGCTTGGGGCCGGCTTCCACACGGCCGGCAACCAGGGCGGGAATGCCCAGACCTTGTGCGATCTCGACCACGCGCTGCGCGTCGCCGGCGGCCACGTACAGGGCAAAGCCGGCACCCATGTTCAGCGTGCCGTAGGCCTCGTGGTCATCCAGGCCGCACTCCTTCTGCATGAAGGCCAGCACAGGCGTTTTGTCGGGCAGGGCAGTGATGCGGTAGGTCAGGGCCTTGGGGTGACGCAGCAGCTTGCGCCAGCCGTGGCCGGTCACATTGGCGCAGTAATGCGGGTTGATGCCGGCGGCCGCCAGGGCTTCGGTCACGGGCGAGTACAGCGTGGTCGGGGCCAGCAGGGCTTCGCCATAAGTCTGGCCATTGCCGATATCGGTCAGGTAGCCCTTGGGCAGGCGCTCGGCCAGCTTGCGTGCCAGCGACAGGCCATTGGCGTGGATGCCGCTCGATGCCAGCAGCACGATGGCATCACCGGCTTCCATGTTGTCGCCCACGGACAGGCGGGTCTTGGGGCTGATGATGCCGGTGCACGAGGCAGCCAGGTCCACGCGGCCATCGGCCACGATGCCGGCCAGGGCGGGCGTTTCGCCGCCACCCCAGGCCACATTGCAGACCTCGCAGGCCTTTTTCCAGCCGGCCACCAGGGCGTTGGCGCGGATCTTGTCGCCGAACCAGTCGGAGCCACCTGCGGCCCAGTAGGCCTGCACAACCAGGGGCGTGGCGCCTACGGTGATCAGGTCGTTGACGGCCATGGCGATGGTGTCTTGCGCGATGCTGTCGTAGTAGCTCTTGCCGGTCAGCGTGGCCATTTCATCGGCCACGAGCGTCTTGGTGCCCAGGCATTCCACGATGGAGGCCAGGTACATCGGGCCCACGTCCACCACGTAGGCGGATTCGCCACGCGAAGCCAGCACTTCCGAGAAACCATGGCTGGCCAGGTTGGCGCCGGTTTCAGCGGCGGCACGTTGCGCCGCGACCTTCAACGGGTCGATCAGGTCATAGTTGACACCGGCCTGGTCGTAGGTGAGGGGTGCGTTCGTGCCGTTGTTGGAGCTGGTGGGCGTGGTCATGGGCGGGCAAAGAGCTGTGTGTTCGGGAAAACCGCGATTATCCCGTACCCGAGCGGCCTGTGGGTCAATTTGCATAGACTGCGGGGCATGAACAGCTTCATCCAGTCCATTCCGGTGCCGCTGCAGTCCGCGCTGCTGCTGGTCATGTCCAATGTGTTCATGACCTTTGCCTGGTATGGGCACCTCAAGAACATGGCCAGCAAGCCCTGGTTCTTCGCGGCGATCGTGAGTTGGGGCATTGCCCTGTTCGAATACCTGCTGCAGGTGCCGGCCAACCGGATTGGCGCCCAGCAGATGACGGTGGGCCAGCTCAAGGTGATGCAGGAGGTGATCTCCCTGAGCGTGTTCGTGCCTTTTGCCGTGTTCTACCTGGGGCAACCCTTCAAGCTGGACTACATCTGGGCGGCGCTGTGCCTGGTCGGGGCAGCGTATTTCATGTTCCGCGCCTGAGTCTCGGCTTTCATCAGGCGAAAGGCGCGGGGTTGGCTGGCTTCATTGGCTGATCTTGCGCGCCTCTTCGATCTGGTATTCGAAATAGCGTTGGCCGGAAAACGCGATCGTGGACATCAGCACCGTGGCGCCCAGCATCAACGCCAGGGCCGCGCCGATCACGGCAAACCAGCCACTGGCTGGCGCAGACCCGGTGGATGTAGCCAGTTGCGGATTGAAGCGCGCATGCCATTTCTCGTCGGGCGTCAGGCCGTAGAGGATGGCTTGCAGCATCGTGTAGGCCACCATGAAGCCCAGCACGGGGATCAGCAGCCACGAAAGTTGGTCGTCCTGCCCGAACTCGAAGACCCGGTTGAGACCCCAGGCGCCCACCAACGTTGGCACAGCGTGCAGCCAGCCCCAGAGGTCGCCCAGGCCGTAGAGGTAGAAGCGGTGCCCGCCGACCGGGCCTGTCAGCAGGGCTACCCAGGTGGCCAGGGTTTTGGACTTGTAGCCAGTGGTGGTGGATGTCATGGATAGGTTTTCACACAGTGGCGTTGAACCAGACTATAATGCGCGGTTTCGTGGCTCGAGTTGGGTGTTACCCAGGCGGCGGTTTTGACTGGCAGCCTAGGGCGCATCTGGCGCGTATCTAAACGGTTCACGAAAAAACATTTACCTGGTCGGACAGTCTTTTTTTGCGTCTGACCGACCAATGGCCGCCGGCCCCCGAGTGTCTCCCGGGAAAGGCAGCCGCCCAACCAATTGAAGGACACATCATGGTCGTGATTCGACTCTCTCGCGGTGGCTCCAAGAAGCGCCCTTTCTACAACATCGTTGTGGCTGAGCAAAAGAACCGCCGTGACGGCCGTTTCCTGGAGCGCGTGGGTTTCTACAACCCCCTGGCTTCCGGCAATGCCGAAACCCTGCGCCTGTCGCTGGACCGTCTGAACCACTGGGTCAGCAACGGTGCTCAGCCTTCCGAAGCCGTGACCCGTCTGGTTCGCGACGCCAAGGCCAAGGCCGCCCCTGCTGCCTGAGCTTGACGACTGCATGAACGATCGCGCCGAGACCTACGCCCCTGTTCTGGACGACGGTGTCGTCTGGCCTGCAGACGCGGTAGAGGTCGGGCGCATCGTTGACGCCTGGGGTGTGAAGGGCGGGATCAAGGTCCAGCCTTTCTCCTCCGATCCTCAGGCGCTCTTTTGTACCAAGAAATGGTTTTTGCGCCCGGGCGATACGCCTTCGGGTGCTTTGCCGCGTCCGTCCGCCGCCAAAAGTGCAGCCAATGCTGCCGCGCCGGCTGCCAAGCCTGCTGCCGCCCCCAAGGGTGTGGCGCGCCTGGCCAAGCCGCGTTTCCTGCAGGTCAAGCAGGCGCGTGATCAGGGCGACGTGGTGGTGGCCACAGCCGAAGGGCTGGATGACCGCAATGCCGCCGAGGCGCTCAAGGGTGCCCGGGTTTACGTGTCGCGCTCGGCCTTCCCGACGCCCGACGAAGACGAGTTCTACTGGGTCGACCTGATCGGCCTGGACGTGGTCAACAAAGAGGGCGAAGCCCTGGGCAAGGTGGTCGATCTGCTCGACACCGGCCCCAACAGCGTGCTGCGCTGCGAAGGCGAAGCCGGCGAAGATGGCAAGCCCGTCGAGCGCCTGATCCCCTTCGTGTCGGCCTTCATTGTCAGTGTCAGCCTGGCTGATCGGCGCATCGTGGCCGATTGGGGCCTGGACTACTGATTCTCCACCTACCTTGAACGGAGGGCCGAGATGGCCGTTCGCTTCGACGTCATCACCCTGTTTCCCGAGTTGTTCGCCCCGTTTCAGAACGTGGGTGTGACGCGCCGCGCGTTCGAAACCGGCCTGGTTGACGTGCGCCTGTGGCCGCTGCGCGATCACGCCGAGGGCGTTTACCGCCGGGTGGACGACCGTCCCTTTGGTGGTGGCCCCGGCATGGTGATGCTGGTGGAGCCGCTGGTGCGCTGTTTGTCGGCGATTCGGTCTGATCAACAGGCTGCTGGTGGCGAACGCCTGCCGGTGGTGCTGTTCAGCCCGGCCGGCAAGCCCTTGACGCAACAGCGCGTGCAGCAACTGGCCCAGGGGGCGGGGGCGGTGCTGCTGTGCGGCCGCTACGAAGGCATCGACCAGCGCTTCATCGATGCCCACGTGGATGAGGAAATTTCCATGGGCGATTACGTCCTCTCCGGTGGCGAGCTGCCGGCGCTGACTTTGATCGATGCGGTTACCCGTCTGCAACCCGGTGTGTTGCACGATGCGGCTTCCCACGAGCAGGATAGTTTTTCCGACGGCTTGCTGGACTGCCCGCACTACAGCCGCCCCGAGGTGCTGAGCCTGCCCGAGCAGGGTGATCTGGCCAGCGTGGAAGCGGCCGTGCCGCCTGTGCTGATGTCGGGCCATCACGCCCACATTGCCCGCTGGCGCCGGGAGCAGCAACTGGCCATCACGGCGCGTCGTCGCCCCGAATTGATCGAGGCGGCCAGGGCGCGAGGTGAATTGTCCAAACAAGACGAACACTTTTTGTCCCAACTCGCGCTATAATCTGCGGTTTTCCGATCCTCTACCCGGCCTATGCCCCTTTTGGGGTGCCGAGCAAGCTGGTTTAGTTCAGTGCGCACGGCGATCAATTTTTCTGGCGCGGGCAAGATCATTTAGGAGCCTTTGATGTCCAACATCATTCAACAGCTCGAGCAAGAAGAAATTGCTCGTCTGAACAAGACCATTCCTTCTTTCGCCCCTGGCGACACCGTGATCGTGTCCGTCAACGTGGTGGAAGGTACCCGCAAGCGCGTCCAGGCCTACGAAGGTGTGGTGATCGCCAAGCGTAACCGCGGCCTGAACTCCAGCTTCATCGTGCGCAAGATCTCGAGCGGCGAAGGCGTGGAACGTACGTTCCAGCTGTACAGCCCCCTGATCGCTGGCATCGAAGTCAAGCGTCGCGGTGATGTGCGTCGCGCCAAGCTGTACTACCTGCGTCAGCGTTCCGGCAAGTCGGCACGTATCAAAGAAAAGCTCGCCTGAGCGTAGCTCAGCCGTGGCGGCAAGCCACGGTGTACTGCGAAGCAGTACAAGCGAGGTTTCGACGAGCCACAGGCGAGTCAAAAGCTGGCCTGCTGCCAAAGCCTCTCTCAGCACAGACGTCCCCTCAGGACGCTCAACCCAAAGCCGCCCGTTGCGCAAGCTCCGGCGGCTTTTGTTATGGTGTCGCCATGGCATTCACGATCGATCCCCGTGTGGCCGAGCTCCTGGGCCACGACGCCCACCTGCCGGCCGTTGATCCGCAACGTTTCACGCGGGCCTCGCTGGCACAGCGCTTTCAGCAGCCGCCCATCTGGCAACCCGATGTCGAAGTGGAGAAGTGGTACCGATCGCCGAACCCGGTGGCCGCCTCCGTGCTGGTGCCCTTGGTCATGCGCGATGAGCCCAGCGTATTGCTGACGCAGCGCACCTCGCATCTCAAGAAACACGCCGGGCAGATCAGTTTTCCCGGTGGTCGCAGCGAGCCCACCGATCCGGATGCCGTTTCCACTGCCTTGCGCGAGGCGCAGGAAGAAGTGGGGCTCGACCCGGGGCGCGTGGATGTGCTGGGCACCTTGCCCACCTACACCACGGGCACGGGCTTCGTGGTCACCCCCGTGGTGGGTTTGATCGTGCCGCAAGCCAGCGAGGGCGATCGCCTGATCTTGCAAGCCGATCCGAGCGAGGTGGACGAGATCTTCGAGGTGCCCTTGCACTTCCTGATGGACCCTCGCTATCACGAGCGACGCGCCTTCGATGTGTCCGGCACGCGCCTGGAGTTCTTCTCCATGCCCTGGACGTCGCACGCCAACGACAAGGAGTACTTCATCTGGGGTGCCACCGCCGCGATGTTGCGAAATTTATACCGCTTCCTGTCTGCCTGAAACTTGGCCACCTTTACCGGCCTTTGCAGGGCAGGGCGGGGGCTATGATCTGTCCATGAGCTTTTTTGCCGTGCTCTTCGCCTTGCTGGCGGAGCAGCTCAAGCCTCTGTCGAACCTCAATCCCATCCATCATGGTCTGACTGGCTGGGTGCGTTGGGTCGGGCGCAATTTTGATGCAGGTGAAGACATGCACGCCCGCATCGTCTGGGCGGTCACGGTGGTGGCGCCAGCGGCGATGATCGCCGGCCTCTATGTGCTCACCAATCGCTACAGCACGGTGATGGCTTTGGGCATGGATGTCGCTATCCTGTACCTGACCCT
The DNA here is from genome assembly GCF_016234775.1 of Aquabacterium sp. Taxonomy (GTDB): domain Bacteria; phylum Pseudomonadota; class Gammaproteobacteria; order Burkholderiales; family Burkholderiaceae_C; genus Aquabacterium. The sequence goes on along the minus strand of NZ_JACRAH010000050.1, from coordinate 26,593 downwards.
GGGGTTCAGGCAGTTCAGCCACCATTTCACAGGCATCCGCGATGCGCTGGAAGCTGGCCGTGAAGACCGCGCCCGCGAGTTACTGGCCCATTGGCAGAACCTGGATGCCAGCGAGTTGCCGCGCACCGAGATCCTGCGCCATGTGCTGGAGTACTCGTTGCTGGCCGCGCACCGCCATGTGTTTGGCGTGTTCTTCTGGTTTGTGGCGCTTTCGTCACTGGGGCTGGGGCCTGCGGGTGCCGTGCTGTACCGCATGGCCGAGTTTGCCAGCCGTTATTGGTCGTACCGCAGCCAGGTCACAGGCGTGTCGACCCATGATCGCCTGATGGGCCTGTCGCAGACCCTGTTCTCGCTGGTGGACCATGTCCCAGCCCGGCTGACGGCATTCGGCTTTGCCGTGGTCGGCAACTTCGAGGATGCGGTGGATGCCTGGCGCCGTCACGCGGTGCTGTGGGTGCGCCCCAATGAAGGCACGATCCTGTCGGCGGCTTCGGGTGCCCTGGGTGTGCGACTAGGTGGCCAGGTTGCACCTTCATCCGACGATGGCAAGGACGTCAGCCGCACCTTGACGCAAGGCGATGCGCCCGACGTGATCGAGGCGCAAGGCAGCACCACCGGTGCCTTGCCCCAGATGGCCCATCTGCGCAGCGTGGTGGGCCTGATCTGGCGCTCGGTCGTGTTGTGGATGCTGCTGCTGGCCTTGCTGTCACTGGCCAACCTCATCGGCTGAGTCAATTCACCGGTCGCCGGGCTTCAACCAACCTTGGCGATCGTGCCTTGCGCCGTGGCGCACATCTTCTCGACGCCAGCCTCGTTCACGCAGAACACATCGCACCGGCAGGTGGCCGTGGTCTTGCCTGCATAGATGACGCTGGCGCGCGCGATCAACTGGCGACCCACGGCAGGGCGCAGGTAGTTGATCTTGTATTCGGCCGTCAGCACCGCAGGGCCGAGCTTGGCGCCGCCGGCAAAGGTCAGCGCGTTGTCAGCCAGATAGCTCAACACGCCGCCATGGGCAAAGCCGTTTTGCTGCTTCAACTCATCCCGCAGGGGCAGGTGCAACTCGACCTGTTCATCGTTGAAGGCGATGAGTTGCGTGCCCAGGAAGACGCTGAAGGGTTGCGAGGCCAATACCTGCTGGCCCATGGCGAGCATGTCGATCACGGTCAGGCGGCCTTCACGTTCATGGTGATGCGTGCGGCGAAGACCTTCTTGCCTTCGGTATCGAACACGTCCACCGGCACGACCTGGTCACCCGCTTGCGTCCAGTCGATGCTGCTGCCATCTGCCACGGCGCGGATGTCGGTCTTGACCTTGGCCAGGTACTCCACGCTCATGCCCTTGGGGATCCAGCGATAGCCCTCGGGGATGGACGCATCGGTCATGGTGCCGGCCACCAACTCGGCGGCGTTGCACAGCGCGATGGCGTGCATGGTGCCCAGGTGGTTGGTGACCTCGCGGCGCAGCGGCACGGTGGCTTCGGCATAGCCTGGGCGCAGGGTGGTCATGCTGGGCTGGATGGTGCTGAAGTAGGGCGCGATCTGGCAGATCATGTTGGTGAACTGTTCGGCGCCAACGCTGTTGAACATGTTGAGAACTTGGCTCATGGGGGCTCCTCGGTGTCCTGTCTCGGACTTGTTGATGACAAGCAGAATAATATTCTGGAATAATATTCGGTGTCAAATACAGGTTCATGAAAGCCGCCATGGACGCACCCAGCCAGTCCGCCTCACACAAAGCCAATTCAACCCCTGCCGGTGCCGGCCCCAAGGCCGTGCTGGAGCGTGCCTACCCAGGTGCCAGGGCCCAGCTCAAGCGGCGCATGCTCGCGGGGGCGCTCGCCTGCTTCAATGAACACGGTATCGAGCCCACGACCATCGAGATGATCTTGGCGCGTTGTGAAGCCAGCGTGGGCAACCTGTACCACCACTTCGGTAGCAAGGAAGGGCTGGTGGCGGCACTGTTCTTCTGTGCCTTGCAGGATCAAGGCGATCTGATTGATGCCGAGTTGGCCAAGGCGCAGACAATGCGCGAAGGCGTGGCAGCGCTGGTCTACAGCTATGTGGACTGGATCAGTGCGCAGCCCGAGCTGGCACGCTTGATGTTCCAGGCGCGCTCGGCGGTGTCCAAAGGGCCGCATGGGTCCGAGTTGCAGCAACGCAATCGACAACGTGCCAAGCTGGTGATGAGCTGGTTTGGCGAGCCGGGGCGTGCCGGGCGCATCAAGGACTGGCCGATGGAGCTGCTGCCGTCCCTGATCATCGGTGCAGCCGAGAACTACAGTCGCGCGTGGCTGTCCGGGCGGGTCAAGGCCACGCCGGCACAGCAACGCGAGAGGTTGGCGCAAGCCGCCTGGCTGAGCGTGGCGGCTTGCGATTGACCCTGCTGGGCTTTTCTGATCAGGCCTGGTGCCTCAAGCCTGGGTTCTCATGCCTGGTTATCGGCCAAGTCGTTGGCGGCGATGTAGCCGAAGGTCATGGCCGGGCCGATGGTGGAGCCGGCCCCGGGATAGGTGCGGCCCATCACCGATGCACTCACGTTGCCGGCAGCATACAGGCCCTGGATCACGCTGCCGTCGGTGCGCAGCACGCGGGCTCGGGCATCGGTGCGCAGGCCGCCCTTGGTGCCCAGATCGCCGGGCTTGACCTTGAAGGCGTAGAACGGCGCATAGCGCAGCGCGGCCAGACTGGAGCTGGGGCGCACGGCGGGGTCGGTGTAGTAGTGGTCGTACACACTGTCGCCGCGATGGAAGTCCAGATCCTTGCCCGCCTCGGCAAAGCCGTTGAAGCGCTGCACGGTGTTGCGCAGGGCGGCTGGCGGCACGCCCATCTTGGTGGCCAGGCCTTCCAGCGTCAGGTCCTTGACCACCGCGCCTGAATCGAACCATGCTTTGGGCAGAGGCAGGAAGGGCAGGGTCTCCTTGAACAGGTAGCGGTTGCGGAAGCGCTGGTCGACCACCATCCACGTGGTGATGTCCTTGCCCTCGGTGACCTGCTGGTACATGGTGTGCACGAAGTCGGTATAGGGTGATGCCTCGTTGAGGAAGCGCTTGCCTTGGCCGTTGACCATGATGCTGCCGGGCAAGGTGCGCTCGGCCAGCAGGAAGTAAGGGCCTTCGGGCAGCGGGATGATGGGGCCCCACCAGGCGTCGTCCATCAGGTCGAAAGCACCGCCGGCACGCTGACCTGCCAGATGGCCGTCACCGGTGTTGGTCTTGGTGCCCACCGTCCAGTCCGCGGTGATGGGGTGCTGCTGGTAGGCCAGGCGCATTTCCAGGTTGTGCTCGAAACCACCGGTGGCCATGACCACGCCCAGGCGAGCTTTCACCAGCGTGGGCGTGCCTTCCTTGTTGACCAGCGCGCCGGTGACGCGGCCACTGCCGTCCTGTTGCAGGTCGATCAAGGGGGCGTTGAGCCACACGGGCACGTTGGCATTGAGCAGTCCGGCGCGCAACCCAGCCGCCAGAGCTTGGCCCATGGTCAGCGGTGTTTCGCCTTTGAGGATGGCTTCAAGGTAACGCGCCACACAGTTGGCAGCGACCGCCGCCCCCTTGGCTGACACAGCTGCCAGGTTGAGCCACTTGTACTCGCCGCCAAAGATCACGATGCCGGGTGGCGTGGCCAGGTAGGGTGGGTTCAGGTTGGCCAGTTCCTTGCCCAGCAACTTGCCGTTGAACTGATCGGGCTCGATGGACGCGCCGTTGGGCATGCCGCCGGGCAGTTCGGGGTAGTAATCGGAATAGCCTGTCATCCAGCGGAAGCGCATCGGCGTATTGCGCAGGATGAAAGAGATCATCTCGGGGCCGTAGTGCAGGTAGGCCGCCTTGCGGTCTGCGGGCACGATGGGGCCCACCACCGCGTCCAGGTAGGTGGCCGCCTTTTCAGGGGTATCCGGCACACCCGCCTTTTGCAGCACCTCGTTGTTGCGGATCCAGATGCCGGCGCCAGAGCGGGCGGTGGAGCCACCAAACTTGGGGGCTTTTTCGATCACGACAGCCCGCAGGCCCCGCTTGGCCGCTGCCAGTGCTGCTGTCATGCCCGCCGCGCCTGAACCAATCACCACCACGTCGAACTCGACTTCTGCTGCGTGTGCTCTGGAGGTCATGCCACTCACCACGCTGGAGACCAGTGCAGCGGACGCGGCGCCCTGAAGAATCTGTCGACGATTGGGAGTTGCGGCCATGTATGTTCCTGAAAAATACGGTTTGGTTATCGGGCCATTCTCGGTTCAAATACGGGGGCTTCGGATGACAGGGAGGCCACCCATGTCGGTGGTGGGTAAACCTGGGCTGCGGCCTTTGGAGGCGCTATGACGGACAAACTGGCGGCATTGCGACGTGTTGGCGTTCGTTACCCGGTCATGCAGGCGGGTATGCCGGGCATTGCAGGGCCCAAACTGGCTGCCGCAGTCAGCCGTGCAGGTGGCATCGGCACGCTGGGCATCATGGACGCGTCCGAATGGGGTGTGGCCCTGGCCTTGACGCGTCGTTTGTGTGAAAGCCAACCCTTCAATGCCAATCTGCTGCTGCCTTTCACACGCCCCCGGCATGTGGATCTGATCATCTCCCATCAAGTGGCCATGGTGACCTTGTTCTGGGGGCGCGATCCGGCCTTGATTCGGCGGCTCAAGCAGGCGGGCATCTACACCTTTCAGCAAGTTGGCAGTGTGGAAGAGGCGCGCATGGCGCTTCAGGATGACGTGGATGCGCTGATTGTGCAGGGGCGGGAGGCTGGTGGGCATGTGCGGGGCACCAGCCTGCTCAAGTCGATTCTGGCGCCCATCGTCGATCAGGCAGGGCCCGTGCCTGTGTTTGCCGCGGGTGGCATGTACACGGCCGAAGACGCGCTGACTGCACGGCATCAAGGTGCCGCGGGCGTTTCAACCGGCACACGCTTTGTGGCCACGCACGAAAGCCAGGCACACGACCTGTACAAGAAGGCGCTGGTCAGGGCCGAGCACACCGTGCTCACCAATCTGTTTGGCATGAACTGGGCGGCGCCCCATCGTGTGCTGGATAACGAGGCCACGCGGCGTTGGTGTGACTCCCAAGGCCAGGCGCCCGCCTGGATCAGCCTGCTCTACAAGTTGACGGGTCTGACGCGGCGTTTCACGCCCATGAAGGCTGCGTTGGTGCAATGGCAGCGGCCTTATCTGCCCCTGTTTTCTGCGGCGGCGATGGAGGCGTCCATGCCGCCCCACATGCGTGACAGCACGGCTTTGTATGCGGGTGACGAGGTGGCGCGCATTCGATCTGTCATGTGGGCGGCCGATGTGGTGGCGGATCTGGCTTCCGCATTTGGCCCGATGAGTGCGACACAGCAAGGGTTGCAAGATCGCGCGGCTTGATCGTAGGGCATGCATGCCTGCTACTTGATCACGGGGTAGCCAGCGAGTTGCCATTCATTCATCATGGCAGCCTGTTTGCTGGACCCCATTTCACAAAAATGAAATCCACTGTTTTCGCGCGATCGATTCCGTTCGCGCTGGCGCTCTTGCTGGGAGGCTGCGCCGGATATGCCCATCGCGCTGATGTCAATGAAGTACCGACATTGAGAGATGCGTACCTGTATGGACGCCTTTATATGGATGCCCCCAAGGCATTCTTGGGTCTGGATGGGCATCAGACCATGGGTTTTGCTATCGAGTGTGATGACAAGTCACGTTATGTACTGCGCATGGACCGTGAAGACCCGATCATGGTCGTCAAGATTCGACCAGCTACATGCTCGTGGACAGAAGTGGTGTATTCCGACGGTGACGGCACCGTGCGTACGCGCAAACCAGCTCCACCGGACCTCTTCAAGCATGTGACCCTGAAGGGGGGGTACAGCTATTACCTTGGTGATTTCGATGGCGCTGTGACGACATCGATGGTCGGCACCACCGTCCGTACTCGCTGGAACCTCAAGGATGCCAAGGACAATTTTGAAGCGACGACCGTTGCAATGCAGTCGCGCTATCCCAAGCTGAAGGCCTTGCCTGTTGTGAACCGAGGTCTGGCCTATACAGATCTACCTTCTGATTCAACAGGCCCCGACATCCTCGAAGAGCAGATCAGAGCCGAATACGAGCGCTGGATCGCTACGTTGGACCGCACCGAGTACAAGGCCAGCCATATTCTGGTTGAAACGCGAGACCAGGCTGATGCAGCCTTGAAACGTGTGCAAGCCGGGGAGCCGTTTGCGACAGTGGCCAGAGCTGTTTCACGTGATCCCGGGTCAGCCGAGCAAGGTGGCGATCTTGGCTGGGCGGTCCCGACCAATTACGTGCCGCCTTTCGGTGAAGCTTTGAAGCGACTCAAACCCAATGACATGACTGCCGCACCAGTGAAGTCCCCGTTTGGCTGGCACGTCATCCTAGTGACCGATATGCGTTCTGTCGTGCCTCCGCCATATGAGCGGGTGAGGGAACGTATCGAGGCTCAGTTACGCAAGAAGGTTGCCAGTCAGACGCAACAGACTTCGGCCAAATAGGCCGGAATTGAGCTCGTGCACAACCTTACACGGCACGAGCCTTGGTCAACCAGTCACCCAGCGCGGCCACCATGTCGGCCTGGCTGAACGAGCAGCTTTCTTCCGTGAACAGCGCGGCACTTTCCAGCTGGTTGAGCACGCGCTCCAGCACGTCCACATAGCGTTGCGGCAGCGCCGGTTCATGCGACTGGGCAGCATCGCGCCAGGTGCGGGCCAGATCGTGCAGGCTCAGGTAGCCGAGCTTGAAATCATCCAGCGTGGCCGGCAGGGTCGAGAGGTGGTCGCTCATGGTGTTCAGGAAGGGGCGGTTGATCCGGGTAAAAGGTGCCGAGCGGGCGGTGCTTACCAGCGCGGCTGGCTCAGTTCCTCGTACAAGGCGGTGTACAGGCTCAAACGAATGGGGCTGACTTCACCGCGCTCCACTGCTGCCTGCACGGCGCAGCCTGGTTCCTGGCGATGCGTGCAGTTGTGGAAGCGGCAGTCGTTCATGTGCTTGGCGATGTCAGGCATCCAGCGCGCCAGTTCGGTGGGCGGGATGTGGTGCATGCCGAACTCCTGAAAGCCCGGCGAGTCGATCACGGCGGTGGTGCGCGTGTCGTCCAGCCAGTACCAGAGGCTGGAGGTGGTGGTGTGTTTGCCCGAGTTGAGCGCTTGCGAGATCTCTTGCGTTTCGGCTCGCGCGTTGGGCAGCAGGGTGTTGATCAGGGTGCTCTTGCCAGCGCCGGAGGGGCCCAGCACCAGGGTGGCCTTGCCATCCAGCAAGGGGCCGACCTGCGCGCGTGCGGCCTCTGTTTCTTGCTTCAAAGACAGTTCGACGACGCGGTAGCCCATGGCGCGGTAGGGCGCGAGGCGTTCCCGGGCGGCTGGTGCACCAGGCAAGTCGATCTTGTTGAGCACGATGATGGGCGGGATGCCGGCGGACTCGGCCGCAATCAGGGCGCGCGTGAGTTGAGACTCGCTGAACACGGGCTCCACGGCGATCCACATCAGCAACTGATCGAGGTTGGCCGCAAACGATTTGCTGCGCCATTCGTCCTGGCGGTAGAGCAGGCTCTTGCGCTCTTCCACGGCCACGATCACGCCTTCGTCGCCGCCGTCCAGCGTGTGTTGCCACAGCACGCGGTCACCCACCACGGCTTCGCTCTTCTTGCCGCGGGGATGGCAGATCAGGCGCTCGCCGTCTTCATCTTCCACCACGACGTGTCGGCCGTGCGTGGCCACCACCAGGCCCTTGCTGCACCCGCTGGTGTCGGCTGTCTTGCCGGGGCGACCGTGGCGTCCTTGTGGGGCGCCTTTGCCGTGGCGCTTCATGCTGAGGCCGCCATCGCAGCCAGTCGCTCGGAGGCGGGCGGGTGCGAATAGTAGAAGCGCACGTACATCGGATCAGGTGTCAGGGTGGACGAGTTGTCCTTGTACAGCTTGATCAGGGCCATGGCCAGATCCTGGCCGCTGGATTGCTGGCAGGCATAGGCGTCAGCCTGGTACTCGTCACGGCGCGAGAAGTAGGCGAACACGGGAGACACAAAGAACATGAAAGACGGCAAGGCCAGCATGAAGAGCAAGAGGGCCAGCGCATCATTCGGTGCGCCCAGGTTCGGCGACACACCCAGGCCCAGGTAGAAGCCTAACTGGCGCGACAGCCAGCCCAGCAAGGCAAAACCGGCCAGGCTCATCACGAACATCATGATCATGCGCTTGAGCACATGCTTGTGCTTGAAGTGGCCCAGCTCGTGCGCCAGCACGGCCTCAACCTCGCCGTGCGACAGTTTGTTGAGCAAGGTGTCGAAGAACACCACGCGCTTGGATGAACCCAGGCCGGTGAAGTAGGCATTGGCATGGGCCGAGCGGCGGCTGCCGTCCATCACGAAGAAGCCCTTGGCCTTGAAGCCACAACGTGTCATCAGGTCGGTCACGCGGGTGGCCAGGCCGTCGTCCTGCAAAGGCGTGAATTTGTTGAACAGCGGCGCGATGAAGATCGGGAAGATCACCATCAGCAGCAGGCTGAAGGCCACCCAGGCGGCCCAGGCCCACAGCCACCAGGCCTGACCAGCCGCCCCCATCAGCCACAAAATCAGCGCGGCAATCGGTGTACCGATGAGGATGCCGACGATCACTTGCTTGATCTGGTCGCCGATCCACATGCGCCAGGTCATGCGGTTGAAGCCGTGGCGTTGTTCGATGCGGAAGGTGTTCCAGGCGTCCATGGGCCATTCGATGACGGCACCGATGGCGGTGAAGGCACCCAGCAAGGCGAGCTGATAGGCCAGCCCGCCCCAACGCGGAAACACCGCGTCGCGCACGGCGTGGTTCAGGATATCGAGGCCGCCCAGTAGCGTCCAGCCCAGCAACACAGCCGTACTGATGGCGGTGTTGAGCAAGCCGAAGCGCAGCTTGTCCTGGGTGTAGTCGGCTGCGCGTTGGTGGCTGTGCAGGGTCACGTCCTTGCTGAACGCGCCTGGCACGGCAGCACGGTGCTGGGCCACAAAGCGGGCCTGGCGGGTGTCCAGCCAGAGTTTGGTCAGCAGGGAGGCGGTCACGAAGACCGCGAAAAGCAGGGTCAGATCACTGGGTTGCATGGGCGTCAGTGTACGTTTGCCGCACAATTGCCCGTTCGGGCTCGGCTGCATAGGCTGTCAAAAACAAAGTTTTTGACTTGTGCGGGTCCGTGATTTTCGTATGACAAGAACGGGGCGCCGACCCCAAGGACCTGCATTGATGAGCGACGCGCCGACTCCTGCCGCCGACAGCGCCCCTGCCGTGCTGAGCAAAAGCGACCAGAACCTGATCTGGATCGACCTGGAAATGACGGGTCTGAAGCCCGACAGCGATCGCATCATCGAGATCGCCGTGGTGGTGACGGATCCGCATCTGAGCATCCGCGTGGAAGGCCCGGTGTTCGCCATCCACCAGTCCGATGAGATGCTCAATGGCATGGACGCCTGGAACAAGGGCACACATGGCAAGAGCGGCCTGATCGATCGCGTCAAGGCCTCGACTGTCGATGAGGATCAGGCCGCCAAGGCCGTCATCGCCTTTCTCAAGCCCTACATCGGCAACAACAAGTCGCCCATGTGTGGCAATTCGATCTGCCAGGATCGCCGCTTTCTGGCGCGCTACATGCCCACGCTGGAGGCTTACTTCCATTACCGCAATCTGGATGTGAGCACGCTCAAGGAACTGGCCAAACGCTGGAAGCCTGGCCTGGCAGAGGGCTTCAAGAAAGCCCAGAAGCACACGGCACTGGCGGACATCCATGAATCGATCGACGAGCTCGCCTATTACCGCGAGCACCTCCTGGTCAAGTGAGAAGGGGTGGCAAAGATCATGTCGAGTCAGCCCGCGATCACGCGCTTTGATCAACCGGATACACCCGGCCGCATCGATCACCCCAGGCCTGATCGCCTGGAGCAGGGCGACCCACGCCGGGAAACCTGGACGCTGTACGAATCAGCCGATGGCCTGATGACGAGCGGCATCTGGGCCTGCGAGGTGGGGCGCTGGCGCATCGTCTTTCCTGCCAGCAAGGAGGAGTATTTCTTCGTGCTGGAGGGGTATGTGCGTCTGCACGATCAGGCCGGGCAAGCGGTGGACGTGCTGGCCGGCCAGGGTGCCGTGATCCCTGGCGGTTTTGAAGGCGCGTTCGAAGTGATCAGCCCGGTGCGCAAGCACTTCGTGGTGGTGGACCGCTCCGCTTGAGGCTCAAGGGGCCGGTGGCCTGGTGCAGTTGGTGGCGGCTGCGTCACTGCACGGGTTGACTTTTTCTGGCGCCACGCTGGAAGCTGGTGCGGATGCAGCAGCCAGTTGCACGGGTGGCTTGATCACGCAGCCTTGTGAGGCCGCGACGCCCTTGAGGAAGGCGCGGCGAATGGAGCCTGCCGAGATGGCGGCCGCCATCTTCCTGGAATGCCGCTCGGCACCAGACAGCTTGCGAACCCAACTTCGGAATGGCACCAACCCCTCTGCGGTGCGCTGAAGTGCACCGACAGCCGTGTTCTCTGCCGCATCGGTGCCGCGGTCCAGCAGGGACGGTTCGTCGGACTCTGGCGCATCCAGGTCGGCACCCAGTACGTCATCAAGCTGATGAACTTCCGTGACCACCATCGGGCAGCTACCGTCAGCGGGCTTGAGATAGGGCGCTTTGACGGCGTTTTGTAGCACCTCGGGAATCTCATCTCGAACGAGGTTGAGGTCGTTCAAGGGCGTCACGGCGGCCGTTGTCATCCGCGATTGCGTCTTGGAGACGCTCTTGGACGCGCACGCCGACAGCAGGACCACCAGGGCCAGTGTGCCAATGCGGACTGCGTTCATGGATGCACCTGTTGAAGCGGTTGAGGTCACGTTATCTCTTCAGATCATCAATGAGGGCGATCGTTCCCGGTGTCAAGGCGTCAGGTGATAAAGCAGGCGCCTGGTGGGCAATCTTTCACGCATTTTGCCTCGGGGTTGGCGCGATCTCGCTCAGTGGAACAACTGGGTGATGATCATGACGCCGCCACACCAGGCCGCAAACCAGACCAGCGTTCGCAGGTAGACGATGCCGGCCGTGTAGGCGATCAGGTGCGCCACACGCCCCCAGAAGAAGATGGTGGCGCCCAGCGCCGTGGTGGCGTTGGCCTTGCCTGCCACGTGGGCCACCAGCACCACGATGGCGAACGGTGCCAGGCTCTCCAGCAGGTTCAAGTGGGCACGAACGGCGCGCGTGGTCCAGTCGGGTACGGCCAGGTCCTTGTCGCGGTTGCCGGCAGACCATTGGAACCCGCCCGGTTGCAGAAAACGCCCCGAGCCATACAGGAAGGGGATGCCCAGGCATAGCAGGGCGGTATACGTCAGCATCCACAAGTCTGTGGTCATGGCATATCCCGGAGTTTGTCGTTGTGGCGGGATTTTATGCCTGCAGCGGGGGCCAACGATCTCGCCACTGCTCGACGGCTTCGGCCAGCCAGTCGCCTGGCGCAGAAGCTGGCGATGACAGGCCCAGCGCGGCGCCCGCAGCCTGCAGCGCGGCCAATGGTGAGCGCAGATCCAGCGCCTGGGCGCCGTTCTGCTTGGACAGTTTCTCGCCGTTGTCGCCCAGCACCAAGGGCGTGTGCAGATAGTGCGGTGTAGGCAGCCCCAGCCAGCGCTGAAGCAAGATCTGCCGAGGGGTGTTGTCGCACAGGTCGGCGCCGCGCACCACGTCGGTCACGCCTTGTGCTGCGTCATCTGCTACGACTGCGAGTTGGTAGGCCCACAGGCCATCGGCACGCTTGATCACGAAGTCGCCTACGGCGCTGGCCAGGTGCTGTTGCTGCGTGCCCAAGGCACGGTCCTGCCAGGTGAGCAGGTCATCGGGTGCATCGGGTACCTGCAGACGCCAGGCGCGCGCGGGCTTGCCATGGAGCCCGCCTTGGTCTGGGCGACAGGTGCCGGGGTAGACCAGATCACCATGGCGTTGTTTGGTCAGACCCAAGGCCGCATTGGCCTGGGCGATGTCGGCTCGGGTGCAGCCGCAGGGGTAGGCATGGTGGGCCGCGATCAACTGATCCAGGGCCTGTTGGTAGACCTCGCCACGCTGGCTTTGATAGAGCGGCGTCTCATCCGGGATCAGCCCACAGCGGGCCAGTTGCGCCAGGATGATCTGATCCGCGCCGGGGATGCATCGAGGCAGATCCACGTCCTCGATGCGAACCAGCCATCGGCCACCGTGGGCTCGCGCATCCAGCCAACTGGCCAGCGCCGCCACCAGCGAGCCCGCGTGCAAGGGCCCGGTGGGAGAGGGGGCAAAACGACCGACGTAGCCGCTCACAGAATCAGGCCCTCATGCAGATCCAGCAGCGCGCAGCGCGTGGTGGGGCTGGCGAGTTGGTGCAGCCACCAGGTCAGTGCCATGCCGGGTTGGGCGCCGCTTTGCCGCCAGGCGTAATGGGTGCGCACCACACGTGGCGGTGTGTCCACTTCCTTGCGGACCAGGCGGCCTGCCGCGATGTGGGGGCGCACCATGGGCTCGGGCAGGAAGCCACAACCCAGGCCGCGCAACTGCGCCTCCAGCTTGGCGGCCATGGAGGGCAGGGTCAGGACATCCTGGCCGGGCAGGATGCCGACCGTCATGGGCGTCAGGTCGCGCGCTGTGTCGGCCACGGCGATGATGCGGTGCTGGGCCAGGGTCGCCGAAGACAAGGGTTCGGGCGCCTGCGCCAGTGCGTGATGCGGTGCCACGGTCAACACGAAGTGATGCTCGCCGATGGCCTCGAAGCGGATGTCCTGGCTGGACACACGATCTGCGGCCACGCCAATGGCCAGATCCGCCTGGCCGGAGGCCAATGCCTCCCAGGTGCCAGTCATGACCTCGCTGCGCATGCGCAGGCGTGTGGGTGGCTTGAGCGCGTAAAACGCCTCCATCAGGTCGAACACGGCGTGCGGCGCAATGGCTTTGTCCACGGCCACGGTGAGCTCGGCCTCCCAGCCGGAGGCCACGCGTTGCACGCGGTTGGCCACGGCATTCATCTGCTGAAGCAGCAACAGGCCTTCGCGCAGCAGTTCTTCGCCGGCCGCCGTCATCTTCGCCTGGCGGCTGCGGCGGTCGAACAGCAGCACGTCCAGCGCGTCCTCCAGCTGTCGCACCGAATACGTCAGGGCAGAAGGCACCTTGCCCAGCTCGCGGGCCGCGGCGGCAAAGCTGCCGGTGCGCGCGATGGCCACCACCATTTCCAGGGCTTCGGGCGAGAGAGCGTGGGCGCGGTCCGTCATGGGGCGTGGGCCGAAAGTCCGGCGACTGTTCAAATTCCTTGAATGATGCCATCAGTGTGCCGCAGCGGCGAGCCGGGGTGGGCGACCTACAGTGAAACCCATGGCGAGACACCTGAACGCTTGTGTCAACGCCCCCGCAACGCCCCAGCAACGAAAGAGGAAAGGAGCCCCAACATGCTCACACTGCGCCGATCCGGTGAACGAGGTTATGCCGACCATGGCTGGCTGCAAAGCTTCCACAGCTTCTCCTTTGCCGAGTACCACGATCCGGCTCACATGGGTTTTGGCCCGCTGCGGGTGATCAATGACGATGTGATCGCCCCGGGGCGCGGCTTCGGCATGCATGGCCACCGCGACATGGAGATCGTGACCTATGTGCTGGAAGGCGATCTCGCCCACAAGGACAGCCTGGGCAATGGCGCCAGCATCCTGCCGGGTGATGTGCAACGCATGAGTGCCGGCAAGGGCATCCTGCACAGCGAGTTCAACCACGATCTGTACAAGCAGACCCATCTGCTGCAGATCTGGATCGAGCCCAACGAGCGTGGCCTGCGCCCCAGCTACGAGCAGAAGAACTTCAGTGCCGAAGACAAGCGCGGACGCTTGCGTCTGGTGGCTTCCCCGGATGGCCGCGAAGGCTCGGTCACCATCCACGCGGATGCCAGCTTGTCGGTGGGCTTGTTTGATGGTGCCGAGACGGCTGAGCTGGCCTTGAACCCGGCGCGCAAGGGCTATGTGCACGTGGCGCGCGGGCAGGTGGTGGTCAACGGTCAGGCGCTGAATGCGGGTGATGCGCTCAAGCTGGAAGGTGAATCCAGCCTGACGATCGCGCAGGGCCAGCAGGCCGAGGTGTTGTTCTTCGACCTGGCAGCCTGAGGCTCATCGCACCATGCTGCTCGGCCCGCTGTCAGCTTTGCTGCGCTTCCAGCGTGTAGGCGGCGTGCTCGTCCTGGCCAATGGTTTCGACCAGCCAGGGCAGCGCGTCGGCCAGTTGGTCGTACAGCGTCCAGGGCGGGTTGATGATGAACATGCCGGAGCCGAACAGGCCCTTGCCGCCTGGTTCGGCGGCCTTCACGCGCAGCGTGGCGTGCAGCCAGTCCACCTTGGGCAGCTCGGCCGCCAGGCGCTTGAGCTGTCCGGGCAGCTGCTGCGATTCGCGACGGGCCACTTCCGGATACCAGATCGCGTAGGTGCCGGTCGGGAACTTGGTGAGCGCTTCTTTCACGGTCTGCAGGACGCGGCGGTAGTCTTCCTTGAGCTCATAAGGCGGGTCGATGTGGACCAGCCCTCGGCGAGGCGGAGGCGGCAGGCAGCCTCGCAGGCTGGCAAAGCCGTCCGCGCACTGGATGCTGACGCCGCGCTTGACGGAGGCAAAGTGCCCCTCCAGCAGCTTGATTTCGGTGGGATGCAGTTCGAACAGGCGCAGGTGATCACCCTCGCGCAGCATTTGCGCGGCGATCTGGGGCGAGCCTGGGTACCAGCGCAGCGCGTCACCGTCGTTGCAGACGGCGATCTGGGCGATCAGGTCTCTGACGGCCTGGGGCGTGGATTTGTCCTTGCGGTGCTCCCACAGCGAGGTGATGCCGTCTTCGGCCTCGCCACTCTTGACCGCGTAGTTGCTGGCCAGGTCATACAGACCGCCGCCGGCATGGGTGTCCACCACCCAGAAAGGTTTGTCTTTCTTGAGCATGTGCTCAAGCAATTGCACCAAAACCATGTGCTTGAGCACATCGGCATGGTTGCCCGCGTGGAAGCCGTGTCTGTAACTGAACATCCCCCAAGGGTAGCGGTTTTATGCCGTTTTGCCCCACGGGGTCTGTGACTTTTTTCGTCGACCCATTTCTTTAACCCGATAGGACCCGCCATGAGCAAGAAGATCGTGATCGTGTATTTCAGCGGCTATGGCCATACCAAACGCATGGCCGAATCCGTGGCGCAAGGCGCCGGTGGCCAGTTGCTGGCCGTGGATGGCGAGGGCAATCTGCCCGAAGGTGGCTGGGAACAACTGGCCGCTGCGGACGCCATCATCATGGGCGCCCCTACCTACATGGGCAGCGTGCCCTGGCAGTTCAAGAAGTTCATTGATGCGTCGTCCAAACCCTGGTACAGCCAGGCCTGGAAGAACAAGATCGCAGCGGGCTTCACCAACTCGGCTTCGATGAACGGCGACAAGCTGTCCACGCTGCATTACCTGTTCACCCTGGCCATGCAGCACAGCATGATCTGGGTCGGCACCGGCCTGATGCCCAGCAACAGCAAGGCGGCCACGCGCAACGACGTGAACTACGTGGCCTCGTTCAGCGGCGCCATGGCCTCGACGCCCTCCGATGCCAGCGTGGATGAGATGCTGCCAGGTGACCTGGAAACCGCCCGTCTGTTTGGCGCGCGTGTGGCCGACGTGGCGGCGAAGTTCTCGGCCTGAAGGTGGACATCGGGTATCCGTGAACCGTGTCGCGTTCAGGTGCGCGCCGGTTTGCGGCAAGATGCAAGCTGTGTACATAGAAAGCGTTCCATGACTGCAAGCCTTTCCCCCCGTCCTGTCCGGTTGCTGGCCATCTCCGGCAGTGCCCGCCAAGGATCGCTCAATCGACAGTTGGTTGATCTGGCTGCCCGCAAGGCCCAAGCCTTGGGCGCCCAGGTCACGCATGTGGATTTGC
The DNA here is from genome assembly GCF_016234775.1 of Aquabacterium sp. GTDB lineage: Bacteria > Pseudomonadota > Gammaproteobacteria > Burkholderiales > Burkholderiaceae_C > Aquabacterium. The sequence continues at coordinate 10,737 of NZ_JACRAH010000050.1, read as the reverse complement.
GAGAGCTGGCGATGCCGGTTTATGACGATGACTGGGCGGCTGCCAATGGGAAACCGGCTGGCGCCGTGGCCTTGCGGGCGCTGTTTGCCGAGCACGATGGCTTGCTGCTCTCTTGCCCGGAATACAACGCGCTGCCCACGCCGCTGCTGATCAACAGCTTTGACTGGTTGTCGACCGTGCAGGCGCAGGATGGTTTGCCCTCAGGTGGTGGCGCCACCGCTGGCAAACCGGTCGGCCTGCTGGCTGCGTCGCCGGGCGCCTTGGGTGGCATCCGTGCCTTGCCCATCGTGCGCACTTATCTCAGCACCAACTTTGCGATGGTGGTGGTGCCAGAGCAATTGGCCTTGCCTCACGCTGATCAGCAACTGGATGCCTTGTCTGGCGAGGTGGTGCTGAAAAAGCCCGAACTGGATCAGGTGCTCGACAAGGTCGTGGCTTCGGTGATCCGTCAGGCGGCCTGGCGCCTGGCCGCGGCGTGATCCAACTGGTCGTCAGTTGGTGGCGGCCAGAAATTCCTGAAACACCTTCAGCGTGGCCTGGGGGTTTTCTTCCTGCGGCAGATGGCCCAGACCCGGGAAGGTCACGAGTTTGCAGCGCGGGATATCGCGGCAAAACAGATTGCCCTGATCCGGCGAAATCATCTCGTCCTTTTCGCCCCACATGACCAGCGTGGGCTGTTGCACGCGGCGGATCAAGGGCGAGTTGCTGCCAAATTGCGCCTGATCCATGCGCTGGAACAGGGCGCGGCGGTTGCCCACGCGCAGGTTGAGTTCGAAGTAGCGGTCCACCTTGTCCTTGGTGGCTTTGGCCGGATCACCGAACACACTGCGCACGCTGGCTTCGACCAGCGAACGCGGCAGGATGCGCTCGGCCACCCAGCGCAGGCCCCGCATGCTGGCAATCTGGAAGGCAATCGGCATGGACAGCACCGAGGGCTGGTAACCATCCGAATCGATCAGCACCAGTTTGCGCACGCGCTCGGGCGCCAGCACGGCCGTCTGCCAGGCCACTTCACCACCCAGCGCATTGCCCACCAGGATCACGCGGCGCAGGCTCAAGGTGTCGAGCAGGCGCAGCACGAAGCGGGTATAGGTGTCGATGCGGTAGTCGCCCTGTGGGCTGGGGCCGGTCAGGCCAAAGCCGGGCAAGTCGACGCTGATGACGCGGTGCTTGCCTTGCAAGGCTGCTTGCCAGTCTTCGTAAGTGTGCAGGCTGGACGACATGCCGTGCAGCAACACGATGGGGTAGGGGTCGTCACGCGGGCCTGTGTCCCGCATGTGCACCTGCATGCCATCGAGTTCTACAAAGCTGGATGGCTCGGGCGCCCAACGCGCCACGAGATCGCCCAGTTGCCGGTCAGTCTCCCAGGTCGCCCAGACGGAAATCGCCAGACCGATGCCCAGAAGGACGGCACTCCACCAAAGTCGTTTCAGCCACTTCATGCACGCATCATGCCGCGCTTCTGGCGCCCTGGCGCGGTTTGTTCATCTTGCGCAACTGGCGCATCACGAGCACTTGATAGGCCGAGCCACAAATGCGGACGACCTTGTCCAGCATCTTGGCGTCGTTGCCAACCAGCACGCGGCGCTCGTTTTTCTCGACGGCAGCCAGGATCTGCAGGGCGGCCGATTCGGCCGTGGTGACGTTGATCAGCTTGTTGGCGCGGCGCTTTTGCTGCTCTTCGGTGGTGCCGGTGAGCTTTTCCATGATCGGATCAACCTTGCCGGCCATCGCGATGTTGGTGGCAATGCCGCCCGGGTGCACGCAGGTGGCGCTCACAGGGGCGCCTTCCATTTCCAGCTCCATGCGCAGCGCTTCGGTGTAGCCGCGCACCGCGAACTTGGTGGCGTTGTAGGTGCCTTGCGTGGGCACGGCCATCAGGCCGAACAGGCTGGAGGTGTTGATGATGTGGCCATCACCGGATGCCTTCAGGTGTGGCAGGAAAGCCTGGGTGCCGTAGACCACGCCCCAGAAGTTGATGCCCATGATCCACTCGAAATCGCTGATCTTGACGTGCTCCAGCGTGGTGGTCAGCGCCACGCCGGCGTTGTTGAAGATCAGGTTGACCTTGCCGTGGTCACGCACCACTTGCTCGGCCCAGTCATAGACGGCTTCGCGCTTGGCCACGTCCAGCTTTTGCACGGTGACGCGCACACCGAACTTGCCGGCCATTTCAGCGGTCTTGACCAGTTCGGTCTCGTTGACGTCGCTCAGTGCCAGGTGGCAACCGCGGCGAGCCAGTTCCAGCGCCAGCGTGCGGCCCATGCCGGATGCAGCGCCCGTGATGGCGGCGACTTTGTTCTTGAATGACTTCATGTGGTGGCTCCTCAGCGGGTGACGCGGGCGATGAAGGCGCCGCATTCTTTCAGGGTCTGGCGTGCTTCAGGCAGCATCACCATCGTGGGCCACACATGGGGCATCTTGGCCTTGAGGTGCAGCTCGCTCTTGACGCCCTGTTGCTGGGCGCGTTCGTGCAGACGGGTGGAGTCGGCCAGCAGGATCTCGTGCTTGCTGGCGTGGATCATCAAAGGCGGCAGGCCCTTGAGATCGGCAAACAGCGGCGAGGCCAGCGGCGTGTTGGCGGGCTTGCCGTTCAGGTACAGCGCAGCGGCCTCCGGCAGGGATTCGGGGTTGAACATCACGTCCACATCGGCGAGGGACTTCATGGTGTCGCCTGAGCAGGTCAGGTCGCTCCAGGGTGAGAACAGCACGGCGCCAGCCGGCAGCGGCAGACCTTGGTCGCGCGAGGCCAGCATGCAGGCCAGCGCCAGGCCGCCGCCGGCGGAGTCGCCACCGAACACCACGGATTTCGGGTCGATGCCCTTGTTGAGCAGCTCCTTCCACCAGGCCACAGCATCGTCCACGGCAGCGGGGAAGACGTTTTCCGGCGCCATGCGGTAGTCCACCGACAACACCTGGGCTTCGGCCGTGCGGGCCAGGTAGGCGCAGGTGGGACGGTGCGTTTCCAGGCCGCAGAAGAAATAGCCGCCGCCGTGGAAGTACAGCACCGTGCGCTTAGGCGCAGCCACGCTCAACCATTCTGCCGAGCACAGCGAGTTGGCTGGTTGAGCCGCCACCGGCGTGTGCTTGATGCTCTTGGGGGGCGGCGGGTTGCGTTTGGCCACCTTGTTGACCATGTGGCGCGCCTTCTGCACGTTCAAGGGGCCGCGACCGGCGCGCTTGAACTGATGGCGCAGAACCATGTTGGCAATGATGGATTGGATGCTCATGCTCGCTCGGTGTTGTAGGTGTTGAGATTGAAACGACGGGTCTTCAAACGGTAGGCAAATGTAAACCCGGGCCACAGGGTCGTGTTGCGCCCCTTGTCGTCGAGGTACCAGCTCTTGCAGCCGGAGTTCCACACGGTCTTCTTGAGATCGGCCTGCACGTCGTCCACAAAGCGCTGCTGGGCCTGTGGCTTGACTTCCAGCGCCTTGATGCGGCGCTCTTTCATGGTCTTGATCGCCTCGACGATGTAGTGCGCCTGCGATTCGATCATGAAGACCATGGAGTTGTGACCCAGGCCGGTGTTGGGCCCCATCAGCATGAAGAAGTTGGGGAAGCCTGCCACGGACATGCCCATATAGGCCTCGGCGCCTTGCTTCCACACATCCGCCAGGTCGGCACCACCCTTGCCGAACACGGCCTTGGGCGGGATCGGGTCCTGCACCTTGAAGCCGGTGCCGAAGATGATGGCGTCCACCTCGTGCTCGCGGCCGTCCTGGGTGCGCACGCCGCGGGGCGTGATGGCCTGGATGCCATCGGTCACGACCTCCACATTGGTCCGAGCCAGCGCGGGGTAGTAGTTGTTGGAGATCAGCAGGCGCTTGCAGCCGGGGGTGTAGTCGGGCGTGAGCTTGGCGCGCAGGGCCGGGTCCTTGATGGCCTGGGCGATCTTGTGTTTGCCCACCTTGGCCACCAGCTTCATCCACTCGGGCTTGAACTTGAAGGCCAGGAAGCGGGCTTCCAGCGTCCAGTACAGCTTGGTACGGGCGATCTTCTGGCGCCAGGGGTTGGCTGCAAAGTCGGCCTTTTCTTCCGGCTTGATGGGGCGGTCCATCTTGGGCACGACCCAGGGCGGGGTGCGCTGGAAATAGGTGAGGTGATCCACCTTGGGCGCAATCGCCGGCACGAACTGGATGGCGCTGGCACCGCTGCCAATCACGGCTACGCGCTTGCCGGTCAGGTCGTAGTCGTGGCGCCAGGTGGCGGAGTGGAAGGTGGTGCCCTCGAAGCTGTCCAGGCCTTTGAGGTCGGGGATGGCCGGGTTGCTCAGGCCCCCCATACCGGAGACCAGCACATCGGCTTCGAACACGCGGCCGTCTTCGGCCTGGACGGTCCACACCTTGCGGGCCTCGTCATAGCGCGAGGACGTGATGTTGGCGTGGAAGCGGATGTGGCGCAGCAGGTCGTACTTGGTGGCGACGTGCTTGAGGTAGGCGTAGATCTCGGGCTGTGGCGCGTACATGCGCGACCAGTTCGGGTTGGGCTCGAACGAGAAGGAGTACAGGTGCGACTCCACGTCGCAGGCGCAACCGGGGTAGGTGTTGTCACGCCAGGTGCCGCCCACGTCGCTGGCGCGCTCCAGCAACACAAAGTCGTCCTCGCCGTTTTCACGGAGTTTCACGCCCATGCACAGGCCCGAAAATCCGGTTCCGACAACGATGATGCGGTGGCGTTCGATGCCCGTGCCAGGGTTCTGACTGGCTGTGGCCGCTGGTTTGAATTCGTTTGGCTTCATGTGGCGATCAAAGTGAAAACACCTTGATTTGTGACAAGGATTCTTGTCAGAATATCTTTGACAATGATCCATGTCAATATAGGGATTCCTATGGACGCAGCCATTTCCGACTCCTCCCCCCCGAACAAGCGCCGCTATGGCGGCGTCCTGCCCGAAGAGCGCCAGCGCCTTCGGCGTGCCAAGCTCATCGAGGGCGCGCTGGAGGTGTTCGGGACCAAAGGCTTTCACGCCACGACCGTGCGCGAGGTCTGCGTGGCGGCGCACTTGACGGAGCGCTACTTCTACGAATCCTTCAAGACCTTGCCGCAGCTTTTCCTGGCCACCTACGCCGAACTGCGCGCGCAGTTGATGGACTTGACGCTCGCGTCGATCAAACAGGCCGAGCAGACGCCGCTGGGCATGCTGGAGCCCGCCATGCGCGTGTTCCTGGAGTTCATCCGCGACGACCCCCGCCGTGGCCGCGTGATGCTGGTGGATTCACTGGGCGTGAATGACGAAGTGGCCGCCATGAGCGGGGCCACCGCGCGTGACTACTCCACCATGATGCGTCAGCACCTGCACCTGCTGGTGCCCAAAGAACGCGCCGACGAGATCAACCTGGATCTGCTGGCCGACGGCATGATCGGCCTGAACGTGCTGCTGGCCTCACGCTGGATGCAGGACGGCTTTGCCGAACCCATCGACAAAGTGGTCAAGACCAATCTGCTGCCGTATCAAGGCTTGTTGTCCCTGGTGGGGGCGGCGCCCAGGCGGGCTTGAACCTGTAGCCAGGCCTGCTATGGTGGCGGCATGCTTGAAGCCATCCGCCAGCAACTGACCCAGCGCTACGAAGAGCCCCATCGTGCCTATCACGGCATGGCCCATATCGAGGCCTTGCTGCAAGGGCAACTGGCGCATCGGGATCTCATCCGGGATCACCAGGCCGTGATGCTGGCGATCTGGTTCCACGATGCGGTGTATGACACCCACCAGCACGACAACGAAGAACGCAGTGCCTTGCTGGCCGGCGACATGCTGGCGCAAGCCGGTGCTTCGCCAGCCCTGATCGACTCGGTGCAGCGCAAGGTACGCGCCACGCATCGCCATGAGTGGACCGATGGCGACACGGACACGGCGGTGTTCCTCGATCTGGATCTGGGCATCCTGGCTGCGTCTCCTGACGCGTATGACCGCTATGCCGGGCAGGTTGCCCAGGAGTACAACTGGGTGCCCGAACAGGCTTACAAGGCGGGGCGGGCCAAGGTCCTGCAAGCCTTTGTGGATCGGCCTCAGGTCTATTTCACCCCAGCCTTGCAGGCACTGTGGGAAGACCAGGCCCGCGCCAACCTGCAACGTGAAATCGCCACGCTGACGGCTTGACCATCAACGCGGCGTCAGGCGTGAATGCCCGGGTGATCAGGCTTGCTTGGCAGCGGCCTGGCCAGCACTTGATTCCTTCAGACCGAACTGGCGCATCAGCTTGGCGCGCTTGGCTGGCAGGAAGTTGATGCGGTCCACCTCACCACCGGTGGCGGCAATCACGCGCTTGTCCATCACGGCAAACCAGATCGGTGGCACATAGGCGGCCAGGAACATGCCGAAGTAGCCGGAGGGCAGGGTGGGCAGTTCAGGGAAGTTGCGCAGGGACTGGTAGCTGCGGGTCGGGTTGGCGTGGTGATCCGAGTGGCGCTGCAGATGAAACACGACCAGGTTGGACACGATGTGGTTGCTGTTCCAAGAGTGGTGCGGCTGGCAGTGCTCGTATCGACCATCGGCCTTCTTCAGACGCGACAGGCCATAGTGTTCGATGTAGTTGGCCGAGGTCAGCTGGAAGGCGCCCCAGAAGGCCACGACAGCCAGGATAGGGATCATCTGCGTGCCGAAGGCCCATGTCAGGCCACCATACAGCAAGGCAGTGACCAGGCCGGCTTGCACGATCTCGTTGTCGATGCTCCAGACGGATTTGCCAAGGCGATCGAGGCGCTCGGTTTCCAGGTCCCAGGCGCGGAAGAAGGCGCCTGGCAGTTCACGGAACATGAAGCGGTAGATCGTCTCGCCCATCTTGGACGATGCCGGATCTTCCGGCGTGGCCACATGGCGATGGTGACCGCGGTTGTGCTCGATCGAGAAGTGACCGTAGCCGCCGAGCGCCGAATTGAACAGGCCCATCTTGCGGCCGATCCAGTCCTTCTTGTGGCCCAGTTCGTGGCTCAGGTTCAGGCCAAAGCCCAGCATGGAGCCGGTGACGATGGTGGTGGCCAGCCAGCTGTACCAGGGCAGGTCGTGCGTAGCCAGGAAGACCACGTTGAACAGCAGGCTGCACCATAGCACCGGCACCACGGCATAGTTGATCCAGCGGTAGTAGCCATCAGCCTCCAGGCGGGGCACGGCGGCTTCGGGCGGATTGCTCAGGTCTTCGCCCATGATGGCGTCCATCAGCGGGATGCCGATGTAGAACGCGATGAGGCTGGCGAAGAACCACAGGGGGTGGGTGTAGCCCTGCAGATAAGCCACGGGGCCGATCACAACAGCGGCAGGTGCCATCACCGACAGCAGCCACATGGCTTTCTTGCGGTCACGGTAGCTGGCGGGGTCTTGCGCATGCAAGGGCAGAACGGTACTCATTGATGTGTCTCCTCAGTTCCTTGAACCATGACGAGACTGTGCGTTTTTCGTCCTCGACGCGACACCGCTTGTGCTGGCAGAATATCGTCATTTGGTGACACGCGCACCCGGCACGAAAGGACTGACATGCATGCGCCAGTAGATTGGCTCAAGCCGTCCATGCATCCGGTTTACGCGCGCCTGATCTGTGCGGAGCTGCGGCGTCGCGGCTTCTCCGAAGAAGAGATCCTGCAAGGCACGCGCCTGAACTGGGCGGAGCTGCATGGCAGCAACCTGTTTCTGAGCTTCGAGCAGGCGCGCCGTCTGATCGTGCGGGCCATCGAGTTGACCCAATGCCCCTGGCTGGGCCTGGCGGTTGGTCAGACCACGCAGTTGTCCGCGCATGGGGCGGTGGGCTATGCCGGCATGGCCGCCAGCAATGTGGGTGAAGTGATGATGCTGCTGCAGCGCTTTGCCGATGTGCGTCAGCGTCTGGGGCGTTTTGATGTCGACACGCGTGGTGGCTTTGCGATCACCTTGACCGAGGTGATCTCGGCACCTGAGGTCCGTGAATACCTGATCGGCCACATTGCGGCAGGTTTGTTGCGCCTGATGGAAACCATCACCGGGCAGGACCTGCTGGGACGCATCACCATTCATTGGCCTTTTGCGGAGCCGCTCTGGGCGCAGCACTACCGGGACTTCTGTCCGCAAAGCGAGTTTGGTTCAGAGCAGCTTCGCATCGAGATGCCGCCCGATTTGCTCACCTGCCCCAGCTTGGCGCCTGATCCGGAGGCTTATCGCACGGCACTGCGTGACTGCGAACGCCAGCTCAGTCAGATCCAACTGGGGACGGTGACCACGCGCGTTCAGCGTCGCTTGCTCGGTTGTGATGGCAGTTATCCATCTTTGGAGCAAATGGCAGAGATGGAGCACGTGTCCGTGCGCACGCTCATTCGCCATTTGCGCGAAGAGGGTATGACCTACCAGCGATTGCTGGATGGCGTGCGGGAGGAGCTCGCCTGCTGGTTGCTCGTTCATACGGGCTTGAGCGTAGAGGCTGTCGCGGAGAAACTCGGATATCAGGACACCTCCAACTTCAGCCGGACCTTCAGGCGTTGGTTGGGCGTCACGCCGCGTGATTTCCGGCAAGCCAGGGTAGATCAGAAGGCCGTTGACGCGCCATCTGCCTGAATCCAGGGCCGGGGCTTCTTACAATGCCCGGATGCCTTTCGTACACCTGCGCTCCCACACCGAATTTTCAGTCGTTGACGGTACCGTCCGCATCGACGACCTGGTCAAGGCTGCGGCCAAGGATAACCAGCCTGCGGTCGCGGTGACCGACCTGAGCAACCTGTTCGGGGCGCTCAAACTCTACAAAAGCGCGCAGAAGAAGGGCGTTCAACCCATCATCGGTGCCGATGTGTGGGTGGAGCCTGATGATGCCGGCAAGGCCCCAACCCGCCTCTTGCTGCTGATCCAGAACCGCAAGGGCTATCTGCGCCTGTGTGAACTGCTGGGCGAGGCCTGGACGGCGCCGGGGCAGCGCTCGCACGCCTGGGTGCATTGGGCCTCCCTGGCTGCCAACAACGAAGGCTTGATCTGCCTGTCAGGTGCCGAAATGGGCATGGTGGGGCAGGCCTTGTTGATGGGTGATGTGGCCAAGGCCGAGGCCCAGGCCCGCAAGCTGGCCGAGACCTTCCCCAAGCGCTTCTACATCGAACTGCAACGCGCCGGGCACAGCACCAACGAGCCCTACATCCGCGATGCCGTGCCCCTGGCCGCGCGCCTGCAGCTGCCCGTGGTGGCCACTCATCCCATCCAGTTCCAGGAGCCTGATGACTTTCAGGCGCACGAGGCACGCACCTGCATCGCCGAAGGCGAGACCCTGGGCAACCCCAAGCGTGTCAAGCGCTTCACGCGCGATCAGCACTTCAAGACCACGGCCGAGATGGCCGCCTTGTTTGCCGACATCCCTTCGGCCATCACCAACACGCTGGCCATTGCCCGCCGTTGCTCGCTGACCCTGGTGCTGGGCAAGCCACAGCTGCCCAACTTCCCTACGCCCATCATGACCGATGGGCCACACAAGGGTGAGCCCCAGCCGATGGCGGACTACTTCCGCGAGCTGTCGCACGAAGGCTTGAACGAGCGCCTCATTCACCTCTTTCCTGATGAGGCCGAGCGAGAGAAGCAGCGCCCCACCTATGTCGAGCGCCTGGACTTCGAGATCAACACGATCTTGAACATGGGCTTCCCTGGTTACTTCCTGATCGTGCAGGACTTCATCAACTGGGCCAAGAACAACGGCTGCCCTGTGGGCCCGGGCCGGGGCTCCGGTGCCGGCTCGCTGGTGGCTTACGCGCTCAAGATCACGGACCTGGACCCGCTCAAGTACAACCTGCTGTTCGAGCGCTTCCTGAACCCCGAACGGGTGTCGATGCCTGACTTCGACATCGACTTCTGCCAGGGCAACCGCGACCGCGTCATTGACTACGTGAAGGACCGTTACGGCCGCGACGCCGTCTCGCAGATCGCCACCTTCGGCACCATGGCCGCCAAGGCCGCGCTGCGTGACGTGGGTCGCGTGCTGGGCATGGGCTATGGCCATGTGGACAGCATCGCCAAGCTGATCCCGGCGCCTCCGGGCAAGAGCGTGACGCTGGCCAGGGTGCCGGCCGAGCCTGATCCCGGCATCATCTACGCCCGCAAGGAAGCGCCCGAGCTGGAGGAGCGCGAGAAGGCCGAAGAAGAAGTGGCCTCGCTGCTCGAACTCGCCATGCGCGTGGAAGGCATGGTGCGCAACATCGGCATGCACGCCGGGGGTGTGCTGATCGCGCCGGGCAAGATCACCGACTTCTGCCCGCTGTACATGCAGCCCGGCAGCGACTCGGCCGTGAGCCAGTACGACAAGGATGACGTCGAGGCCATCGGCCTGGTGAAGTTTGACTTCCTGGGCCTGGCCACGCTGACCATTCTGGAGCTGGCCAAGGACTACATCGTTGCGCGCCACCCGGATCAGAAGGACTTCGATTTCGCCAAGATCCCGCTCGATGACGCCGCCGCCTACCGGCTGCTGTCAGAAGGCAAGACCGTGGCCGTGTTCCAGCTTGAATCCCGCGGGATGCAGGGCATGCTGCGAGACGCCAAGCCCAGCGTCTTCGAGGACATCATTGCGCTGGTGGCGCTGTACCGACCAGGTCCGATGGACCTGATCCCCTCGTTCTGTGCCCGCAAGCACGGGCGTGAAGAGGTGGACTATCCGCACCCGCTGATGGAGTCCGTGCTCAAGGAGACCTACGGCATCATGGTCTACCAGGAGCAGGTGATGCAGGTGGCCCAGAAGGTGGGGGGCTACTCGCTCGGCGGCGCCGACATGCTGCGCCGCGCGATGGGCAAGAAGAAGGTCGAGG
>NZ_JACRAH010000004.1 GCF_016234775.1 Aquabacterium sp. | reverse complement strand
GCGGACGTTGGTCGAGTTCAGAGCACTGATGTCGGTGGTCTCGATCGCGGCAGCCTGAGACGTGTTCAGGGCAGAGATCTGGGCCGAGTTCATCGCAGCCAGGTCGGTGCTTTCCAGAGCGGCCACTTGTGCCGAGGTCAGAGCTTGAGCCTGGTTGCTGCTCAGTGCCGCCACCTGGGCGGTGTTCATCGCTTCGATCTGGTCGGTGCCCAAGGCCGCGATGGCAGCGGTCGTCAGGGCGCGGACAGCCGTCGTGCTCATGGCACTGATGTCTGTGGTCTGGATGGCGCCAGGCTGTGCCGTGTTCAACACGGCTGTCTGGGCGCTGGTGAGTGCGCCAATCTGGTTGGACGTCAGAGCGACTACCTGATCGGTGGTCAGGCCAGCCAGCGAGTTGGTCACGATGGCGCGCACGGCACTCGTGCTCAGGGCGCTGATGTCACCGGTTTCGATGGCGCCAATCTGCGCGCTGTTGAACACGGCCACCTGGGCCGAGCTCAGGTTGGCCAGGTCGGTGCTTTCCAGCGCGGCGATCTGGGCCGTGTTGAGGGCGCCGGCTTGTGCCGTGGTCAGCACGCTGGTCTGCGCGGTGGTCAGGGCGGCGATCTGATCGGTGGTCAGCGCGTTGACGGCAGCCGTGGTCAGGGCACGCACGTTGGTCGAGTTCAGTGCACTGATATCGGTCGTCTCAATCGCAGCAGCCTGCGAGGTGTTCAGGACGGCGATCTGAGCGGAGTTCATCGCGGCCAGGTCGGTGCTTTCCAGCGCGGCCACTTGAGCGGACGTCAGCGCCTGAGCCTGGTTGCTGCTCAGCGCAGCGACCTGGGCGGTGTTCATCGCGTTGACTTGATCAGTACCCAGGGCGGCCACCGCAGCGGTGGTCAGGGTGCGGACAGCCGCTGTGCTCATCGCACTGATGTCGGATGTCTGGATCGCGGCAGCCTGAGCGGTGTTGAGCGTGGCCGATTGGGCCGTGGTCAGCACACCGATCTGGGCCGAGGTCAGGGCGACGACCTGGTCAGTGGTCAGGCCAGCCAGGGAGTCGGTAGCCAGGGCGCGGACAGCGTTGGTGCTCAGTGCACTGATGTCGCCGGTCTCGATGGCACCCACCTGGGCACTGTTGAAGACCGCTACTTGAGCCGAGCTGAAGGCGGCCAGGTCGGTGCTTTCCAGCGCGGCGATCTGAGCGGTATTCAGCGCATCCGTCTGTGCGGTGGTCAGCACGCTGGTCTGCGCCGTGGTCAGCGCTGCGATCTGGTCAGTCGTCAGGGCGTTGACGGCAGCGGTGCTCAGGGCTCGCACATTGGTCGAGTTCAGGGCGCTGATGTCGGTCGTCTCGATTGCGGCAGCCTGCGAGGTGTTGAACGAAGCGATCTGGGCCGAGTTCATCGCAGCCAGATCGGTGCTTTGCAGCGCGGCGACCTGAGCAGAGGTCAGGGCCTGCGCCTGGTTGCTGCTCAGCGCAGCGACCTGGGCGGTGTTCATCGCTTCGATCTGGTCGGTGCCCAGGGCCGCGATGGCTGCGGTCGTGAGGGCGCGGACAGCCGTCGTGCTCATGGCACTGATGTCCGTGGTCTGGATGGCGCCAGGCTGGGCCGTGTTCAACACGGCTGTCTGGGCGCTGGTGAGTGCGCCGATCTGGTTGGACGTCAGGGCGACCACCTGATCGGTGGTCAGGCCGGCCAGCGAGTTGGTCACGATGGCGCGCACGGCATTCGTGCTCAGGGCGCTGATGTCACCAGTTTCGATGGCGCCAATCTGTGCGCTGTTGAACACGGCCACCTGGGCCGAGCTGAAGGCGGCCAGATCGGTGCTTTCCAGCGCGGCCACTTGTGCTGTGTTGAGGGCGCCGGTCTGGGTTGTGGTCAGGACGGCAGTCTGAGCCGTGGTCAGCGCGGCGATCTGATCGGTGCCCAATGCTGCAACAGCGGCTGTGCTCAGGGCTCGCACATTGGTCGAGTTCAGGGCGCTGATGTCGGTGGTTTCAATCGCGGCGGCTTGAGCCGTGTTCAGTGCGCCTACCTGGGCCGAGTTCATGGCGGCCAGATCGGTGCTTTGCAGCGCGGCGACCTGGGCCGTGGTCAACGACTGGACCTGGTTGGAAGTCAGAGCGCTGGTTTGTGCGGTGTTCAGGGCCAAGACCTGGTCGGTGTCCAGGGCCGCCACGGCGGCGGTGGTCAGGGCACGCACGGCAGCGGTGCTCATGGCATCGATGTCGCTGGTCTGGATGGCTGCGGCCTGGCTGGTGTTCAAGGCGCCAGTCTGCGAGCTGGTGAGCGCGCCTACCTGGGCCGATGTCAGTGCCACCACCTGGTCACTGGTCAGCCCCTGGATACCGGCGGTGCTCAGGGCACGGACTGCACTGGTGTTCAGCGCGCCGATATCGGTGGTTTCGATCGCGCCAACCTGGGCGCTGTTGAAAACGGCCACCTGGGCGGAATTGAAGGCGGCCAGATCGGTGCTTTCCAGCGCGGCGATCTGGGCTGTGGTCAGCGCGGCTGTTTGCGCGGTGGTCAGTGCTGCGGTCTGCGCGGTGTTCAAGGCGGCGATCTGGTCGGTGCCCAGGGCAGCAATGGCGGCCGTGTTCAGCGCACGGATGTTCGTGGTGTTGAGCGCACTGATGTCAGTGGTCTCGATCGCAGCGGCCTGCGAGGTGTTCAAGGCAGCGATCTGGGCCGAGTTCATGGCGGCCAGATCGGTGCTTTCCAGCGCACCAACCTGGGCGGAGGTCAGAGACTGAACTTGCGAGCTGCTCAGCGCAGACGTCTGCGCGGTGTTCATGGCGTTGACCTGGTCGGTGCCCAGTGCGGCCACAGCGGCCGTCGTGAGGGTGCGGACAGCCGCTGTGCTCATCGCACTGATGTCGGAGGTCTGGATCGCGGCGGCCTGGGCGGTGTTGAGCGCGGCCGATTGAGCCGTGGTCAGCGCGCCGACCTGGTTGGAGTTCAGGGCCTCGACCTGGTCGGTGGTCAGGCCAGCCAGGGCGTCAGTGGCCAGGGCGCGAACAGCGTTGGTGCTCAGGGCACTGATGTCGCCGGTTTCGATGGCACCCACTTGAGCACTGTTGAAAACGGCAACCTGGGCGGAACTGAAAGCGGCCAGATCGGTGCTTTCCAGCGCCGCGATCTGAGCGGTGTTCAGGGCGTCCGTCTGCGCGGTCGTCATCGCGCTGGTCTGAGCCGAGGTCAATGCGGCTGCCTGATCGGTTGTCAGGGCATTGACGGCTGCGGTGCTCAGGGCGCGCACGTTGGTCGTGTTGAGTGCGCTGATGTCGGTGGTTTCAATCGCGGCGGCTTGCGCGGTATTCAGTGCGGCGATCTGCGCCGAGTTCATGGCGGCCAGATCGGTGCTTTCCAGCGCGCCAACCTGAGCGGAGGTCAGGGCTTGAACCTGCGAGCTGCTCAGCGCCGAGGTCTGCGCGGTGTTCATGGCGTTGACCTGGTCGGTGCCCAGGGCGGCCACGGCAGCGGTCGTCAGAGTGCGGACTGCCGCTGTGCTCATCGCACTGATGTCGGATGTCTGGATGGCAGCAGCTTGAGCCGTGTTCAGTGCGGCAGATTGCGCGGTGGTCAAGGCGCCAACCTGGTTGGAGTTCAGGTTGAGGATCTGGTCGGTGCTCAGTGCGCCAATGGCAGCCGAGCTGAGGGCACGGATATTGGTGGTGTTCAGCGCGCTGATGTCACCGGTTTCGATGGCGGCTGCCTGGGCGGTGTTGAACGCGGCGATCTGAGCCGAGTTCAGGCTGGCCAGGTCAGTGCTTTCCAGCGCGGCCACTTGGGCCGTGTTGAGGGCGGCCGCCTGCGCGGTGGTCAGGACGCTGGTTTGCGCCGTGGTCAGCGCGGCGATCTGATCGGTCGTCAGTGCATTGACGGCCGCTGTGCTCAGTGCACGCACGTTGGTCGTGTTCAGCGCACTGATGTCGGTGGTTTCAATCGCTGCAGCCTGAGAGGTGTTCAGGGCGCCGATCTGGGCCGAGTTCATGGCGGCCAGGTCGGTGCTTTCCAGCGCCGCAACCTGGGCCGAGGTCAAGGCCTGGGCTTGCGAGCTGCTGAGCGCAGAGATCTGCGCTGTGTTCATGGCAGCGATCTGATCCGTGCCCAGCGCGGCAACGGCTGCGGTGGTCAGGGCGCGAACGGCCACGGTGCTCATCGCACTGATGTCGCTGGTCTGGATGGCCGCAGCTTGCGCGGTGTTCAGGGCGGTCGTTTGGGCTGAGGTGAGGGCGCCAATCTGGTTGGAGCTCAGGTTCTCGATCTGATCGGTGCTCAGGGCGCCGATGGCAGCCGAGCTCAGGGCGCGGACAGCGTTGGTGCTCAGCGCGCCAATGTCACCGGTCTCGATGGCAGCGGTTTGCGAGGTGTTGAACACGGCCACCTGGGCCGAGCTCAGGTTGGCCAGATCGGTGCTTTCCAGCGCGGCGACCTGGGCTGAGTTCAAGGCAGCCGTCTGCGCGGTCGTGAGCACGGATGTCTGTGCCGTGGTCAGGGCGGCGATCTGATCGGTGCCCAGGGCATTGATGGCAGCCGTCGTCAGTGCGCGCACGTTGGCGGTGCTCAGGGCGCTGATGTCGGTGGTTTCGATGGCGGCGGCTTGCGAGGTGTTGAAGCCGGCCACCTGGGCCGAGTTCAGCGCGGCCAGGTCGGTGCTTTCCAGCGCGGCGACCTGGGCCGAGTTCAGCGCCGAGGTCTGAGCGGAGCTCAAGGCAGCCACTTGCGCGGAGGTCAACGCGTTCACCTGTGCCGTGTCCATCGCGTTGATGGCAGCGGTCGTGAAGGCACGCAGCGCCGTCGTCGAGATCTGGCTGATGTCCGTGGTTTCAATCGCCGCGGCTTGCGAGGTATTCAGTGCGCCGATCTGTGCCGAGTTCACGGCGGCCAGGTCCACGCTTTGCAGTGCAGCAACCTGGGCGCTGGTGAGCGCGCCGAATTGCGAGGAGCCCAGTGCAGCGATCTGGCTCGAGTTCATCGCCTGAACCTGATCGGTGGTCAGGGCACCAATACCGGCTGTCGAGATCGCGCGAACGTTGACCGTGTTGATCGCGGCAACATCATTGGTCTCGATGGCAGCGACCTGGGCGGTATTGAGCGCGCCGAACTGGCTCGACGTCATCGCGGCCAGTTGGTTGGAATTCAGGGCGGCGATCTGGTCGGTCGTCAGGGCTGCCGCGGCGTTGGAGCTCAAGGCACGGATGGCCGTTGTACTGATGGCTGCCAGGTCGCCGGTTTCCATGGCGTTGGCCTGGGCCGTGTTCAGTGCACCCACCTGGGCGGAGCTCAGTACGGTAGTCTGGGCGCTGTTGAGGGCCACCACTTGCGCGGTGGTCAGTGCGGCCACTTGATCGGTGCCCAGCACCAATGCGTGGTTAGACGACAGCGAGGCGATCTGGTCTGTGCCCAGCGCGGCTACATTGGCTGTGTTGAGCGCCTTGACTTCAGCGGTGGTCAGCGCCGCAGTCTGGTTAGATGTCAGCGCCGCAGCGTGGGCTGTGTTGAAGGCGGCGATCTGCGCCGTCGACATCGCGCGGATGTCATTGGTTTCCAGCGCGGCGACCTGGTTGGTGCCTAGCGCCGCCACCTGTACGGTGGACAGCGACGAGACCTGGGTGGATGTCAACGCCTGGATCTGGTCGCTTGTCAGGGCGGCCGCAGCAGCGGTCGTCAAAATGCGAACAGCAGCCGTCGAGAGGCTGCTGATGTCTGTGGTTTCCAGGGCCGCCGCTTGCGCTGTGGTCATCACCGCCGCTTGCGTGGTGCTCAGTACGCTGACCTGCGTGGAAGTGAGCGCCCCGATCTGATTGGTGTCCAGCGCCGCGAATGCCGCCGTGGTCAGAGATCGGAAGTCCGTTGTCTGGATGGCCGGGATCTGGACGGTGGTCAAGGCGGCTATCTGGGCCGTGTTGAACGACGCCCAGTCCTCGGTGGACAAAGTCGCAATGGATTGAGTGGACAGCCCAGCAATCTGGGTGGTCGTGAACTTAGGAATGAGTGAAGACATGTTCAATCCCTCTGAATCCAATGCGCTCTGGCACGTAATGACTGAAAAGTTGATGGCCTGACAAGCCCGCCGGTAACAAATGGGCGCGTGCGAGGCACACCAACTTCATCCTGTTGTGGCACTTATCGGCTACGCACGATCGTTACTGAAGTCGTGCGTAGCCAAACCTCAAATAAGAGGGTTGTTTTGCTTGTCATCTACCAGCTGAGTGGGGTCCAGCTTGACGAGGTGCACGTCAAGGTTCTCCACGGCCGGGGTTGCCTGTACTTCCGGTTTGGTCGGTGCAGACGCCTGGCTGGCCAACAGGTCGTGACCACGGTCAGCCAGCAGATCACTTGCGCTGACTGCCAGGTGTTTGCTGTCAGCACCCGTCACTACCGCCGTTGCCGGGGCAGCATCCATGCTTGCATGCTCGGTGGACGTTGTCGACTTGGTGAACCAGACGTCAGCCATGGCGTGGGTGGCGCCATCGCTCGTCTTGTAGTCGGACACCAGGCCCACGACGTTGCCCTGGTTGATCTCCGTTCCGGTCTGAGACGTCAGGTTGATTTCGATGATGCCCAGGCTCTGCAGATCGATCATTTCACCGGTTTCGCTGACGCCGTCGCTGTTGGCGTCCACCCAGACCTTCAGATCATGGAAGCGGGCGTCCGCGATCGTCAGCTTGCCATCGTGGTTGCTGTCCTCCGCTCGCATCGCGGTGAAACCATCGCCGGCGCGTTGGCCGTTCTCCAGCTTCGTGGCGGTGCCGAACAGTTCGGTCCCGTCATTGATGCGGCCGTCATGGTTGCGGTCCATGACCAGCAGGCCGTCGGTGGCTGACACCCAGCCGTGGGTGTTTTGGCTGCCGGTGGCGTTCAGGTCGAAGCTGTTGCCCTGAGCGGCGGAGAGTGTCTGCACACCGTCGCCGTTGAGGTCCAGCACGATCGGGGTCGAGCTGATCAAGGTGTCAAGTTGCGAGGCACTCATGGCGCCGACTTGCGTCGAAGTCAGGGCGACGGCTTGCGTGACGCTCCAGGCTGCAATGTCCGTGGTCTCCATGATGGCGATCTGATCCGTGGTCATGGCCAGGATCTGTGCCGTAGAGAATTCGCGGAACTGCGCTGTCGTCATCGCGACGATGCTGTCGGTGGTGATCGCGGCAAACTGGGCCGTGTTCAAGGCACGGATATCGGCGGTGGTCAGCGCCTGGATGTGTGCGGTGTCCAGTGCCGCGATCACATCCGTGTGCAGGGCCGCGATTTGCGCCGTGGTGAAGGCGCGCAGATCGGCGGTTTCGATGGCCACGATGTGCGCCGTGTTCAGGGCGGCGATATCCGCGGTGTTCATGGCCACGAACTGGGCGCTGCTCAGTGCCACGATGTGTTCCGTGCTCAACGCGGCGATATGGGCCGTGTTGAAGGTCTGGATTTCAGCCGTGGTCATGGCACGCAAGTCGGCGGTTTCGAACGCGGCGATCTGGTTGGTGTTCAGCGCTGCAATCTGCGTGGTCGTGAAGGCTGCGGCCTGGCTGGTGTTGAGCGCCACGATCTCTTCGGTCGTCAGCGCGGCCACACCGGCGGTGGTCAAGGCGCGGATCGCCGCCGTGTTGAAGCCGGCCAGATCGCTGGTCTCGATAGCGGCAACCTGGTTGGTTGTCAGCACGCCGATCTGCGTCGTGGTCAGTGCCGCGATCTGGGCGGAGTTCAGTGCCACGATCTGGTCGGTGGTCAATGCCGCCGTGTCAGCCGTGTTGAATGCTCTGACAGCCGAGGTACCCAGCGCGCCCAGTTGGGCGGTGCTGATGGCCACGGCCTGTGCCGTCGTGAAGACGCTGAATTGCGCCGTGTTCATGGCGGCGATGTCGGTCGTCTCCATGGCGTTGATCTGGGCGGTGGTCAGCACACTGACCTGGCTGGTGCCGAAGGCGTTGACCTGGGCGGTGTTCAGGTTGACGACCTGATCCGTAGTCAGCGCTGCTGCAGCCGCCGTGGTAAAGGCGCGGATAGATGCGGTGCTCAGGCCGGCCAGATCACTGGTTTCGATCGCTGCCGCCTGGGCCGTGTTGAGCACACTGATCTGAACCGTGCTGAGGGCGCTGACGTGCGCTGAATTCAGTGCGGTGATCTGATCGGTGGTCAGCGCGGCCGTGTCTGCGGTGGTGAGCGCGCGGACATGCGCCGTGTTCAGCACCGCGATCTGGCTGGTGCTCAGTGCGACGGTTTGTGCCGTGTTGAACGTGGCGATCTGTGCCGTGTTCATGGCGGCCAGATCGGCGGTTTCGATGGCACCTATCTGGTTGGTGTTGAGCGCAGCCACCTGGGTGGTGCCGAGGGCGTTCAGTTGTGCCGTGTTCAGTGCAGCGATTTGCTCGGTGGTCAGCGCGTTGATGGCTGCCGTGGTGAAGGCACGGATGGCGGCGGTGTTCAGGCCGGCCAGATCGCTGGTTTCAATCGCGGCTGTCTGGGCCGTGTTGAGTACGGCGATCTGGGCGGTGCTGAGCGCGCCAATCTGGGCGGAGTTCAGCGCCACGACCTGATCGGTGGTCAAAGCGGACGTGTCAGTCGTGCTGAGCGCCCGGATCGAGGCGGTGTTGAGCGCGCCAATCTGGTTGGTGTTCAGGGCAACTGTCTGCGCCGTGTTGAAGACGGCCACTTGTGCCGTGGTCAGTGCGGCCAAGTCCGACGTTTCGATGGCACCGATCTGGTTGGTGTTGAGCGCGGCGACCTGCGTGGTGCTCAGGGCGTTGACCTGGGCGGTGTTCAGGTTGGTGATCTGGTCGGTCGTCAGGGCGTTGACGGCGGCGGTGGTGAAGGCGCGTACCGCAGCCGTGTTCAGGCCGGCCAGGTCGGTGGTTTCGATGGCCGAGGCCTGGTTGGTGTTGAGCGCGCCGATCTGGGCGGTGCTCAGTGCGCCCACCTGGGCCGAGCTCATGTTGGCGATCTGGTCGCTGGTCAGCGCGGCGGTATCGGCCGTGTTGAGGGCGCGAACATGGGCCGTGTTGAGTGCGGCAACCTGGGCGGTGGACAGCGCCTGAGTGG
>NZ_JACRAH010000046.1 GCF_016234775.1 Aquabacterium sp. | reverse complement strand
TCTCCCCTTCTGCTGTCACACTATCCCGCAGTGCCAATGACCTGGTCTTGGTTATCAGCTCCACCGATCAGATCATCGTCAAGGATTGGTTCGTCGATGCCCTGCGCTACATCGAACAAATCCAGTTCAAGGATGGCACCGTATGGAGTCCCTCTGAGCTAAGCGCGCTAATGGCCGCGACGAACACGGCCACGCAATCGACCACGTCGACGGCTTTAACAGGCAGCGCGAGCCCCGACAAACTCTACGCCCTCTCCGGCAACGACACCCTCACCGCCCTGGCCGGCAACGACTTCCTCTTCGCGGGCGAAGGCAATGACAGCCTGGACGGTGGTGCCGACAACGACTGGCTGTGGGGCGAGGCAGGCATCGACACCCTCAATGGTGGTGCTGGGGCCGACACCATGCTCGGCGGCTTGAACGATGACACCTACTACATCGACAACGCGGGGGACAAGGTCATCGAGCTGGCCGATGGCGGACGCGACACCGTTCGCACCACCGTCAACTACCTTGCATCCGATCATGTGGAGGTGCTGATTGCATCCGGTACCGAGGACATCGCACTCACTGGCCACGCCACCCAGTCCACCCAGTTAATGGGCAATGCCGGCAACAACCTGATCGTCGGCGGTGCTGGCGCAGATCGTCTCTACAGCCGCGGTGGGGCAGACACACTGCGAGGCGGTGGCGGAGACGACATCTACTTCATCGACAGCAGCAACGCCCGGATCGAAGAAGATGCCAACTCCGGAGGTGGCGGCCTCAATGACCGGGCCTACATTTATGTGGACAACTACGTCGTACACAACAATCTGGACACGGTGTATCTGACCGGCTCAGCTGCCGTCACCGCCACCGGCAACGGTGCCAAGAACATCATGAAGGGCAATGGCAACCACAACGTTCTGTTTGGCGCCGGCGGCTTGGATCTCATGTCTGGCGGCAGTGGTGATGACACCTTGCGCGGTGGCACGGGCATGGACATCCTCATGGGTGAGGCGGGTAACGACACCTATGTGATCGCTGCCGGTGATGGCAAGGACATGATCACCAACAACGATGCAACCGGGTATGACACGCTGCTGCTGGAGAGCGCCAACGAGTCGCAAATCTGGCTGCAACGAAGTGGCGATTCGCTGCTGGTATCGGTGATCGGCACATCTGATGGCGCCACCGTGTCATCGTGGTTCCAGGGCACCAATCACCAGCTCGACGAGATCAAGGTGGGGGCCACCGGCAAGGTGCTGGCAGCCAGCAAGGTCGATGCCTTGCTGCAAGCCATGTCCAGCATGGTGCCGCCAGCAGCCGGCCAGACCTCGCTGCCACAGCCCTATCAAGACAAACTCAACAGCGTGATCGCTGCAAGCTGGGTGTAAGCCGTTCAAGGCCCGCAGAAGGTGCTCAAGCGGGCTTGCTGAAGTACTGGTTCAGCAAGCCCGCTGCGCTTCGCGAAGCGTTATCGCGGATGCCGTCATGGCCACAGCCGGCAAGCGTCAGCCCTCGTTCAGCGTCGGCGACGGCGCACCACCAGCGCCCCACCCACCAGCCCCAAAGCCATGAGCGGCAAGGTACCGGATTCCGGCACGGCAGACAGGTTCACATGGACCTGAAAGGCGGCAGGATTGGCCAGGCTGGTCACCGTGCCCAGGACGGGACTGGTCGAATAGACGCCCGTGAAGCTGCTGATGGATTGCCCAAAATAGCCTTCGACGCCGCTGATCAACTCGCCCGTATCGCAACCACCGCCGTTGTCGGGCAGGCTGTAGCCGCAAGCTGCCAGATAGTTGCCCATACCGGATCGGTTGATCACTTTTGCACCGTCAATGCCCAAGGCCTCGCTGATGCCATATCCGTTGACCACCACCGAGGTCAGCGACGCTACGCCAGCGCCGGTTAAAAGCCAGTTCGTCCGCTCATACGAAGACAAGACCAGAGACACATGGCCTGAGGCCGTGCCCTCCACGTTGACAACGGTCGTGCCTGGGATGAAAACCCCCGTGTCATTGGACTGTTCCCCGGAACTGCCTCCGTCGTACAAGCCGATGACGTGGATTTCGGGTGCTGCCCCAGGATCCGCAGCGTACTGACTTTCCTGGGTGAAGGTGTCATTGCCAATGGTCACCACGGTGGCCATGGCTTGAAACGATGCAGGCAAAGCCAGGCCAACGATCAGCGCAGCGCGGCGCCAGGTTATTGCTTTCATGAGAACCCCTGATATGTGAATGATGAACTTGATGAATCCACTCGGACCATCAGTGCTCAGTATCCATACGGCTCAGCGTGCAGGCAATCATCGTCAGCCCTGATGAATCAAAAAGCCACACGATTGACCTGAAAAAACCGGGCACATGGCCCGGTTTGCAAGTGTGTCAACACCAGTAAAAGGCGTGATCAAGCCCTCGTTCAGCGTCGGCGACGGCGCACCACCAGCGCACCACCCACCAGCCCCAAAGCCATCAGCGGCAAGGTACCGACTTCTGGCACGGCGGATGGGGTGGCTGTCACAGCGAAGCTGAAAAAGTAGTTGTTCACATTGACGTTGGCCGTCATGAAGTTCATGCAAGACAGCGCGGCGCAATGCACATCGGTGGTGGAAGGGTAAGCGTAGTTGGCGCCATCGAGTTGCGTCCAGAACCACCAGGACCACTCCACGCCTGCTGGAGCAAGGCCAATACCAAGAGCCCCCGGTCCCGCACCCACTTCACCCGTCTGCTTCAGACCCAGGATGGCGGACTGCCCAGCGGCACCGTCCCACAGCGAGCCATCATTGATGATAGGGAAGCCGTCACGCCAGGTCGGGATGAGAAAGTCAAAATCCGAGGAATACTTGAACTGACCGTATGCCGTCGCAAACTGTGGATCGCCAGCTTGCGGAACTTGAGAAGCCACATTCACACCGATGAGCCACTTACCCGCATCAGCAGACAGCGTCCACTCATGACCGAGCGGATCCAGCACGACCTGGCTCTTGGTCAAGGTATCGAAGCGGAATATCAAAGCCTGTGAGGTCACCGTGACAGGCGCACCCGTGGTGGGCGCAAAAATCAGTTCCGTCTGCAAAGGCGCCGCCAGCGAACAAGCCCCATTGCTGCAATCCCAAACGGGCGCAGATTCGTTGAGTGAAACCTGACCAAAGCCAGCAGGCAGCCCGCTGTCGTCAACGGTTGCGGACAGGAACTGCCCGTCCAGTTGAACGCTCGCAGCGTGGGCCATGCCCACCGACAGGCTCGAAACGAGCAAGGTGGTCAAAGCGACCTGACGAAGACCCAAAGTCATGACGACATCTCCCTGATGTTGTGAATGCAGACCGGCCCTCGCACAGCCGTGTACATCACAGGCCTTGGGGCGGGTATTCCCGGATTATCCATGCATCGACTGCCACGCGCCACACCAAGCCCGGGGGACGCTGCGCCCCAGCGACATCCAGTGCGCCGCACAAAAACAAAACCGGACACAAGGCCCGGTTTTGCGAGTCACACATGATCCTTTCGGATCATGGCAGCGAGCTGATCACTCCACCGCCTTGACCATTTCTTCCACGACCTTCTTGGCGTCGCCGAAGACCATCATGGTCTTGTCCATGTAGAACAGTTCGTTGTCCAGGCCGGCATAACCGGAAGCCATGGAGCGCTTGTTCACGATCACGGTCTTGGCCTTGTAGGCTTCCAGGATCGGCATGCCGTAGATCGGGCTGCCCTTCACGTGCGCGGCGGGGTTCACCACGTCGTTGGCGCCCAGGATGATGGCCACGTCGGCCTGGCCAAATTCGCCGTTGATGTCTTCCATTTCGTGCACCTGGTCATAAGGCACTTCGGCCTCGGCCAGCAACACGTTCATGTGACCAGGCATGCGGCCCGCCACCGGGTGGATCGCGTACTTGACGTTGATGCCCTTCTCGGTGAGCTTGGCAGCCAGTTCCTTGACGGCGTGCTGGGCACGGGCCACAGCCAGGCCGTAACCGGGCACGATCACCACGGTTTCGGCGTTGCTCAGCACGAAGGCGGCGTCGTCAGCCGAGCCGCTCTTCACAGGGCGCTGCTGTTGTGCACCACCGGCAGCGGCCGTGGCCTCACCACCGAAGCCGCCCAGGATCACGCTGAAGAACGAGCGGTTCATGGCCTTGCACATGATGTAGCTCAGGATCGCGCCCGAGGAACCCACCAGCGAGCCAGCAATGATCAGCATCGAGTTGTTCAGCGAGAAGCCGATACCAGCCGCCGCCCAGCCCGAGTAGCTGTTGAGCATCGACACCACGACGGGCATGTCAGCGCCGCCGATGGGGATGATGATCAGCACACCCAGCACAAAGCTCAGTGCCACCAGGGCAAAGAACACGTCCAGACGCTGCACGTCGGTGGCCATGAAGGTGGCGATCAGCGCCACGGCGGTCAGGCCCAGCACCAGGTTCAGCATGTGCTGACCGGCGAAGCTCACGGGCGCGCCCTGGAACAGGCGGAACTTGTACTTGCCAGACAGCTTGCCGAACGCGATCACCGAACCGGAGAAGGTGATGGCACCGATGGCCGCACCAAGGGCCAACTCCAGGCGGTTGCCCACCGGGATCACGGCCAGGGCATCACCAATGGGCTTGGCCACGATCTGGAAGGCATACGGCTCGGCCACCACAGCAATCGCGATGAACACGGCGGCCAGACCAATCATGCTGTGCATGAAGGCGACCAGCTCGGGCATCTTGGTCATCTCGACGCGCTTGGCCATGATGGAGCCGGCTGCGCCGCCCACCACCAGGGCACCCAGCACATAGGCGATGCCTTGGCCGAAGTCGACGTTCAGGGCTTGCGCCTGACCTTGAATCAGACCCACCGTGGTCAGCACGGCGATCGTCATGCCGATCATGCCGAACAGGTTGCCGCGGATGGACGTGGTCGGATGGCTCAAACCCTTGAGCGCCTGGATGAAACACACCGAGGCGAACAGGTAGAGCAAAGCGATGAGGTTCATGCTCATTTACTTGGCTCCTGCTTTCTTGTCTTTCTTCTTGAACATTTCAAGCATGCGCCTCGTGACGAGGAAGCCGCCGAATACGTTCACGGCCGCCAGGGCCACGGCGAGCACGCCCATGGTCTTGCCCAAAGGCGTGACGGTCAGTGCGGCGGCCAGCATGGCGCCCACGATCACGATGGCAGAGACCGCATTGGTCACGGCCATCAAGGGGGTATGCAAAGCGGGGGTCACCGTCCAGACCACGTGATAGCCCACATATATGGCCAGCACGAAGATGCTCAGGTTGATGACGACGTGGCTGACGGGCTCTAAAGCTTCCATCGTTGTCTCCAGATAGTAAGAAATCGGACTGTCAGGCGATCAATCGAACTTGCGGATCTCTTTGATCCCATTGCGTTCGTCGAGCAGCACGACCTTGGGCTTGTAGCTGGCCACTTCTTCTTCGTTCATCGGCGCGTAGGTGCAGATGATCAGCAGATCGCCCACATGGGCACGGCGGGCGGCCGCACCATTGAGCGAGATCGTGCCGGAGCCACGCGGCGCCTTGATGATGTAGGTGGCAAAACGCTCGCCGTTGTTGACGTTGTAGAGCTCGATGTACTCGAACTCTTTCATGTCGGCTGCGTCCATCAGGTCTTCATCGATGCCACAGGAACCTTCGTAGTCCAGGATGGCTTCGGTGACGGTGGCGCGATGCAGTTTCGCGCGCAGCATATTGCGTTGCATGGCTTTCTCCTCAGGGCTCACCGTGCGCGCATCAGGCGCGCAGCAGTTGGCCGTCACGACACATCAGGCAAGCCTTGACGATGTCATCTTCCAGATCGACGTTGAACTGGCCTTCCTTGTTGAAGACAAGCTTCAGGAAGTCGATCACGTTGCGGGCGTACAGGGCAGACGCGTCAGCGGCCACCAGCGCGGGCAGATTGGTTTCACCCACCAGCGTCACGCCATGCTTGACCACAGTCTTGTTGGCTTCGGTCAGGGGGCAGTTGCCGCCTTGCGCTGCAGCCAGGTCGACGATGACGGAGCCGGGCTTCATGGCCTTGACCATGTCCTCGGTGACCAGCACGGGTGCGGCACGACCAGGGATCAGCGCTGTCGTGATGACGATGTCGGCAGCGGCCACTTTCTTGGCCACTTCCGTCTTCTGACGGTCCAGCCAGGATTGCGGCATCGGGCGGGCGTAACCACCCACGCCTTCAGCGGCTTCCTTCTCTTCGGCGGTCTCGTAAGGCACGTCGATGAACTTGGCGCCCAGCGACTCGACCTGCTCCTTCACGGAAGGACGCACGTCGGAGGCTTCGATCACGGCACCCAGGCGCTTGGCGGTGGCAATGGCTTGCAGACCGGCCACCCCCACACCCAGGATCACCACGCGAGCGGCCTTGACGGTGCCGGCAGCGGTCATCAGCATGGGGAAGATGCGCTGGTACTTGTCAGCGGCGATCATCACGGCCTTGTAGCCAGCCAGGTTGGCCTGCGAGGACAGCACGTCCATGCTCTGGGCACGGGTGGTGCGTGGCGCGGCTTCCAGGGCGAAGGCGGTGAGCTTGGCGTCGGTCATGGCCTGCAAGCCGTCCTTGTCGAACGGGTTGAGCATGCCGATCAGCACGGCGCCCGGCTTCATCTGGGCCATTTCGTTGGCAAAGGGGCTGCGAACCTTGAGCACCATGTCGGCACCCAGGGCGCCGGCTGCATCGGTGATCTCGGCACCGGCGGCCACATAGGCTTCATCGGTCACGCTGGCAGCCATACCGGCACCAGCCTGCACACGCAAGGTGTGTCCTTGGGCCTTCAATTTCTTGACGGTCTCCGGTGTCACGGCCACGCGGCTTTCGCCGACGGTGGTCTCCTGGGGAATGCCTATCAGCATCCGAGTCTCCTACACATGTGGATGATGCAGCCGCTGTGCTTCTTGAAAAGCGCGCGGCCGGCGTGAACTTTGCCTAACCCACCAGCATACACAAAGTTCACGTCTTTCCTAGGGTTTCAGCTGACAGAGAGGACGTTTTGGCCTGTCCGGACACCCAAAACCCCTCAATTTGAGGTTTTGCGTTGTCAAATTTGGCGCCTGCCGGCACGTCACATGCGTGCAGATGCCGACCAGATGTGCGTAGAACGCCCTTTCTTGGGGTATCCCACGAGGACGTTAAGTCATACACGCGACAAGACATTAGGGGATAATGCCCGGCTCATGAAGACCGCCGATTTGCTTCTCGAGCCTGTGCCCCAGCATGAGCCTGCCCAGCCACCCAAAGTGCGCTGGAAGCCCAATGTCACCGTCGCCGCGCTGATCGAGCGCGACGGGCGCTTTCTGCTGGTCGAGGAAGAGACCTCCGACGGCCTGCTGCTGAACAACCCGGCAGGCCATCTGGATCCAGGCGAATCGCCCATCCAGGGCGTGATCCGCGAAACCCTGGAAGAAACCGCTTGCACCTTCGAGGCAGAAGGTTTCCTGGGCATGTTCATGTCGCGCTTTCGGCGCACCCGCACGGGTGAAGACATCACCTATCTGCGACTGGCCTTTTATGGCTCGGTCGGCGAGGCGGACCCGGCCCTGGAGTTGGACGAAGGCATCGTGCGCGCCGTGTGGATGACGGCCGACGAGATCCGCGCCTGCCCCGAACGCCATCGCAGCCCGCTGGTGCTGGAGTGCCTGGAGGCCTACCTGGCCGGCGAGCGCTACCCGCTGTCCATCCTGACCGTGCACGAAAGCGTGTTCAAGGCGCCGGCCCACAACCGCGCTTCCTGATCCCGCCGCATTTCTTCGGCCTTCCTGTTTCTTTCCCGGGTTCTGATTCTCATGACACAACGCCAACGCGTGGTCGTCGGCCTGAGCGGCGGCGTGGATTCCGCCGTCACCGCCTGGCTGCTCAAGCAACAAGGGCACGAGGTCATCGGCATCTTCATGAAGAATTGGGAAGACGACGATGACAGCGAGTACTGCTCGTCGCGCCAGGACTTTCTGGATGCTGCCTCGGTGGCCGACGTGATTGGCATCGAGATCGAGCACGTGAATTTCGCGGCCAACTACAAGGACCGCGTCTTCGCCGAGTTCCTGCGCGAGTACCAGGCCGGCCGCACGCCCAACCCCGACGTGCTGTGCAATGCCGAGATCAAGTTCAAGGCCTTTCTGGACCACGCCATGCGCCTGGGTGCCGAGAAGATCGCCACAGGGCACTACGCGCGCGTGCGTTCAGTGGCCGATGCGGCTTATGAAAACGGCCAGCGCTTCGAGTTGCTCAAGGGACTGGACCCGTTGAAGGACCAGAGCTACTTCCTGCACCGCCTGAACCAGGCGCAATTAGCCAAGACCATGTTCCCCGTGGGCGAGCTGCCCAAGACGGAGGTGCGCCGCATCGCCGCCGAGATCAAGCTGCCCAATGCGAAGAAGAAGGACTCGACCGGCATCTGCTTCATCGGCGAGCGCCCTTTCCGCGAGTTCCTCAACCGCTACCTGGCCAACGAGCCCGGCGCGATCAAGGACGACCGCGGCCGCAAGCTGGGCGAGCACGTGGGCCTGAGCTTCTACACCCTGGGCCAGCGCAAGGGCATCGGCATTGGTGGCGTGAAAGAGAAAGGCGCTCCGCGTGGAGGCGGCGAGCATGACCCGTGGTTCGTGGCCCGCAAGGACATGGCCACCAACACCCTGTATGTGGTGCAAGGCCATGACCACCCCTGGTTGCAACAGCACACCCTGGTGGCCGATGACCTGAGCTGGGTCGATGGCAAGGGCCCCGGCGTGGGCGCAGCAGGCGTGGGCGCCAAGACGCGTTATCGTCAGGCCGATGCGCCTTGCGTGGTAGAGGCTGCCGATGCGAAAACCATCAGCCTGAGCTTCCCGGATGCGCAATGTGCCGTCACGCCTGGGCAATCGGCCGTGCTGTACCAGGGCGATGTGTGCCTGGGCGGCGGCGTGATTGCCAGCGCCGAATGAACACTGATGACACGCGCCAACGACTCACTGCCTGATCTGCTGAAGACCTTGCTGGCAGCAGGAGAAAGTGAAGTCGTCGAGTTCAAGGAAACACACGACAACTTTCCGTTATCGGACATTGGCAAATATTTCTCGGCTATCGCCAACGAGGCCAATCTGCGTGGGCTCGAAGCGGGTTGGCTTGTGTTCGGCGTCAACGACAAAACACGCCTGGTGACTGGTACGCGGTTTCGTGAAGAACCTGCGCGCCTGATGGCACTGAAGCAGCAGATCTCCGATGTTGTCGAACCTTCGACGTCCTTCAAAGATATCCATGTGCTGGAGGTACCTGGCGGGCGCGTCGTTCTGTTCGAGATTCCCGCTGCCCCACGTGGCATGCCCATCGCCTGGCAAGGGCATTTCTATGCGCGCAACCATGACAGCCTGGTGCCGCTGAGCCTGGTCAAGCAGGATCAGATTCGCCAACAGGGCGGCGCTCAGGATTGGTCGGCGGCCATCTGCCCGGAAGCGGACTTGTCCGACTTGGACTCAGGCGCTGTGGCGAAGGCGCGCGAACTCTTCAAAGCCAGATTCAAGAGCCGATTGTCAGAGGCCGACATCGACAGCTGGAGTGATACGGCGTTTTTGGATCGCGCCAAGCTCACGATCAACGGGCGCATCACCAGAACGACGCTGCTGCTATTGGGCAAAGCCGAATCCACCCACCACCTCAGCCCTTATGTTGCGGAGTTGACCTGGAAGCTGGAAGGCCCCGAGCGGGCTTATGAGCATTTCCATCCACCCTTTTTGCTGCAAACCAGCGCGCTCTACCAGCGAATTCGCAACCTCCGCCTGTCCTTTTTGCCGCCAGGCCAATTGATACCGGTCGACATCCCCAAGTACGAACAAGCCATCGTGCTGGAAGCGCTGCACAACTGCATTGCCCACCAGGACTACACGGCATGCGAACGCGTACTGGTCACGGAACGCAGTGGTGAATTGGAGTTCTCCAATGCTGGCGGATTCTTTGATGGCACACCTGATGACTACGTGCTGGGCAACCGCACACCGCGCCGTTATCGCAACCGTTTTCTGACCGAAGCGATGGTCACGCTACGCATGATGGACACCATGGGCTTCGGGATCAGGGAGGTGATGTTCAGGGGGCAGGCTCGACGCTATTTGCCCATGCCGGACTACGACCTCAGCGACGCGAGCCATGTTGCGCTGAAACTGTCTGGTCGCTTCCTGGACGAGAACTACAGCCGCCTCTTGCTGACCCACGACGATTTCACGCTGGCAGACATTCTCGCGCTGGACCGTGTCCAGAAGCGCCTGCCTATTGACGATGATGCCATCCGCGCCCTGCGCCGACGGGGCATGATCGAAGGGCGCAAGCCGACGCTGCACCTGTCCGCCAAATTGGCGGAGGCCACAGACGACAAAGGACGCTACATCAGGCACAGACGGCAGGACGATGCGCATTACCGTCATCTGATCCTGGACTACCTCAAGCAGTTCAAAACGGCCAGCCGCGACGATCTGCGCGACATGCTGCTCCCGGTCTTGCCCGCGATCCTCAGCACCGAGCAGAAGGAAAACAAACTCAAGAACCTGCTGGCTGCACTCCGGCGAGATGGTGCCATCGTGAGAGAAGGCCCACCGACCAAGTCCCTCTGGCGTCTCGGATAGTGAACAACACGAATCAGGCCCCTGAGCGCTCATTTATCCGAGATATCTATCCAAGATCAGATCCAAAATCAGAAAAAGCGCTTTCATATCAAATACTTGCAAAAGGCGCCGCTCGGATATCGCGTTGACGCACATGACTGCTGACTATCCAATCCCCATCGTCATCCTCGACACCAACGCCTTGCTGGACTGGCGCGTCTTCAAGGACCCCGCCGCCCAGCCGATTGCGCAAGCCATTCTCGAGGGCCGCATGCGCTGGATCGCTTGCCCTTCGATGGAGCAGGAGTGGCACCAGGTCTGGCCGCGCAGCTACCTCAAGGCCTGGCAGCCTGACCCGATGCTGACGCTGACGGTGTTCCAGCACGCCGAGTTCGTGGACGAGCCACCGCGCGGCCCGTTTCGCTGCAAGGACCCGGATGACCAGGTCTTCATCGACCTGGCCTTGCATGTGGGTGCCACCTGGTTGTTCAGCAAGGATGCGGCCCTGCTCAAGCTGGCTCGGCGCGCGCGGACACGCGGTGTGAACGTGATGAGCCTGCAGACCTACGTGGCGAATCAGTTGGCTGCGGCATCGCTTGAGCCACCGACCAACTCGGCCAACGCCTGAGCCACCTGCTCGATCACCGGCCCCCACTGGCCCGCCTGCAAGCCCTTTGCATCCTGCCGAAACAGGCGCATCACGCCGGGGTACCAGGGTGAATCGGTGCGCTCGTTCATCCAGCGCCAATCGGTCTTGTAGTCGCTCAGCAGCACCCACACGGGTTTGCCCAAGGCGCCCGCCAGATGAACCATGGACGTGTCCACGCCGATGAGCAGGTCCAGGTTGGCGATGACCGCTGCCGTCTCGGCAAAGTCGCCCAAGGGCTCTGCCAGGGCTTCCAGCGGCTGTGCCTGCGGCGGATGCAAAGCCTCCTCGCTGCCCACGCCACTTTGCAAGCTGAAGAAGCGCACGCCCGGCACGCGCCACAGGGGTGCCAGGCTTGCCAGCGAAGGCAAAGAGCGTTGCGCATCGTTTTCATGCGCGGGGTTGCCACGCCAGACCAGGCCAACGCGCAAGGCGGGCTTCGCATGGTCGGCATCCTCCACACGCTTTGGGGCCATGCCCTGCGCCGCACGCGCCGCCACACGATCGGGGTCAGCCTGCAGATACGGCAAGCGCGTCGGGATCGTGTCCAGCGTGGTGCCGCATAAATGAGGCAGGCTCATCAAGGGCACCCAGGTATCCCAGGCAGCGGGCGCAAAAGGCTCGTCGAACGCCAAGTAGGCATCCAGATCAGGCATCCGGCTCAACAGGTGCTTCAAGGCCGGCTGCCCCCAGATGCCGATGCGGCCGGCGCCCATCGCCTTGAGCATCGGCACATAGCGCGCCATGTGGATGAGGTCACCATGCGCCGCATCCGGTGCAATCAGGATGGACCGGCCATTCAAGGCATCGCCCATCCAGCGCGTGATGCCCAGCTTGGCTTGCAACTCGCTTGGAAAGGTCCGACTTTCATTGCACAGCCAGCCTTCGCGCAACTGGCCTTGGCGCATCAACAGGTAGCCCAGGTTGAAGCGGGCCTTGTCGTAGTCTGGGTCAAGTTGCAGCGCATGGTTCAGGCAGGCCAGCGCGTCGTCTTCGCGGCGCATGCAGGTCAGCATGGCGCCCAGGTTGGACCACACAGCCGGATCCTGCGGCCGCAGCTGGATGGCGCGCTGATAGCTGGCTTCCGCCTGCACGAATTGCATGCGCTGCGCCTGCAGGGTAGCCAGGTTCATGCACGCGGCAAACAGATCGGGCGCGTGTTGCAAAGCCTGCTGATAGCAGGATTCGGCCTCATCCCACTGTTGATCATCTTCCAGCAACATGCCCAGGTTGGACCAGGCCTCGGCCAGGTCAGGCCGCAAGCCCAGCGCGTGCCGAAAGCTCGCCATGGCCAGTTGCGTCTGACCTGAACTTTGTTGCGCCACGCCCAAGGCAAAAGCGGCCTGCACGTCCAGGGCATGCCGCGCCTGCTCAGGCGGTTCGGTGCGAGGGGCGGGCGAGGAGGTCATGCTGCGACGGCTGCGGCAAGTCGGAATGCACAAGGATACCGGGCAGAACCGCCCATGGCGCTTCCAGAAGCCCGATGCCTGAGCGCATACTTTCGCTTTCACGCCAGGTACATGCACCGATCTGATTTGCCACCCCATGCTTGAGCCACACGCCCCTCGTCACCTCACCTCACGTGCCACCTTGCGCCGCCGCACCATGTTGCTGGCGCCCCTGGCCATCGCCGGCCTGCTGGCCGCCTGTGCGACCCTGCTGGGCCCCCGCACGATCGAGATCTCTCGTGATGAGTTGCTGACCAAACTGGGCAAGCAGTTCCCCACCACCAAACGGGTCATGAAGCTGCTGGACGTGACAGCCTCGCTGCCCTCGCTGGATCTGCAGGAGGAGAAGAACCGGGTGACCGCCAGCGTGGACCTGGCCGCCCGAGAGCTGCTCATGGGCCAGGAATACAAGGGCAAGGTCGCCCTGAGCTTTGGCCTGCGCTTCGAGCCCAAGGACCTGACCCTGCGCCTGACCGAACCCAAAGTGGAACAGGTCGCCGTGGAGGGCCTGCCCGCCATCTACCAGCGGGCCCTGACCAACCTGGGCGCCAAGCTGGTGGAAGAAACGCTCAATGACTATCCGGTGCACCAACTCAAGCCTGAAGACCTGCGCACCGCTGACCGCCTGGGTTACCAGGTCAAGGACATCGCCGTGACGCGCACCGGCCTGGCCGTTCACCTGGTGCCCCGCCCCTGACGCGCCCCACCCGGCCACGCCAAACAGTGCTGAAGAAACCGTCTCACCGTCCGATAAAACGTCCAGGTGAATCTTTCTAGACGGGACGGCTATGGGTGGAAGTTGGACGTTAAGGCAGAAGTTTGTCGCCGGCCTGAGCACGGTACTGGTCGTTTCGCTGGTGATCTTGCTGGGCATCCGGCTGTTGAGCAAGAGTGCCTTGTTCCACTATCTGGAGCGCGAGCATATGGCCGTGGTGGTCGGCATGGCGCACGATCTGGAGCTGGCGACTGTGGCCCCAGGCAGCCGAACGGTAACGCGCGAGGCCATGCTGGCCTCCATCAAGAAGGCTGACGAGATCGCAGCGCATGTGGACTTCGAGCTGTTCACGGTGGAGCAATGGGCGTTCAGGCTCATCGGTTTTGGCGATGTGATCGACCTGCCACACAAGGACATGAAGGATCTGGCCCACCTGCGCGGCCTGATTGAAGCGGGCAGTGGCCCGGTCACACCCGATCTGATCCAGCAGATCCAGCCCGACATGCAACAGGTGCTGGACAACTCCAACCGCTTCGGCCCCATGGTGCAAAAGGCTGTCGAGGTGGTCAAACTCATCGTGATCACGACCAACCTGTTGGGCATTGCCGCACTGTGCGCCGCGTTCTGGCTGATCCGCCAGGCCACGCTGGCGCCTTTGGGTGAGGCGCTGCAGACAGCCCGCCGCATCCAGTCTGGTGATCTGGCCAGCCCGGTGGCGGTGCATTCACAAGACGAGATGGGCCAGTTGATGCAGGCCTTGTCCGACATGAAAGACAGCCTGGCCCGGGTGGTGGGCGATGTGCGCCAGCGCTCGCAAGCCGTGGCCCACAGCATGGACGAAGTGGCCACCGGCCATGGCGATCTGTCGCACCGCACCGAGCAGCAGGCCTCGACCATCCAGCAAACCGCCTCCAGCGTGGTGCAACTGACGGCGGCCGTGCAGCAAAGCGTGCACAACGCGCAGAATGCCGATCACCAGGCCTCATCAGCCGCTCAGATCGCCGCCCAGGGTGGGCAGACGGTCGACGAGGTGGTGGCCAGCATGGCGCAGATCCTCCAGTCATCCAAGAAGATCTCGGACATCATCAGCGTGATCGACGGCATCGCCTTCCAGACCAACATCCTGGCGCTCAATGCCGCCGTAGAAGCGGCCCGCGCTGGCGAGCAGGGTCGCGGGTTTGCGGTGGTGGCCGGCGAGGTGCGCACCCTGGCACAGCGCAGTGCATCGGCTGCCAAGGAGATCGCCACGCTGATTCGCGATTCGGTGGACAAGGTCGAGTCCGGTTCGCACCTGGTCACCCAGGCGGGGCAGACCATGAACGAGGTGGTGTCTGCCGTGCGACAGGTCTCGGGGCTGATCTCGGAGGTCAACGGTTCGCTGGTGGAACAAGCCAGCGGCATTGGCCTGATCGACCAGGCCATGAGCCAGCTGGACCAGGCCACGCAGCAGAACGCAGCGCTGGCCGAGGAGTCCGCCGCGACGGTGGATGCCGTGCGCCAGGAAACCAATGCCCTGGTTCAGACCGTGGGGCAGTTCCGCGTCGCCTGAAAAGTTGTGGACAATAACGATACTCAGTGTTTCCACCTAGTTCACGCAGCCCATTCGCATCATGAGCACCTATACCGGCGACAGCCGCACCACCTGGGCCGACGCCTTCATCGCCGGCATTCCTTACGCCGTCGCCTCGGGCATGAAAGTGACCGAGCTGGGCAAGGGCACGGTGAGCCTGTATCAACCTGCCCGCGACACCTGGACGGGTGACTCGGAACTGCAGATGATCCACACCGGCTGCCTGAGCGTGCTGGCCGACACCGCCTGCGGCCTGGCCGTGGGCGCTGCGATGGACACACCCGAGCCCATCGCCACGCTGGATCTGCGCATGGACTACCTGCGCCCCGCCATGGCCAACACCGAACTGGTGTGCAAGGCCGAGTGCTATCGCCTGTCGCGCAGCATCGGCTTCGTGCGCGGCCAGGTGTTCCAGATCGGCCAGGACGAGCCTGTGGCCACGGTGAATGCCACCTTCATGCGCGCCACGGCCAACACGCGCCGCAAGGACATGAGCGCCCCCGCGCCCTCTGGCACCGACGCCAAGGCTGCCTTGACCCCGACCCAGGCTGCGGCCAGCCTGAGCGCCCCGGCCAGCATCGAACCCAGCCCCGTGTTCATCAGCCAGCGCGCCGATGTGCCTGAATCGCTCGCCCTGCCAGCCGGCCGCTCGCCGTATGTGGACTTCCTCGACATCCACCAGCAGATGCAGATCGATGCCGGCCCGATCTTCCGCCTGCCCTTCAAGCGCGAGCTGATCGGCAACCCGGTGCTGCCTGCGCTGCACGGCGGCGTGCTGGCGGGTTTTGGCGAAACGGCCATGATCCTGCACCTGACCAACACCAACCCGGCCATCAAGGGCGTGCCGCGTGGCATCGATTTCGCGATCGCCTACATGCGCTCGGCCAAGCCCGTGGACACCTTTGTGCAAGGCACGACCGTGCGCCAGGGCAACCGCGTGGCGCTGGTGCAGGTCTCGATCTGGCAGGACGATCCGCAGCGGCCCGTGGCACAGGCCCGCGGCCATTGCCTGATGCCGCGCGACGAGGCCTGATCGACCGGGTATCCGGGCGGGCTACAGGCCGCGCGCCTGGATGTCCTTGCCCAGTGCCAGCAGCATCTGCTCGTAAGACACCTTTGGTGCCCAGCCCAGGGCACGCGCCTTGGCGGTGGGAAAGCGGCCGTCCCAGGCGATGAGGTTGAGCGCCTCGCGCGTGACCGGCGGGCGCTGGCGCTGAAAGAAGCGCCTGAAGATTGGCTCCACCACACTGGCACCCAGGTAGGCTGCCCAGCGCGGTATCGAGCGCGGCAAGGGTGCTTTCATCAGGAAGGCCAGGTCGTTGAAGTAACGCTGCCAGGTCACGGGCAGGTCGTCCTCGATGTTGAAAGCCTGGCCATAAGCAGCGGGCGTCTGCGCGGCCAGCAGCATGAAGTCGGCCACGTTGTCCACCACGGTGAGCGCGGCATGGCCCTGCCCGCCGCCGATGAGCGCAGGCAAGCCCTGGCGCAAGGCATGGGCCGCATCCAGCAGCCAGGGGCCGGAGCCGGGGCCCACGATGTTGGCCGGCCGCACCACGCACACACGACCGCCCTGCGCCTTGAAGCGCCAGGCCAGCGCCTCCTGACCTTGCTTGGCCTTGCCATAAGGCCCTTGAGGCTGCCCGGGCTGCACATCTTCGGCGCACACGCTGCGCTGGATGGCATCACCATAGGCACAGATGCTGGTGGTCAGCACCACGATGGCCTGATGGCGCAGGGCCGAATCGAACACATGGGCCGTGCCCCCGACGGTGACGCGGTCGTGCGCTGCGTAGCTGCCTGCATCGCCCACCAGGGCCGCCAGATGGAACACATGCGAGCAGCCCTGGATGGCTTGATCCACATCGTCCGACCGGGTGATGTCGCCACGCAGGATCTGCACACGGTGGCCCCATGACGCAGGCACGCGCTCATGGGGCAAGGCCAGCACGCGCACGGCCCATCTGGTTCGCGTCAGGATCTGGGCAACGAGTGCCTGACCCAGGAAGCCGCAGCCGCCGGTCACCAGCACGGTTTGATCACGTTCATCCATGGCTTGCTTACCTCACGGTCACGCTGTCGGCGTCTTCAATGCCCGGCCATGCGGGCCGTCACCAGGCGGTTCATCCAGTCCGGCGACAGCTTGGACAGCAGATAAAACAGCTTGGTCTGCATGCCCACAGGCGTGTGCACGGGCAGGCTGCCAGGCGCGCCCTGGGCCAGTCGCCAGATGCTGGCGGCGATGTCATCAGCCGACAGGCGCACACCCAGCGTCTGCACCGTCTTCATCTTGCTCACATCGTTGGCCACCATGGCCGTATTCACGAACAGCGGCAGCACATCCACCACACGGATATCGAAGCGTTGCCATTCGATGTCCAGCGCCTCGGTGAAGCTGCGCACGGCCGCCTTGGTGGCCGAGTAGGTAGACAGCATGGGCTGCCCGTACAGGGCCGATGCCGAGCACAGGTTGACCACACGGGACTGGGGCGTGCGGCGCAGATAGGGCAGCGCCAGATGGCAGCCGTTGACCACGCCCTTGAGGTTGATGTCGATGAGGCGGTGATGGCGAATCAGCTCGGCCTCTTCGAAGTAGCTCGTCACCGCCACGCCGGCATTGTTGACCAGCACATCCAGACGCCCGTCGGCGGCCTTGAAGAAGGCTTCCAGCTGACGTGCCCAGTCATCAGGATTACTCACATCCAGCCGCCCCGCGTGGCAGCGGTGTGCCCCCAGTTGCGCACGCAAGGCCATCACGCCGGCCTCGTCCACGTCATACGCCCCGATGAACCAGCCTGCCTTGGCGAACCGCTCGGCAATCGCCCGGCCGATGCCAGCGGCCGCC
The DNA here is from genome assembly GCF_016234775.1 of Aquabacterium sp. Lineage (GTDB taxonomy): Bacteria > Pseudomonadota > Gammaproteobacteria > Burkholderiales > Burkholderiaceae_C > Aquabacterium. Next base: position 43,759 of record NZ_JACRAH010000046.1, on the reverse strand, counting down.
CCCGTGATGAAGATGCTTCTGGTGCTGTTGATGCTCGTGGTCTGGCTCATGGACGCTCCTGATCTGATGCGCAGCATAACGGCCACAGGGTTGACAGGTCTTGACGCCGTCGGCCATGTTTTTTAACAATTTCGTCCATGCCAACCACCCCTCAGGCCAGCCCGACCAGCCCGCTACCCGCCCGGCTGTATGCGCGAGACGCGGTGCAAGGCATGGTCCCGCTGACCTTTCTGCGCGTGCTGGCCGGCTATCTGCAGGCGCGTGGCGTGGCGCCACATGAGCTGATCCCCAGGCGCTACAAGCTCGACAGTGCGCAGCACCTCGGCCGCATGCCCGCACAGGACTACTGCCTGCTGCTGATCCAGGCCGCCGAGCGCCTCAATGACCCGCTGCTGGGCCTGCACCTGGGCCAGGCCATGCAGCCCGCGCAACTGGGGGCACTGGGCTATGTGTTGCTGGCCTGTGAAAACCTGGGCGCTGCGCTGATGCGTATCCAGCGCTACCACCGGCTGGTGCACGACATCAACCCGATCGAGCATGAGGTGATCAACGGGCAGCTGGAGTTGCGCTGGGGCACGGCACATGGCAAGCCCGGCGCTTTGTTCGATGAGGCGGGCATCACCAGCATCGTGCAGTTCGGCCGCGACCTGTGCGGCCGGGACCTGCCTTTGAGCGCCGTGGATTTCGTGAACCCGCCTCCCGTCGATGCACGCCCCTACACGCGCTACTTCGGCTGCCCGGTGCGTTTTGGCCAGGCCCTCACGCGGCTGGTGATCCCGCTGGAGACGCTGGCGGCCCCTCTGCGCCAGCCGGACCCCACCCTGCTCAAGCTGATGGAAGCGCAGGTAGATGCCGCCATGGCCCAGCTACCCCAGACGGGCAACCTCGGGGACATGACCCAACGTGTGGTGGCCCACCTGGCGCCACATGGCATGCCCGAACTGGAGCAGGTGGCCCATGAACTGCGGCTTTCGCCGCGCGTGTTCTACCGGCGTCTGGCCGAGCAGGGCCTGAACTTCAGGGGCTTACGAGAAGCCGCCTTGCAGCAACTGGCCGACCTGCATCTGCGCGATGAGCGGCTCACGCTGGCCGAGGTCAGCACCTTGCTGGGCTATTCCGAACAGAGCGCCTTCACACGGGCCTTCAAGCGCTGGAAAGGTATCTCACCGCTGCAGTGGCGCCAAGAGCAAGCTGCGCCCCACGCGTGACTGAGCACGCCGCAGCCATGCGCCTACCGTACCCGCACAGGGCGCAAGCAACTGGCAGCTGGCGCCACCAGTGAACAAGCCTGAGGCGCCACCTTGGGCTTGTAGTCCAACGGGACGCCATGATTGGCGATCAGCCCGGCATATGCGGCCACGGCATGGGTCGGATCGCGAGTCAGGTTGACATCGGTCTGTACATTGACCGTGTACAAACCAAAGCGCGGCTTGTAGCTGCCCCACTCGTAGTTGTCGGTCAGGCTCCAGTAGTTGTAGCCCAGGATCCTCATACCATCAGCCTTGGCTCGCTGCAGCCAGTAGATCGTGTCGCGCAAGGCGTCGTGGTGCTGCTGGCCATCCGCGCGATGGCTGGCCATCGTTGGTGGGCATGCCGTAGTAGTAATCGATCCCGATGAAATCGAGCTTGTCCGCCACACGGTTGAAGAACATCGCGTCCAGCAGTGCCTCGGTAAGCCACGTTGCTGGACACCACGGAGCCAGGCTGACGAGCGTGAATATAGTCATAGATGGCCCTGTGTACAGCCACCATGCCATCGTTCATCTTCCGGATGTCCTGCGCTTTCAACCCACCGTTGCCAATCTCGTTATTCAGATAGAAAGTCGGCTCGTTGATGGCGATCCTGATCGGCGCGTAGCCCGCATAGCGATCGACCAGGCGTCGGGCGTTGCTCAGCCAGTTGGCCGGCATCTCGGCACTGGCCCAACCGCCACGGTCCAGCATCCAGCCGGGGTAGACCCAGTGGTCCAGCGTGAGCATGGGCCGCATGCCCAGTTTCACGATGCGTTGGATGACGGCGTCATAAAAGGCCAGTGCCGCAGGGTCCACCACGCCAGGTTGCGGCTCGCCCCGCGCCCATTCGATGCTGATGCGAAACACCTTGACGCCCAAGGCGGCAGCGCGATCCAGATCGGCCTCGTAATGCTTGTAGAAATCCACGGAATCACGGTAGGCATCGTACTTGGCGTTTTTGGCGATCTGGAAATCTTCACGCGTGCATCCACCATGAGCTGCGCGGTGGCCCACACACCTGTATCGGGCTGGCAACTGGATGCCGACCTGGCCATGGCCCTGCTGTGGCTGTCCTCGACCGCTGACGGGCAGGAAGATCCCGATCAGCATCTGTTGCAGATCAGCCAGGCCATGCTGGCGCAGATGCTGGCCTTGAGTCGGCAGTGCATCAGCAAGCATCTGCGGCCATGGAAGGAAGCGTGGTGGATCGCACTGCGCTGGCCACCCTGCTACCCGAAAGCTGACCAGCCGCGACGGACGAGACATCGCCCCATCAACGGCTCAAGGCACTGTGGTGAAAGCCTTGTTCGCCTGCGGTGCTGGCTTGCGCGGCAAACCATTCGACCACAGCCTGACGCTGTTCGGCCGAATAGTGCAAGCCCAGCTTGGAGCGGCGCCACAGCACATCGTCGGCCGTCATGGCCCACTCATGGCGCTTGAGGTAGAACAGCTCGGCCTCGTACAGATCCGGCGCGATCTCGGCACCCAGGTCACTGCGTGAGCGCACGCCATCGAGCAGGCGCAGCACACGGCTGCCATAAGCGCGGGTCCAGCGGCGCATGAGCCCCAAGTCCATCCAGGGATGGCGACGACGCAAACGCGTCTGGAACTCTGCCATGTCGGCCACCGGGTTGCCGGTTTCCTCGATCAAGTCACCCAGGAAGCCGCCTGGCAACACGGCATCTGCCGTCCACTGGTGGCGCTCGTCGCCCAGCATCTTGCCGACTTCGTCAGCAGCCTCCTGCGACAACACGCGGAAGGTGGTGAGCTTGCCACCCCAGACCGTCAACCAGGGCGAGGGCTTGAGTTGCGTCTGCAGGCGATAGTCACGCGTGACGGCCGCGGCCTTGCCGCTTTCATCATCGAGCAGGGGGCGCACACCGGCATAGCTCCACACCACATCACCGGGCTGCACAGGGCGGCGCAGATAGCGGCTCAACTCGGTGCAAAGGTAGACCACCTCTTCCGGCTCGATCTGCACATGGCCCGGCGCGGCCTTGTGCTCGACATCGGTGGTGCCGATCAGGGTGAAATCGCGTTCGTAAGGAATGGCAAAGATGATGCGCTTGTCCTGCCCCTGAAAGATATAGGCGTGATCGTGGTTGAAGATGCGCGGCACCACGATGTGGCTGCCCTTGACCAGGCGCAGTTTCTTGTTGGCATCGCCGCCCTTGCCTGCGGTGGTGGGCACGGCCATCACGTCGCGCAGCAAGTGCTCGGCCCAAGGCCCCGCCGCATTGACCACCATGCGCGCCTGCACCGTGAGCTTGTGCGTGGTCACCTGCACATTCGGATCCAGATGCGCCAGGGTGGCGCGCCACCCTCCCGCATGGGCACGTATCGCTTCGCACCGCGTGCGCGTCAGCACCTGCGCGCCTTGCTCGGCCGCATCCAGCGCGCACAAGGCCACCAGGCGGGCGTCGTCCACCCAGCCGTCGGAATACACGAAGCCTTTGGTCCAGCCAGGTTTGAGCGGCTCGCCCAAAGGCGATTTGGCCAAGGCCACGGATTCGCACCCGGGCAGGAACTCGCGTGGCGCCAGGTTGTCGTACAGCCACAGCCCCAGGCGGATCATCCAGGCCGGGCGCATGGAGGCATCGTGCGGCAGCACAAAGCGCAAGGGCCACATGATGTGCGGTGCCGAGCGCAGCAGCAGTTCGCGCTCCATCAGCGCCTTGCGCACCAGCCCGAATTCGCCATATTCCAGATAGCGCAATCCGCCATGGATCAGCTTGGTGGACGACGAGGAGGTGTGGCTGGCCAGGTCTTCCTGCTCACACATCACCACACGCCATCCACGGCCCGCCAGATCGCGGGCAATGCCCACGCCATTGATGCCACCACCGATCACCAGCACGTCGCAGTGATAGTCCGCTTCGCTGGTGTGATCGTCGGACTTTGGCAGGGATGGGGGGCTTGCGGGCTGCAAACTAGACTCCTTCATGACACAGTGCGTGTTTTACGGCACCGAAGCGTACAACACAAGCGCGTTTATATTCTTTTGTGTTTGTTTTTTTTCGTATACGCTCTCCATAACCCGGAAAATTGCGCAAAAACAATCAACGGAGACCTGGTATGAACCCTGATTCCCACTGGAGCCCCAATCCGCGCCAGCTTGCCTTGCTTGAAGAAGTGAAGGCGCGCGGCGCCGTGTCGGTCGAGCGACTGGCCCAGCGTCTGGATGTGACCATGCAGACCGTGCGCCGCGATGTGCAGCGCCTGGCCGATGCCGGCTTGCTGCAACGCTTTCACGGCGGCGTGAACCTGCCCCGCATCGCCCCGCAAGTGGGTGCATGGAAAGAACGTCAGGCGCTGCGCGCTGAAGCCAAGAGCCGCATCGCGCGCTCGGTGGCCGCGGCCATCCCGGATGGCAGCTCGCTCATGATGGGCATCGGCACCACCGTCGAGGCCGTGGCGCGCGAGTTGCTCAAGAAGTCCGGCCTGCGCGTGATCACGCACAACCTGCACGTGGCCAGCATGCTCAGCGAGCACCCCAACTGCAAGGTCCACGTAGCCGGCGGCGTGCTGCGCTCGCGTGACAGCGCGCTCGAAGGCGACAGCACCGTGGCCTTCCTCAAACAGTTCAAGGTGGACTACACCATCATGAGCACCATGGGCATCGACGAAGACGGCACCCTGCGTGACCGCGATCTGCGCGAACTGCCGGTGGCCCAGACCCTGGTCGAGCAAGCCCGCGAGACCTGGCTGGTGGCCGACGTGAGCAAATTCAGCGAGGCCGAACTGGCCAAGGTGGGCCACCTGCAAAGCATGAAGCGCGTGTTCACCGATGCGCTGCCGCCCGCCCCTTACCCCAAGATGCTGCAGGAATGGGACGTGGCCCTGACCATCGCCTCCTGAGCCTGCGCCAAAGGCACCAACAAGAAACAAAGAGAGCAACGCAAGATGGCATTCATCCTGGCCCTGGATCAGGGCACATCCAGTTCGCGCAGTGTGGTGTTTGACGAGCATGGCCGCATCCTGGCCAGTGCCCAGCTTGAGATCCGCCAGCACTACCCGCAACCGGGCTGGGTGGAGCACGATCCGCTGGAACTGTGGACCACGCAGCGCGACACGGCGCATGCGGCCATGGCGCAGCTGCATCAGGCAGGCCACGATCTGCGCCAGCTCAAGGGCATCGGCATCACCAACCAGCGCGAGACCACCCTGCTGTGGCACCGCCAGACCGGCCAGCCCGTGCACCGCGCCATCGTCTGGCAGGACCGCCGCACCGAAACGCAATGCGCGCAATGGCGCGAGCAAGGCCTGGGTGACAGCATCCGCGCCAAGACCGGCTTGGTCATCGACCCCTACTTCTCAGGCAGCAAACTGCAATGGCTGCTGGACAACGTGGACGGCGCACGCGAAGCGGCCGAGCGTGGCGAACTGGCTTTCGGCACCGTGGACACCTGGCTGCTGTGGAACCTGACCGGCGGGCGCGTGCACGCCACCGATGTGAGCAATGCCTCGCGCACCATGCTGTTCAACATCCACACCAATGACTGGGATGACGACCTGCTCAAGCTGATGCGCATCCCACGCGAGGTGCTGCCCGAAGTCAAGCCATCGAGCCACCTGTTTGGCGAAGCCGCACCCACGGTGTGGGGGCCGGATGCCAGCGCCATACCCGGTCTGCCTGCGCTGCCAGTAGGCGGCATCGCGGGTGATCAACAGGCGGCCCTGTTCGGGCAAGCAGGCTTTGAGGCCGGCCTGGCCAAGAACACCTATGGCACCGGCTGCTTCATGCTCATGCACACCGGCAACGAAGTGCGCACCTCGGCCAATGGCCTGCTGAGTACGGCTGCGGCGCAACTGCCCGATCAACGCGCCTATGCGCTGGAAGGCAGCGTGTTCATCGGTGGCGCGGTGGTGCAATGGCTGCGCGACGGCCTGCATGCCATCAAGGCCGCCAGCGAAGTGCAATCCCTGGCCGAGAGCGTGCCCGATTCGGGTGGCGTGATGTTCGTGCCGGCCTTCACGGGTCTGGGCGCACCTTACTGGCAAAGTGACGCGCGCGGTGCCATCGTCGGCCTGACACGAGGCAGCACGGTGGCCCACATCGCGCGCGCTGCACTGGAGTCGATTGCCTTCCAGAGTGCCGCCCTGTTGCAGGCCATGAGCCGTGACGCCGTGGCCGCGGGCGGTCGCCCCGTCAGCGAGTTGCGCGTGGACGGCGGCGCCTGCGTCAACAACCTGCTGATGCAGTTCCAGGCGGATCTGCTGGGCATCCCCGTGGTGCGCCCACAAGTGATCGAGACCACCGCGCTGGGTGCCGCCTACCTCGCTGGATTGTCGACGGGCGTGTATGCCGACACGGCCACGATCGCCCGTTTGTGGCAGGCCGACCGTACTTTCTATCCCACACTGTCGCGCGATCGCGCCGCTGAATTGATGGGCAATTGGGAGCATGCTGTCAGGCAAACCTGCCAGCACTGAGTCCCTTGCCCCGGTGCTTTGCCACCGCTGGCAACATGGTTGTCGATTGACTTCTGCTGCCGACCATCAACACTGATGCTCCTCAAGGCAGGGGTGGCCAAGCGCCCCATCGCGAATAAATGAGGGCGTCATGGTCACCACTTCCGTCGAGCCCGCAGCAGGCCCCTCGCCTGATCTGCTGGCCCGTGCGTTCAATGCGGCTCCCAATGGCTTTGTGCTGGTCGACAAGACCGGCATCATCGTGGCGGCCAACGAGGCCCTGGCCCGGATGTTTGGCTGCACCGTAGAGTCCCTGGCAGGCACGTCCGTAGACGCCTTGCTGCCCAGCCCGCTGCGCGCCGAACACGCCGGCCTGCGCGACAGCTTCATGGCGCATCCCGAGCCCCGGCCCATGGGTGCAGGGCGCGTTCTGTTTGCACGGCATGCCGACGGGCATGACTTTCCCGTCGAGATCGGCCTCAACCCGCTGCCTGCCGCGCAAGGCCTGCTGGTGCTGGCTTCGGTGGTGGACATCAGCGAGCGCCTCGGGCTGGAATCGGCATTCAGAGGCATGTTCGATGCCTCGCCTTATGGCCAACTCATCGTCGATGACCTGGGGCGCATCGTCATGGCCAACCGCGTGCTGGCCGAATCACTGGGCCACAACCGTGCGGCGCTGGCCGGGCAGCCACTGGAGATGCTGCTGCCCGAGCGCTACCGCCACCGACATGGCGCCCTGATGCAGGGCTACATCCAGACCGGCGAGGCCCGCATGATGGGCCAGGGCCGAGACCTCACAGCCCTGCATGCCGATGGCACCGAACTGCCAGTTGAGATCGGACTGAGCCGCGTGCGCTGGAACCGGCAGCTGTCCACCCTGGTCGTGATCAGCGACATCAGCATCCGCAAGCGCCTGGAGCTGGAGCTGCGGCAGGTCAACGCCGATCTGCAGGAGTTCACCTACGTAGCTTCACACGATCTGCGCTCGCCCTTGCGCGGCATCGCCGATCTGGTCGAGTGGATCGGCACCGATCTGGGCGACAACATACCGGCCGACGTGACGCGCAACCTGCAACGCGTGACCCATCGCATTCAACGCATGGACCGTCTGATTGACGACCTCCTGCGCTACGCACGCGCCGGCCGCGCCGCCACCGAGTTCAGCCAGGTAGACCTGCAAGGCCTGGTCAAGGGCATCCTGGAACTGCAACCACCACCGCCAGGCTTCACGGTGCAGTTGGATCTGGATGTGCCGCCACTGCAGACCGCCCGGGTGCCGCTGGAAACCGTATTGCGCAACCTGCTGAGCAATGTACTCAAGCACCACGATCGGCCACATGGCCGCATCACCGTGCGAGCCAGCATCGACGATGTGCATTGCCGCATCGAAGTGGAAGACGATGGCCCCGGCGTGCCCGAACAGGCCAAGGCCCGTATCTTCAAGCTGTTTCAGACACTGACCTCTTCCGAGAGAGGAGGTTCTGGCATCGGTCTGGCGTTGACCAAACGCCTGGTCGAAGTGCATGGCGGGCGCATCGACGTGCAATCCCCCGTCCGTGATGGCCGCGGCGCCTGCTTCCGCTTCGACTGGCCCCGCTTCAAGAGGAGAACCAGCCATGACCAGGTCTGAGGCCCTGTCCATCCTGTTGATCGAAGACGATGACGTGGCCGCCGAAGCGGTCGTGCGCAGCCTCGAAAAAGCGGGCTTGACCATACCGGTCATCTGGGCCGAAGATGGCCTGAAGGCCCTGGAAATGCTGCGCGCGACGCAGACGGGGCAGGTCGCTCCCCGGCCACGCGTCATCCTGCTGGACCTCAACATGCCACGCATGAATGGCTTCGAGTTCCTGCAGGCTCTGCGCGCAGATCCCAAACTGAGTGATGAAGTCGTGTTCGTCCTGACCACCTCCGATGACGAGTCGGACCGTACACGCGCCTATCACGAGAACATCGCAGGTTACATGGTGAAGTCCGCCGTGGGCCCTCAATTCTCGAAACTGGTCGCACTGCTGCAAAGCTACCAGTGCGCGGTCAAACTGCCATGAATGCAAGCCCAGCCGTGAACGCACCCACCAATCCGCTGCATCTGCTCGTAGTCGATGACGACGACGTTGATCGCGAACGCGTGCAGCGCTACATGCAACGCTCGCCCGTCAAGGTCGTCACGCACGAGGCCTCATCAGGCGAAGAGGCCTTGCGCATGGTGCGCACACACCCGTTCGACTGCGTGGTGCTGGACAACCAGCTCGGTGACACCACCGGCATGGACCTCCTGCAGCGACTGCGCTCGGAAACCTGCCAGGACTGCCCCGTCATCATGGTGACAGGCGCTGGCAACGAAGCGCTGGTCGTGCAGACGCTGCAAGAGGGTGCCGCCGACTACCTCTCCAAGCTGCACCTGAGCGCGGAAAGTCTGGTGCGCTCGGTCCTGCGCAGCCTGGAACACCATCAGATGCGGCGCGAGCTGGATGACATGCACCGGCAACTGGAGCGGCGCGTTGAAGAGCAAGCGGCGACCATACGGCTGCGGGAACGCGATCTGCAAGACCTGCTGGACCACACCTCCAGCCTGATCGGCTACTGGGATGCTGCCCAATGCGTGCGCTTTGGCAACCGCGCACATGAAGCCTGGTTTGAGCTGCTGCCCGAACACCTGCCTGGCATGCGCGTACGTGATGCCATCGGCCCGGTGATGTATGCGATTCACCAGCCCTACATCGTACGTGCGCTGCAAGGGCAGGTTCAGCTCTTCGAACATACCTTGCCCGGTAACAACGGCGTCAAGACACGGCACCTGCAGGCCGAGTACCGCCCAGATACCAACGAGTTCGGTGAGGTTGCCGGCTTCTACGTGACCATCACAGACATCACCGTGATCAAGGCCGCTCAAGCCAAGGTGGAAGAGCTGTTGCACTTCGTCGAAGCGGTGATCGGCAACTCGCCCATCGGCATGGCCGTCTACCGTACCGATCAACAGTGTGTGCTGGCCAATAGCGAGATGGCCATGCTCACCGGCATGGCCCTGCACCAACTCAAACAACAGCCAATGGCCGCCCTGGCCACTGGAGCGGCCAGCCACTTGATCGATGAGGCGCAAGCCACGCTGGCCGACGGCCAGACGCGGCATCTGGAAATCGCCATGCAACGCTCGCCAGAACATGTCGTTCACCTGGCGTGGTCGCTGGCCAGACTGGCCCGTGGCGATGAACCGCACCTGCTGGTGATAGCGCGGGACGTGACCGAGCAGAACATCCTGCACGAGACCCTCGTCAATGCGCGCAACACGGCGCAGGAAGCCGCTCGCATCACCAGCGCATTCCTCGCCAACATGAGCCACGAGATACGCACGCCGATGAACGCCATCGTCGGACTGTCTCGCCTGGCACTGGAAGAGGCCTTGCCCCCTTCTGCTTATGGCCACATCGAGCGCGTTCATGACTCTGCGATGGCTTTGATGGGCATCCTCGATGATGTGCTGGACTATGCCAAGGTGGAAGCTGGTCAGATGACGCTGGAGCACACCGACATCGATCTGGAGGACATCCTGCAACGCGTGGCAGATCTGTTCTCCGGGCGTATGGCTCAAAAACGCCTGCGCTTCAGCGTGGACCTGATTGAACCACTGCCCACCCACATCCTGGGTGACCCCTTGCGGCTTTCTCAAATCCTCAACAACCTCGTGGGCAATGCCGTCAAGTTCACGGACAAGGGCGGCATCCATCTCGAAGTCCGCACGGATGGTGACATGCTGCGCTTTGCCGTGCGTGATACCGGCATCGGCATCGCCCCCGACCGCCGCCAGGCCTTGTTTGCTGCGTTCGCTCAAGGCGATGTGTCCATTACGCGGCGCTTCGGGGGCACAGGACTGGGTCTGGCCATCAGCAAGCGTCTGATCGAGATGATGGAGGGGCGCATCGGCGTGCACAGCAGCCTGGGTGAAGGCAGTGAGTTCTGGTTCACCATGCCGCTGCTGCCGGCACCGCCCTCTGTCAACCCTCCGCTCGCCAGCGAGCCCTTCAAGGTGCTGCTGCTCGGGTCGACACCAGCAGCGCTTGAGGCTCTCACTCGTATGCTGCAGGCCCGCCACGCTGCCGTCACTGCCGCGGAAGACCTTGACGTGGCCTGCGCCCACATCATGAGCAAGGCGCAAGATGGTGAACCGTTCGATGCCGTGATCATCGACTGGCTGCAAGCCGATGCGCAAGCCGCACAGGTCGTGCGCGTGCTGCGTGATCAGTTGCGACAACATGGCGACCACCAGACCACGATCATGGGCTTGATACCTGGCTTCGAACGCCAATCCTTGCTGGATGCGACGGGGCCGTCGCCAGTGGACACGCTGCTGTCGCACCCGGTCCTGCCTGGCGTGCTGTTCAAAACACTGGCGCATGCACGCACCCACAACCAGACAATGCCACAGCCGCAAGCCTCGCCTGCTCACCTGCTGGCACAACGTGGGCAGGCACTAAAAGGCTGCCGCGTGCTGCTGGTAGAAGACAACCTGCTCAACCAGATGGTGGCCCAGGCCTTCCTGCAGCAAGCCGGGCTGGAAGTCGAAACACTGGACGATGGGCAACAGGCTGTAGAGCGCATGGAACAGGCGCTGCCGGGCTACTTCTCGGCCATCCTGATGGACATGCACATGCCGGTGATGGATGGTCTGGAGGCCTCTCGGCGCATCCAGCAGATGGGCCACGCCCATGACATTCCCATCATTGCCATGACGGCTGCGGTGCTGCCCGCAGATCGCGAACGTTGCCTGGAGGCTGGCATGGTGGACATGATCACCAAGCCCATCATGCCGGAGACCATGGTCGATACCCTGATCAAATGGATACCGCACTGAGCGTCTGACGCATTCGCACCTGCTACCCTTGCCCCATGCAAGGCTTCAAACGCAAGATCGTTCACGCCAGCCTGTTCGAGCTGATCGCGGTCGTCATCGTCACACTGGGCATGCGCTGGCTGTCCGGCAGCAGCACCGCCGAGGCAGGCGGGCTGGCCGTGTCCACCTCCATCGTGGCGCTCATCTGGAACATGGTCTTCAACACCCTGTACGAGGCCTGGGAGCGTCGTCAGGTCAGCCGCCAGCGCACGGTGTCGCGGCGCATGGGCCATGCCCTCTGTTTTGAGGGCGGCCTGATATTGATGACGGTACCCATGATCGCCTGGTGGCTGAACCTGGGCTGGTGGGAGGCCCTGATCACGGATCTGGGCCTGGTGGCGTTCTTCCTGATCTACGCGTTTTGCTTCAACTGGCTGTTTGACTATCTGGCCGGCCTGCCGGATTCGGCCCGTCAGCCTACACCGTGAGGTAGGGAAATACCTGAGCTGGGTGTCGCCACAGCTTCCTTCCTGTCGTGATTTGTTCTTGGCATGTCAGGCCACTCCTCACTAGCATGCGAGACCCTCATCGCATGCAGTCCTGATGTCCTCCAAGCCCTCGTCTTCCTTTGTGGTTCACGGCCCCCACGGCCCACTGGCCGTTCAACGCTGGGGCAGCACCACGCTGCCAGTGGTGATCCTCGTTCACGGCTATCCGGACAACCGCAGCAAGTGGGAACCCGTGGCCCAGGCCCTGAGCGATCGCTATCAGGTCATCGCCTATGACGTGCGCGGTGCCGGTGACTCGTTCAAACCCAAACGCCGCAGCGATTACCGGCTGGAACACCTCACGGCCGATTTCAAGGCGGTGCTCAACGCCGTCAGCCCCAAACGCCCAGTGCACCTGGTGGCGCATGACTGGGGCTCGGTACAGAGCTGGGAGTTCGTGACCGAGCCCGCACTCAAAGGCCGCATTGCCTCCTTCACCTCGTGCTCGGGCCCTTGTCTGGATCACTTCGGCCACTGGCTGCGTGACAGCCTCAAGCGCCCCACGCCCACCAATCTGGGCCGCGTGACGCTGCAGATGCTCAAGTCTTGGTACGTCTACATGTTCCAACTGCCCTTGCTGCCCGAGGCGCTGTGGCGCACGCTGATCGGCCCGAACTGGCCCGGCCTGATGCGGGTGCTGGAGTCCACCGAAATCAAGCCGCGCGCCTCGCAGACATCGGACGGCGTGCACGGTGTGGGCCTGTACCGCGCCAATGTCTTCCAGCGCATGCTCAAGCCCCGGATGCGCTACGCCCACGCGCCGGTTCAGGTGCTGGTGCCCACGCAGGACCACTTCGTCAGTCCCTGGTTGAGCGAGAACCTCTCACGCTGGGTGCCTCAATTGCGCCGCACGGAAATCCCGGCGGGGCATTGGGTCACGCTCAAGCAACCCGAGTTGTTCACCCGGCATGTGCGCAGCTTCATTGACAGCATCCCCATTGCCGCGGCCAGATAAGGAGCGCCCTCATGCGCAAAATCGTCGTCATCACCGGGGGCAACTCCGGCATCGGCCTGTCCATGGCCCATGAACTGGCCCGACAAGGTGCCATCGTCTGCCTGGCCTGCCGCGATCAAGGCAAGGCTGCCTCCGCCCGCGCCGAGATCCTGCAGCGCACACCCGGCGCCCAGGTCGAGCTCTACAAGCTGGACCTCTCGTCATTCGCGGCCATTCACGCCTTCGTGCATGCCTTTGCCCAACGCCACGACCGACTGGATGCGCTCATCAACAACGCAGGCGCCGTGCCCATTCGGCAGCAGTTCACCCAGGAAGGGTTCGAGCTGCAGTTCGGCGGCAATTACCTGGGGCCGTTCCTGCTGACGCATCTGTTGATGCCCTTGCTGCAGGTCAGTGCCGACGCAGACGGCCCCGGCCAGGGCGATGCACGCATCGTGCACCTGTCGTCCATCGCGCACAACCTGGGGCGCATCGATCTGGACACGGCCAAAGGTCGCACACCCTACCGCGTGCTGCCTGCGTATGCGCAATCCAAACTGGGCAACCTGATGTTCAGCAACGCGCTGGCGCGCAAGCTGCCCGCCGGCATCACCTCGCAAGCCATGCACCCAGGCGGCGTGGCCTCGCCCATCTACCGCGAACTGCCGCGCTGGCAATACGCGGTGATGCGCCCCTTCCTGATCGGTCCGGAGCGCCCAGGCAAGCTGGCCGCCGAGCTGGCCATTGGCAGCAGCAGGCGTGGTGAAACCGGTGGCTACTTCTCGATCCAGCACCCGCGCATCGTGTCGCGGTTCGCAAAGGATCAGGCCTTGCAGGAAGCGCTGTATCAACAAAGCTGCATCTGGGCCGAAGTGCCGGCGCTGTCCGGCCAAGGTTTGACGCGACGCGCCGCGTGAAGCCTCAAGGCTGCTGACAGGACGCTGTCAGCAGCAGGTCCGCACCATGAGGGCTCTTTCAACACAAGGAGCCCTTCATGAGCCAAACCAACACGCCCATCGAACACGCCATCAACTGGTTCGAGATCCCTGTCACCGACATGGCCCGCAGCATCGCCTTCTATGAGCGCCTGTTGGGCATCACCCTGCGACGTGAACCGTGCTCAGGACTCGACTTTGCCGTCTTCCCTTGCACCGACAGCCCTGACGCCGTCAAGGGTGCCCTGATGGCGGTAGACAAGGCCCCGGCCAACACCGATGGCGTCATCATTTACCTGAACGCTGGCAAGTCGATCAACGCCGTGCTGGCTCGCCTGGATGCCTGCGGTGGCAAGCTGTTGACACCACGCGTGGTGCTACCCGACAACATGGGCTGCTTCGCCCACATTGCGGATCCGGACGGCCACAGGATCGGCCTGCACGCGCTGGACTGAGCACCGCCCAAAAGCTGACACACTGCGCCCATGCGCCGCGCCGATCGCCTGTTCCAGTTGCTGCAACTCATCCGAGGGCGCCGCCTGTCCACGGCGGCGTGGCTGGCGCAGCGCATGGAAGTGTCGGTGCGCACGGTGTACCGGGATGTGGCTGCTCTGCAAGTGCAAGGCGTGCCCATCGAAGGCGAGGCGGGTGTGGGCTACCGGGTCGCCCGGGACTACAGCCTGCCGCCGCTCATGTTCACCCCTGAACAGGCGCAAGCGCTCGTGGCCTCGGTGCGCATCGCCCGCAGCCGGTTGGACCCGGCCCTGGCCGCGCAAGCTGAAGAAGCCTTGAGCAAGATCCTCAGCGTGCTGCCACTTAGCAGCCGCGTAGCGGCCGACAGCCTTCCCCTGCATGCACCGGCGCGCCCGCACGACAGCATCGTCCTGACACGGCTGGGGCAACTGCGCGTGGCCATCGAATCCCGCCAGGTCTTGCACATCGACTATGCCGATGTCAAAGGCCAGCCCAGCCAACGTACCCTGCGCCCCTTGGCCTGTTTCTATTGGGAATCTGCCTGGACCCTGTCAGCCTGGTGCGAGCTACGGCAGGATTTCCGACAGTTCCGGCTGGACCGCATCCGGAAACTGTTGATCGGACCAGGTACGTTCAAGGATGAAGCCGGCAAAACGCTGGCAGACATGTTTCGGCAATGGTGCGAGCCCCCACCCTTCCTATAATCCCCAGATTCCACCTTTCACAGGCTGGAGCCCTTTTTCCCGTATGGTGAAGGGCTGCCAGCCTGAATTCGTCTTTGCGGTGACCGATCCCATGAGCGCTACACAAGAAAACCAGACCTACGACCCACGTGCCGTCGAGGCCCGTGCCCAGCAGCACTGGAACGACCGCGACGCCTACCGCGTCACCGAAAGCAAGGACAAAAAGGCGTTTTACGCCTGCTCGATGCTGCCTTACCCCTCGGGCAAGTTGCACATGGGCCACGTACGCAACTACACGATCAACGACATGCTCACGCGCTACCTGCGCATGAACGGTCACAACGTGCTGATGCCCATGGGTTGGGACGCCTTCGGCCTGCCGGCTGAAAACGCCGCACTGAAAAACAAGGTGCCACCCGCCGCCTGGACCTACGACAACATCGCTTACATGAAAAAGCAGATGAAGGCGATGGGTCTGGCGATCGACTGGTCGCGCGAGATCGCCACCTGCCAGCCCGACTACTACAAGTGGAACCAGTGGCTGTTCATCAAGATGCTGGAAGCCGGTGTGTGCGAACGCCGCACCCAGACCGTGAACTGGGACCCGGTGGACCAGACCGTGCTGGCCAACGAGCAGGTGATCGACGGCAAGGGCTGGCGCTCGGGCGCCCCCGTTGAAAAGCGCGAGATCCCGGGCTACTACCTGAACATCACCAAGTACGCCGACGAGCTGCTCTCGGCCGTGGCCAACCCTGAAGACCCGAACTACCTGTCCGGCTGGCCCGAGCGCGTGCGCCTGATGCAGGAAAACTGGATCGGCAAGTCTGAAGGCGTGCGCTTTGCGTTCGCGCATGACATCACCGGTGCCGACGGCGGCCTGATCAACCAGGGCCAGCTGTGGGTGTTTACCACCCGCGCCGACACCATCATGGGCGTGACCTTCTGCGCCGTGGCGCCGGAACACCCGCTTGCCGTGCATGCAGCGGCTGGTAATGCCACCCTGCAAGCCTTCATCGAAGAATGCAAGACCGGTGGCACCACCGAGGCCGAGCTGGCCACGCAAGAGAAGAAAGGCGTGCCCACGGGCCTGTTCGTCACCCACCCCATCACCGGCGACAAGGTCGAGGTCTGGGTGGGCAACTACGTGCTGATGTCGTATGGCGATGGCGCCGTGATGGGCGTGCCGGCGCATGACGAGCGCGACTTCGCGTTTGCGAAGAAGTACGGCATCGCCATCAAGCAGGTCATTGGCGTGGAAGGCGAAACCTTCTCTACCTCCGCCTGGGCCGAGTGGTACGGTGACAAGCAACGCGGCACGTGCGTCAACAGCGAGGGCCTCAATGGCCTGGCCTACAAGGACGCAGTGGGCAAGGTCGCCGAGATCCTGATGGCCAAGGGCATCGGCGAGAAGAAGACCACCTGGCGCCTGCGCGACTGGGGCATCAGCCGCCAGCGTTACTGGGGCACCCCCATCCCGATCATCCACTGCCACGGCTCCGGAACGCCCGGGGCCCCCTCCCCGGACGCGTGCGGCCCCGTGCCCGTACCCGAGAAGGACCTGCCCGTGGTCCTGCCCGAAGACGTGGTGCCCGATGGCTCCGGCAACCCGCTCAAATCGCGCCCCGACTTCCTGAACGTGGGCTGCCCGAAGTGCGGCAAGCCCGCCCAGCGCGAAACCGACACGATGGACACCTTCGTGGATTCGAGCTGGTACTTCCTGCGCTACACCTGCGCCGACAACGCGCAAGCCATGGTCGATGAGCGCACCAACTACTGGATGGGCGCCGCCAATGCCGCCGGCAACCGCGGCATGGACCAGTACATCGGTGGCATCGAACACGCCATCCTGCACTTGCTGTATGCGCGCTTCTGGACGAAGGTCATGCGTGACCTGGGCCTGGTCAAGATCGACGAGCCCTTCAAGAAGCTGCTCACACAGGGCATGGTGCTCAACCACATCTACTCGCGCAAGACCGCGCAAGGCGGCATCGAGTATTTCTGGCCGCATGAGGTCGAGAACACGTTTGATGCCAACGGCAAGATCAACGGCGCCAAACTCAAGGCCGACGGCTCCGCCATCGACTACGGCGGCGTGGGCACCATGTCCAAGTCCAAGAACAACGGTGTGGACCCACAGGAGCTGATCGACACCATGGGCGCCGACACGGCCCGCCTGTTCACCATGTTCGCCTCGCCCCCCGAGCAGACGCTGGAGTGGAGCGCCGCTGGCGTGGAAGGCGCGCACCGCTTCGTCAAGCGCGTGTGGAACTTCGGCGCCAAAAACGCCGAGGCGCTGAAAACCGCTGGCAAGGTCGTTCAGGCTGAACTGAGCGCCGATGCCAAGGCCCTGCGCCGCGAGGTTTTCGTGATCCTCAAGCAGATCAGCTACGACTACGAGCGCATGCAGTACAACACCGTGGCCTCCGGCGCCATGAAGCTGCTCAATGCACTGGAAGCCCACAAGGGCGACACGCCCGCTGATCTGGCTGTGCTGCGCGAAGGCTACAGCGTGCTGCTGCGTGGCCTGTACCCCGCCTGCCCGCACCTCACGCACGTGCTGTGGGAAGACCTGGGTTACGCCGCACAGGACGGCCAAGGCGACTTGCTGGACGCCCCCTGGCCCGTCGTGGTCGAAGAGGCCCTGGTGCAAGACGAGATCGAGCTGATGCTGCAAGTCAATGGCAAGCTGCGTGGTTCGATCAAGGTCAGCCCCAACGCCGACAAGGCTGCGATTGAGGCCGCCGCCCTGGCCAGCGAAGACTTCGCCAAGTTTGCCGAAGGCAAGCCAGCCAAGAAGGTCATCGTGGTGCCGGGCCGTCTGGTCAACGTGGTCATTTGATCGCCATGCGCCGCACACAGCCCTCCCCTCGCCGCCACTGGCTCACCCAAGCCGCTCGCCTGACCCTTGCCACGGGCATGGCGGCCGGCCTGCTGCTGGGCACCAGCGGCTGCGGTTTCAAGCTGCGTCGCGGCCATGACATGGCCTTCAAGACCATCCAGCTCACCGGCTTTGTGGGCACCTCCCCCATGGCCGCCGAACTGGCCCGCGCGCTGGAAGCGTCGGGGGTCGACGTGGTCGATAGCACGCTGGAAGCCACCCGTGCAGCCTCATCGGTCAATGTGCCCAACAGCCACGTCGTGCTGGAGGCCCTGGTGGACAAGCGAGATATGGCCGTCTCCACCACCACCGCTTATGGCCAGATCCGGGACATGACGGCGCGCAACACGCTGCGCTTCCAGGTCAAACGCGGTGATGGCAGCATATTGCTTCCCGCCTCAGACGTGGCACTGGCCCGCGACATGACCTACAACGAAAAGGATGCGCTGGCCAAGCAGGACGAATCCGCTGCCCTGCACAAGGCCATGCAATCCGACATCGTGGGTCAGGTGCTGCGCCGCCTGGCAGCCATCCGCCCTGATCAACTGGTGACGCCTGCAGAGCCCAGCTTGCCCTCGGTCGTTCACGCCCCGTCTGCACCGTCACCAGCAGAGCCCGCGGCATCCCGCTGACGCCCGCCCCCACCACAAAAACCCATGCAGATCCGACTGGACCAGCTCTCTGCCCATCTGCAAAAAGCAGGCGGTGCGCTCAAGCCTGTCTACACCCTGTATGGCGACGAGGCCTTGCTGGTGCAAGAAGGTGGCGACACCATCCGCCAGGCCGCACGCGCGGCCGGCTACACCGAGCGCCAGGTGCACACGGTCAGCGGCGCCTATTTCGACTGGTCCAGCCTGCTGGGTTCGGCCAGCGAGATGTCCCTGTTCGGCGACAAGCAGCTCATCGAGATCCGCATCCCATCGGGCAAGCCCGGCAAGGATGGCTCGCAAGCCCTGCAGCAGTATTGCGAAATGGCCGCCGGCAATGACGGCGTGATCACCCTGGTCTCCCTGCCTCGCCTGGACAAGACCCAGCAAAGCAGCGCCTGGTTCACGGCGCTCGATGGCATCGGCGCCACCTTGCGCTGTGACCCGATCGAGCGCCAGCAACTGCCACTGTGGATTGCACAACGGCTGTCCGCACAGGGGCAGCAGGTCGAGCCCGGCGAGGCCGGTCAGCGCACCCTGGCGTTCTTCGCTGATCGCGTGGAAGGCAATCTGCTGGCCGCCCACCAGGAAATCGTCAAGCTCGGTTTGCTGCACCCGCCGGGCACGCTCACCATCGAGCAGATCGAAGAGGCCGTGGTCGACGTGGCGCGCTTCAACGTCTTCAAGCTCAGTGAAGCGGTGCTCTCAGGCCAGGTGGAACGCACCCTGCGCATGATCGATGGCCTGGAGGCTGAAGGCGAAGCCGCCGTGCTGGTGCACTGGGCCCTGGCCGAAGACATCCTGGCCCTGCACCGCGCCAAGACCGCACTGGAAGGCGGCAAGCCTCTGCCCATGGTCTTGCGTGAACAGCGCGTGTGGGGCCCGCGCGAGCGGCTGTTCGAGCGCATCCTGCCGCGCGCCAAGGCCGCCATGCTGGCGCGCCTGGTGACCAATGCCAGCACGGTGGACGGCATCGTCAAGGGCCTGCGTCACCCGCAATGGCCCGAAGACCCGTGGGAGGCGTTGCGGCGCCTGGCCTTGCAGCTGGCCAAGGTCGCTGCCTAGCCCAACCCAGCCTCAGAGCCGGGCCAGCGCCTGCGCAAAGTCAGCCTGCAGATCCGCCAGATCCTCGATGCCGATGGACAGCCTGATCAGGCCCTCGGCCATGCCCATCTCGGCGCGCCTGGCCGGCCCCATCTCCCAGAAGATCGTGTGGGCCACAGGAATGGCCAGCGTGCGGTTGTCGGACAGATGGCTCGACAGGATGACCAGCTTGAGCGCATCCAGGAACGCCAGCGGGTCCAGTCCTTCGCGCAGCTCGATGCTCATCAGGCTGCCAAAACGCCCCTTGAACAAGGCTGCCGCACGTTCATGCTGAGCGTGCGTGGGCAGGCCAGGGTAGTGCACCATGGCCACCTGGGGCTGGGCGCTCAACCACTGCGCCAGCTGCAGTGCGTTGCTGCACGTTCGATCCAGCCGCAAGGCCAGTGTCTCGGCCCCCACGGCCAGACGATGGGCATCTTCGGCCCGCAACGTGGCCCCCATGTCGCGCAAGCCTTTCTTGCGGATCTGGGTCATGCCCCAGCCCTTGGGGTCACCCTTGCGATACGGCTCGGCGATGTGGGGGTAGGTGGCCCAGTCGAACAGGCCCGTGTCCACCACCGCACCGCCCAGGGCATGGCCGTGGCCGCCTATGCCCTTGGTCAAGGAGTGCACCACCAGGCCGGCCTGCACATCCCGGCCCTGCAGCAGCACCGGCGTGGTCATGGTGTTGTCCACCACATAGAGCAGGCCCAGGCGGGCGCACAGGGCGCCGATCCCGGCCAGATCAGCCACCTGGGTGCGCGGGTTGGCAATCGTCTCGACGAACACCATGCGGGTTTCGGGCCGACAAGCGCTTTCAACCTCGGCCACCTCCGTCGCATCCACCAGGCTGACCGTCACACCCAAGCCCTGCAAGGTCTGCAAGAGGCTGTTGGTGTTGCCAAAGAGAAAGCGGCTGCTGACCACGTGATCGCCCGCCTTGAGCAGGCTCAGGAACAGCGCACTGATGGCGGCCATGCCGGTTGAAAACACCGCGGCCGAGCGCGCCGCCTCCATCATCACCAGCTTGGCTTCCAGCGCCGCGCCCGTGGGGTTGCCCTGGCGCGAATACACGTAGCCCGGTGCCGCCCCCTGAAAGACATCGATCAGCGCCTGCGCTGTCGGATAGCCGTAAGTCGCGGCGGTATGCAGCGGTTTGTGTACCGCACCATGCTCGACACCGGCGAGGCGGTCAGCGTGCAGCAGTCTGGTGGTCAAGCCCTGGCTCATGGCGCCCTCTTCCCTCTTGGTTGATGCCGGTTAGATGCCGGCCTGCCATGCTAAGCCCTGCGCCACTGAAGCCCCCCCTGACTTGGGGCCTGTTTGCGCTGGTAAGCCCCCACGCTGGGATTTGGCGCGAATTGTTATATTTCATCGAGATGCGTTGTACGAAGCTCGATTTCCGGGCCTCTCATCCGAGCTGGAAGCTGTTGTGGCCGCCCCTGACCTGATCCCCCTGAATCGATCCGAGCACATGTACTGGGCAGCCGAAGGCTATCTCGGCCCCATCAACATCCCCTTCATCCTGCGCTTCGATGCACCGGTCGAACTGGCGCTGATCCGCCAGACCATGCGCGAACTGGCCACGGCCTTCCCCCGCATGCGCGGCGTGATCGAACCCACCGGGCTGAGCTACGCCCTGCGCCTCCTGTCTGACGAAGCCCAGATCAACATCCTGTTTGACGATGCCTTTCAGGTGGTCCAGGGTGTGGATGCCACCTCGCGTGAGGCCCTGCAGACCTTGCACACCCAGCTGATCAACCAGCCGATCTGCATGGAGCGTGGTCTGCCTTGGGTTGCCCGGTTCATCCCCCATCCCACGCAACCTGCGCTGCTGTTTTCGATCAACCACATCATCGGTGACGGCCGCTCCATGGTGCAGATGGTGTGCGCCATCATGGCCCGCCTCAGCGGCCAGGCCATGCCGGCCTGCCAGATCGACAACCCCACGATGCTGCCCGCCGTGATGCCGCAAAAGTGGTGGCAGTGGCCCGGCAACATCGCGCGCTGGTGGCGCAACAGCCGGGCCGACAAGCAGGCCGCAAGCGGCCACCAGATCGTCACGCTCAACCGCAAGCAAAGCCCGCGCTACACCACCACCGGCATCGTCTATCACGACATCCCCTGCCCGGCCGACACGATGAAGGCCCTGGCCAAAGCGCACGGCACCACCGTCAATACCTTGCTGACCGCCCTCGTGGGCAACACCTTCCTGGCCCTGGCCGAGAAGAACCCCAAAGCCATGGCGGCCATCCGCATCTCGGTGGACTTGCGTCGCTACTACCCCGAAGGCAAGGCGCCCGAGTTCGGCAACTTCGTGCATTCCTTCACGGTCCTGGCGCGCCAGCAAGCCACGCTGGACGCGCAGATCCAGTCTCTGGAAAACCAGGTCAAAACCCATCTGGCCCGCTACGAGACCCGAGACTACGCCCTGCCTTTGCTGTTTTACGAGCTGCTGCCCTTGCTGGGGCGTACGCTGTTCAGCTACCTGATCTACAGGAGCAAGGTCAAAGGCACGCTGCCCACCTTGAGCTGCCACCTCAGCAACCTGGGCGCCTGCGAGTTCATCAACCCCAAGAACGCCCGCGTCCGATTGCATGAGCTGTGGCCCACCACGCTCAGCACGGTGTTCCTGATCGGTGCGGTCATCCTCAACGGCAAACAGTTCCTGTGCCTGTCCCATCAGAATGACGAGATCCCGCGTGAGGCCGTAGATGCCTTCCGCGCCGAATTTGACCGGCAGATCCTGCAGGTCATGAGCGAATCTCAAGCCGCGTGAAGTCCCACACGAAATAGGGTGTTTTTGCACCCCTCATGGGCAGGCAGTACCCTTCATCCCCGCGCCAAGATAGCCGATAGACAGAGGTCAAGAAAAAAAATGACCCACGCACCTAGAGGCTGTATATGGAACGGATCGACACACAACAACCGAGCAAAAAGGCGATTCCGGCCATCTGTGAAGCCGACGTTCAAACGGTGAAAGACGACAGCACCATTGGCACCTCCGCCATCAACTGGCTGAGCACGGCCATGGCCATCTGGATGCGTGACGATGACGCACCTAAACGCAAGCACGCCACCGACACTGGCTTGAACGCCGCCGTTCGCTGATTCCCGAGGCCGCCCCCAGCCCCTCATGCTGCCAGCGATCTTCAACCCGCAAAAGCTCCAGACACGGATCGTGGCCGTGTACCTGGGCCTGTTGCTGGTCGTCCAGGCCGCCACGTACTGGTTCATTCAGGACAGCATTGACCACAACGCCCGAGCGTCCATCCGCACGGAGTTGAGCACCGGGGAGCGTGTGTTCTTGCGCCTGCTCAGCCAGAACAACGCCAATCTGGATCAAGCCACGCGTGTGCTGTCGGCCGACTATGGCTTTCGCTCGGCCATCGCCAGTGGTGACCAGGAAACCGTGCAATCGGCCCTGGCCAACAACAGCGAGCGCATCCACGCCAATCTGGCACTGTTCACCGACACCGAATTCCAGCTCAAGGCCAGTACCACCCCCGATGCCTCGCACTTCCTGGCTGCCGTGCGGCGCTACGCGGGCCAGTTGCAGGCCGGTGGCGCCCCGCAATACCAGATCGAAGTGATCGACGGCTTACCCTACCAGATCGTGGCCGTGCCTGTTCGTGCGCCCGCCACCATCGGTTGGGTCGGCATGGGCTTCAAGATCGACCGGGGTCTGCTGCAGGACATGAGCAACCTCTCAGGGATGGAAGTGGCCCTGATGCTGCGCGAAAACACCGGTGACTGGCGCGTGGCGGTGGCCTCCATGGACACCAGCAAATGGCTGGCAGTGGCCAGCGCCTGGGAAAAGCCCATCAACAACGGCGACACCCAGGGCGTGGCCATGCGCGTCACCGGCACCGAATACAGCGCCCTGCCGGTGATGCTGCCGGGCGCCCCCGGCCAATCGCCCACCACCGCCTTGCTCATGCGTTCGGTGGACAAGGCGCTGGAGCCCTTCAACCAACTCAAATTCACGCTGCTGATGCTCAATGCGGTGGGCTTGGTGGTATTCGGACTGGGCAGCTTCGTCACAGCCCGCCGCATCACCACCCCCTTGCGCGTGCTGTCCACCTCAGCCCGCCGCCTGGAGCGCGGCGACTATGGCGCTGAAGTCCGTGACACCTTCAAAGGCGAAATCGGCGAGCTGGCTCAGTCCTTTGAGACCATGCGGCAGGCCATCCAGGCGCGTGAAGGTGAGATCCGCCGCCTGGCCTATCAGGATGCCCTGACCGACCTGCCCAACCGCGAGCAGTTCCGCCACGACCTGCGTCAGGCCATCCAGAAAGCGCACGACGATGGTGTGCCCTGCGCGGTGTTGCTGCTGGACATGGACCGCTTCAAACACGTCAATGACGTGCTGGGCCACCGATTTGGCGATCGCCTGCTGCGGGCCGTGGCCGAGCGCCTGCGCAACGATGCCCTGACCGAGCGAGACGTGCTCGCGCGCCTGAGCGGCGACGAGTTCGCCGTCCTGCTGCAAGGCACCGATGCCAAATCGGCCTACCCCGTGGCACAGCGCATCATGTCGGCCTTCGAGCGCCCCATCACCCTGGACGACCACACGGTGGACCTGGGCGCGGGCATTGGCGTGGCCAGCAGCCCCGAACACGGCCTGGATGCCGACACCTTGCTCAGCCGCGCCGAAGTGGCGATGTATGCCGCCAAGCAGCAGCAATCCGGCACGGTCACCTATCACCCCGGCCTGGACTCGACCAGCGAAGAATCGCTGACCATGCTCAGCGAGTTGCGCTCGGCCGTGGACCAGGACCAACTGCGCCTGTACCTCCAGCCCAAAATCAACCTGCGCACGGGCGAAGTGCTGGGCGCCGAGGCCCTGGTGCGCTGGGAGCATCCTGTGCGCGGCATGGTGCCGCCCATGCGCTTCATCCCCTTTGCCGAGCAGACCGGCTTCGTGCGCGTGCTGACCATGTGGATGATCGAGCAGGTGGCCCAGATGAGCCACTCGCTCACCGAACAAGGCCTTCGCATGAAGCTGGCCGTCAACCTGTCCACACGCGATCTGATGGACCAGGAGCTGCCCTTCAAACTCGAACAGGTGCTGGCTCGCTACGAGGTGGATCCGACCCTGCTGGTGCTGGAGATCACCGAAAGCGCCATCATGGACGACCCCCAGCGCGCCCTGCAGACGCTCAACCGCCTGCACGCGATGGGCCTGAAGCTGTCCATCGACGACTTCGGCACGGGCTACTCATCCCTGGCCTACCTCAAGCGCCTGCCGGTTGACGAGCTCAAGATCGACAAGTCCTTCGTGATGAACATGGAGAGCGATCTGCAGGATGCCAAGATCGTGCGCTCCACCGTGGACCTGGCCCACAACCTGGGCCTGAGCGTGGTGGCCGAAGGCGTGGAAAGCGCCAAATCCTGGAAGCTGCTGGCCAGCTTGTCATGCGACGAGGTGCAAGGCTTCTTCATCGCCAAACCCATGCCCGGCGCGCAGTTCGCCAACTGGGTGCGGCAGTGGACGCCGCCTGACACCACGCACGAGATGCTGCCCACCGAGTTCGCGGACATCATGTGATGCTCGTCGGCCACGGTCACAACGATCTGGCCAGCACCTCAAACGCGTCAATCTGATCAGCAGGCAAGTTGAGCAAAGCCGCGCCGGGCACTTGCCCGCGCTCCGCCTGGTGCTGCTGCACCTCGATCAGCCGCTGGGCGTCACCCAGGCGCGGCAATACCGGCCCCGCAAACATCACCTGCCCCTGCCAGGCCACCAGCAAGGTCGGGAAGGTTTCGACATCCACATCGCCCACAAAATCGGCTTCGTCCTCGATGTCGATCCAGCGATAACGATGCTGCGGCAAGGCTTGCTGCAACTCGGCAAAGGTGGCCTCGTACTCGCGGCAGGTGCCGCACCAGGCGGCGCACAGGCAGACGACGTCAAGAACAAGGGGTGGGGTAGCCATGCGGTGATTGTGTCAGAGCCCGCGCTCAGGCTCCGTTGATGCGGATCCAGGTAGTCTTCAACTCGGTGTACTTGTCCAGCGCATGCAGAGACTTGTCGCGCCCGTTGCCCGACTGTTTGAAGCCGCCGAAAGGCACGGTGATGTCGTCTTCATCGTATTGATTGACGTGCACCGTGCCCGCCT
Organism: Aquabacterium sp.; assembly: GCF_016234775.1. Classification (GTDB taxonomy): domain Bacteria; phylum Pseudomonadota; class Gammaproteobacteria; order Burkholderiales; family Burkholderiaceae_C; genus Aquabacterium. Next base: position 17,985 of record NZ_JACRAH010000046.1, on the reverse strand, counting down.
TCAAGGCACGGGCCACGCGGTGGGCCCGGTCAATGTGCTGGCTCCACACGCTGGCCTGCAAGCCGTAGGGTGTGCCATTGGCCAGGCGGATGGCTTCGGCCTCGTCCTTGAAGCGGATCACGCTGAGCACCGGACCGAATATCTCTTCCTGCGCGATCTTCATGCCGTTGTCGACACGGTCAAACACCGTGGGCTGCACATAGAAGCCGCCGGTGTCCGCGAGAACGTGTGCGCCACCAGCCACACAGGCCGCACCTTGCTGCACGCCCGCCTCGATATGGCCCAGCACCGACCGCAACTGGCCTTCATCCACCAGCGCGCCCATCACCGTGGCAGGGTCCAGCGGGTCAGCGGGTTGATACGACGGCACCTGCGCCACGATGCGCGCCACGACCTCATCGGCGATCGACTCGTGCACCAGCAAACGCGATGGCGCATTGCAGGATTCGCCCTGGTTGAAGAACAAGGAACCGGCCACCGTATCGGCGGCGCGCTCAATGCTGTCGGTATCGTCAAACACGATGAAGGCCGACTTGCCGCCCAGCTCGTTGAACACGCGCTTGAGGTTGCTCTGACCCGCGTACTCAAGCATCTTGCGGCCCACACGCGTGGAGCCGGTGAAGCCCAGTGCGTCCACGTCCATGTGCAAGGCCAGCGCTTCGCCCGCCTCGTGCCCATAGCCTGGCACCACGTTGAACACACCTTCAGGCAGCCCGGCCTTGATCGCCAGTTCGGCCAGCTTCAAGGCCGTCAAGGGAGATTTTTCAGAGGGCTTGAGCACCACGCTGTTGCCGCACGCCAGCGCTGGCCCGAGCTTCCAGGCAGCCATCAGCATGGGGTAATTCCAGGGCACGATGGCCCCCACCACGCCGATGGGTTCACGCTGGATCAAGGCCAGGGCGGTGTGAGGCGTCGGAGCGATCTCGTCATACACCTTGTCGATGGCCTCGCCGAACCAGTTGATGCAGCGCGCCGCCAGCGGCACATCCACGCTGAGGCTGTATTGAATGGGCTTGCCCATGTCCAGCGTTTCCAGCAAGGCCAGTTCGTCCTTGTGCTGGATCATGAGCTCGGCAAACCGTTGCAGCACGCGTTTGCGCTCGGCTGGCGCCTGGCGTGCCCAGCGGCCGTCTTCGAAGGCCTGACGGGCCGAGGCCACGGCGGCATTCACATCGGCACGCTCGCCTCTTGCGATGACGCCCAAAAGGCGCCCATCAATCGGGGACAGGCAATCAAACGTGGCGCCGCTGAGCGCCTGCACACGCAGGCCGTTGATGAAAGCGCGACCGTCGATGCGGCGCTCTGCAATCAGCGCATCGGCGCGGTCTCGCCAGATGCGAGCCTGCGGGCTGGAAGGGGCAATCGCACTCATGACCGGTCTCCTGAAAACGCAAGGGCTTCACTTCGCCTTCATCCTGCCACATCTCGCGCTACCATGAGCCATGGGTAATTCAAGATGCGCCTGACCGTCTACACGGACTACACGCTGCGAGTGATGATGTTCCTGGCGATCCGGCATCGCACGGGTGAGCTCTCGCGCATCGATGACATCGCCCAGGCCTACAACATCTCGCGCAGCCACCTGACCAAGATCGTGCATGAGCTGGGTCACAGTGGTCTGGTCGATACGGTGCGGGGGCGCAGCGGCGGCATGCAACTGGCCAAACCGCCGTCGGCCATCACCATCGGCGAGATCGTGCGGCTGGCAGAAAAGGACTTCGCCGTCGTCGCCTGCCATGACCCGGACAGCCCCGACATCTGCACCATCCAGCCCGCCTGCAACCTGCAGCGCACCTTGCGCCGAGCGATGGAAGCCTTCATGCGCGAGCTTGATGCGCTCACCCTGGCGCAAGCCATCACGGCGCCGGTCGCGGCGGCGTCGTTGCTGGGCATCCCGGCGATGAGCAAGATCAGTGGGCCGCGCTCACGCAAGGCCGGCACGCCAGACTGATCCGGCCAGTGCCCGGCCGAGCAGGCCCATCAGCCCATCCTGGCCGCGTGCTGGAACAGCACATTGTTCTCCAGATGGATGTGCTGCATCAACTCCTCCCTGAAGGTGCGCAAACCCAGATACAGCGCCTGCCAAGTGTTGCAGGCACCTGCGGGCGGGGTCATGTCCTGGGTCAGCGCCTCCACCTTCGCGAGGTTCTCGCCATGGTGATCATGCTCTTCCAACATCACCTGGATGGGCCCTTGAGACACCAGGTATTGGCGCTCCTTGAGCAGCGGGAACAGGATGCTTTCCTCACGCTCCATGTGGCTGGCCAGTTCCGAGTTCATCTCGGACAGCAGGGCCGCCAACCCGGCCGGACACGCGGGATGATCGCGGTGCACAGCCTCCACCCGACGCGCCAGCCGCACCAGTTCCGGCAATTGCGCGCGATGACGCTCGTGGAAGTGCGACTGGATGTGGTCCACCAGTTCAGGCACGTCCGTTTCCAGCCATTGTCGAGGTGGCTGTTGAGCTTGCGCCACCAGTTGCGCTAGCCGATCGGCGATGAGGACGGCATCCAGCCCCTTCTTGGCTGCAGCTTCTTGCAAGGTGTGAGCGCCACCGCAGCAGAAGTCCAGCTTGTAGGCATGGAACACGTCTGTCGCGCCAGGCACCTCGCGCGCGATCTGACCGAGGGATTGCTGGATGAATGTCATGGTTTGCCTTCATGCTTAAAACATTCATTAACTATATATGTTTTAAGTGCTGGATGACCATTGCCGCGCGCAGATGATGGGCATCAACGCAAAAGCTGCGGCATCACGGAGGTCGTGACGGGGCATATTGCGACAGGCACTGGCAATCCAGGACGCCCCCCCCCGTGAAAAAGCCACCAAGGTCGGAGACAATCGCCCACGAAAAAAACTCAAGGGATGGGCCATGGACCGTACTCGACCACTTAAGCGCAAAACATACCTGCTCAACAGCCTTGTGGCCGCGAGCATCAGCCTCTTGACCGCCTGTGGCGGAGGCGGCTCTAATACGCCAAGCCCTGAGCCCCAGGCTGAGCCAAAATCGACTTCCGGCAACCCTTTCACGGTCGCTGAGACGCGCAGCGAGAACAGCGCTGGCAGCCTGGTCCAGCTGCAGATTGTGGATCTGCGCACCGGCGCGGTTGCTCGCCGTATCCCATTGACCACGGCCACCTTCCTTGGTGAATATCCTTCCCGCTCGTGGAATGTCATCTTTGGCGTCATGGTGGACAGCGACGGCGTGGGCTACACCGTGCAAGGCCCCAGCCAGCTGACGTACATTCAGGATGGCAAGGTCATGGCGCTGGACCTCAATGCCGACGCCCTGGGCACCCCCCGCCAACTGACCAACATCGCAGACGCCTGCACGATCAATCGCGATGAGGTTCACCTGAGCCCTGATGGGCGCCGTGCCTGGGTTCGTGTCACAACCCAGGGGCCCGACCGCAATTGCAGCAACCAGGCTGACAACCTCAGCGTGCTGGCCTCTCTTGACATGACGGCGACCGATCAAGCTGTGGCGTCAGGTTTGAACTCGGGTCGCGAGATCATCTCCAGTCTGAACGATGCGGCGGGGCTCGCCCAAGGGTTGCTGGTGATAGACAGGGATCGTGCTGCGCTGGCCGTCTACAGCAATGACCTCAAGACCAAGCTGTACAACGTGCCAGTTCCAGGCTTTGCCGTATCCGGTGGCGACGCCGCCCGCGAACTGATCGGCTCATCCGTCAAGGCGCGCAAGTCCTTGATTCAATTGGGTACCACGGTACGAATGGCTGACTGGAACGGGCAGACACTGACGCTGACGGCCCCCATCATCAACAATCTGCGCTCTGGCGCCGCCAACAGCGCCAAGCCCGTGACAACCAGGGACAACGATCGTTACTATCTGGGCGATGGCACGCAAGGCCATGCGATCAATACGTCCGGCCAGCTGCTGGCTACCTTCAGCTTTCCGCCAGAACGCGGCGACATCATTGAAGCCGCCATCACAGACCTGGGTGTGATCGTGAATCAGACGATTCGCAGCGGCACGGGTACTGGCCCGGGCACGGGTACCTCGACACCGACTGCAACCGTGGCGGCACAGTCAGCTCTGCTGCTGCCGGCCAGCGTCCCCACCCCGCCCATCGTCACGCCGGTCGCACCGCCTGCATCCACCTTGTGGTCTTTCAACAAAAATACCGGGACGTATTTCGAGCTGACCAACAGCAACAGCTCGGCCGAACTGGCCATTGAGTCCGTCTTCGGCAACACGGTTTACTTCAGCCGCCAGAGCTCACCTGGCAACAAGTACTGGCGAGACATCTACAAGGGTGATGCTCAGGGAGGGTTCGGCCCCTTCAACATGGCCTCAGGCGTCTATTTGCTCGACCACGTACGCGACCCCCATATCGTTGCGGCCACACATCAAGTCAAACAACTGTTGTGGTGCACCGCCGGCAACGCCACCCAGGGCTGCGCCAATGGCAATTTGTTCAGTTACGACACCAGCACCGATGCGCAGATCAACCTGGGCACGCTGACGCAAGCAAGTGATGTCGTTGCGTTCAACGCATTCGGACTGCACGAGAGCTGGAGCGGACGAAACAGCCTGATTCAAATGGGCGTGCTCAAGGCGCAAAACAGCTACAGCAACACGCTGTGGATGCTCAATCCCGGCACGGCGGCTTCGCTCAAGCTGGTCTCGACACAGCCCTGAACACCATTCGCGTACCGGCGTGCCCCACAGGTAGATGCCATCAACCTGTGGGGCATTCAGATGGGTCACAATAAACACCTCAGACCCCAATGAGGAGGACGCCATGCCGGTGATCGTGGTCGCCAATCCCAAGGGCGGCGTGGGCAAATCCACGCTGTCGAGCAACATCGCGGGCTACTTCGCTCGCCAGGGCCATGCCGTGATGCTGGGCGATGTCGATCGCCAGCAATCGTCGCGGCTATGGCTCAAGCTGCGCCCGGGCAACCTGCCCCACATCCAGAGCTGGGACATCAGCGAAGACCACATCGCCCGCCCGCCCAAAGGCACAACCCACATCGTGCTGGACACGCCGGCCGGACTGCATGGGCCAGGGTTGGAGGCCGTGATGAAACTGGCCGACAAGGTCATCGTGCCGTTGCAGGCCAGCGTGTTCGACATCTACGCCACGCAAGATTTCCTGGCCGAACTGGCCAGGCGCAAGAAAAGTGACAAGGCCGGCAAAGTGCAAATGGGCGTGGTGGGCAACCGCATCAAGGACCACACCAAGGCCACGGAACACCTCAAAGAGTTCCTTCAGACCCTGGACATACCTCTGCTGGGCCTGCTGCGCGACACGCAGAACTACGCCCACCTGGCTGCCCATGGGCTGAGCCTGTGGGATGTACCTGCTGCCAAGGTCGAAAAGGACCTGAATCAGTGGGCACCCGTGCTGGACTGGCTGCGACAGTAAGCCAGCCGCTCACTGCCCGTCCAGGGCGCGCCATTCGTGACAGACCAAACGATGGCGTCCGGTCGATTTGGCTTCGTATAAGGCCTCGTCGGCCGCATCGGTCAGACCTTGGGCTGTGGCGGAACCATGCGGCAGGCAATGCGACACGCCCACGCTGACCGTCACGTTCGCTGCGGTCGGCGAGTCTTCATGCGCCATGCCAGCAGCATCAACCTGCTCAATCACCCGCCGCGCCAGCTCAGTGGCTCCTGACGCATCCGTGTCGGGCAACAGGATCACGAACTCTTCGCCGCCGTAACGGGCAGCCACGTCACCAGGGCGACGCACCACAGACGCGATCGCCGCAGCCACCTCGGCCAGGCAACGATCCCCCGCCGGGTGACCATAGCGGTCATTGAAACGCTTGAAGTGATCGACATCGATCATGAGAAGGGCCAACGAAGTCCTGTTGCGGCGAGCGCGATCCCACTCCGCCCGCAAAGACTCATCAAACACGCGCCGGTTGGCCAGCCCGGTGAGCGCGTCCCTGCGGGCCATCTCGGCAAGTTCGGCGTTCAGGCGCTGCACCTCCTGGCGCTCCTGCTGAAGGCGCATGGACTGCAGGAACATCATGCGGTCCTTGTCTTCCCGCACCGCCACGACAAACAAAGCCACCGTCACGGTCAGCAGGTAGTGCCCCAAAAACAGCAGCCCATAGTGGATGTCGGATATCCACGGCAAAGCCAGAAAAGGCACCGCACCCACCAGGCTCCCACGGATGCCCGATCGAATGGACAACTGCAAGCCCAGCATGCCGATCAACAAGACCATCAGCGTGATGTAGACCTGGTTGACAGCCAGCACGGGGCTGTGCAGCAAAAAGCCCGTGGCCACCTTCACCGCCGTGATGAGCCCAAACACCCAGGGAATCCAGCGATCAAAGGAAAGGCGCCAGCGCACCTGATGTGCAGCCAGCAAGCCACCCATGAGCAGGCCGATGTCCAGCCCTTCCGACTTGAGCAACAGGCTTAAATCCGGCCCATGCAACTCGGCCGTGTAGAACACCAGCGTGAACGCCTGGAAGGCGATGAACCCGATGGGCAAAAGGGGTGACCACAGCCGCACCAGGCGACCGAACTCTTCCTGTCGCTTGCTGCGATAAGCCTGCTGCAGATGCTCGGGCACAGGCGCCAGCCAGGGCCGCTGTTGCAGCAACTGGTCTAGATCGCTCTGCGTGTCGGCCATAGGCTGCTCCTCAAGCCATCTCACCCGCGAACCTGACCGCGGCAGAAACCTCGGTCAGGTCGCGCGCCAATCAAAAGCTCACCACCACGGCGGTGCTCAGCAACTGGTTGTTCTTCTTGTAGTCACCAGACTTGGTGTCCAGGAACACCGGTCCGCTGGCCCAATCGTAACGGTACTCCAGTTTGAACACGGTGCTCAGGTTGAAGGCGTAGTTCATGCCCAGGGTCAAGGCGGAGCGATCGACGCCCTTGTTGGCGTTCGCCAAGGTCACACCGTCGTCCTGATAGGCCTGTGCGGGGCCGATACCGTTGTGATCGTCAGCGGTGGCGTAGGTCAGCAAACCACCGCCGTTCTTGCTGTTGAAGATGTGGTCGAAACGCACGATGCCTTCCAGGCGTGGCTCGAACTTGTAGGCGACCAGGCCGGACAAGCCACTCCAGTATGCGTCGCGCAGGTCCTCCGCTGTGGTGCCAGGAGAATAGATGGCCGCCTTTTTCTGACGCCCCCAGCTCAGTTGACCTTGAACGGTCCAATCGCCCCGGATGAAATAAGCATCAAACTCAAACAGATCCACGCGCGAATCACGCTGACTGACTACCGTACTGGAATCCATTGGATCGGACAACACGTTCTCCGTATTGTTGGCAGCTCGCCCATGCACCCCCGCGAACCCAAAGCCCTGGAACTCGCCCTTGGCATAGTCCACGCGATAAGCCAGTACCGGGGTCTTCTCGTTGGCGTTGCGCTTGCTCGCATTCATGTTCGCCACCACGCCCTTGACGATCCACTTGTCGCGGGTCAACTCCAGGCCTGCGCCGGTGTAGGCCGTGGGCAAGGTCAGATCGAACAACAGGTTGTGCGTGATGAGCTTGTTGAGCGTGGGCTGCAGGTATTCGTAGCCAGACCAGTCCGGAATGTGCCCAGCGATGAAGCGTGTCTGCAGATCGGTGAGTGGCACGGACACCGAGGCCTCATGCAGGATGGAGGCACTGCCTTCCGACACGGCCTGCGTGCTGCGCTGCGGTGACAACGTCAAGCGCCAGCGCGAGCCACCTTCGGTTTCCTTGACGAAGTCAATCGCCGCGGAGCCGATGTAGGAGTTGTCATAGGTGTAGCCGCCATCGCCCACCGAGTTCAGGAACTGGAAGCCCGCCCGATGCTGGCGCTGATTGAACACGAAGGTCGGGTCCATGTAGCCGCTGACCTTCAAGCCCTTGAAGCCGAGCATGTCGCGCGAATCTTCCAGCGCTTCGGTCTTCACGGCGATGCGGTTGAAGTCCTGCTGCTGCTCGGGTGTCATGCCCGCAGCAGCTGCTTGTACTGGCGCTTGAGCCTGCTTGCCGGCCTGCGCCTCGATCTTCTTTTCAAGCTCGTTCACACGAGCCTTCAAGGCGCGCAACTCGTTGAGCAGATCCTGGTTGGTGTCGGCCAGGGCCGGCGCAGGAAACGCGGCGCAGACGGCCAGTGCCACGGGCAGAAGGGACCAGGTCAGTTTGTGCTTCATCTTGCTGTGCTCCTTGTATCAAATACGATTTGCTTGTCTTGTATCTGCTGCCGCCATCGTTCGCATGCCACTCAGGCAGACCGGGCCGCTTGCGCCATGTCCTGCGAACGCCTGCGCTCGGCTCTGGCCAGCATGTAGCTGCCACCCACCACTGCGATGGATACGAACGCGATCACCACGGTGGCCACGGCGTTCACACTGGGATCCACACCCAGGCGTGCACGCGAGAAGATCACCAGCGGCAGGGTTGTCGAGCCCGGGCCGGACAAGAAGGCGGCCAGCACCACATCGTCCAGCGAGAGCGTGAAGGTCAGCAGCCAGGCCGAAGCCATGGACTGCGCGATCATGGGCAGCGTGATCAGGAAGAAGACCTGCAAGGGGCGCGCGCCCAGATCCTGCGCGGCCTCCTCCAGTTGCGGATTCAGATCCTGCAGGCGAGCCTGGATCACCACGGTGGCGTAAGCCATGCCCACCAGCAGATGCCCCAGCCAGATGGTCATCATGCCGCGCTCGGGATAACCCAGTGCACGCTGCATGGACACCAGCATCAACAACAGCGACAAGCCGATGATGACCTCGGGCATGACCAGTGGGGCGTTGATCATGCCCACCATCAAGGTACGCCCGCCAAAGCGCTTGAACTTGGCCAGCGCCCACGCCGCCAGCGTGCCCAGCACCACAGCCGCACTGGCAGACCAGAATGCGATCTTCAAGGACAGCCACAAGCCGCCCAGTATTTCTTCGTCGTGGGCCAGCTTGCCGAACCACTGCAAGGTGAAACCACCCCACACCGTCGGCAAGGGCGAATTGTTGAAGGAGTAGACCACCAGCGCCACGATGGGCAGGTAGAGGAAGGTGAAGCCCGCCGTGAGCCACGCCCTGGCAATCCATTGCCCGCGCCGCTGGTAGGCCGGGATCAAAGCCGGCTTGCTCATCGGTGCGCCTCCTGATCGGCCTGGGCCTTGTTGAACAGCGCCAGCGGCACCAGGATCAAGAGGATCATGACGACCGCCACGCTGGAGGCCATCGGCCAGTCGTTGTTGGCAAAGAACTCATCCCACAGCACACGGCCGATCATCAAGGTCTGCGGCCCGCCCAGCAACTCGGGGATCACGAACTCGCCCACGCAAGGGATGAAGACCAGCATGGACCCCGCAACGATGCCCGCGCGGGACAGCGGCACGGTGACCTTCCAGAACGCCACCCAGGCTGTCGCGCCCAGATCGGAGGCGGCCTCCAGCAAGCGCATGTCCATCTTGGACAGGTTGGCGTACAGAGGCAGGATCATGAAAGGCAAATAGGTGTAGACCATGCCCAGCACCAGCGAGAACGGGGTGTTCATGTACTGACCTGGCCCGGGGATCAGATCCAGCGCCATCAGCAAGCGGTCGACGTACAAGGCATCCAGCGCCGAAGCCACCCAGCCGCCTTCGGTCAGCAGGCCCTTCCAGGCGTACACGCGCAACAGGAAGGACGTCCAGAACGGCAGCATCACCATCATCAACAAGGCTGGTTGAACGGCCTTGGCTGCACGCGCCATGAAGTAGGCAAAGGGGTAACCGATCAACAGGCACAAGGCAGTCGTGATGCCGGCGTACTTCAGGCTGGCCAGGTAGGCCTTGAAGTAAAGATCATCCTGCGTGATGAACAGGTAGTTGCCGAGCTTGAAGCGCAACTGCAGGATGCCATCCGTCCAGGTGATCAGGTCCTCGAAGGCCACCGTCTCCATCTCGGACACGCTGATCTTCACCACGATCAGAAAGGGCAGCATGAAAAACAGCAGCAGCCACAGGTAAGGCACACCGATCACGGTGCGGCCGGACCAGGTCAGTTTTGGCTTGCTGATGGTGCCCATTGCCCGCCTTGCCTTATTGCGTCAGCACCACATGGGCGGAGGGCAGCCACCAGGCGTAGGCTTCATCGTCCCAGCTCAGGGTGTCATCGGGGTGGCGTTCGGTGTTGCTTTGCGTGACCTTGAGGATGGCCCCGCTGGGCAGTTGCAGGTGATAGAGCGTGTCACTGCCGAAATAGACCATGTCCTTCACCCGGCCCTTGACCTGATTGAAGGGCGCGGGCGCCATGTCGTCTTCCTGTGCAGGCGGCCTGCATGAGATGCGGATCTTCTCGGGCCGCAAAGCCACGGTGACGGGCATGCCCGTGTGGCCGGTGATGCCATGGCCCACATAGTGGCGCACGTCCGGGCAGGTGATCTCCACGTGCGCGGCCTCGTCCACCTCCAGCGTGCCGTCCATCAGATTGACATTGCCGATGAAGTCCGCCACGAAGCGGGTGGCAGGCGTTTCATAGATCTCGCGTGGCGTGCCCACCTGCAGGATGCGACCTTCGCTCATGACGCCGATGCGGCTGGCCATGGCCATGGCTTCTTCCTGGTCGTGCGTCACCATCACGCAGGTCACGCCCACGGATTCGATGATGTTGACCAGCTCGATCTGGGTTTCTTCACGCAGTTTCTTGTCCAGCGCACCAAGGGGCTCGTCCAGCAGGAGCAGCTTGGGCTGCTTGGCCAGGCTGCGCGCCAGGGCCACACGCTGCTGCTGCCCGCCCGACAACTGATGCGGCTTGCGGCGCGCAAACTTGCCCAGCTGCACCAGCTTGAGCATGGCGTCCACGCGTGAGGCCACCTGATCCTTGGGCAGGCCTTCACGGCGCAGCCCGAACGCGATGTTGTCCCACACACTGAGGTGCGGGAACAGCGCGTACGACTGGAACATCATGTTGATGGGCCGTTGATACGGCGCCAGTTGGGACTGGTCCTGCCCACCCAGCATGATGCGACCAGATGTGGGCAGATCAAAACCGCCCAGCATGCGCAACAGCGAGGTCTTGCCACAACCCGAAGGCCCGAGCAAGGCAAAGATCTCGCCCTGGTGGATGTCCAGCGAAATGCCATCGACCGCGCGGAACACGCTGCCATCCTGACCAGCGAAATCCTTGATCAGTTTGTCGATGCGCAGGAAGGCTTCAGCCTGGTCGCTACCGCTCATGCCTGTTCGCCCTCCGTTTGCTGGCCGTGGTGGCTTACAGGCCGGTCTTGAACGAGGTGTAGATGCGCGTCATCTGGCGACGGATGTCGTTGTTGAGCGCCTCAGGCTGAGCCATCTTCTTCATCTCGGCCTCGGGCGGGAACACCGCCGGGTCATTGGCGATTTCAGGCTTGACGAACTTGCGCGCGGCCAGATTGGGGTTGGCGTAGAACACCTTGTTGGTCAGCGCAGCATGCACCTCGGGGCGCATGATGTAGTTCATCCACAGGTGCGCATTCTCGGGGTGAGGCGCATCGGCCGGGATCACCATGGTGTCCATGAAGATCACGCCGCCCGTCTTGGGCGTCAGGGTCTTGATGTTCTGGCCCGTCTTGCCTTCGATCGCCCGGTTCTTGGCGATGTTGATGTCGCCCGAGTAGCCAAAGGCTGCGCAGATCGAGCCATTGGCCAGATCGTTGATGTAGCCGGTGGAGCTGAACAGCGTCACGTAAGGGCGAATGGCCTTGAGCACAGGTGGCACAGCCTGGTAGTCGGCGATGTTCTTGCTGTAGGCGGGGCGCCCCAGGTAATGCAGGGTGGCAGGCACCACTTCTGTCGCGGAATCCAGGAAGGACACGCCGCAAGACTTGAGCTTGCTGATGTACTCGGGCTTGAAGACCAGATCCCAGGCGTTGTCCGGCATGGGCAGGCCACCCAGGGCCGCCTTGACCTTGTCCACGTTGATGCCGACCGTGGTGTAGCCCCACATCCAGTTGACCATGAACTGGTTGCCCGGATCGAGGCGCGCCAGTTGAGCCATGATGCCCGGGTCGATGTTCTTCAGATTGGGCAGCTTGGATTTGTCCACCTTCTGCAGCAAACCGCCGTCGGCCTGCATCTTGGCCCAGTAGGACGAAGGCACGATGATGTCGTAACCCGTTTTACCGGCTACCAGCTTGGCGTGCACGATCTCGTTGGAGTCGAACACGTCATAGCGCACCTTGATGCCGTACTCCTTCTCGAAGTTGGCCACCGTGTCTGGTGCAATGTAGTTGGACCAGTTGTAGACGTTGAGCACCTTTTCTTCTTCGGCATGGGCGCTGCCCAAAGCCGTCAGCGCCAGCAGCGTGGCAGCGCACAGGGGTTTCAAAAAGGTCTTCACAGTCATCCTTGCGGTCATGGTGTCCAGCTCCTTGAAGTCGTTCGTATTGTCAATCCATCCGGGCGGGCTTGTGTGTCAAACCCAGCCCCTTTGTTGCAAATCAGCCCAGGTCAGGTCCAGGCAATGCCGGATCAAGGCCATCAGCTCGTCCACCTGGGCGCGCGTCATCACCAGGGGCGGCGCGATGATCATTCGATCGCCCACGGCCCGCATGATCAGCCCGTTGCCGAAGCAATGCCCCCGGCAGACCATGCCCACCGATTTATCCGACGTGAACGCTTCTGCAGGCTGATCACCCTGCGCTTTGCGCCGCACCAGCCGGATCGCGCCCATCAGGCCACAGGTTTCCGCCTCGCCCACCAGGGGGTGCGCCGCCAGCGCTGCAAATTGCGACGCAAGATACGGGCCGGTGTCATCGTGCACGCGCTGCACCAGGCCCTGCTCTTCGATCAGTTGCAGATTGGCCAGGGCCACCGCACAGGCCACCGGGTGCCCGCTGTAGGTATAGCCGTGGGCAAACTCCCCACCCTGCTCGATCAGCACCTTGGCCACGCGCTCGCCCACCATCACCCCGCCCAGCGGGATGTAGCCCGAGGTCACGCCCTTGGCAAAGGTGATCAGGTCAGGCTTGTAGCCAAAGCGCTCGCAACCAAACCAGTGGCCCGTGCGCCCGAAACCGCAAATCACCTCGTCGGACACCAGCAGGATGCCGTATTGATCGCAGATGCGCTGGATCTCGGGCCAGTAGGTCTCGGGCGGAATGATGACGCCACCCGCGCCCTGCACCGGTTCGCCAATGAAGGCGGCGATCTTGTCAGCGCCCACCTCCAGGATCTTGGCCTCCAGCCAGGAGGCGGCGCGCTTGCCGAAGTCGTCCTTGCTTTCGCCGGGCTGGCCGTGTTGCACGTAGTAAGGCTGGTCGATGTGGACGATGCCGGGGATGGGCAGGCCACCTTGGGCGTGCATGTCCGTCATGCCACCCAGCGAGGCGCCCGCCACGGTCGAGCCGTGATAGGCATTGAAGCGGCTGATGATGGTGTGACGGCCCGGTTGCCCCAGCAGATCCCAATAGCGGCGAACCAGACGCACGATGGTGTCGTTGCCCTCCGAGCCCGAGCCGCTGAAGAACACATGCTCGAACCCAGGCGGGCTGAGTTGCGACAGCTTGTGCGCCAGCGCGATGGCCGGCATGGTCGTGGTCTGAAAGAAGGAGTTGTAGAACGGCAGGGTCGTGAGCTGATCGGTGGCCGCATCGATCAAGGCCTTCTGGCCGTAACCCACGTTCACGCACCACAGGCCGCTCATGGCGTCGAACAGCTTGTGCCCCTCGCTGTCCCACAGGTAGATGTTGTCCGCCTTGGTGATGACGCGGGTGCCCTTGGCCGCCAGTGCCTTGAAGTCGGTGAAGGGGTGCAGGAAGTGGGCGGCGTCCAGCGCCTGCCATTCGGCCGTGCTGTGTTCGAAAGTGGGGCTCATGGTGGGGGTCCTTCTTATCGTTATGTCGGTATCTTGGTCAGGGGCAGGATCACACGTGAAGCAGCAGGTGCTCGCGCTCCCAAGGCGAGATCACCTTCATGAACTCGGCATGCTCGACTTCCTTGATCTCGGTATACACGGTGATGAAGTCCTGCCCCAGCACCTCGGCCAGATCGGCCTCGTCACGCAACAGGTTGACGGCTTCGCCCAGGCTGCGTGGCAACTGGTAATCGCCCAGATAGGCATCCCCCCGGCATTCAGGCGAAGGCTCGATCTGTTTGGTGATGCCCAGGTAGCCGCAGGCCAGCGTAGCGGCCATGGCCACGTAGGGGTTGGCATCCGAGCCCACCACACGGTTTTCGATGCGGCGCGCAGCCGGCGTGGCCACAGGTGAACGGATGCCCACCGTGCGGTTGTCTGTGCCCCACTGGATGTTGATGGGTGCGGCATTCGAGCGCACCAGGCGGCGGTAGCTGTTCACGTAGGGCGCGAACAAGGCCATGGCCGAGGGGATGTAGCGCTGCAGGCCACCAATGAACCAGTAGAAGGCCTTGGAGGGGCTGCCATCCGGGTTGCTGAAAATGTTCTGCCCCGTGGCCTTGTCCACCACGCTTTGGTGGATGTGCATGGCGCTGCCGGGCTCGTTGGCCATGGGCTTGGCCATGAAGGTGGCGTACATCTCGTGGCGCAGCGCCGCTTCACGGATCGTGCGCTTGAAGAAGAACACCTCATCGGCCAGGCCCAGCGGGTGGTCGTGGAAGAAGTTGATCTCCATCTGCCCCGCGCCCACTTCGTGGATCAGGGTGTCCACGTTGAGCTCCATCTTCTCGCAGTAGTCGTAAATGTCCTCGAACAGCGGGTCGAACTCATTGACGGCGTCGATCGAATAAGCCTGACGCGAGGTCTCGGCGCGGCCACTGCGGCCCTTCGGCGGCTTGAGCGGCATGTTGGGGTCCACGCTGCGTTCGATCAGGTAGAACTCCAGCTCGGGCGCCACCACGGGCGACCAACCCTGGTCGTCATACAACTGGCAGACCCGCTTGAGCACCGAGCGCGGCGCATACGGGATCAGCTTGCCTTCGCGGTCATAACAATCGTGGATGACCTGCGCCGTCGGGTCCGTGGCCCAGGGCACGATGCGCACGGTGGCCGGGTCGGGCTGCAGGTGCATGTCCCGATCGGTGGGCGTGATCACGTCGTAATACGGGCCGCTGGCCGGAAACTCGCCCGTCACCCCGATCGCCACGATGCCTTCGGGCAGGCGCATGCCGCGGTCTTCGGTGAACTTCTCGCGCGGCAGGATCTTGCCGCGCGCCACACCGGTCAGGTCAGGAACAAGACATTCGATCTCGGTGACACGCCGCTCGTTGAGCCATTGCTCCAGTTCGCTGAAGCTGCCGGGTAACTTGCTTTGCATGTCATCACCTAAGTTCTGTGTGGGACTGGGTTGAACTACCGTCTCTCGGGATGCTGCACGCGCTCGACATGATCTGACGCGGCGCCCGAGGGCGACAAGCGCGCAGACTGGTAAGCCGCACAGGCTGATCCGAAAGCCTTGAAGATGCGTTGGGAGACCGGATTGCCCGCGGCCTGCCACTCGGGGTGCCATTGCAGGCACAGATTGAAGCCGCCACGCACCGATTCGGTGTCGTCGGGCAAGGGGTGCCAGGAAAACGCTTCGACCACGCCATCAGGCGCCAGGGCCTCGATGCGCGCACCGTCGGCCAGGCGCTTGACGCCCTGCCCATGCAGGCTGTTGACCATGAATTCACCGCCCAGGATGACGGGCTCGGCCAGGCCCTGCAAGGCCTTGTCAAGCAAACCGCCGTGGATCAGCTTGACCGGATGGGCCAGGCCGTACTCCTCGTCGACCGGTTTGGTGCCATCGCCTCGATGGTCCATCAGCCCCGACTCGTCATGCACCGCCTGATACAGGGAGCCACCCAGCGCCACATTGACCTCCTGGAAGCCCCGGCAGATGCCCAGCAAGGGCATGCCACGCTGAAGCGCCAGCCGGATCATGGGCAAGGTCCAGGCGTCACGTTCGGGATCAAGGGGCAGGGATTCGTCGAGCACGTCCTCGCCAAAATGACTAGGGTGCACGTTGGAGGGCGAGCCGGTCAGCAAGATGCCGCTGGCGAGATCCAGCAAGGCTGGCAACTCATCGGCTTGTGCGGCGGGCACCACCAAGGGTACACAACCCGCCATGCGCACCGCATCGATGTACTTTTTGCCCGCGACATGGAAGGGATGACGCCCGAGGATGCGCTGACACGCGGGCACCAGCACAAGGGGCGGGTGAATCTGGTTTGCACTCATGATGCCACTCGCTGCAAACAGTGTGCCAAAGCCGTTACAACTGTCAACGGGGGGCGACGCGCGGTGTTGTCAAAGCCGTGAAATCGGGCCGGCGACAAGTACTTGCAGCCCCTAACATTTGCTTTCACATTGATGCCAGAATGCAGGCCCCCATGCGGGGGTGAGGGGCATCCGGCCAGAGTCTTTTGCGATAACTTCCCAGCCTCGGGTGACGTGTCTCTCCATGCCACGCGCCCTATAAAGAAAATTCTGGGATGGCAAGCATGATCGACCTCTCCGGCATCCAATCGGCATTGGCCGGTGCCGCGCACGCGCTCGCGGACAGCCTGCTGGGCGATCTGCTCAGCTTTGGGCCGAATCAGCACACCCGCCTGTTGCGCCTGCACACGCCCCTGGGTGGCGATGTGCTGCTGGCCGAACGCGCTCAGATCACCGAGGGCATCGGCCCACGTCAAACGCAAGCCGCTTTTTCTATCGACCTGCTGGCCCTGAGCACCAGGGCCGACCTTCAGCCCACCGACCTCATCGGGCAACCCGTGCTGCTGGAATTGCTCACGGCCCACAGCACCACGCAGTTGCGCCCCTTCCATGGCCATGTGCTGGCCTTCGAGCTGCTGGGCTCCGATGGCGGTTATGCCCGCTACCGCCTGCAGATCGGCGCCTGGCTGGATTTCCTGCGCCACCGGACCGATGCCTGGATCTTTCAGGATCAATCCGTCATCGACATCACGGAGCGCATCTTTGCCGACTACGCTGCCCAAGGCACCCTGCAGCCCACATGGCGCTGGGACCTGAAGGATGCGGCCGTCTACCCCAAGCTCAGCACCCTGAGCCAGCGCGCCGAGACGGATTTCGACTTCCTGCAACGTCTGTGGGCCGCCAACGGCCTGTTCTGCTGGTTCGAGCACACGGGGGATGCCGCCGATACGGTCACCTTGGGCAGCCACACCCTGGTGATCGCCGATCACAACGGCGCCTTCACTGCCAACGAGCAAAGCCGCATCCGCTTCACCCAGCCAGGCGCGGTGATGAAGGAAGACAGCATCACCCGCTGGCATGGCATCCGCCGCGTAGGCACCAGCAGCCTGCATACCGCCAGCTTCGATTACCGCTCTGTGAGCAACCACAGCGGCAGCGCGGATGTCGATGCCGGGCACGACCAGCCCATGCCGCTGGTCCATGCCGACCAACCTGGCGCCTACGCGTTCGAGACGCCTGAAGAAGCACAGCGCCTGGCCACCGTGTATCTGCAATCGCTCGAAGCCCGCCGCAAACAGTTTGAAGGGCGCGCCACCGTGCGCACCCTGGCGCCGGCCACGACCTTCACGCTGGCCGATCACAGTGAACACGATCTCGACATGCTGAACCTGGGTGGCGACGCCAGCCAGTTCGTCGTGCTCAACGTGGTGCACCGCGCCCGCAACAACATGAGCGCCGACGCCAAGGCCGGCCTGCAGCATCTGCTGGGCGATGCCGGTCATTTGCTCGGGGGCGAACATGCGCCGGGCCAAGGCCGAACAGCAGGCAATGCCAGCGCCGAGCCCCTGTACGAAGCCCGCTTCGACGCCCAGCGCGCTGCCATTCCCGTACGCCCTGCGCTGACGGACGACAAGGGCGCCCTGCTCCACCCCAAACCTACCGTGTGGGGCACGCAAACCGCGCTGGTCGTGGGCCTGGATGGCCCCATCCACACCGACCGCGACGGCCGCATCAAGGTGCAGTTCCACTGGCAACGCGGCGCAGGCAGCAGCCACAGGCTGGATCACACAGCAGGATGCAACGCCCCCGCGTCGGATGCTTCCGGCACCTGGGTGCGTGTGGCGCAAGATTGGGCCGGCGCCAACTGGGGTGGCGTGTTCACACCTCGCCTGGGCCAGGAAGTGGTCATCGCCTTCGTGGAGGGGGACATCGACCGCCCCGTGG
>NZ_JACRAH010000045.1 GCF_016234775.1 Aquabacterium sp. | reverse complement strand
CCCGGCCTTGACTTGCCGAACCGCCTCCAGTTTGTACTCCAGGGTGTACTTGCCCCGTACCTGCTTATCGACCATTTCGTCGCTCCTTTCCAGCATTGTGGTCATGAGCTAAGAACTCCACTTTCCGGGGGCAACCTCAGTATGACGGTGCAGCAATGCTGGATCTGGCTGATCACGACGTGCTTTAGCCCGCGCTTTCATACAACCTTTCTGGCGGCCCGTGCGAGGTCCAACTTCGCGTCCGCGAACCTCTATCGCCGTGTGATGACAGTAATGTGGCTGTCTACGGGAGTCACGATGGCGACGGCGCTCCACGTCTGGATCCCGGTTCTCGTGCTGCTTGTGTTCCCACTTACGGTGCTGTATCAGATTTCCGCCCTGATCCAGTTCACCAGCGAGCACTACTGGGGTGCGCCCTTCATCGAAGGCGAGACCTCGCCCGAACGCCATGCTCGCCTGTCACAAGCCCGCTACTGCTTGACCGCGATGCCTCAACGCAACGGTAATGGCTTAGCCCGCTTCGCTGCGCGGCTGGTGCTGTGGGCGCTGATCGTCGTGCTCATCGACATCCCAGCACGCATCGCCATCCTCGTCGGCGAATTGGTTGTACATGACCGTCACCATCGTTTTCCGGCCGAAAAGAGTTGGGCCTTGGCGCTCTATCTGCCCGAGGACGAGCAAACGGTGCACCGCTCCCGCGAGAACTGGGGCTTGATCGGCGCCCTCAATGCTGTCTTTCGCCACGTCTACGCCCTGGGTCCCCAGGCCGCGTGACGGGCGTCAAGTTCATCCGCACAATCAAGGAGATCGATATGTACTCGGACAATTCCTTCAAGCTCATCCTCGTTGTGAACCGGCAACTGGAGGCGGGACGCGCGATGAACGCAATGTGCCACGCCGTAGCAGGACTTGTTGCCAGCCTGACCTTGGGCAAGGGCATCGAGTTTCTTCCTTACCCGAGCGGGGCGGGGTGGAAGAGCGAAATTTCCAAGGCGCCAGTTATCGTGCTGCGCAGCGATAACACCAACCACCTAGCTCGACTGCATCAAGACGCTCTCCGCGAAGCTCTTCCGGTGAACGTCTTCGTCCACACGATGCTCGGCACGTCCGCGAAAGAGCAGCAGCAGGCCACGCTCTCTGCCGACCCGACGACGCTGGAATACTTGGCCGTTGCAGTGTTCGGCGCCTCGGATGAACTCAAGCCGCTAACCAAGCGCTTTTCACTCTACAAGTAATGGGCTAGCGACTTCAGCCTCACCGCGCCTCGAAGGCGCCGTGCCTCTTAAGCCAACCACACGGCGAGCTGTGAGCGGTTGAGCTGTAGTAAAGCTCGATGGAAGTCGAACTACGGGGGTAGCAAGATCCGCAACGTATAAGGACTCGTGGGCTACCCCCATGTTCGCGGACGAAAGGCTGCGCGGCATGCAGCCGATTGGACTAATTGTCCAGCACTGTGGTATCCCAGTGCAGTCGTTGGTGAGTGACCGCAGGCAGTCAGTTGCTGAAGCCCCGACAGATGGCTTCGCAGCGGTTGGCGTCAGTCGTGCTCAATGGGCAACGTGACAGTCACCGCCAGAAAGCGGTCACTGGTTTTGGCGCCTCGAGGTGTTTGAACGACGGCATCGCGAGCCATACCGGTGGCAGAGTCACCCATCGACGCTTAAACGTCAGGGTCCGAAGCATCGTCGCGCCCGTTCGCTGGCTCATCGAACAAAAGTCGTAGCGCGTAGGGCACAGTGCGTGGCCCCGTTGCACCGGCGAACATCACGAGCAACCGCTGCACCTCGAGCCGGCCAAAGCCCGTCGGCGGTACGTGCAGGTCCAGCCACACCTCGAGCATTTGGCTGTCGCCGATCGGTATCGCCGTGCGTTCCACCTTCGCGCGAGCCTGGCGCAATTGCTTGGCGAGCACATGGGGCGCTGACCCAGTCCCGGACTCAGCGACAGCGGCGCCAAGGCGGAGCAGCAAGGTGCGCACGGGGGGCACGTCTCCTCCAGAGAGCCGCAGAGCGAGCCGCTGCGAATCGAGATCTACTGGGAAGGTGATCTCGGTCAGTGCTTGCCGTACGGGGTCCCATTCGCGTTGCGACGCCGCACCGGCGGGTTGCGCATCCATGAGGAGTTGCTCCCAGTGGGTGTCGGTGTCGACGTGAATCACTGAGCCAGTAAGTGTGGCCAGGTAAAGCGCTGATTCCAGGTTCAGGCCCTTGTATATCTGGAACTGCGCACCAGCCTCGCCCACGGGGAGCGCCTGCAGCAATGCATACGGATCGGCCTCAGTCTGCCGCCTGATGTAAGCAATGATCTGGTCCGTCACCTCGGTGTCGGGCTGCGGCATATGCTTGGCGACGTAGCGACGCAGTGAGTCTTCGGGCAACATGCCCATGAAGCGCCGGTGCTCTTCCTCTCCGAGCTTCAGCAGGCGGTGCAGCCCGCCCGTGGGCGGCTTCCAGCCTGCAGTGCGGTCCGTGATTACATCCCGGACGAGCTGTCCGAGAGGCGCGCAGACCTCGCATGGATCAGGAACAAGATGGACCAGTCCTGCACGGATGAACGGCTCCAGCTTCAGAAGCAGTATGACGTTCTTGAGTGTCTGCATCTTGTGGGCGGCCGGCGAGTCGATGGGGCTGAACTCGGGCTTCATTCGGGTGCCCAGGACGAAGGGGTTCACCACCACGACTTCATCGACGTACGGCAGCCAGCCAAGGACGGTCGCGTCCACCGTGCGCGGATCTGCGATGCCGGCAAATACCGTGCGCAACTTCTTGGGATGTGGCCGAGGAAGTAGCGACGCTAGGTCTGTGTCCTCAGGCCACAGCGCAGCGAAGGCGCTGTGGATTCGCTCGACTTGAGCGTCGCTTAATGTCCTGCGAACGTCTTCCCAAGAGGCCCCGTCGCGGAGGTTGAGTATGTCCTGCACGGCATTGCAGAACATCAGGTTACGCTCGCGCAGTCCGTAGACATCCCAAGGCGGCCGTTCGGCCGCCGGCAACGATTGGCAGCAGTCCTTAAAGGCGTAGGCGCTTCCGCAGCCGCAAAAGTCATTGGCGGCGACATTCTTGCGCGGCGAATCGCGGGGCAGGAACTTATGAGCCTTGGACGTGCGGCCGTGCTCGTCCCAATAGCCGGACGTGCCGTCCCGGTAGCCGACGTAGATCTCCCCGCCGAATCGCCACAGATCGTTCTTGGGCAACAGCACTTTGGCAATCTCAGCCCAGGAGCCGTTAAAGTGCCGCTCCGGATAGAGCCAATCCATTTTTGCCGCCGCGATGTATCGCTTTACACGTGACTTGAGAAGATAGTTGATCGCGATTACTTCGTCGCGGCTTAGTCGGCGATCACGGATGAAAGAGTCCGTCCGCGTCATGCCCATACCGTGGTGTCGCGCGTTCGTGCGCAGGCGGGTGAGGTCATGCCGGCTCGATTCCTTCGCGTATTCCAGATGCGTGAAGATCATGCAGGTGTCAGCGTCCAGTGCGAACACCGTCTGCGTGCCTAGCGACGCAACCATAGGGTCCTGCGGATAAGTGCAGGCCTGGGCCGTGAGATCAAGTTGCGGGTTGTAGACCGTCACCGGGTGGTCAGTAACGATGAATTTCACGTCCGAGTCAGCCGCAGAGACGATTTCCCGAACGCCCTCGGCCCACATCGTGCAGTGCATCGTCCTCAGCGCCTGCATCTCCACCATCAAATCGATTTGGTCCAGCGGCCCGTAGCACGAGCGAATCCAATCAAGTCCCTTGGGAGTGCGCAGTTTCTGAGCGGCGAGGTATGTGAAGAAGTCTTGGAACGACTCGTGCACTTCCGAGGGGTCACCGCGCACAAAGGCCCGCACAGCTTGGGAGCCTTTGTCATCAAGGGCACCGAAAAGGCGCTTCTCAATGTCGTCGTTGATGGTTGCACCGAACTTCGTGGTGTACAGGTCGTACTCCACAAAACAGTTCACAGGGCCTCACATGTGCAGCGCCCGGCGCGGTACTTGCCGGCCATCGGGCAGCGTCTTTAAGTCCGGATCGAGGTTGAGATAGAAGAGATGAGACTGGCTCGGAGCAATGAAGCCGTGCTGGTACCACTTCGGGACATAGTGGTTGTTCCGGGTCTGCTGATCTGTCATCCGCTCGCTTGGGTCGTTCGGAATGTCGATTGT
The DNA here is from genome assembly GCF_016234775.1 of Aquabacterium sp. Classification (GTDB taxonomy): domain Bacteria; phylum Pseudomonadota; class Gammaproteobacteria; order Burkholderiales; family Burkholderiaceae_C; genus Aquabacterium. The sequence continues at coordinate 57,742 of NZ_JACRAH010000045.1, read as the reverse complement.
CTCCCGGGAGGCGACTAACCAGCGCGCTCAGATGACAAAAACGCCTACACGAGCTACCAGTTGCCTGAGCGCATGGGGCTCGTACAACTCATCACGAGTTGGCCTGTCTCGGCAGCGAAGCGGCCATTGGTGCGGCTGCCTACCGAATGGCCGGTCATGAACGACGGAGACACTCGGCAGTCGAGCGCGAGTGTCTCATTCCAGCCTTATGCTGACCTTACTGCACGGACGGCCACTTCGCAGCGGGATGAGTCATTCGCGATTTGGAGAGTAATGCCACCTTTCGACAGCATAGGAGTCATTCGGCGCCGAACAGTCAGGCGAGCGCGGCGCCAATCGAGTTGATGCCGTAGTGAACTATGCACACTGGAGGTCGATCGGCAGCTGTCGCTTCAGCAGACGTTTCAAGTCTGGGGGCAACAGGCATCCGTATCGATGGTCGTTAGTGTCCAGCGTTGCTGCTGCTGCCTTGGTCGGCGTTGCTCTGATGGCCTACGGGAATTTGCAGATTGAGAGAGAACTCCGTTTCTCGTCCGAGAAACGAGTAGATCGAGCTGATCATCCGCAACTGATCACGAGAGAAATTGCTTGATTGCATCCAAGTAGGTCCCCAACTGGCTTGAGCCAAGGCCATACGCAAGGAAAGCGACCAGCAGCAGCAGCGGCCAGTTGACGAGTATGCGGAGAGCTCGCATGACTTTCCCCACCTTAAGGTCGAATCTGTCATTCTCTCTTTTGTACCTCAACATACGTCGAGTGTTGTAGGTCAAGCGGTCCTTGATCTTGTGGCGCTCATGACTTAGTGCTCTGAATGCATACGGGTAGGTGGTTGCGCTGACAGTTGGCCATTCCCTGTCGCTAAATTCAATTAGGTCGTCAACAGTCAAAGTTGGATCTGAATAGCCTTCCGTTTCCAAGACAGGATCAGTAAAGATCAGCCGCATTCCGAATTTTCGGTATAGCTTGTTGCGCGCAGATCGGTTGGCCGGGTCAACGCCGTCCTGGTGAACAAGCTTGAATGGTCTGATGGTTCTGTCTGCTTCAAAGCATTTGGCCCAACGAACAACTCTGTTGAGCATGAACGACGAAATCTTGAGCCCCCTCAGCTCAGCCATACGAACCATGATGTCGCCATTGGAAATGCGCAGCGAGTGTCTATAACCATCCGCCCCACCCATATCGCAGACCAAACCACCAATTCGGTCTTCTAGTGGACCCATCAGGTAATCCGCTCTGATGTCGATCTTCCCAGATCTATAAATCTGATCTTGGACCCTTTGAAGCGTTTCTTGGCGGCTCGTGGTGAGCAGCAGAACGTGTGGTTCTTTGTAATTTGGATCCACCACGGAAAGGATCTCAACCGAATCTGAGTTGTGACTGGTGATTTGATTAAAAACCTTCGCAGGACGCTCTTTCGCGGCCTCCCGCATCGTTCGACGTCTTGAAGACTTGAGCTTGGATGCGGCACCAGTCATGGTCACTGAAGCTGTATTCGAATGATTGGTATTGATTGCTCTCACGTTCAATCACGTTAACACTTGCCTGCTGCCTTTAGTAGCGCGTTGCAGGTCGCGTTACTCTGACTGGATGCTGCAGGTGACACCCTCGTAGTCGAGGACTTGTTGGTCGCGATTGGCTGGCAAATGGCATCTGACACAACCCGTCCAGTTATGCCGATCGCGCCAGTCACATAGCAGTTGTACTGCTTACCCGTGTTCGTCTTTGCCACGTATGTGGACTTGACGCCATCATCGACACGATCAGAAATCGTGAACGAGCCTTTTGGTACGCCGAGCGTGAATGCAGTGTTTTGCTCAATCGCGTCATTGCTCACGGCAACAGATGCGCAGCCTGCAAATGCGGCAAATGACGTGATGATGCCGATGCGGAAAACGGTGAATTTCATGAGCCTATCCAGCTGTCCTGATTAATTGAGTTTGAAAGTCAAAACGGGTCTGGCGTCATAACCGTTGACTTTCCAACCGTATGCCTTAGAAAAAACGCCTGGCGTGCTGGTGGCGTTTTGACTGATCACCTTGGCATTGGGCGGCAGCGTCACTTCAACGGTACCGTCTACCTTGATGCCAAGGCCCATCAAGCCATCGCGATCTTTGGGTTTGAGCTCTGAGGCAGTCAAGGTGTAGGCGTCATCCTTACCCTTGACCAGCGACACAATGTTGAGGACGGGTGACCGCTGGCCAGGGGCCACATCGCGATCGACATTCACCTCGTACTGACCTGCGCCTTGATATGTCAGCTTCTTGACGCCATCGGCTTTTGTTGCCTTGTCTGCATCAGCTTTCAGCTGTGCCTCATCCTTGGCGGTCAGATGCCCGGCCTTTTGAATTTGCATGGCTGCCAACATGTGCACGGCCGTGCCTTGGTACTGATATCGATACGAAGCATCCGGCTTGATGTCCACCTTCGCAGTGAACTTTTCAGGAATCAGACAACCACTGAGCGCTACCGTCAAAGAAGTGGCGAGGATCAATCGTGGATTGAACAGTTGAAGCATTTCAGGTTCCCTAGTTGATTTGACCAAGCCTGCAACAACGACAGGCCTGCGTTACAAACGGCAGGTTGTTCCGTGTAAACGGATGGTTTGACCCAGGAGATCTGCACTTATGATGCAAATCGCCCAGTAGGTTCGTACCTCGGGCCCGGCTTTTCCTCCCTGAGCCGGTGCGCACCGTGTTGACAGCGTTGCGCTTCGCGCTCGCTGGCTTAATGTCAGCGAGCCTTTTTTATGCCGCGCCGACTTCCGGTGCCGTCGCCGAGCTGGCGCAAGCTGACCTGACTTGCTGAGCTAGGTACCCCTTGTCCGCACGCACGAGCTCGAAGCTCACTTCATCGTTTGGATTGAGTGTTCTGAACCCATCCATCGAAATGGATGAGAAGTGCACAAACACATCGGCATCGACCTCCGGCGTGGCGATGAAGCCGTAGCCTTTGACGTCGCTGAACCACTTGACTGTTCCGATAGCCATAACCACTCCCATTACTTCTTTTAGGCAGTGTAGATGGTGGTTTGCTCCATAGCGGTTGTCTGGTTACAGCCGGTTGCATGCTCACCCAACAGAGGGGCGTGCGGAGAAGATGTCCTCACCGAGAATCTGACTCCAAATAAACCGAAATTACAGGGACCAGCCATGGCTTTGCCATCTTTGCCTGGTGAGCTTGCTTCTGCATTGCCATCACTGAGCACGATCGTGGATAAAGCACTCACTGCACTCTTTGGGCAGTGGGCTAGCGAAACCCGCCTCTACACCCTGAGTGCACCCAGCAGCGAGCGCAGCCTGCCCGCCGACCTGATGGTCGAGAGCTTCGCGTTGCACGAGGCCGTATCCGAGCCGTTTTCGCTCTACATCAACGCCCTGGTGCTCAACACCCACGTCGAGCTCAAGCAGCTCTACGCCCGCCCCATCACCCTGCAGACCACGCTGGCCGACGGCAGCCGCGCCCGCCGCAGCGGCTACGTGACCGAAGCCCGCTCGCTCGAAGCCGATGGCGGCTTTGCCCGCAAGGGCCTGCTGGTACAACCCTGGATCGCGCTGCTGGGCCACACGCTCAACAGCCGCGTCTGGCAAGACCAATCCGTGGTCGAGATCGTGGAAGACGTCTTCGCCGACCACGACACCATCGCCGCCTGGAAATGGGACGATGACGTCGAACGTTATGTGGCCGAAGGCCTGTTCGCCCGCAACGCCGGCCGCCGCGCCTACTGCGTGCAATACCGCGAAACCGATCTGGCCTTCGTTCAACGCCTGCTGGCCGAAGAAGGCATTTGCTGGCGTGTGGAAGAAGCCGAAGCCGCACCGGGCGGCCACACCCTCGTCTTTTTCACCAACAGCAGCCAGCAACCCGAAGACGCCATCAGCGCCAGCAGCCTGGGCGGCGCCGGCATTCGCTACCACCGCAGCAGCAGCCAGGAGGCGCAAGACAGCATCCAGGCCCTGGGCAGCATGCGCCAGATCGGCCCCACGGCCACCGCCGTGCAAGGTTGGGACTACAAGGCCAACGCCGCCATCACGGCCGATGCCCCCACCGCCCACGACTGGGGCGGCAACGAGGCCACCAGCCTGCAAAGCTGGCTCACCAGCTATGACCCTACGGGCGATTTCGTCTTTGGCAACAACGCCGAAGCCCAGTTCGCCGCCACCCGACTGCAAGAAGCCCACGAAGCCCGCTACAAGACCTGGCTGGGCCGCGGCACCGTGCGCACCCTGCGCGCCGGCACCTGGTTTGCCGTCACCCAATCCACGCTCGATCCGCTGTCAGCCTTCGGCCTGAGTGACGACGACAAACAGTTCTTCGTGACCCGCTGTGACGTGGTCGGCATCAACAACCTGCCCAAGGACCTGAGCCACCGCATTGCCCAGACTCTGGGCGAAGCCGATCTGCCTGCCCTGGATAACGCCGCAGGTGGCCGCGACCACATCCCCGTGGACCGGGCAGCCCTGCACCAGCAAGCCGGCCAAAGCGGCTTTGCCTGCCAGTTCCAGGCCCTGCGCCGCAACGTGCCCTGGCGGGCCGTGCTGATGGACGACACGGGCCTGCGCCCCCGCCCCAGGCCCACCGCACTGGGCCCGCAAACCGCCATCGTCGTGGGCCCGGGCGGCAACGTGAACGCCAGCGGCGCCGACGAGCTCTACACCGACCAGCTTGGCCGCATCAAGGTCAAGTTCCACTGGCAAGCCAATGCCTTTGCGCCCCAGCGCGCCAACATCGACCACAGCTGCTGGCTGCGCGTCATGCAGCGCCTGGCAGGCCCTGGCATGGGCCACCAGTTCATCCCCCGCATCGGGCAAGAAGTGCTGGTCGGCTTCCTGGGCAACGACATCGACCGTCCCTTCGTCATGGCCGCGCTCTACAACGGCCGAGGCGAATCCGGTGTGCCCCGCACACCCGGCGGCCAGGCCGCTGAAGCCGACTCCGCTGCCCTGGCCGAATCCACCGACCTCAGCCCCAGCAGCCAGATGAACCTGGTGGGCGCCGGCTCCGGCGGCCACAGCCCTGCCTGGCACGGTGCTGCCCCCAATGCGGCCACCGAAGGCAGCGAAGGCCAGAACAACGCAGCAGCGCTCAGCGGCGTCAAGAGCAAGGAGTTTGGTGGCAGCGGCTACAACCAGCTCGTGTTCGACGACACCCCCGGCCAACTACGCACCCAACTGCACAGCACCCAAAGCCAGACCTGGCTACAAATGGGCCACCTGCTGCACCAGGCTGACAACCACCGCGGCAGCTTCCGCGGCCAAGGCTTCGAATTGCGCACCGACGCCTGGGGCGGCCTGCGCGCTGCGCGCGGCGTGATGCTCAGCACCTTCGGGCTGGGCAACGGCCTCGGCCAAACCAGCACCCCGGCCGGCGACAACGCCCCCGGCATGGCCCTGGCCAAACAGGCCCAGCAACTGGCCAGCACCTTCCACCAGGCCGCAGGCACCCACCAGACAGTTGGGCTGGCCACAACAGCCGGCAGCGTGGGCGGCAACAAGAGCAACCTGGACGACAAGGCCGCCCCTTCGGCAGCCTTGAGCAAGAGCCTCAGCGGCATGGTCAGCACCAGCAGCCTGGCCAATGCCCAGGCAGACGCGGCAGACAAAGCCACCCGCACGGGCCAGAGCAAAGTACCGCACATGGCGGATCCCAACATCGCCCTGGTCGGCAAAGCCGGCATCGGCCTAACGGCTGGCCAGGACCTGCACCTGAGTGCGCAAGACACCACCCAGATCGCCAGCGGGCAGGACACGCACTTTGCAGTGGGTGGCCAGGCTCGCATCCACACGGGGCAGGCCATTGGCTTGTTGGCCGGCGCGATTCAACCCGGTTCGGAAGCTGCAGGCAAAGGCCTGACCGTGATCGCCGCCCAAGGCCCGATCGACATGCAGGCTCAAGCCGGCCCGGCGCAGATTGCGGCCAAGCAGGAGTTGCAGTTGAAGACGGCGAGTGGGGTGGTGAACATTGCCGCTGCCAAGAAGGTGACGCTGGCGGTGAGCGGTGGGGCGAGCATCACGATTGAGGGTGGCAGCTTCACGGCGCAGTGCCCGGGCAAGATCACCGTGCAGGCGGGACAGAAATCGATGGTTGGTGGAGGCACTCAGAACTACACGATGCCAGTTATGCCCAACAGCGAAACCTCTTGGGTTTCAGTTGAGGGCCTCTATGACGATGCCTGGGGCACCTCATGGCCACTGGATAACCTGAAGATCGATGTGGCAGGCAAGACCGCCATTGAATCGGCAAGCGTTCGCAAGGAAGTCTAAATGGCTGAGAAAGATTGGCAGGTCATGGTCCCTAAGAGCGGGGATGTCTCGATTACCGCCGTACCAAACATCACAGAAAAAGAGATCGAAGACGACCGGTCATTGCTTGTCTTGCAATTGCACGGCGCATATGAAGGGCTGGTTGAATACATGCTGCCATTTCAGAGGGAATGGGATTCTGGTCCTTTGCTCTCTATCGCTAGAAGCGTGCGTCAAGGCGCAGGTGATGGCGCCGGTGCCTGGACGGATGACTTCAAGGACATGTTCAAAAAGGAGACTTGGGTAGAGCTGGGTGGCAAGGTCAAATCCATGGCCGGATCGGCTGTCGATGCAGGCTATGACTACGCCAGCAAGACTACCCAGGACATCGTGAACAAGGCGAATGCAACCTACAACAAGGTGCAACAACTCAACAGTTCACAAGACACAACCTTACGTAGTTGGGGATGGTGGTCTGCGCAGATTGAAGAGGTCGAGAAAACCTACGAGGCTGAGCTGCAGCAGTACGCCAAGACAGTCAATGAGGCAGTTGAAACCACCAAAGAGATGGTGGAGAAGGCCCAGAAGTTTTATGCGCACAGGCAAGCCATCCTGGGCGTACCCGAGCTGATCGCCAGCGGTGACATCAAGGGCGTTCAATCCTTCGTAGACACAGTGGTGAAGGACATTGATCCCGCGCTCGCCAAGGAGATCAAGAACAACCCGAATTTCTATGCGGTGCTGGAGATCATCAGTGATCACGACAGCGCAGTGACATTCATGGCTTATGTGGGGCTGATGATGGAGGCCGTCCCGCCCAACTTCCTGGCCTACATTGCCGGTAAAGGCGCCATGTACATCCTGATTGAGGTGGTGATGATCATCATCTCTGCGCTTCTTACCGCTGGTGCTGCTGTTGCTGCTCGTGTGACGGCCCTGGTCACTCGCTTGGCGATGAGCAGCGCCAAAGTTGCCAATGCAGCACGCAAGATTGAGAAGGCGAAAGAAGCCCTGGATGCGTTCATTCGGATGATCGAGACACTTTGCGACGCTGCCAATCGGCTGCAGGATCTTGGCGAGAAGTTGGTTGTTGCTCGATTAAAGGGCCTTCGCTTGCGCGGCAAGACTCAGCAAAAACTGGGTGCCAAGCGCTCTCTGATCAAGCGAGACATTCGCTGCAGACGTTGCGGCAGTACTGCACACAGAACCCCGCGCGGTCCGCGAGGAATCGTCGTCTACAAATAATCATCAAGAAGAAGACCATGCTTCTGAGAGGAAACACTTCCAAGGACAGCAAGTACCTTGGCCTGATGAACAGATCCATCAAAGGAAAGCTGACGCACCCGAAGAACCAAGGTGTACGCATGCAAGCTCATCACATCATTTCTGCCGAAGGCGTGAAGATGTCGGGCATGGGCGCCAAGCTGGAAGAGTTTGGATACGACATTAACCTGGGACCGAACCTTGTTTTCCTACCCTGCACGCTTCAGGGTGCATGCCATCTGAAAGTGCAGCCCCATCGAGGCGATCACACTGCGATCAGTGAACGCCCCCCGAGGTTAGATTCTGAAGAGGACGATTACGATGACGACGAGCATCCTTTCAGCTATCACTCGATGATTGCCACTCGGATACATGGCCTCAAGCTTGCGTTGGAGCGGCAATGCACAGGACTGGACGATCCAGCGCGTGGCGTCGTCAAAACAAAGTTGGACGCACTCAGCCGAGAGATCCTTGACACAATCGTTGACCGGCCAAAGCGAGCCCGCCTCACAAACATCGCAGATCACTTCTCGTTGGGCAACCATGTTGGATGCGCTGGAGTCGACTCAGTGGGCAATCATGATGACAGTCGTCGCTGCCCGACTGAACGCAGTCACCTTGGATGTCAAGGCTCAGGGCAGCGCAAGGAAAGCATCAAGTACCACCCCATCGGGCGCTACACACCTGTTGTCGGAGAATAAGAATGAGCAAGTACGATCAGGAGTACTACATGATTGTCCTGCCTCGTCAGGATGATCTCAATACCAATGTCTTTCCGTTTCTCACGCCTGACGAAGCTACGGCCAAGCTTCCGTTTGAGCACTCGGTTCTGCCTGTAGGAAGCAAACCTCTATTGTTTAGAAACGGAGCATCTGACTACAACACGAAGTACGGGCGCACGACGATCAAGCACCCGCCCGAAGTGCTATTTGCAGGCGCGCACCCTGTCATCAGCGGAGCTCTTCGGGAAAAATTGCTCCACCTCGACATGCCCAACGTGGCACTGCAACCAGCCATCTACGTCGATGACTGGGGTACATGGAACGAAGACTATTGGTTCATGACGTTCCTGAGCAGACTCGATTGTTGGGATCGCGCCAAATCGGATTTCTCGCAAAGCAATCCGCCCCTCAGTATCGGAGGAATGGACTTCTATCAGGTCTACCAGTTCAGCTTGGACGAAGGGGTACTCGATACGACGCCAATTGAGGAGCGCCTGGTTTTCCAGATGGGTGCATCACTTGATCCATTTGTCTTTGCACATCGCTCGGTCGCAGGCCTATTCACTCGGGCAGGAGGAGCTCAGGTCATTGCCGTTCCGCACTTCGAAGACGAGTACTGATTCGTGCTTGGAGAGGTTACGGTCTTTACACCAAGCAGAACCACCGCTAGAGCTAGGTGGAGTCGAACTCCATCAGGTCTATAAGTTCAACTTGGATGACAAGGTACTCGATCATGTGGACAAGCAGAGTCGCTTGCTGTTCCAAATGGGCAGCACTCAAGAGGGCTTTGCCGTAGTTCACCAATCCTTGGCAGCAATTTTTGGAGGCGTATCCAGTGTGCAGATCCTCCGACTTCAGGACTATCCCGATAAGTATTGATTGATTCGAATGGGTTCGAGCATGTCAAAGCAACTCAGTCAGAAGCTGTACGCCATCAAGCCTGTCTGCTCCGGCGGTCAGCGAGGATGGAGTGTTGAAATTTGCAGGCAAGGCAATGAGTATCGCAAGTGCTTCACGGCCTCTCGACATGGAGGCACGGAGGCTGCCCTCCTGGCCGCCATTGCATGGCGCGATGAAATTGCCAGCATGGTCAAGACAATGACTCTCGCCGCATACTGCTCTATCGAACGTAGAAACAACTCATCAGGACATCCAGGCGTCTACTTGATGAGAACGTTAAAGAAGGATCGCGCCGGCAATGTTCGCGTCCATGTCTCTTGGGAAGCTCGAACCCCTGCCGGCCTCAAGCCTCCAAGGAAGAAGAGCTTTTCAGTTGAGAAATATGGTGAAGGCAAGGCCTACGAGCTAGCAGTGAATGCGAGAAATGCATTTGTTGCTGAACTGGACGGTTACCTGCAAAGGCGTGTGCCGACATACCTTTTGGACACTGTGGTCCCGGCAAAAACAACTATGCAGAAGCCGACTGAATAACTTGGCTGCTTGGCATCGGTCAAGACATGCGGATACCCAGGGCAAAAAAGAGCTCTAATTGGGCAAAAGTCCCCAAGACCTCAGGTAAAAGCGCTTCATGGCAGCGAATGGACGGTCACTGCCTGCGAGGCGTTTGACCTTTTCCAGAATCTGCAGCTTTTTGTCATCGGAGAAGTTGCCTTCCTGCAGCACGAGGACCAAGGTCTCCAACTCATCGTAGTGATTCCAGCGCAATCGCAGTAACTCCGACCGATTGAGGCCCAGGACTGACTCAGCAGCCTTGAGAGCGCGCTTGGCGCGAACGGTACCCCCCTTCGCAACGATCCAGACCTCCTTGGTGTCGGGATCAGCCCTCCAGGCGAACAACCGTTCCGGATCTATCAAGTAGGGATCAGGCAGATCGGCGTTTTCTGCTGAAAGCAGCTTCTTGACGGCCGCATCGGTCGCTTTGGCGGGGTCCGGACAAAGGCTAGAGACCACCTTCGCAAGCCTTGCCGGATCAGTCGGCACTACGGCAGGCAGCTTCGGACGGGGCAATTTCTTTCCCACGATGGGGAAAAAATTGCTCTTATAAGTCTGATTGCAGATCTGACAACTGAAGGTGTAGTTGTCGTAGCAATATGCGAGCCACCAGTACTCGCTCTTGGGGCGGAAATGTTCGACGTCACCATGGGCCACCGCGGCAGTGTCGGCCTCACAGTAGGCGCACTTGTTTGACGACTCTAGCTTGAGCTGCGCCTTTGCCTTGGACCAGACCTGTCTGGTTTTGGGCTTGAAATCAACCGTTCCGCCGCCGTCGTAGTAGTAGCCAAGTAGCCTTTCGAGCTTGGATTCGAGCGCCGCACCTGTGAACCCCTTCAATTGATTGGCGGCGCGTGTTCGTTGAAGCTTAATCACTTCTTGCTCCCCAAGGACTTGAGCGTAGTCTGCAGCTTCTTCGCGGAAACAGTCGTGCGCTCCCCCTCCTTCAACATGGAAGTCTTGATGTCCTTTAGCAATGCAACCTGCTCACGGGCGTAATGCGGCACGGCATCCCAATCTGGCGCCGCTTGTAGCACTTGCCGCAAGTGAACCATTTGTGCTCGCTCTGATGCCGTAAGCGCTGACTTCTTATCACGAAGCCTTCGCATGTCCGCGCGAGCTTGTTCAACCTCTACAGAGTCCATTGATGCCAATCCGAACATCGGACTCATCAGAAGTTGATGCAACATCATCTTTCGCGGCTCCCCGCTAAAGGGCACTAAGGTCGGTCGTTGCTTGGTTCCTTCTCGGCGAATCACGTAGAGTTCACCTTCCCCACTTTGCTGAGCCGTCAGTGCTGAGTGCGTGGTGGCCAAGAATTGGAAGTTCGGCAATGTGTCGGAAAGGAAGTTAACGAGCTTTCGGCGCCATGCAGGATGCAGGTGAAGATCGAGTTCATCGATGAGAAGCACGCCTCGCGCGTTGAGCGGGTCCTTTCGATCAGGAAAAGCCTCCGTTATCCGATACAACAGATCCCCGCACCACGCAGCCATGTTCTGGTATCCATCCGAGAGCTGGCTAAGTGGCACCTCACCATCGACGGTGTTGAAAACTAGATGACGTTCCTTTCGATCGATACCCATGAACTTCATCTCTGGCAACAGCCGGTCCAGCGCGAATCGCACAGCGGCTATTGAGTTCCTGCCCTTGCGATAGTCGAGGTCCATGGCCCACTGTTCGAGCGAGACCAATGGCGCATCTGACGAGAACATGGTTGCCAAGGCCTGGGCGCGCGGTGAGCGTTTTTTTTCCTCGAAGACCGCTGCGCTGGACTTGCCCGATGACGGGCGCCTGGATACGCCATACCCAAGGACGAAATAGTTGCGATCCGCGTGAGCGATCGCAGCGTCAAGAGCCTCCAGTGAATTTCCGTTTCGATCGTAGATGGACTTTAGGCGATCGCCCCGGTTGATGACCAACGAGATCTCTCTGGATTCACCCTTGGCCGTCACAAGCGTGCCTTCGATGCGACATTGCTTGGCACCGTTTCGAATCCATGCATCGGGCTCACCGAGCAGATCAGGCAGTGCGTCGCTACCCGCCAACAATAGCGCCGTTGCCCTAAGAACAGAGCTCTTGCCACAACCGTTTTCACCCAGCAGCAGGGTCCAGCGTCGATTGCTGCCTAGACCGGTTGAGAAGTCGAGCGTCATCGACTCTATGGACCGTACATTGCTCAGCGAGACTCTGGAAAGAAACATCACTACCACCTCATCTGTTGGTCCGCACAAATCATCGATGGACCAGATTCACCCTGGCGCGGGCCTTGCAAGTCAACTGCCCTGACTGATTTGCAAACAAGAGTGCGGATTGTTCAGGCGAATAGTAACCTCCCACATAGTTAGCAGTGAGATAACCCGACCAGCCCTGGATGACGAAGGGCTTGTCGTCGATTGTGGTTCGTTCTTAGCGCTTGAATCAATTGTCAATCCGCAGGGTCGGCCGGCAACCTAGGGTTGTCGAGTTGAATGGAAGAGATACTGTTCAGGGGGCATACCCGCCCACATTGTGCCGAGGGCCAAACATTCAGGTTGGAATCTCTATGCTAAGAGGCTGGCATCGGGGAGGCCATGCGCCTCCTTGCCCGTCGATTGACTGCTTGTGATCGATGCAGTCATCCAAACTTCTTCCCGAGAATGACCCCGACCAGTTTCAGAAAGTCAAAGCGACCGGCAGCTTCGCAGCGTTAGGAGCCAATCGCGGTCGGCAGATCTGCTCACGGTAGGCGTCCGCAACCTGACATTCGATTTGGCAACTTGTGCTGATTTGACCGACCGCTGCGAGATGCACAGCCGACCAAGGGTTGCGATTCGGCCTGTCTGCTGCTTGAACGACTGTTGGCCCTCCTTGCGAACTAACGGTACCGACCCACTGCGGTCTTCGCAGGAGCTTTGTCCTGCAGCGGCTTGGCATCGCCTGATCGGATCGACGAGAAGGGGATGTCTGATAGAGTTGACCGAATGGAGCGAATCCCACTTTGATGCGAAACGCGCTTGTGGTGTCGGCACTGATATGAGGGCTGCGGGAATTCCCGAGTTTGACGAATAATGTCAGGAGGTATCAGTGCAATCCGTGGTTTTGACTACCAGGCCACCGTCATCCTAGATCTGCTCTTCCAACATTTCGAGAGCCATGGACCCGGCGCAATCGTTCGGCCTGAAGGCAAGGATGATCTTGATCTGCGATGGACGGAGGCTGGCGCCGAGCGCCATCGCTTTATCCAGGTTAAGAAGCCCAGGGAAGACGCCTTAGCCCGACCCAAGCCATCATCCTGGAGCTTGGCAGATGTCGTTCGCGATCTCCTGCCTAAAGTCCTGACTCGCTTGGCGGACAACGACGACCAGCAGTATTTCGTGCTTGGCGATTCAATCGCGACAGCGGTTCGAAGATTGTTCGATGCAGGTGTTGAGGCTCCCTTTAAAGCCTCGAGCGGGTATTGGGTCGTGATTCACAGCCTCGCGCGCGCTCAAGCACAACAACTTCTTCGCGATGGATCTGTTGCTGCTCGATCCGCATCGAAGCGCCGAATTCCCTCGCAGTTGTCGGATGACCCCAAAGAAGCGCTGGCGGCGCTGGTGACCTCAGCCAACACGTTCGCTCGGCGCCACGGTGCTGCGGGAGCAGCATTTTTCCAACGTTATTCTCAGGAGGCCGAACGGCTGCACAGACTTCTGCCAAGCGTTCTTCAACGAACCCAGTTCATAGATGCGAACGGTCGTGAAGAAGAGGTGGCCGAGCGTGTGATGCGACACCTGGAACAGCGATATCGTCTTCAACGGTCGATTGTCAAAGACACCCTGTTCCGCAACCTGCGAGGCTTCATCAATGACATCGCTAAAGAACCGGGGTTGACGTTCAATCGCGAAGACCTCGAGACCGAGTTGCGGTGCGTCTGGCCGCAGATGGTTCCCATCAAGGCGCCACCACCGCTGGAAACAGATCATATTGGACGGCCATCTCTGGCCGCGAGCTTCATCGATCCCTGGGCCGGAGTGGCCATGGAGGTCGTCGGGATTTCCGGTGCGGGCAAGACGCGATTGGCAGCGGAGATCCTTGAAAGAGCGCGGTTGATCCATTCGCAGCGCGCCGCGCTGTATGCCGAAGTGCGCTCCGGCACCAGCCTTCGCGATTGTCTTGTTGGTGCGGCATTTCATCTTCGGCGCCGAGGTCTGTCAGAACCGTTTGCTGTCGCGATTCAGCCTGATCAAGCCAATGAAAGTGCCCTGTCAGCCTTGGCGAAGGCCTTTTCCAGCATGCCCAGCGAAACATTGTTGCTATTAGACCTGGTCGAAGGAAGTGAACCACCCAGCTTTGGGAGAGACCTCGCGACGTTCGTCCGCGCGTTGTCTTGTAACACCTTGCGGCTCATTGTCTTTGGACAGGAGCGTGTGTTTCGAGAAGTCACACCACAGGAGCAGGCACAGATTGGCGTAAGCAGTATCGATGCGCCCGGGCTGAACTTTGAAGAGTTTGTCAAGCTAGTTCAAATGCGCCACAAAGAAGCTGATCGGGTTGAACTGTGGGACCTCTACCATCAACTGACCGCTGGTCGTGCTGCCGGCCTCAACGTCAGCTTGGCTCGGGCAATCGCCCAAGTCGACACACCAGAGGAAAGGGAGTCGATTGCAGCACGCCCGGCAGACGACCGGTTGGCCTTTGCTGAAAGGAGCCGTTTTGGCCGGGTGTCTGACGGTGCGCGTGCGGCGGCTGAGAAGCTAACCTGCTTCGCACTTCCGTTCCGGCGAGCTGATGCGGAAAGTGTTTTTCGTCGTGACAACGTGGGCTCGGCGATTCGGGAATTGCTTGATTTGGGCTTGTTGCGTCTGCACGATGGAGAGACCCTGGAGATGCACGAAACCGTTCGCGCGGGGCTTGAAGAGCTAATCGCGCCCCAGACGCGACTGGATGCCCACGCCACTTTAGCGGACTGGTACCAGAAGCAGGGCCAGGTCGGCGCCGTGGTCTTTCACTTGGAGAAGTCAGGCCAGAGCGCACAAGCCCAGGCTCGTGCAAGGGAAGCCTTCCTGGCCGGTGATTGTTGGGCGGCACTTTGGCCATTCCTGATTCGTCACCAACTCGTCTCCGCAGCGGAGGTCGTAACCGTTGTCGCCAATGGTGAAAGGATCGAAGAAGACTATCTCTTACCCAGCATGCTCAAGGAGCTGGGTGATCAGTCGGTCACTGAGGCACTCTTGGACTTGCTCCGTGTTCAGTCCGAGCGACTGTCTTCGGATCCCCAATGGGCAAAACCCATCATTGAAGCCATTCTTGCGATTGAGCCATCGCGGTTGGATGCCCTGATCGAACTTTTGATCCGAACCGTGCCCAATCCAAATGCGATGTCGGGCGTGCTGAGCGAACTGCCCTTTGCCGCACGTCGCCAAAGGGTGGTGATCGGCCCTTCCACGATGGCTCTTTTCGACCGGCAACCCGAAGCAGTTCAGAAGCTTCTGCTATCTCTTCTGTTGCAAGGTGGCTTGGCGTCATTGCAACACGCGTTGCAGTACCTTTGGAAGCATCCCTTGTTGGCAGAGTCAGGCCGGGATGGCGGCTGGCCCGCATTCACCATGCAGATCCGCTCGCCTGAAGATGTCTCAGATCTTCTGCGGGCGCTCCCGGCCGTCGAACCTTCTGAAATGATCAGAGTCCGCGGGCCGTGCTTGGGGCCGCTGGGAGGAATGATCTGGCACGCACGCAAAGCATTGCGTGCTCCTTGCGTGGCGGTCTTGCAAGCTCAAGCCTTGGATGGCCCTGGACTTGCCAATGCCATCCGGATTCTCCTGTACCTGGGCGAGCCGAGAACGCTGGAGTTATGCGAGGGGCTCAATGAGCGCCTGGATGCCGCTGGCGCTTTGGCCCGAATGGTTCCTGCCGTGGTGCCGACGCTCATCGACTGGCGTCCATACGAGAGGCGGGTGGAAGATCAATCAGTTGGATTTGTGGATCGCGCTCAGGCCTTGATCACACTGGCATCGTCCGGTGCCCAACTGAATAAGTTGGTGGACCGCCTTCAGACAAATGATTCCGCGAACTGGCCCCATTGGGTTCCGATCCTGCAAGTCATTGCCAGCATGGCGCCCTTTGCGGCAGCGATTCCCATCTTGAAAGAGGCTTTGGTATCAGGCGATGACCACGTGGCCGTCCAGCTACCCGGCATCATCGCGCGGCAAGGGCAGACGCCAGGACGAGACGCGACGGATGCGCTTCTTCAAGCGCTAGCTCATCCAAAAGAATGGGTGCGCTTTAGCGCGGCCTACGCGCTGGCTCGGCGGCGAGATCATGCGGCATTGCCGCGGCTGATCGAGCACTATGGCCGGGAGGTGTTGCCAGAGATTCAAGCTGTCCTGGCGACCGCGATCCTCGCCTCAGGCGCGAAGTCCGCCGAAGATCTTGCCGCAAGATCACATACCCCAGCAGCCGACTTGTGGTGGTGCGTGCTCGCGCACCGGACGCGGGATGTGCGTGCGGCGGACCGCTTAGTTGCGATTGCGACAAACCAGACACAGCTCTGGTCTGTGCGGCGGGCCGCGATCGCTGCGGCAGGCAGATTGCCCTATGAAGTGGCGCTCGCGCGTATCGAACCCGTCGTGATGGCGGAGTACTCGCCCTTCACAATCGATCGTCATCGAAGTCTCTTTGCTCATGAAGCACTGACAGCGGTTTTTCCCGAGGCTGATGGAGGTCTGAGACAGCTTTTCCAAGGTAACCGGGCTGGGTTCGTGAGTTGCTTTGAACCATACTTCGAAGCTTCATGGCAGCGTACCTTTGACAGGTCCGATTTGCCCCCTGGCGCAGACATAGCTGGGTGGCTCTATGACGCTCTTGTCGAAGGGGCGGTGAGAGCATGCCCGGGAGAGCAGTTGAACAATGCTCTTCACATTCCTTTGCTACAAGCGGCAGTGCTGCGGGCTTTGCGGATTCAGGGCAAGGTGGATCGGATCGACGCACACCTGGCGTCCGCCAGTCATGTCTGGCTGGCTATACGGGCTTTGATGGAACGGTCCAGGTTTCCTGAGCGTGGCTTGGAGCTTGGGCAAAGTCTGCAAACTGCCATCGCAAAAGCGGCTTGGGTGAATGACCGTGTCGTGAAGGAGTTCCTCGATCAGCTTGCTACACCAAGAACGGCGAAGGTGAGTTCAGATGCGGGTGCAAATGCTGCGCAGACAGATCAGGGGGCAGTCATTGTGTCGCTGAGTTTCTGGTCGGCGAGAGATCTGTTGGTTGGGAGATTCAATGGACCAGTTCGGGAGGGGCCCATGGTCCTCCGATCCATCGAAGAGGATGAGTGCGAAACACTTATCTGCTTGGCCGATCCAAAGAACGATCCTGAACAAGGTGAGACGGTCTTCATTCCAGCGGTCTCCTTTTCAAAGCTAGGTCATCGCGTCAGCCAGGTTCGCACCACGTATCGTGGCGGGCCATCCATGCAAGAGCGCTTGCGCAAAGCGATTGCTGCGGCCAATAGATTCAAGCTGTCCATGCCTTGGCACACAGCGCAGCTAGAAGGCCGCATCGGCGATAGCTATGCCGCCGATTTTCTTGCATGCCTGGCTGCGCAGGGCGACACTGTGCGGTTCTATGAAGCACTGGCGGAGGCGGAAGAGGTCATGATGCCCGCTCTCTGCAAAAATGCCTATGCACTGTCTGCTCAGCTTGAGATCGATCATCGTCTCGTTCCCGCCTTGACTCGCTTTCTCGCGGTAGGCGGCGATGATGTCTTCCAAGGGTTATGCATCCTGGCCAAGCGCATCGACGTGCCGGAAATCCAGCCCATCCTTGAAGGGTTGCTGCACCGCTGGATCCGACGGTTTGAGGTGAAAGCCGACCATGCCCAGAACGATGCCGCCTTTGCGTTATGGCACGGCTTTCATCGCCTCATCGAGCATCCCCGTTTCGATGCGATTCCAAACTGGCCGCAACTGCTGGAATCGCTTCTGGTGGCCCCCATGAATCCGCATCGATTCCAGTCAATCATGCGTGTGCTGGAAAGGGACGCCGCCTCCTATGCGCTGATAGAGATGCGTTTGTTTAAGGAGGCCAACTGGGCGCACTGCGGAGAAGACGAGGTCGAGCGGCTTGACCGTGCGGCAGAGGTATTGTTTGCTCAAACTCAAAACACTGGTATCAAGCTGGCGGTTGAGGATGCCGACTCCAAGTGACTGCTGCCGCAAATCGGCGGCTTCCATGCCCCGCCCCCCGCGGGTCGCATATCAGCTTTGAGTTGCCCTTGATTGGTAAGCGACTTTTTTGCAGCGTTGGCTGTCAGTCGGTCGCCGCAGTCGAACTGACGCTGAGTGACAGGGACCAGTCACTCACATTTCAGGTCTGAAACGTCGGCGACCAAAGGACTTTCATGGGAAGAGAGACCTTGCAAGGACAATGCCTCTCGATAATCAGAGGCCGACCATGCCCGGCTATAACAGACTTTACTACTCAACATGACCGCAGCACGCCCACCCGAGCCAGCACCGGAGCCACTAAGCGAACATCTGACCCCGCTTATTCCCGCGTTCCTCAAGGATTATTCACAAGGCAAGCTCGTTCTCGACTTCACGACGCTACGTCTGCAGCAACGACGAGCCACCAATCCGACGACCTACCTCGGCAAGGGTTTACTGGAAGTGGTTACTGACGGCGAGTTCAAGCTTAGGCTCTACGTCGAGTCATCTGAGCACCATGAACACCCATTCGTGAAATTGGCGCGCGAGTTCAACGAAACCAAACCGGGCGACCTCATTCCTGATGAGCGCTACTTCGTCATGTCGGGCCGAGACATCAACGGCTTCGAGTGGCGATGCGCCAAGGTGCAAGCAGATGCCCACGATGCTGGGCACGGTATTGTGATTACCGGGGTGCTTCAGGATGCTCTGAAGCACGAGATGGTGGGCCTGCCCTATATGGCATCGGCACGCGCCGCGATGTACTTCTTCAGCGAGCTCCGCGTCGCCCTCGGCCTTCTCGGCGCCCAACAAGCGACGACCACCTTCAGTGCCGCGGGTTTCGATTGCTCCGCCAAACAGGCCGCCCCTGAGGATGGGGGCTTCGTCATGCTGTTGCGGTCACAGGAGGCTGAAATGCCCACCGCCATCGAAACGCGGATCGAAGAAGCACTGCGATATGTGACCGCCAGCTCCGTGAATTGGTGCATGGTAGAGAAACGGTTCGGAACAATACGCGAGGTGATGGTCGTGCCTCGTCGACCGGTTCATAAGTCGTTTTTCAATGAACCAGTCGACTATCGGCATCCAAACATGAAGCCGCACTACTGGCATCTCTTTGCACGTTACTTGGAGCATGTGCTGGCCGCAGACGAGCCAGATGCCTATCACCCGCTCTCGTCTCAGCTCTTTCACGTCTTCTCGGGGGAGACCCGACAGCTGGACCTGAACGGCCTGGTGGTGGGCGTGGCTGTCGAGGGCGTCCTCAACGTCTCGTTCAGCGACATTGGTAAACCCACGTCGGAGTTCCTTGCGGCACGGGAAGCGCTTGCGCAACGAGTTGCCAAGGTCAAATGCAAGGTGCCTGAGTTGGATCGGCGAGTTAAAGGCGCACTCGACGCAATGAAGAGTTCAGCCGCAAGCGCTACCGACAAGCTAAAGGCGTTGGAGACGGCTGGAGTGGTGACGCGCTTGTCGATCAAACAATGGAAGGACCTTCGCAACAAGACCGCACATGCCAAGGGCACGTACGACCCGACGGCGTTGGCCAAGCTGTACCCTCTGTGCAACGCCGTGTACACCTTGCTCAATCGCTTGGTGTTCCAAGCCATCGGCTACGAAGGAGAGTTTCAGGATTTCAGCCAACGCGGTTGGCCAAACGCCTCATTTAAGCCGGTGTCAGACGGAACTGAAGTGGGGGATTGACCACTGCATACCGTGGCGCGGCTTTGTTGTTTCGACTTGCTTTGCCTCCATGAATAAGGAGCCTAGCGTGAGGGTAGCGCCACGCCCGAGACAGAATCGGTCGCCTATGCGGACAATTCGCTAACCAAAGGGTCAGCCGAATAGTATCGCGCGAGCGCCGGTCATCCAAAGAGACCACAGGGAGGTAAGGCCACATGGAAAAAGACGATTGCGACGACACTTGGGTTCGGGAGCTGAAGGCGCACGTCGCCCGCCACCCCATAGTTATCCTGAACCTGGAAGAGCGCGAGCTGCATGGGCTGAAGGAGACACGTGATGGGATTCGGCAGTTCTCGCTGACGCGCGAGCACGATGACGCCCGCGGCATCTCCACCCCATGCGTCTGCCTCTTCTTCGCTGAAAAGCCGCGTCCATTTGGGGGGCAGGCAGATCAACCTGCGGCCTACGCTGCGGTCTTCAAGACAAAGGGCGCGGCGACGACGTTCGACTCCAGGCTAACGATCCGTCGAGGTGTCGAGATTCAACCGAGCACGCCGGCGGGCCTTATCAAGCTCTTCAAGGGCGAGAAGTTCGAGCGGGACATCAAGAACCGCCTCAACAAGGATGAGCCCCTAGTCCCGCTAGGGCAGAAGGAGAGCATCAAGCTCATTGAGAAGCTCCTGGCCATCGATGCCAACCGCGGTTCACTGCGAACCCTGGCTGGCGGATTGACGAAGCCGCAGTCGGAATCCATCGAGCGACAGCAACTTGACGCGCTCAGGATGGCGCTGCGCACGTTTGGCCTGCCTGAGGATGCGCCGGCGGCGACGATGAACCTCGCGCGCGGCTCGAAGACTGGCCTAACGAGGCTGAACGTGCACGAGGATGGCGTCATCGAGCACGACGCCCGCGTCGTTCCCGGGTACGAGTTCATCGACAGCGACGTCCGCGGCCAGGCCACGTTCCGCAAGGGCCATCAGACCCTTGAGGTCTACACGGCCAATCGACGCAAGCTCGAGGAGGCGTTCGGCGTTGACCTCATCTACCTGAACCTCTTCCACCGCAACGCGGTGCTTGTCCAATACAAGATGCTCAAGCCGCAAGGCGGTGAGGACACCCCTACGGATTGGGTCTACCGAGAGGATGAGCATCTGCAAAAGCAGCTAAAAACCATGCGACTATTTAGTCCGAGCCACGGTAAGGCAGACGGCTTCAGACTCAGCCGCGAGGCGTTCTATTTCAAGTTCGTGAGACGCCAGGAGCCGGAGACCTCGACGAACGTGCTCTTGCCACTCGGCCACTTCGAGGAAATCCTCCAGGACAAGGCATTCCGCACCGCGCGAGGCAACGTCCGCGTGGGCTACAAGGGCTTAGATGGCCGGTACATGCGTCAGAAGGCCTTCATCGACTTGCTCCAAGCTGGCTATATCGGCAGCGATGCGTCGACGACCAAGCACCTGCGCGCTTTGATCGACAGTGTGCTGTCCGGCGACGACTCTCTTGTGGTTGCTGTGCAGAGGCTGACCCATCAGCATGAGAAGGATAGCGACCATCAGCGCTTGATGCGTGAATGGGCAGTGGACGCCAAGCAGGCCTGACGCGCGGGTGGTCACTTCCGATGCGGCGGGGATTCCTTGCGCATCGGGATGTAGACATCGGCGGACGCGATACTGTCATTTCTCCTCGTCTCGGCGTCCTGAGCGCTCACTAGAGAATCAACGAATGCCGTCGCTCGGGGGACCGCAATGGGTGTGTCTGGGAGGCACAGATGGATATAGCAAAGAAGCGCCGGGAAAACATGGCCAACGCAGTGACCGAGCTGAAGAACCTTCTTGAGCCAGGGCTACTAGGGAACTTCACCTGGTTCGAAGCCGTCGAGGTCATCGCGACGCGGCCTCTTGAAGCTGTAGGCGAGTTTCAGGCACGCAACGTCTTTTCCGTATACGTTGCAGAGCCCGGCGCGCGGCCTCAGGCACCAAAGCAGCCCTTTCTGAACAAGCCATGGCGGCTCAAAGGCGTCCCAGATTGGGCATTCGGTATCACCAGGCGGCCTGTCGACCTCTCCGAGCTTCTTGAGAGTATCGAGCGGTATGGTAGCGAAGGTGTTTGGATGCCGCCAGGCCAGCCAGTTCTCGAGGTCGGGACGCTCACCGCCGCGCCAGCGATGTTTTGCCCCAGCGACTCGCACACTGAGGTCCCCTTAAACGGCGTCCTGAAGAACAACTTCTGGGCGGGCTCATACGTGGTCGAGCTCAAGGACGAGGCCAAGTCGACGTTGACAGACCTGACCAATGATGACGTTCCGTTCGAGGAACTTTGCGATTCGATTGCCAAGGTGCTGCCCATGCACCTGGAGCGCGTACCGGACCGCCTCGGCGACGTGCTATTCCAGATTCCCTCGAGCGCACTGATTGCGGAATTCCACCGCCGCCCTCACCAGCCGGTGGACCTCCACTTGGCTTGGAATCCCGATGTGCCGCAGAGAGTGTTAGTCGGTGAGTACCGTGTTGAGCATGACGGGATGATTTCCTCTCTCGCACGCTTCAACTTTCCGGTAGGGCCTGCACGCCTAAAGATTCCTCCCAACTCTGGCGATCTGCGGTTTTCCGTGTGGGACACCGAGAAGCAGGTCGTGTTGGCGGCTACGGCCGTACTCCGAGCGCCGGACGGAAGGGGGTCCGTCGAGTCGTCTTGTAGTGTCGAACTGGAACAGCCACGCATCTTCCAAGCGAAAGGACTGACCGACGAGGAGACCCACACTGTTCAACTCTGGCAATCCGACGGCGGCAAGCGGGTTATAGGGTATCCACGCCCAAACATCGACTGGGTCGCTCGACGAGAACTGAAGGCGCGCATGAAACAGTTGGTCGAGTCCAAGCGATTCCTCCAATACGGTATCGGTAAGGCCGCTCGTGATGTCGAGCACCGGCGCGCCCTTGAGGACCTGCGGCATCTCATCAAGGTGCTCGACGAGGGAGCGATCTACCTCTGGGATCCGTACCTCTCTGCCAATGACATCTTGAATACCCTCGCCTTTTGCAAGAGCACAGGAACTGAGCTCAGAGGACTCACGTCCTCGAAGCCGTCAAAGTTGGGGCCGACGGATGATGACGAGGCCCTGGGCACGATGATGTGGTGCGTGACGCCTGAGCCGGCAGACGACGAAGGGGCAGAATCTGTCCTGACCAGCCGTCGCAAGGCCTGGATCAAGAAACAGCAGGACCAGTTAAACAACGCGTTCACGGGTCCGTCCCACATGAAGCTCGACTTCCGCATGAGTTGGGGCATCCAGGGCAGCTTCCACGACCGTTTCCTAATATTCCCCGGTCGGGGTCGCCATCGAACTCGAGCTTGGTCCCTCGGAGCTTCGATTAACCACATCGGCTCAGAGCACTGCATCGTTCAGGAGGTTGCATACCCAGAGCCCGTGTTGGCGGCCTTCCTGGACTTTTGGAATCAAAGCAGCAAGGCTGAACACATCATCTGGCAATGGTCATGAAATCAAGAGACATCCTCTGTGGCATCGCCGCTCGGGCAGCAGCCGCAATGCCCATAGAACCCAGCTTCACTAACCTCCCGTATGAGGGTGGAGTCGATGACTTCGACACACTAGCCTACAGCCTGAGCGAG
The DNA here is from genome assembly GCF_016234775.1 of Aquabacterium sp. Lineage (GTDB taxonomy): Bacteria > Pseudomonadota > Gammaproteobacteria > Burkholderiales > Burkholderiaceae_C > Aquabacterium. Next base: position 34,594 of record NZ_JACRAH010000045.1, on the reverse strand, counting down.
GAGTTTCCCTTTCTCCATACGGACAAGGAAGATGTTGACAGCGCCAACGTTACGAAGTTCGACGGCCTCTTCGCCTGGCTCGCAGACCATTTGCGCAGTTTCCCGGACGGCGCGCCCAACCCTGAGCGGCGCCTGGTGGACATGCTTGTGCTAGCCACGATGCTCGAAGGCAACGCTGCGCTTTGGGGTGAGCTCGCACAAGCAGTCCCTAGTCCTCCGCCGCTGCTGCTCGAAGGCATTGCCAAGGTCTTCACCGACACGCGTCCCGAAGGCCGGGTATTCCTGGAACGAGCGCACTACAGCCCCGAGCAGATTTCCAGCGTGCTCGACGATGTCGCACGCAAGGATTGGAAGTCGGTTGAGCGGACGATGGATCGGCTGGAGGACAGGCTGTGGCTTCCCTTGAAGACCCAAACGGCGGCCGCGCTCCATCAATATGACCGCCCTCGCCTTGAAGCCCTTGTTGACCGCGCAGATGACTTGTTTGAAGTCGCCGCGTATGTTCTTCACGCGCCGGTGGCCCAGGCCCTCACGCTTGCCCTGACATGCAAGAACTGGACGTTCAAGTTCTGGGCGTTTCACAGGTCGGCCAGGTTTGCTGCGGCGGGCAAGCAGTCCTATCCCCTCGAGTGGGAGGCCCTCCTAACCGAGGCAGCTGCAGTGCCAGAGGAATGGCCTCGGTGGCTGGCGGTGCTGAACGAGCATCCATCTAGATACCCACAGATTCAACTCGCGCTAGGGAACGCGCTCGTCAGCGCCTCAGATGACGCGCTAGACGCATACGTCGCGTCAATCTCAAAGACTGCAGATTTCGGTCGCCCGCACTTGGCCGATGCGCTCGGCGTGTTTCGGGCCAGGGCATCCCTGCCTGTCCGCCAGAGGCTATGGACCGCAGCCTTCAAGAGATGGAAGGCGTGGGACTTCGGATGCGACGAAGAGTCGAGGAGCTTGTTCCGGGTACTCAGGAGCTCCTTTGACTACCCGGTCATGGGATACCTGACCGAGTGCATCTCCGCTGAAACTCGAGCCGATATGGCCGTCGAGCTTGAGACGCGAGCGGCGGCCATCGAGCATGCTTGGCATTCGGACATCACGCCGGCAGTGTCGGAACGATTCAAGCTTATTTCGACCTATCAGCTACTTGCGCACGCCGAAGCTGTTCTGGCTGGTGCGCCTGAATGGCTCGCGGGCGAACCGCTTTACAAGCCAAGCTGGGAGGATGGATCTGCCTATCGGAGCCTAAAGTACGACCTGAATATGGGCAAGGCGACGTTTTAGCTTTGGAGTTCCTTGGCGGTCAGCTCTTGGCAAAAGCTGTCGGTCTATGACGCCAAGGCCATTGACAGCAATCAGCCTCAACTTGACGCTCGCTAAATCAGCTTCGCAAACCTTTCGCGGGCGACCATGTACGACGGCCAGAGCAACTTGCCAACTACACACGTACATGACCATTCGATCCAACTGCCGCATCCGCCTGCAGGCAAAAAACCAACTCGCTACACCGGTCAGGCCACAACGCTGATTCAACCTCGTCCCAGAACGTTCAAGTCAATCACCACATCGTTTGGTAGAAACAATGGTGGAAACCAAAATAAACGCAACCCGGAAAACAAAAAACCCCAAGCGAATCAATCACTTGGGGTTTGCATCTGGCGGAGAGGGCGGGATTCGAACCCGCGGTAGGGATTAACCTACACACGCTTTCCAGGCGTGCGACTTAAACCGCTCATCCACCTCTCCGAAGCCCGCTATTGTAGCAAGGTTTCGCGACGTTTCCGAACCAATCAGTTCAGAGGCAGCTTCTTGCCTTCTTTGTAGCTATACAGCGTCATGGCCGGGTTCTTGAGTTCGCCGTTCGGCTCGAACATCACCTTGGCGGTCACGCCCTGGTAGTTGGTCTCGGCCAGCTTGGGGCCGTAGACCTTGGGGTCCACCGAATTGGCGCGTTTCATGGCGTCCACCAGCACCATGGTGGCGTCATAGGTATAGGGCGAATAAACTTGGAACTGCTTGGGGAACTGCGTCTCGTAGCGCGCACGCCAGGCTTGGCCGTTGGGCAGCTTGTCCAGCGAAGCGCCCCCCACGGCGCACACGACATTGGCCAGGGTCTTCGCGCCACTGGAAAGCTCCATGAGCTTGTCGGTGCAGATGCCGTCACCGCCGAACAGGTAGGCCTTGTTCAAGCCGAGTTGCTGCATCTGGCGCAGCATCGGGCCGGCTTGTGGGTCCATGCCGCCAAAGAAGATGCCATCAGGCTTCTTGGACTTGATGGACGTGAGGATGGCACTGAAATCCACCGCCTTGTCGTTGGTGTATTGCTGGCTGACCACCTCGATGCCCCTCTCCTTGGCCACCTTGGCAAACACTTCAGAGACGCCCTTGCCATAAGCGGTGCGGTCGTCAATGATCGCCACCTTCTTGAGCTTGAGCGTGTCGGCCGCGTAGTTGGCCAGGCCCGCACCCAGCGCCAGGTCATTGGCCAGCAGGCGGTACACGTTCTTGTAGCCCAGCGTAGTCAGCTCGGGGTTGGTGGCCGAGGGCGTGACCATGGGCAGGCCGCACTGGTTGTACACCTTGGATGCGGGGATGGTGGTGCCGGAGTTCAAGTGGCCGACCACACCGTTGACCTTGGCGTCACACAACTTCTGCGCGGCCGCGGTGCCTTGCTTGGGGTCGGCGGCATCGTCTTCCGCCACGAGTTCGAACGTGACCTTCTTGCCACCAATGCTCAGCTTCTGGGCATTGAGCTCGGCCACGGCCATGCGTGCGCCGTTTTCGTTGTCGCGACCGTAATGGGCCTGCGCGCCGGAAACGGGGCCCACATGGCCGATCTTGACCACGGTCTGGGCCTGGGCGGCAGGTGCCATCAGCGTGGCGGAAACAGCAGCGGCCAAAGCCAGGCGCGCTTGAACGGACAGAACAGATCCAGACATCAGGTCTACCTCAAGTTGAATTGATTGGAAAAAGAAAGTGGGCGATGGCTCAGCGCTGTCGCAGCTTGGAGATTTCCTGCGTCACCGAGCGGGCCACCACATCGCGCATGGTTCGGCTGAGCTCCTCGCGCAGGTCACGCACCAAAGCTTCGCTGTGCTTGGCCAGGATGGGGCCAATGGCCTCTTTCAGGCGGAAGTCCAGCATGCCGTCAATCTGGCGCTGCACATCGGCCAGCACGCGTTGTGCCAGTTGGGTTTCGTTGATTTCGGGCAGCACGGGCTCGGTGAGCACGGGAGGCGCGGCAACCTGTGGGGGCGCAACAGGCTGCGACACAGGCGGCGCAGGCTCGGCCACCACTGCATCGAGCACGGGCAAGTCAGCCAGGGCAACCATCGCCGGGCTGCGTACGGTGTCCAGTGAGGGTACGACGACCGTGGTCATGGGCGACCACGATGGGCGTTGCTGGCTGGCCAGCAAGCCGCCGGTCACGATGGGCGCCCCTTCCGGCGAACCCTGGTTGGGCGCTTCGGGCCTGGGCAAGTTGTTCAAGCCATCGTCTCGCACCGGCGAGGGTGAGAGCAGTTCAATGACCTCGGTCAAGGTCGGCACTTGCGCCGGATTGGGTTGGGCAGCGGCGTTCATTCCTTGACCTCATGTGGTTGAACCTGCCAACCCATGGCGGCGTAGGCTTTCCAGCGCTGGCGGCCGAGCTGTCGGTCGTCTGGTGCGCTGCTGACGATGTCGAACAGGCGGGGAAAGCGTTCCATGCCTGCTGGCATCTCCTGACCCACGTTAACCAGGATGCTCCGCTCGCCAGGTGCCGAGGATGGGTCCACACACAACCAGATGGGCGTCTCGTTCTGGCGCGCGGGCACGGGCTGGTTGGGGGCGGCCATCACATGGGGCACGAACTCCTGGTCATCGAACACCCACAACTGCTTGTCCAGCGTGCGCAGCGTGGCTGCTTCGCCGGTCACGACAACCTGTGCGCCGGCCTTATAGGCCTTGCGCAACAGGCGGCAGGCGTACGACAGCTTGTCGCCCACACCGTGATGAAACTCCACCTTGCCCATGCCTGTGCTCATCGTCAGGCTTTGGCAGCGGCTTTGCGGGCCGGCGCTTGGCGAACGGTCTTGCCGGCTACCTTGCGGGCCGTTTTGCCTGCCGCGGCCTTGCCCTCAGCCTTGACGGGCTTGGGCGCAATGGCATCCTTGCCAGCGGCGGCCTGGTTCAGAATGAACTGCGTCAGCAAGCCCACCGGGCGGCCCGTACCGCCCTTGGCACCACCGGACTTCCAGGCAGAACCCGCGATGTCCAGGTGGGCCCAGCGGTAGGCCTTGGTGAACTTGCTGAGGAACACGGCTGCCGTGATGGCGCCACCTTCGCGGCCACCCACGTTGCCCAGATCGGCAAAGTTGCTCTTGAGCGACTCGCCGTACTCTTCGTCCAGCGGCATACGCCAGGCGGTGTCCAGCGACTGCTGCCCTGCTTCCAGCAAGGCGCCAGCCAGTTGCTCGTCGGCCGAGAAGAGGCCGCTGTGCACATTGCCCAAGGCCACCACGCAAGCGCCGGTCAGGGTGGCGATGTCCACCACGGCAGCAGGCTTGAGGCGCTCAGCATAGGTCAGGGCATCACACAGGATGAGACGGCCTTCGGCATCGGTGTTGAGCACCTCGATGGTCTGGCCAGACATGCTGGTCACCACGTCACCTGGCTTGGTGGACGAGCCGCTGGGCATGTTCTCGCAGGTCGGGATCAGGCCGACCAGGTTGATCTTGGGCTTGAGTTCGGCCACAGCGCGGAAGGTGCCCAGCACGCTGGCAGCGCCCCCCATGTCGAACTTCATCTCATCCATGCCAGCACCGGGCTTGATCGAAATGCCGCCCGTGTCGAAGGTGATGCCCTTGCCGACCAGCACCACAGGCGCTTGCGACGCCGCCGCACCCTGATAACGCAGGATGATGAAGCGAGGAGGCTGAGCCGAACCATTGGCCACCGACAGGAAAGAGCCCATGCCGAGCTTGTCGATGGCGCGGCGGTCCAGCACCTCGGCCTTGATGTGCTTGAACTCGCGCGACAGGCGCTTGGCTTCGTTGCCCAGATGGGTCGGGGTGCAGTAATTGCCCGGCAAATTGCCCAGCTCGCGGCCCAGGGCCACGCCTTCGGCCACGGCCTGGCCTTGTGTCAGGCCCGCCTTCACGCCAGCGGCATCCGCCTGGGTGGACACCACCGTCACCTTCTTGAGCGCGCCAGCCTTGGGGGCACTGGGCTTGGTGTGTCGGTACACATAGGTGGCATCGGCCACGCCCAACACCAGGGCCTTGGCATGATCAGCCGACAGGGCCAAGCCCTTGGCTGCCGCCACGGCCACATGCGCCGCACCCAGCTCCTTGACCTGTGCCAGGCCTTTGACCACGGCCGCCTTGTACGACTTGGGTTTGGCGTCAGCGGCGGCCAGCAGGACCAGTCGCGCGGCCTTCACGCCGGTGGGGCGGTGGATATACAGTGCACGACCCGCCTTGAGGGCGAAATCCTCTGCCGAAATGGCGTCCTTGACCAATTTATCGAGCACCGCGTCGCCCGTATTGGCTTGTTCGCTGGTCAGAACCAGCAGCAGCGCATCAGCGTTGACCTGAGACAGAGCGGGCCCTTCGGCCACGGTGGAGCGGTAGTCCATGCAGTGCAAGTCCATAATGGACGGATTGATTTGATCTAAGCAATGTTATTCGATTCCTCCGTGCGCCGTGAACTCTGGCGCAGCTTTATCGGCACGCTCGTCGTGCTGCTGACCGTGGTCCTGACCATGGTGCTCATCCGCATCCTGGGCCAGGCCACGAAAGGCGCCTTCGCGCCGGCCGACGTCAGCCTGGTGCTGAGCTACACCGTGATCGGCCAATTACCCATCCTGATTGCCCTGGCTTTGTTCGTGGCCGTGGTGTCCGTGCTCAGCCGCCTGTGGCGCGACAGCGAGATGGTGGTCTGGCAGGCCAGTGGCGCCCGGCAGTTCAACTTTGTGCCGCCGCTGCTGCGCATGGCCTGGCCCGTGCTGGCCGTGGTGGCGTTCTCGACGCTGGTGGCGCGCCCCTGGGCGCAAAGCCAGACCCAGGTGCTCAAGTACCGTTTCGAGAAGCGTTCGGACATGGCGCGTGTATCGCCCGGCCAATTCCAGACCTCGGGCGACGGCAAGCGCGTGTTCTTCATCGACAGCCACAGCGACGGCCAGCAAACCGGCAAGAACGTGTTCATGGTGCTGACGGACAAAGGCCAGGAATCGGTGATCACGGCGCGCGAAGGGCAACTTCGGGTGGAGAAGGAATCCCGCTACCTGGTGCTGAGCCAGGGCGAGCGCACGCAAACGGATCTGAGCACGGGCGACAAGACACTGTCGCGCTTCGAGACCGCACGCATTCTAGTTGGCGAAGTGGTGGACCCGCAAAAGCTGACCCCTGATGTGCGCTCTCTTTCTACCCACGCCTTGCTGGGCCTGAGCGGCAACAAGGATGCCGCTGGTGAACTGAACTGGCGCTTCGGCCTGGTGTGGGCCACCTTGAACATGGTGCTGGCCGGCCTGAGCCTGGCTGCGGGCAACGCCAGGCGAAACAGCAACTGGAACCTGGTCTACGCCCTGCTGCTGTTCGTGGTGTATTTCAACCTGCTGAGCCTCAGTCAGAACTGGGTTGCGCAAGGCAAGCTGGGCTGGATCACCGGCCTCTTGCTGGTGCACGGTGGCTTGACGCTGGGCGCCATGGCCGTGATCTGGTGGCGCGACGGGGCCTTGCTGCCCGGCCAATCGGTCGCACGCCGGGCGGGGCCGATGGCCCGACTCAAGTCCAACAGGGGACAGGCATGAACACGGTTCGTCGGCTGATCTTCCGCTCGGTGATCTCCCACGTGGGTTTCGTCACCCTGGCCTTCTCGGCTCTGTTTTTCTTCATCGACTTTGTGGAGGAGCTGCAAGACCTGGGGCATCGCCAATACACCCTGGTCGATGCCTTGTGGACCTGCCTGTTCCTGCAGGGGGCCCACTTCTATGACCTCTTCCCTATTGCGCTGCTGATCGGGGGCATCCTGGCGCTGGCTCGCATGGCCCAGACCTCGGAGTTCACCATCTTGCGCACCGGCGGCCTGGGCCCCGGTCGGGCGCTGGGCCTGCTGGCCGTTCTGGGCGCCTCCGCGGCTGTGATCATGGTCTTTGTGGGCAACTGGTACGTGCCCTGGTCGGAGGCCCAGCTGGCCTTGCACCGTGCCAAGTTCAGCACCAGGCAAGGGCTCAACCTGGGGCATGGCGGCACGTGGCTGCGAGAGCGCCGGGAAGTGCCGGGATCGGGCTTTCACAACATCACGGTCAATGTGGGCGTGGCCAACAGCCAGGGCGAGTTGGGCCAGGTTCGCATCTTCGAGTTCGATGCACGCGGGCGATTGATCCGGCGTGTCGCGGCAGACAAGGTCCATGTCGAGGCCATGGGCAACGCCGCCACCGCCAGCGGCTCCATCTGGCACATGGAAAACGTGCTGGACACACGCTGGACCTCGCATGATCTGGTCGGCGAACAAGCCGTGCTGGAGGGCAGCAAGATCATTGCTGAAACACGGCAGCCCACGATGGACTGGCAAAGCAGCCTGACACCGCTGGTGGTGTCCGCCTCGGTGCTGCCACCGGAAACCATGTCGACCACAGCCCTGTGGCGCTACACCCAGCATCTGGCCACCAATGCCCAGGCGGCGCAACGCTACGAAATCGAGTTCTGGACGAAGACCTTCTACCCGCTGGTGTGCATGGTGATGGTGGCGCTGGCCCTGCCCTTTGCCTATCTGCATGCCCGCAGTGGGGGCATGAGCCTCAAGATCTTTGGCGGCATCATGCTGGGCATCAGCTTCGTGCTGATCAACCACATCTCCAGCCACCTGGGCCTGCTGCACCAGTGGCAGCCGTGGCTGGCGGCGGCCGCCCCCAGCGTGATCTACCTGCTGCTGTCGATGTCAGCCTTCATCTGGCTGGTGCGATACCGGTGAATTCAAACCAAAGACCCACATGAACCGATCCGGCATCCTGCTGTTTGCCCATGGCGCACGCGACCCGGCATGGGCGCGCCCTTTTGAAACCGTGGCCGACCGGCTGCGCGAACGTGCCGCCGCCAGCGGCGACGAGGTCAGGCTCGCCTTCCTCGAACTGATGACACCCGGCATTGCCGAGGCTGGTGCCGAACTGGTGTCCAAAGGCTGTTCGCGCATCACCGTGGTGCCCTTGTTTCTGGGCGCAGGTGGCCATGTGCGCAAGGACCTGCCCCGGCTGCTGGAAGAGCTGCAGCACCGTTACCCCGATGTGCGCTGGAACCTGAGTTCAGCCGTGGGCGAGACCGATGTGCTGATTCAGGCCCTGGTGGATGCCGCCTGGCAACTGGCCCAGCCTGAAGACTGACCTGGAGCGTACGCCATGAACCTGCACCAGTTCCGCTTTGTCTACGAGGCCGCCCGGCGCAACCTCAATCTGACGGAAACGGCCAAGGCCCTGCACACCTCGCAGCCTGGCATTTCCAAGGCCATCATGGAACTGGAAGAAGAGCTGGGCGTGGACATCTTCGTGCGCCACGGCAAACGCCTCAAGCGTGTCACCGAGCCCGGCCAGCAGGTGCTGCAATCCATCGACATCATCCTGCGCGAACTGGGCAATCTGCGCCGCATCGGCGATGAATACGCCATGCAGGACGCCGGCACCCTGTCGATCGCCACCACCCACACGCAGGCGCGCTATGTGCTGCCCGAACCCGTGGCCGCCTTGCGCAAGAAGTTTCCGAAGGTCTCCGTCAGCCTGCACCAAGGCACGCCCGAACAGGTCGCCCAGATGGTGCTGGATGAAACCGCCGACATTGGGCTGGCCACCGAATCGCTGAGCGACTTCCCCGACCTGGTCACCCTGCCCTGCTACGAATGGCAGCACGTGGTGGTGATGCCCGCCACACACCCGCTGACCCAGGTTCCGCGCCTGACGCTGGAGCAACTGGCCGCCGAGCCGCTGATCTCTTACCACCCGTCGTTCACAGGGCGCAAGCGCATCGACCAGGCCTTTGCCCAGCGCGGCCTGACGCCCAATGTGGTGCTGGAAGCCATTGATGCCGACGTGATCAAGACCTACACGCGCCTGGGCCTGGGCATCGGCCTGGTGGCGGAGATGGCCGTCAAGGATGACCCGATGATGAGCACGCCCGGCAGCGAACTCGTGTGGCGCCCCGTGGGCCATCTGTTCGGGCCCAATATGGCGCGCCTGGCGTTCAAACGCGGCGCCTACTTGCGCCAGTTCGTGCTGTCGTTTGCCGAGCTGATTTCAGATCGGTTAACGCGCGCCTTGATCATGCAGGCCATGCAATCGCACCACAAGCAGCAGGGCGACGGCGATTACGGCTTGTGATCGACTTGCGGGGCCTGCAGGTCGTCCAGATGGAGATCCAGGCTGATGCTCGGACGAGCATCAGGCTGAGCCTTGATCGGGCGCGTGGCCATCAAGGGTTCGATGATCGAACTGTGGTGCACCGGTTCGGCTGGCTTCACCCCTGACACGTCGGCGACCGGCAGCAGCAAGTCCACGCTGTCGCGATCAACCATCTCGCGTTCCGAAAGATCGCGCGCCACGGCATACAGGAACAACAGTTCGCGGTAAGCCGGCAACTCGAAGGTATCTTCACTGCTGTCAGGTCGGGTCAGCGAACGCTCCAGCACTTCCATGGCCTTGGCTGGGGATGACCACAGCGCCTGCAAGCGATCGATGACGCCGGGGTAGTCCGCCAGACTGTGGCCTTGCTGCAAATCGGCATCCCACGAGGGCGCATAGGCATTGAACCGTTCGTTGAACTCGGCCTGCACCCGTTCGTAATCGGCACGTTTGCCCACACGGCGGTAGATTTCCAGCAGCTTGAGGAAGGGCAAGGGGCTCGCGCCCGTGGTGTGATGGACGTGACTTTCCAGCAGGTCGATGGCTGCATCGTCCTGGCCCAGCACCACGAAAAACTCGGCTTGCTGCTCCAGGTCGATGAGCTCCTCGACAGAGACTTCGCGCAAAGGTTCGGCACGGGGCTCGATCAAGGGTGTGGGGGGAGCCATACCCGCAGGCGCCGCGTCCGGCACATGCCGATGAATGTTGCTGGCCGTGACTGGCGAAGCCTGCTGCAGCCCGGCTGAGCCCGCGGCTACGGACGACGTGCGATCGGCAGGATCTGCGTCCCAGCTATCTTCCGGCACGCGCACAAACTCCGCCGATGTGCGCTCCAGCGCAGACTCACGCGCCTCATCCTTGCTGTCTTCGGGCAGTTGCGACTGGGCTTGCCACCAGGCCGCCTGGTTCTTGCGTTCCTGGCGCAAACGGTTGTAGAGGTAACCAGACAAAGCCAGACCGGCGAAGGCCAGCAAGCCCGAGCCGTACAACCAGACGCCACCACCGGCCGCCTCTGCCTTGCTGGCACGAACCTGCAAGGCAGCCACAACCTGACGAGACTTCTCGCCCTCCTGCTTGAGTTGAGCCAGCCGCTGCTCCAGATCCTGCAAGCGTTGATGATCGCGCGCCAGTTGTTCGGGCGTGGCATTCATGGCCAGCCACAAGGCAGCCGCCGCCTGACGTCGCAACAGGACGTCCGGTGAGGTGTCTTCCGTCTTGGCGGCCGCACCCATCGTCGAGGTCATGCGCAGCTCAGGCACGAACATCGCGTCGGCCTCAACCGGATCCAGCAGCAAGCGGGCACCGTCGTCCTTCGCGGCTGCCACTGCCTTACTCATGGAGGCTGCAGTCTTGCGCGCAGTGCGCTTGCCTGACGACGAAGACGACGAGGTCGAGGGCGTGAAACCGGTTTCGCTGGATGCCAGAACCTGCTTGACCATCAGACTGGACGCGCTCGCCAAGGGGGCGGCCGATTCGGCCCGGTGCGACCCAGCCCGTTTGGGCCCGGTGGCGCGCGCCACGGCGGGAAGCGCGCCTGGCTGGCTGATCGTTGGGGAAACAGGCAGCGACACCGCCTGAACAGCTTCGCCGACGTCGGATGACGAGGGCGCGTCATAGCCCAACTTGCTCATTGTTGGCGGATCGGCCAGCGCAACAATCTTGCGCGTGATACGAGACTTGCAACCAGCGGCCAAGTAGACCGTGACAACCGGTTCGTTGATCAAGGCAGAGGTGCTGACCCGCAGCACAGCGTGTTCACTGTTTGCCCCGGGCATGACCTCGGTGAACACCGCTTTGGCGGACACCTTGTCGTCGCCGAAATACACATCGGCGGCCATGCATTCATTGGCGATTTCTTCGCCTGCCTCGAGGCGCAAAGGTACGGTAACACGCAAGGTGTCACCCAAAATGGCACGGCTGCTTGGCTGACCGAATCCCAGGCTGTATGAGGCACCAGAGGCACATAACAGCGTCATACCAGCTGAAACCGCCGCCGATACCCGCTTAAAGTTATTCATGTCGGTGCATCATGAGGCCCAAGTTTTCACTCTAGCATGAAGGCTTCGTTTCCCATCCTGTGGGAAGCCCCGGAGAACGCCTCCAGTTTGCCCCTTGCAACTTGCTGACAACAACGCAGCTAGCCCTGATTTCCTGCATGACAACCGAACTCAAGACTGAACGACGCGGCCGCACCCTGGTCATGACCTTGTCCGGCCCGGCCACGCGCAATGCGCTGTCACCTCAAGCCTATGCGGCCGGGATCGAAACACTGAACATGGCGGAGGACAACCCCGACGTGTGCGCGGTGGTCCTGACCGGCGAGGGTGAACACTTTTGCGCGGGTGGCGATCTGCAACGACTTCACCACAATCGACAGCACGACCCGGTCACCCAGAACGCCAACCTGGATGCCTTTCACCAATGGATCGAGGCCCTGCGCAGCTTCCCCAAGCCGGTGATCGCCGCCGTCGAAGGTGTAGCGGCCGGTGGTGGCGTTTCTCTGGCACTGGCCTGCGATCTGATCGTGGCCTCGGAAAGCGCGCGGTTTGTGATGGCCTACAGCAAGGTCGCCCTGTCGCCAGATGGTGGCGCAAGCTGGCACCTGTCTCGCGCATTGGGCCGAAGCAAGGCGCTGGCCTTGCTGTGGCTGGGTGAACAACAGTCAGCGCAACAATGGCAAACACTGGGTCTGATTCACCGACTGGCTCCCTCTGGCGCAACACTGGAACAGGCCATCGCGCTGGCGGAACAGCTTGGGCAAGTCGCACCTGGTGTACTGGCCAGCGTCAAGGAACTGGTGAACGATGCGGATCGGCCGCTGCGCGCGCAACTGGACGCCGAAAAGCAACATTTTCTGGCGAATCTGCAGCGCCCCGAGGCCGGACAGGCCATCGAGCAGTTCCTGCAGGGCAAGCAACGCTGAGGGGCGCCGCCTACGTCAGCCGTGCGCCAGCGCCACTTCGCGCAAGCGGGAGGCGGCCTTGGCGAACAGCTGCCCCACCATGTGCAACTGCCCGACCTCCAGCGGCTGCCCCGGCATGCGCAATGTCAGCATGCCGCGGTTGACGGTCAGCACGAGCAGCAAGCCGTCGGTCCACCAGGTTGTGGCGGCGGCCTCCAGCGCCTGCAGCATGCCCGCATCCAGCCAGGATTGCGCCACAGCCTCGGCATTGGCCAACAGCACGTAGCGCTTGGCCAGAACGGCCGTCGCATTCAAGGACACCTTCGGATGCATGGCCAGCCAGCGCATTTCATCTGGCAGGGAGTTGTCGATCTGCGTCTGCATCGCGTTGGTGAAGCTGCTGAAGACTTCCGTTTCCAGCAACTGCGCCAGCACCCGGCTGAGCATGACCATCTGCACATCCCCCGGCAGGCCGGTATCACACCGGAAACGCAACTCCTGCCCAGCGATATAGGAACGCTGAGACCCGCCCCACTCCACGCGCCAGCCTTGATCGGTTTCGACCACATAGCCACCGCCGGTCTTGTCCTTGACGCGTTTGAACTTGTAGCCTTCAGATTTGGCCCAGGCAGCCAGAATCTGTCCCTCATCTCGGGCAGCCGGTGCAGAACCAATCAGTCGCTTGAGAGAGGCAAACATGCGAGAGGCGATTCCCCTGGGGAATGTGTGGGTCTATTCAAAGGCCAGTCTAACTGAGCGCCTTGGGGTCTGGCGCCAGAAAACACATGGCGGAATCCCTGAAGATTGAGGCATTCTGTGCCCCCATCTGCAGTTGCCCCTGATCAACGCTCGCTTTGCTCAGCAGGTCAGTATTGAACTATCCGAAGCAACACGATGGAAGAAACCCATGTCATCCGCACCTCACAAACCGCGCATTTCCGCCAGGGAAGCCATGAAGGCAGGACGAGCCAAGCTGAAAAAGTGCGAGCTGGACCAGTGGGTGCAGGTGCCCCAGAACGAGGCGGCGCTGGTACCGCCTCATCGCCCTGACATCAAATCATCGCCACCACCGGCTTGGCGCCCTGCGTAGGCGTGCTGGTGGTGGGCTCGGCGGGCGTCGGCCTGGCGCATATCGACAGCGACAGCGTGGGGCATGCGAAAAAACTGGCCCTCGGGTACGACTCGCTTGGCTGGGACTTCGAGAAAAACTGCATGGTGAACACGCTCGAGATTCCAGCGCGCGAGTGCAGGATCACCGAAGGCGTGTCGAGGTGGAAGTTGAGCACGTTCACGGACGGGCAGAACCCGTTTCAACGCTGAACGCCATCACACCCAATTTGGCCTGCCCGGAGGGACTCGAACCCCCGACCTATTGCTTAGAAGGCAATTGCTCTATCCAGTTGAGCTACGGGCAGCCAGACCGCCAGTTTAAGCGATACGCGCAGGCCGCCAGCGAGACAGCCACAGTGCGTTGCTCACCACACTGACGCTGCTGAGCGCCATGGCCGCGCCGGCCAGCATGGGATTGAGCCCGCCAAAAGCCGCCAGCGGGATGCCCACCACGTTGTAGCCGAACGCCCAGGCCAGGTTCTGCCAGATCTTGGTCGAGGTGCGGCGGGATATCTCCAAAGCCGCGGGCACCAGCATCGGGTCACCACGCATCAAGGTCACGCCCGCTGCCTGCATGGCCACATCGGTGCCGCCTTCCGGATTGGCCATGGCCATGCCCACATCGGCCGCCGCCAGCGCCGGGGCATCATTGAGCCCGTCACCCACCATGGCCACGACCTGGCGCTGCCCATCCTCGCCTTGCTGCAGGCGCTGGATGTGATCGGCCTTGTCGCCCGGCAGGACCTCTGCTATCACCTGCTGGATGCCGAGCTTGCGGGCCATGGCCTGGGCGGCGCCCTGGTTGTCGCCGGAAATCATCACGGTGCGCACATTCAAGGCATGCAAACGGGCCACGGCTTGCGCGGCCCCCGGCTTGAGCTCGTCACCGAACGCCATCACGGCCATGACTTGCCAGGCTGGCGCGGTGCCAGCTGCCACATCGTAGGGCGGCTGGTACATCAGCCACGACACCGTGGCGCCCTCGCTGGCCCAGGCTTTCGCCTTCTGAGGCAAGGCCCCTTCGGCGTGGCCCACCAACTCCTGCATCCACCGCGTGCTGCCCAGTCGCCACTCACCGGCCCAGGCGTGAAGGCCATCTGCCGGCAACACCCCACTGACGCCGCGCCCAGGCACCGACTGGATCGCCTGGGCAGACCACGCGTCCACCGCCGGCTGCCCGTCCTCTGGTGCCAAGGCCTTCAAGGCCTCCAGCACCGCCTTGGCCAAGGGGTGCTCGCTACCCGCTTGCAGGCTGGCCGCCACACGCAAGGCCTGGATGCGATCCCAGCCCAGCGACGTATCGGCGGCCACAGGCACCTGCCAATCCAGCAACCTGGGATGGCCCTGCGTCAGGGTGCCGGTCTTGTCGAAGGCCACGATCTGAACGCGGTGCGCCATCTCCAGCGCCTGAGGATCCTTGATGAGGATGCCCTGCCGTGCCGCAGCCCCCGTTCCCGCCATGATGGCCGCCGGCGTGGCCAGGCCCAGCGCACATGGGCAGGCAATGACCAGCACGGCCACCGCGCGGATCAAGGCCACATCGCCGCCCTGCCCCGCCAGCCACCACCCCAGCCCGGTCAGCAAGGCGATGACCAGCACGGTGGGCACGAACACCGCCGACACCCGATCAACCACGCGCTGGATCGGCGCCTTGGCGGCCTGCGCATCGACCACGCGACGGATGATGTGCGCCAGCATGGTCTGGCTGCCCACCGCCGTGACCTGCATCACCAGGCGCCCTTCGGCGTTGACGGCGCCCCCCGTCAGGCGATCACCCTGCGTCTTCGCGACGGGCAAGGGCTCACCGGTGAGCATGGCCTCGTCCACATGGCTGCTGCCCTCCGTGATCAGGCCATCCGTGGGAATGCGCTCGCCAGGGCGGACGATCAAGGTGTCACCCACCAGCACTTGCGCCAGGGGCACGGTCACTTCACCTTGCGGGCCCAGGCGGCACACGGTGTCCGGGCGCAAGGCCTGCAAGGCGCGGATGGCCGCCGTCGTCTCACGCTTGGCACGCGCCTCCAGCGCCTTGCCCAGCAGGACCAGGGTGATCACCACGGCTGCCGATTCGAAATACAGATCAGGCGCCTGGTGTGCAGTGTGCGCCGCATGCTCACCGTGCAAGCCCTGGCTTGCCTGCGCATGCGACCACCACAACCAGCACGACAGCCCCCACGCGGCGCTGGTGCCCAGGGCCACCAACTGATCCATGTTGCCGCTGCGATCCTTGAGTGCCGCCCAGCCCGCCTTGTAAAAGCGCGCGCCCAGGCCAAATTGAACCGGCGTGGCCAGCGCAAACTGAACCCAGGCGGGCCAGAAATGGTGCGCACCCCAGAACATGGGCAAGACCAGCGGCAGGCTCAATGCGATACCCAGCAGCACCGCACCCCAGACCTGCCACCAGGGCAGGATGGCCTCTTGCAGCGGCGCGTCGGCCTGTTGCACTTGCGCGTGATAGCCCGCATCCTCGATTGCAGCCACCAGGCCAGCCGGGTCAAAGGCACCGGCATCGGGGACCAGCGTCACGCTGGCGGTCTCGGTCGCGAAATTGACCTGAGCCTCCTGCACACCCGCTACCTTGCCCAGGGCGCGTTCCACCCGCCTGACGCAGGCCGCACAGGTCATGCCCCGCACGGCCAGTTGGACGTGGCCATCTGAGAGTGATTGATCGTTGGCAGACATGTTCGGCCCGGCAAATTGGTGTGGCAATGATGACAGTGTCAACCCTTACACCATGGCAAGGTCAAATTGATCCCGATCAGCTACCCTGCTCTTGACCTTGCCATCATGGCAAGGTTCAGACTGATCGCGTTGACAATGTGATCACACACAAAGGATCTCCATGAGCGAAGCCACCAGCCATCAACTTCAGGTCAAAGGCATGACTTGCCAGCACTGCGTGAAAGCGGTGACCAAGGCCATCCAGGCGCTGGATTCAAGCGCCACCGTGTCGGTGGAACTGCCACAAGGCCATGTGACGGTGCAAACCACCCTGAGCCGTGAAGACACGGTCAAGGCCATCAGCGATGAAGGCTATGACGTCCAGGCCTGAGGCGATTCAGCCCATCAACATTGGCGAAGCGTCGAAGCAGACTGGTGTGTCTGCCAAGATGATTCGCCACTATGAAGGCCTGGGTCTGCTGCCACCACCGCCGCGCACCGACTCCGGCTATCGCCTGTTTGATGCCGATGCGGTGCACACCCTGCACTTCATCCGCCGCGCGCGTGACCTCGGTTTCGGCATGGGGGACATCGCGCAGTTGCTCGACCTGTGGCGCAACCGACGCCGCTCCAGTGCCGCGGTGAAGAAGCTCGCCATGACCCATGTGGCCTCGCTGCAAGCGCGCATCGAGGCACTGGAAGCCATGAAGCGCACGCTCAGCGATCTGGCCGAACAATGTCATGGCGATGACCGCGCCGGTTGCCCGATTCTGGATGACCTCGCTGGTACAGACAAACCGCTCGTCTCTGCCTGCTGCGACGCCAACCGCCACTGAGGCGGCCTGTCGCATGTGAACTGACGCCTCAGCGGCTTTGGGTGCATGATCACGGGCAAACTCATAACAAGGAGACCGGACCATGACCGACACCGCTGACAACACGTGGCCCTTGCAGCAATCCAGCCTGAACGCCTGCGGCATCAACACGCGTGTGTTCCAGGGCGGGGTCAACCTCAAGGCCACGGAGGCGGTGGTCTTCGTGCATGGCAACCCAGGCTCCAGCGAGGACTGGCGCACACTGATGCAGGCAGTGGCACCACACGGCCGCGTCATCGCCATGGACATGCCCGGCTTCGGTCAGGCCGACAAACCCGCCGAGTACCCTTACTCGGTGGAAGGCGGCGCGGCCTTTCTGACGGAGGCCTTGCGCCAGCTCGGCGTGCTCAAAGCACACCTGGTGCTGCATGACTTTGGCGGGCCCTGGGGTCTGATGTGGGCCGCCATGAACCCCCTGGGCCTGGGCAGCCTCACCTTGATCAACACAGGCGTGCTCAAAGGCTACCGCTGGCACTACATGGCGCGCATCTGGCGCACCCCCATCCTGGGCGAGCTGCAGCAATTGATTACCAACCGCAGTGGCTTCAAATGGGCCATCTCGGTGGGCTGCCCCAAAGGCCTGCCGCTGGAATTCGTCAACCGCATGTATGACGACATGGACTGGGGCACCAAGCGAGCCATCCTCAAGCTCTACCGCGCCACGGGCGATCTGGACAACCGCAGCCAGGCGCTGGGCAAGATGCTGGCGCCGCTCAACCCACCCACGCTGGTGGTGTGGGGCGCCGCAGACCCCTACTTGCCGGCACGCTACGCCGAGCAACAGAAGGAAACCTTCGCCAAGGCCCAAGTGGTGTTGCTGCCGCAAAGCGGGCACTTCCCGTTTGCAGATGACCCCCAAGGCGTGGCTGACGCCGTGGTGCCCTTCTTGCGCCAGCAGCTCTCCTCAGCAGCCTGAGGTATCTACCGTGATGATGGGCAAGCTGCCATCTGTCTGGGGTGAGGTGTAGCTCACCGAGCAGTTGGCCGCCTGTGGTGCGCCATCCTTCTGGAACACGGTGCGATCAGCCACGTGCACAGCAGTGAAGCCCGAGAGCTGCAAGGCGTTTTCAATGCCGGATGGATCACCACCTTGCGGATAGCCTCGCTCCATGAGCACGCGCCCACTGGGCAGGTTCAGCACGGAACGGCCCGCCGAGAGTTGGCAATCCATCTGCGTGGCGCACTTCACGTGCATCAGCACACTGGCGGACTCCACTGCACCATCCAGCCCGGCGATGACCGCCTTGCGCGCTTCGCCAGGCAGATCCACAAAGGCCGGCAAAGCCGTGGCCGACACACTGCCCATGATCGTGATGGCACAGATCATTTCGAGCAGTGAGGTTCCTCGCTGTGCGGCTTGAGAAGAAGGGATACGGCGCATGAGTGGCGAACCCTCACTGCGTGTGGCGAAGGTTTGTCGTCTGGTGAAATCAGTGAGCAATAGGTCTCACAGGATTCTAGAAGGCAGCGCGCACCCTGCCCACCTCCGGATGAGTGGCCCTCAATCCGGACTGCGCTCGATGTCCGCCATGATGGCCACGATCTGCGCGGCCGTGGGCAAGGATGGCGAGCGGTGCACCAGGGCACCTTTTCGGTTCACGAAATAGACCTGGCCAGGATGGGCATCCAGAGAATCCCCCTTGGCCTCGCCACCTTTGCTCAGCAGATCCTGCATCGCCTTGACATCGTCCACGGACGGCACGGCGGCCAGCCAGCCTGCAGCGGGTGTGTAGGGCTTGATCCAGCGGGCCAGGGCCTGCGGCGTATCCGACAAGGGATCAATGCTCAAGGACAGGAACTGCGCCTGAGGCGAGAGCTTGCCTGCTGCCAGCTTCTGGGCCTGCGCAAACAAGGCACCCTGGATAGGGCAAATCGCCGAACAGTTCGTGTAGACCAACTGGATGGCCGTGACATGGCCATTGCACAAGGCAGCCAGATGGGTGCTTAGGCCTTGATGCGTCTGAATCGGCCAGGCCGGCAAGGGACGCACGGGCAACACCGGGCCGAAAGGAAAGTGCTGGCTGACACGCTCGGCAGCGGCCTGCTCTTCCGACTTCTTCGATGTGCGCTTGACGCCTGGCTTCTCCGTACCAGGCGCGGCCAGCGTCGAACGCCAGGCCAGGCCTGCGGCCAGGCCGAGCAACACGTGCCGCCTGGTGAGTGCGGAACCAAGGTCTGCGACTTGGCGGCTGGTCATCGTGAGGTCAGATAAGTCCACAGAGCGGCACATTGTGCCTCGGTGGCCTGATAGCGTGGCATCACGGTGCTGACCATGATCATGGCGGGATCGACACCAGTGCGCAACAACTGGCACAGGCTGCGGGCGTCATACACAGTCTCGGGCCCACCATGGCGCAAGCGAGCCTGCTGGAGCCACATGGCGCTCAAGGGGCTGGCGTAGGTGCGAGCAGACACCGCGGAAGCCGCCTGGTCCGACAAAGGCACAGGCTGGCGCGCCTCATGGCAATTGCTGCAGCGCGTGGCCACCACAGGAAGGCCCATCGACTGGCCGGCCAGGGAAGCGTTCATGGCCTGCTCGCCACGAAACAAGGCCTCACCCTCGGACAGTTGCGCTTGCCGCTGCCACCAGGCATAGCCCCCCGCCAACGCTGCACCGATCACCAGCAAGATCAGCAACAGTCTCCAGCGCGACAAGCCCGCATCAGAGCGGCCCATAAATCACCCCGATGGCATTCAGGGAGGTGCCGGCATTGCCCACAAAGCCCAGCACGCGGTTGCCCGTGGGCACGGTGTAGTCGAATGCGGTGGTGCTGGTCTGTCCCTGGCCTGTGCCGTAAGGGCCCAGTACACGCCCTGTGTTGGTCACGAAGTTGAGCACCGAGATCACGCCGGTTGAGCCCACCTTGCCATAGATGCGGACCAGGTACTCGCCAGCCGGCCAGGTCACGGTCTTGGCGCTACCGCCTGTGCCACCGTGTGAAGGCAGGTTGGCTGGTGTGGCCAGCCCTTGTATGGCATCCAGCCACCACCCTGAGCGCACGATCACACCAGTGAGCTTCTGCCCTGCCACGACAGGATCGGCAAAGGCCGCCCCGGTCGTGGTCTTGCCAAAGATGGTGCCGTTTGTGTAGGGCGTGGGCGCGGCGCCTTCCTCGCTGCCAACCTGGCTGAGGTAGGCCACCAGGTTGCCCATGTCGGTGCTGTTGATCACGCCCCCATTGAGGCTGGCGCTGTTGTGCGCGCTGACCGCATCCGCCAGCGTGGCTGCAGAACCATCATGCAGATAGGGCCCGGTTGCCCACACATCACGCAGCGTGGGCACGTCGATGCCAGGCAAGACGCCACCCAGACGGGCTCCACTGCTGGCCTTGATCGTGCCAATGTCCTTCAACAGGCTGGCATCACCGCTGCTGGTGAAGTCATTACCTGAATGGCACTTGGCACAGTTGAAGGCCTTGAACACGGCCTTGCCAGCCACAGCCGCAGTAGTCAGGCTGCCATCCGCGTTGCGATTAGGTGATGGCGCAAAGGTGTTGAGCGAGGCCACATAAGCCGCCATCGCATCCAGATCGGCACTGACGCCGGCCTTCTTGTCCCCCAGGGACTGGCTGCGCGTACCCAGATTGAAGTCAGCATCGTTCATCAGACCTGTGCCGCCAGCCAGGCCGCGAATCTGGGCTTCGAAGTCCTGCACCTCGTCAAAATTAGCGCTCCAGTGCAGGAAACCATCGGCCATGCCACCACGGCCACGCAAGGTAATCGTGTTGCGCAGGCCTTCACCCAGTCCGGTCAGGTCCCACACGCGGCCATCGTGCCCACCGTCGTTGTGGCAGCTAGCGCAGCTCATGTAGCTGTCGCGTGCCAGACGAGGGTCGCGAGCGTCATAGAACAACTGCTTGCCCTTGAGCACCGCGGTCGGCAGCTTTTCCGTGGTGATGGCATTCAGCGTGGCTTGCGCATTGAGCGTGGCCTGGCCGAAGTTCACCAGCGGCGTCAGATCGATGACACTGACCGTGCGGCTCACGAAGTTGCTCACGTACAGCTTCAAGCCATCTGCCGAGACCACCAGACCTTGCGGTGCCAGGCCCACTTCCAGACGGAAGAGCTCCTGCTTGCCCGCAGCGTCCACCACCGCCACCTGGCGGTTGGTTTCCAGTGCGACGAACAGATAGGCGCCCTTGGGATGGAAGGCGGCCGCACTGGCCACGCTGGACAGGTTGAAGTCCACACGACCGGCAAGGTCCTCACTGAGGCTGCCCATGTCGATGCGCGAGCTGATGGAGCGCACCGTGTGCTTGAACTCCAGGTTGTTGCCATCGCGCAGCGTGCCGCGCTTGATGTTGTCCTGCTTGGAAGGCACCCAGGCCGTTTGCCCATCAGGCGAGATGGCCGCAGCGCCCAGGTAGTTGGGGATCCCCCGACCCGAGTTGGAGCCATCCACGCGCTCGCTGTGCGCCAGCACCACGTTCTTGCTCAAGCTCATGGTGCGAGGGTCGACCACCAGCACATCGGCCCCAACCGGGTTGCCTGCCGCGTTGGTGGTGCTGACCGTGGCCGTGCCTTCACCCGGCAGCGGCTTGGTGATGAAACGAGACAGCAGGAGCTTGTCGCCCCCGGCAGAGACTGCCATATGGCGCACGTCCATGCCCACATCCAGGAACGCCAGCGGCGCACCCGTGCTGCCATCCAGCTTGAGCAGCTTGCCGCCAGCCTCCAGCGTGACCAGGGCTGCGCCGTCTGCAGGCGAGAACACAATGCCGTAAGGCTGTGAGGCACGCGGCAGACTGATCGTCTGCACCACCGCCAGCGTGCCGGCGTTGATGACGCTGATGGATGCACCTGTCTTGTTGACCACCCACATGCGGCCATCATTGGCACGTGCGATGCTGCGGGGCGCACTGCCTACATTGATTTCCGCCACGCGGGCATTGGTAGCCGTGTCAAACACACTGACCGAATCGTTGTCCGCGTTGACCACCCACAGGCGGGTCGACGCACCGGTGCGCGCCTCCAGCGCCAGATTGGATGTGGTTCGGCTCACCGACGTCGCCGCACCATTGCCCACGGCTTGCAGGAAGCGATAG
Organism: Aquabacterium sp.; assembly: GCF_016234775.1. Lineage (GTDB taxonomy): Bacteria > Pseudomonadota > Gammaproteobacteria > Burkholderiales > Burkholderiaceae_C > Aquabacterium. Next base: position 12,640 of record NZ_JACRAH010000045.1, on the reverse strand, counting down.
GACGACACGCGACCATCAGCCGTGCGCACGGTCAGCACCACGTTGTAGACGCCAGGCGCACTGAAGATGTGACTGGAAGCTGCGGTGGCACTGAAGGCCGTATCACCCGTGCCGTCGCCATAGTTCCAGCTGTACTGCGCGCTGGCACCACTGCCTATCACCGGCGCATAGCTGGCTGCACCGCCGCTGCTCACCAGAGGCGCGGGCAGATTGGTGACTGCCGGCACCGCGTCCAGCACCGTCAACTGGAAGCTGGTCGAGGCATTCAAACCACCATCATTGGCGGCCGTCACCGTCACGTTGAACACACCCGCCGCCGAGGGGCTGCCCTGGATCACGCCACTGGCCGGCGCAACGCTCAAACCAGCAGGCAAGCCGGTGGCGGTGAAGGTCAAGGGATTGCCGTCCACATCACTGGCGCTCACGGCCAGATTGAAGTTGCTGTTGATCAGACCCGTCTGCGCACCAATGGCGTTGATGGTCGGCGTGTTGTACACGCCGGGGCCACCCCAGACCTGGACTTCGGCCATATGCAGGAAGTTCTGACCGATGAACTGCACGCGCACATAGCGACCCAGGCCATTGACCGGGATACCAATGTTGCTGACCACCGTGCTTACGCCAACCTTGCGCTGTATGACCTTGGGGTCAGACAGCAGATTGGTCAATGTGCGACCAGTCATGTCGGTCGGAGAGACCAGCACATAGAAGTTCTGCAGACGGGCTGTGCTGCCATCCGTGCGGTTCCACAACTGGATCAGGTCAATGCGACTGAGACGCCCCAGGTCCACCTGCCACCAGTCCTGTGCAGCGGTGGATGCCGTATGGTTCACGGAGCCAGCACCGTAAGTGCCGTTGGTATTGCCATCCACCGCACGGCTGGCTGCCGCTGTCTCATACGTGGAAGACTGCGTGGCGGCCTTGCCTTGCGCCAGGTTAGACACCGAAGGCGCGACACCTGCGTAAAGGCGATCAGCTGGCACGGGCACGAAGGCCGTGGCACCGGCCGGCTGCCAGTTCAGTTGCATGGTGGCCCCGCCACCTTGCTCGAAATACTCCACCACCACGGCATAGCGCTGGCCGGCCACCATGTTGACCATGGCGGTATTGGTAGTGGGCGCGTGGGCGGTCCAGTTGTCGATAACCAGCTGGTTGTTGACCCACACGCGAACACCGTCGTCGGTCACGGTCTGGATCTGTGTGGCACCGGAGCTCACTGCCTCGATCGAGCCGATCCAACGCACCGAGAAGTTGTCAGCGGACAGGCCCGCGGCAGGCGCACCGTTACCCCACGCGAAGTTGACGGCTTGCGTGGCCTGCAAAGCCACCGTGCCACTGACGGTCGTGTTGTTGAAGTATTGCGCCAGCAGGCCCGTGCCCGCGCCGGCGCCGATCACGTCCAGCGTGGTGTCAGTGCTCACGGTCTGGGTGCCATTGCTCACGCGAACAGTCACCACATACTTGCCCGGCACAGAAGCCGTACCCGTGATGGCGCCCGTACTGCTGTTGATGGACACCCCTTGAGGCAAGCCTGTTGCGCTGTACGTCAGGGTGCCTGTTGCGGTCGAGGCCTTGACGCTGGCATTGACCGTGCCGCCCGCCGTCACCGTGATGGCGGCCTGAGCAGGCAGCACCGGGGCGCCTTCATTGCTCACGGTCACAAAGCGCGCCATGGAAGGCGTGCCATTGGCGTTCATCGCAAACAACATCCACTGGCCTGGAACCAGGATGCCCGGGTTGCTGGGGATGTTGAGCGCGTAGTGGGTGGCGTCCGTCTGCGTGAAGGACAGCGACACACGCCGCTGCCCGTTGTTGACCGCGTGCGTCACCGCGCCCAGCCGCACCATGGCAAAGCCCGTGATGGCAGAATCCGTTTCCACATTGGCGGTGCTGCCGTAACCCACCTTGTCGGGCGACACCGTAATGGCTGGGCGCGCCGCCTTGCTGCCATCGGCATTGAACAGATACGGCGGCGACATGATCTCCGCATCGGCATGGTCGGCCGCGCAAGCGCACAGACCACCACCGCCCACCATCACCCTGGCGTCAGGCAGCAACACCGCCACGCTGTGATAGTTGCGCGCCACCTTCATCGGCGGCAGCACGGTGAACTTGCCGGTCACCGGATCAAAGATCTCCGGCGCCAGCACGGCGTTGGAATCCGAGAACTCCAGGGTGGCCGTCTGCCCCCCTACAACGACCACCTGGCCATTGGGCAAGACCACGCTATTGGAGAAGGTGCGCGGATACGCCATCGGCGCCAGCTTCTGCACATCCACCCCGCCGTTGTTGGTGTCCAGCAAATAGGCACCGGCGCTCGATGGCGTGTTGTTGTTCCAGGAGGAGCCACCCACCTTCAGGATCTTGCCGGCCTCGAACATCACCGTGTTGGCAGAAAACGCCAGGCCATCGTCGCCACGCTGACCGGCAGGCGTGTAGCTGCCGTTGCCTTGCGTGTCGATCCAGTACATGTCCACCGCGGGCGCAGCCAGCAGGACCTTGCCGTTACCCGTGGGGATCAGGTTGTAGTGAGAGTTGCTCTGCCAGCCCTTGAACGTGCGGTCCATCATGAACTCGGGCACATCTGGCACGCCGCTGAGTTGACGCCAACCGCTTGCCAGCGTGAAGACTTCGGCACCTTTTGCACCGGCGGTCACATTGCCCCAGGCGCCCCCCAGGGTCAAGACCGAACCATCCGCCAGCGTGGTACTACCTGGGTACCCGCGTGGCACGGTCACTTTGGCCGTGGCCTTCCAGGTGTTGGCCACCGGGTCATACAGCGAGCTTTGCGCCGCGTCATAACCACCGTTGATCAACAAGCTGCCATCGGTCAGACGGGCCGTGCCCGGGCAGAACATGTTGTGCGCCGTTTCGGTCACGTTGCGAGCCACGGACGTGCCCGTCACGGGATCGAACAAGGCGGTCATGGTGTTGCCGCTGGCGTTGAAGTTGTTCGTCAGGTTGCTGGCCCACACGAGCACTTTGCCATTGGACAACAGGGCCGCGCCCACCGGCACCACCGGCAGCGAAACCGGGGCATCCCACCGGGTCAAGGCTGCTTGTTCGGGCGTGAGTGCAGCGTAGGTGTTCTGCGCCGACACCAAAGAAGCGCTACCGGAAGGAGCCGCCACGGGAGCCGTATCCCCGGCTGCCAACAGCGTAGCTGAGCCCGAACCGCTCACCAGTTGAGACGCCGCATAAGCCAGCGCCGACACACAGGCCACAAGCAGGACAACACGCTTGCGCGTCGCGTTCTGACTGGTGATTAGAACCTTGTTATTCATGGGCAATCGCTTCCGCCGGCACGCCAAACCACGCGACAAACACGTCGATAAATGGATGCCGTTTTACATGTGTGAATTTGTTAACAACATGTCAATTGTTAACAGAGGGCGGATTGTGTTGCACTGTGCGAAACGAAGGCAACCACTCAGATCGATGCCCGAAGCCCCATTCCCCTTATGTGAATGGAGGCCTCAAAGCCACAGGAGGCGAATCACGACAGCAATATGGCGGGATACGACAAATGCTGATCGGCAGGCCACGGGTAGCACCGCCGGTCTCCGCCAAACATGCCAAACCAATGTGGATGAGAAAGGGCGGAGAAAAACAAAAAAGCCTGCAAGTTTTCACTTGCAGGCTTCTTGAATCAATGGTCGGGGCGGTGGGATTCGAACTCACGACCCTCTGCTCCCAAAGCAGATGCGCTACCAGGCTGCGCTACGCCCCGACGAAGCAGCTATTCTATACCGAAAATTCACCTCGTCAAAGCCGACGATTGAAAATCATTTCACAGGCACGCCGGAAGGCAGGATGGCATGCATGCCCTGAATGGTCTGAACCATCAGCGGCCTGGCGCCATGCAGGCCCAGCCCACGCAGGCGCGCACTCAAGGGATGGGCACCCCCGCCATCACATTGCAAGCGCACCTCACCGCCCAGGCCATGGCGCATGCGCCCTCGGGTGTTGATCACCGTGCGCAGCAATTGCCCCTTGAACAGCGTGTAGGTCATCAGGTTGGGCGCAGACATCTTCACGCCTGCTCCCACACGCCCTGACAGGCGGCACAGCAGGTCTCGCCCATCTTCGCTGCGCACGGCGCAATCCAGATCCCTGTCTCGCAACTGGAAGTCGATGGGCACGATGATCTTGGGATAGCCCCAGCAGTCGTGCCCAGCTGCATGGGCCGCTGCCGTGGTGACGGGCAAGTCCGCCACGTACATGCCGGGCAGTGAGGACTGGCCCCAGTGCCAGGCTGCCGTGTCCTTGAACTTCGCCTTGACCGGGTGCCCGGCCACGGCCACGCCCATCTCGTTGTAAGGGCCCACCGAGGTATCCACGTACTCGAAGAAGGCCACGGTCACCAGGCCCTTGCCGGGCCGCAAGGTCACAGCCTTCAGCTCGGGCGGCAGCACGGCCTGCGCCTTGTCCTCGTCCACCAGAAAGGAAGCAAACACGGCTGCCGCGTTGTAGTACAGGATGGGCAGTTCCACCGGCCCGACTCGGGTTGGGTAGGTCTGCCTGTCCACGTCGAAATAACTTCTCATGATGTCTGGATCCTTGTTCACACGCTGATGTGGAGGGGCTCGCCGGTCATGCGGGCCAGCAGCTGGGTTTGCATGTCTTCGATCAGGCCCAGTCGGTTGATCTGGTTGGTGCCCTCGAAGATGCGGGTCAGGCGGATGTCGCGCAGCAGCTTTTCCAGGCCGGTGGCGGTGCGCGATCCGTGCTCGGCCATCAGGGCCATGCCCATCTCGCAGATCGCCTGGGCCCGATCGGTGGCCATGAATTTGCTGATGCAGGCGCCCGCTTGCCTGGCCTGCTGGCTGCCGCTGGCTTGTTGCCATAGCAGCGAGCGGATCGTGCGGGTCTCGGCCACCATCTGCGCCAACTGCAGTTGCACCTCCTGATACGAGATCAAGGGGCGGCCGCCCAGGCGGGTGTCCATGGCATGGTTCAAAGCCAGCTCGCAGGCACGACGGGCGATGCCCACGGCCATGGCTGCCACGGGATAGCGCGAGGCATTGAGGGTGGCGCGGTTGAGCGCCCAGCCCTTGCGCAAGCCGCCGATCACGTCGGCTTCCGGCACGAAGGCATCCTCGAAAGTCAGCTCGGCGGCGCTGCTGGCACGCATCCCCATCTTTAACTCGGTGCGGCAGGCGCGCATGCCAGGGTTGCTGGCGTCCAGCATGAAGCAGGTCCAGGATTCGAAGCCCTCGCCTTCCAGCGCAGCGAACACGGCGACCTTGCGGGCCACATCACCACCACTGATGTAGCACTTCTGCCCGTTGATGCGGTAACCGCCAGGCACCGCCCTGGCCACCACCCGAGGGCGGTTGGTGTGCGCGCCATGGCCATCTTCCGCGTCGCTGCCTGCCGTGGGCTCGGTGATGGCATAGGCAAACAGATGAGGCCTGCCTTGCATGAAGGCCTGGTGCATGGGGCGGATGAATCGCCACATCGCTTGCACATCGCCACTGAGCAGCACGGGCGCCAGGCCCAGGTGATGGGCGCTCAGCAACAGCATCTGGCCCGCACACACGGCCGACATCTCTTCCACCTGAATGGCCATGCGGTAGGCCGGCGAGAAGCGCATCTCCCACCACGACGCCGAACCCAGCGGGGTCGGCACGACGTTGGACATGTAGCCTGCATGCCCCGCCTTGATCAGCAGTTGCCGCGCAGCCGGATGCAAGGTGCCCGGCTGCGCGTGTTCGGCCTCGTCCAGCAGGCGCACATTGGGTGCCATGTGGGTCTGCGCGAACTGGCGGACGCGACGGCGCAAACGCCCCAATGCGGCCGGCAGGCTGGCCGTGTCCATCTCCCACAAGTCGGCGGGACCATAGTGTGTCAGCGCACGCCCCAAGGTGTTGAGCTCCTTGATGCGCTGCAGGGGATTGAGCATGTGCAGGGGCGCCACATGCCCTTCGATGTGATCCAGTGTGCTCATGCGCCTGCTCCCGCGTTCGCCCCTGAGATCGACGCCCAGTTGGCCGACATCAACTGCATCTCCAGGGGGCCACCGCTTTGCAGGCGCAGGTGATTGACATCGCGCCAGCGTTTTTCAATGCCGTTGTCGCGCATATAGCCCAGGCCACCGAAGGTCTGCATGGCTACATTGGCTGCCAGGGCCAGGCCCTCATGCAAACGGTTGCGTGCCCGCAGCACATCCGCAAAGCCGGATTCGTTCAGGCGCTGCCCTGCCAACACGGTGCGCACATCGGTCAGGGCTGCCTGCATGTCGGCCAGCATGTTCTGCACCGCCGGGTGCCCGGCGATGACGCGGCCACCCTGAAAGCGCAGGGCGCTGAACTGATGGGCCATCTCGGTCATCTGCTGGACGCAGCCTTGCTGGATGGCCAGCAAGCCCAGCCACTCCCGGTGCCAGATATCGCGAGACAAGGCCTTGGCCTGCTCTGCGGGCAAGCTCACGATGCGAGCCTGTCGCGGCACGAACTCACCGTCGTGCAACTCATCCAGGCCATGGCCTGGCGTGATGCCATGCACCTCGCCTTGCAGGATCTGCCAGGCCAGCGTACCTTGTGCGAACACGGGCGCCAGCAGCAGGTGAGCCTGCCCGTGCATCAAGCCCGCACAGACTCGACCTGGATCAAAGGCATCGCGCAACATGGCCTCGTCCACAGCCTGCCCGCACCACCAGTTGGCCAGCTCACCGCGACCAATGCCATGGCGGCCATGCAGGCTGACGCAGGGATGGGCCCGCTCTGGCGCCGCCTCGCCCAGCTGTTTCAGCAGGTGAAGCGCCAATGCCGATCGATGCAAACTCAAGGCCAGCGAGGCGCTCACCCTGGCAATCGTGGTGAGGTTGCGCAAGGTCAAGGCCAGTTGGGGTGCTTGTTCGCATCCTTCCCACAAGCCGCATCCATCATCTGATGATGTGTTGACGAAACCCTGATCCACGAACAGATCCAGCACCGCCCGGAACCGGTCTGGTTCACATGTCTGCTCCGGACGTGCGAACAAGTCCTCAGCCAGATCCCTGCAGATGTGCTGCAAACTGTCGCCGATCATGGCGATGTCTTCATCGCTCAATTGCACGACGTCTCCTCGTTGTGATGTACGAGGTGATACTAGGAGGGGGCTGGTCAGGTGTGGATGCTACGACCGGTCAGGCTACTGATCGATCTGGCCAATTCACTGTCTGGCTGTCTTGGCTTGTTCTGCGTAAATCTGGATGTATGGACCTTCGCTCGCTTCGCGTTTCCACCATGTCGGTGTACCCCCTGCTGCAATGCGCGCTGGATGAAGGCTTGTCTGGCGAACAACTGCTGGCTGGCACGGGGCTGACCGAAGCCCTGCTGCGCGATGCCAACCGCGACATCCCTTTCAGCCACGAGTTGATCGTGGTGCGCAACTACCTGCGCCTGACCCGCGAGACCGTGCCCGGTCTGCGCGCGAGCACCTTCTATCACTACAACAGCTTTGGCACCCTGGGTGCGGCACTGGTGAGCCACCCCACCATGCTGGAGGCCTGCCGCTTCTTGGCCCGCTACGTGGACCTGACCTTCACGCCATTTCGCATTCTGATGGAAGAGGATGGCGACCTGGTCAGCGCCCACTACATGGACTGCATGGACCTGGGCGATTGCCGCAGCTTCTACCTGATGCGGGATCTGGCCTTCATCCGCAACCTGAGCAAGGAGGCGGGCGCCGAGGACTGGTCCGAACTGGTGGACGATATGGAGATCGCCATGGAGGCGCCCGCCGATCTGGCTGCCGTGAAGACTTTCTTTGGCTGGCCTTTGCACTTTGGCGCGGCAGAAACGCGCGTGATCGCCCGCCTGACCTCCCTGCTGAAACCGCTGCGCCTGGCCAATCCAATCACGCTCAAGATCATGCAGGAGCAGTGCGATGCCCAGTTGCTCAAGCGTCAGCAAAACCCCTGGTCACGGCAGGTAGAGAACCTGCTGTTGAGCACGCACCCCATGCCGGATCTGGGCACCGTGGCCGAACGCCTGCATTGCGCTGAGCGTACATTGAGGCGCCGCCTGCAGGGAGAGTCCTGCACATTTCAGGATCTGGTGACACGTGTGCAGCAGCAACGCGCCGTTCATCACCTGCGCCACACCCAACTGCCCATCGAGCTGATCGCCGAGAAGCTGGGCTACAGCGAAACAGCAGCCTTTGCGCATGCCTTCAAACGATGGACAGGCCAGACGCCGTCAGCCTTCCGCATCCAGAGCCGCCAGCCTGATACAGGCCCAGCTACCCCGGCTTGAATCACACGGCCTCATGGCGGCGAGGGCTCAAGGCGCCACCGTCCCCTGATGGTAGAACAGTTGCCAACCTGATGGCGTGCGCCGCCAGATCGAGCTGCGCAGCACCTTGAACGGCGCACTGTCACCCGCGTGAACACAGGCATACGTCAACAAGGCGCAGTCCGCCCCCAGTTCGTGCACCTGGTAATCCGAGGTCTCGACCACGGGAGGCGCCTGGCCTGACGTTTGCGACAAGTAAGCCAGAACTTGCTGACGGCTGTAGCGAAGGCCAGACTTGCCCACCTCAAAGAAATCCGCATGCAGCAGGGCATCACACTGCGCTGCTGCAAGCACGCTACCGGGGTGATGCAAAGCGCGCTCAAGCTGCGTCAAGGTCTGGAGCAGATCAGCCATGGTGCATGTCTCCCAAGGGTCTACGGCCTCGATCAAGAATTCATCTGCGCCCAGACCTTTTCCAGGCGCTTGGCGCTCACCGGCTGCGGCGTGCGCAACTCCTGAGCAAACAGGCTGATGCGCAACTCTTCGAGCAACCAGCGGAACTCGTCCAGACGGGCATCGTAGGTGCCTTTGAGCTCACTCAGGCGACGCGTCAGCCTTTGGTCCAGCGGACGCAACTCGGTCATGCGCTGACCGTCACGCACAGGGTCTCCCTTGAGCTTGTCCAGTCGCAATGTGATGCCCTTCAGGTAGCGAGGGAAATGCTGCAACTGCGCATACGGCGTCAACGCCACGAAGCGCTTGGGCATCAGGCGCTGCAATTGCGCGGCGATGTCATCGGCGACGTCCTTCGGGGGGCGTGAGTCCTTGAGTTTGCGCGCAGCTGCCGCATACTCGGTCAGCACGGTGCCAGCCAGACGCGCCACCTCCTGCGCGATCAGGTTCAGGCGCGTGCGGCCCTCTTCCACGCGAGCCTTGAAGCTGGCCGCATCGGAAGGCAAGGGGTCGTGCAGGTAGGCACGGTCCAGTGCCACTTCGATGATCTGATCGCGCAGTTCATCGGAAGTACCCAGCGGCATGAAAGCCATGGCCATCTTCTGCAGATCGGGGATGTTCTTTTCGAGGTACTTCAAGGGCTCACGGATCTGCAAGGCGATCAGGCGACGCAGGCCGGCAAGGTGCTTGGCCGCGGCCACATCGGGCTCGTCAAACACCTCGATCTCCACATGCTGGCCCTTGTCGATCAAGGCCGGGAAGCCGATCAGGGTGTGGCCACCGCGCTGAATCTCCATCAGTTCCGGCAGCTCGCCAAAAGTCCAGTCCGTGAGGGCTTGTGCCGCCTGTGCAGGCTTGCTTCCGGCTGCCCCAGCACCAGGAGCCGCCCCGCCCTTGCCTGCAGCTTGGGCACCGTGCGCGCCCTGTGAACCTGGTACCCGCTGCACACCAGGCTTGGCCGCACCGGGCTGCGAGCCACCTTTTAGCGAGTTCGTCTGTGATGACGTCGACCCAGGCTGACCGGATGCGGCAGCTGCATCGCCCCCTTGCGCCACAGCCTGGGCCTTGAGCGCCGCCAAGGCCTGGAAGGCCCCACGCGCCAGCGAACCCAGCTCGGCTTTCAGCGCAGGCAGGTTGCGGCCCATGCCCAGCTGGCGGCCATGCTCGTCCACCACACGGTAGTTCATGAACAGGTGCGGCGAGAGCATGTCGAGCTTGAAGTCAGCGCGCTTGACGTCGAGCTGCGTCTTGTCGCGCACGGCCTTGAGTAGCACGTCCATCAGGCTGCCCTTGCCGAACTCGGCCGACTCTACAAAAGACTCGGCGTAATCGGGCAGCGGCACCAGGCGTGCACGAGGTTTTTGATGCAGGCTCTTGACCAGGGCCAGCACCTTGTCCTTGAGCATGCCAGGCACCAGCCACTCACCGGCCTCGTCACTGACCTGGTTGAGCGCGAAGATGGGCACGGTCACCGTCACGCCATCCCGGGCATCGCCCGGCTCGTGCAGGTAAGCGGTGGCGCAGTCCACCCCGCCAATGCGCAAGACCTTGGGAAAGGCGCTGCTGGTGATGCCAGCGGCCTCATGGCGCATCAGCTCTTCGCGGCTCAGGTAGAGCAGCTTCGGGTTCTCGCGGCTGGCTTGTTTGTACCAGCGCTCGAAGCTGTGGCCGCTCATCACCTCGGGCGGGATCTGGGCATCGTAGAACGCGAAGATCAGCTCGTCGTCCACCAGCACGTCCTGGCGGCGGGATTTGTGCTCCAGTTGCTCGACCTGGTTGATCAGCTTGCGGTTGGCCGCCAGGAAAGGCAGACGCGTTTCCCACTCGTCGTTGACCAGGCCTTCGCGGATGAAGATCTCTCTGGCCTTGGGCGCATCGATCAGGCCAAAGTTGACGCGCTTGTTGTTGTAGACCACCAGGCCATACAGCGTGGCCCGCTCCAGCGCCACCACCTCGGCGGCCTTCTTTTCCCAATGGGGCTCCAGCAACTGTTTCTTGAGCAGGTGCCCGCCCATGAACACCAGCCATTGCTGATCGATGTTGGCAATGCCCCGCCCGAACAGGCGCGTGGTCTCCACCAGTTCAGCCGCCAGGATCCAGCGCCCCGGCTTCTTGCTCAGGTTGGCACCGGGGTGCTTGTAGAACTTGATGCCGCGTGCGCCCAGGTACCAGTCTTCGTCGTCGCTCTTGCAGCCGATGTTGCCCAGCAGGCCCGACAGCAAGGACAGGTGCACCTGCTCATACGTGGCCGGCGAGCCATTGAGCCGCCAGTTGTGTTCGGCCACCACCGTGTGCAGTTGCGTGTAGACGTCCTTCCACTCGCGCACGCGGCGCGGGTTGATGTAGTTGTCGCGCAGCAGCTGCTCGTACTTGCGGTGGCTAAGCTTGTGTTTCTCGGGCTGGCCGGGCTCATGGTGCCCATGCCCCCCCCTCGATTCATCCAACCATTTCCACAGCTTGAGCGTGCCCATGAACTCCGACTTTTCATCGTCGAACTGCTTGTGTTTGGTGTCGGCCTGCTGTTGCTGGTCGATGGGCCGGTCGCGCACATCCTGCACGCTCAAACTCGCGGCGATCACCAACACTTCGGCCAGCGCCTGTCTGTCCTTGGCTTCCAGGATCATGCGCCCCACACGCGGGTCCAGCGGCAGTCGGGCCAGGTCCATGCCCAGCTTCGTGATCTCGTTGTTGTCGTCGACCGCGCCCAGCTCGTTAAGCAACTGGTAGCCGTCGGCAATGGCCTTGCGCAGCGGCGGCTCGATGAAGGGGAAGTCGTCCACCAGGCCCAGATGCAGGGACTTCATCCGCAGAATCACCCCCGCCAGGGAAGAGCGCAGGATCTCCGGGTCGGTGAAGCGTGGCCGCGCGTTGAAGTCTTTCTCGTCATACAGACGGATGCAGATGCCGTTGGCCACCCGGCCGCATCGCCCGGCGCGCTGGTTGGCGGCGGCCTGGCTGATCGGCTCGATCTGCAGTTGCTCGACCTTGTTGCGGAAGCTGTAGCGCTTGACGCGCGCCATGCCCGAATCGATCACGTAGCGGATGCCGGGCACCGTCAGCGAGGTTTCGGCCACGTTGGTGGCCAGCACGATGCGCCGCCCGCCACCGGTCCTGAAGACCTCGTCCTGCTCTTGCTGGCTCAGGCGCGCAAACAGCGGCAGGATGTTGGCCGTGACGCGGTGGTGCGCGAAATGCTTGCGCAGGTGATCCGCCGCCTCGCGGATCTCGCGTTCGCCCGGCAAGAACACGAGGATGTCGCCGCTCCCCTCGCGCCAGAGTTCGTCCGTTGCATCGGTGATGGCCTCGTTCAGACCGTATTCGCGGCTTTCCTCGAACGGCCGGTAGCGTTGCTCCACCGGGAATAAGCGGCCCGACACCATGATGACTGGCGCTGGGCCCTTGGCGGATTCAAAGTGTTTGGCAAAGCGCTCCGCATCGATCGTGGCCGAGGTCACGATGATCTTCAGATCCGGCCGGCGCGGCAGCAACTGGCGCAGGTAGCCCAACAGGAAGTCGATGTTGAGGCTGCGTTCGTGCGCCTCGTCGATGATGATGGTGTCGTAGGCCTTGAGGTCCGGATCACCCTGGGTCTCGGCCAGCAGGATGCCATCGGTCATCAGCTTGACGCTGGCGCCGGGCTGGATGCGATCCTGGAAGCGCACCTTGTAGCCCACCACCTCACCCAGCGGCGTGTTGAGCTCTTCGGCGATGCGCTTGGCCACGCTGGAGGCCGCGATCCGCCGGGGCTGGGTGTGGCCGATCAGCTTGGGGCGCAGGTGGCGTGGCAAGTTCGGATCACGTGGCTGCCCCCAGCCTCCTCGCCCCATGGCCAGCGCGATCTTGGGCAGCTGCGTGGTCTTGCCTGAGCCCGTTTCGCCGCAGACGATGATGACCTGATGCGCGCGCAGAGCGGCCTCGATCTCGTCGCGCTTGCCGCTGACGGGCAGGGATTCGGGAAAGGTGATGGG
>NZ_JACRAH010000044.1 GCF_016234775.1 Aquabacterium sp. | reverse complement strand
GACCGAGGCGGTGACCTTCACCCTGGCCATGGCGCAAGCCTCGCTGGACACGCACATGCGTCAGGAGGTGGCCTTCCTGGGTCTGTTCGACCGGGTAAAGCGCCACATCAGCGAGCGCCATGATCTGCGCGGCAGTGACCTCGCCAACCTGATCGTGACGATCTTCCAGAATGGCGGCACGCTTTCCAACAACCGGCGCAAGCGCTATGCCGATCGGGTGCAGGCGCATGTGCTGGATGCCATTGAAGAGGCCGTTAGCCGGGCCATGCAAGACCAGCCGCTGGACGATGAGCACGAAGAACATTGAGCGCTGTCATGATCATCTCCTCCCGCGCCGATTACCGCTAAGCCCCGAGCTCGTTACTGGTCTGCAAGGCTGCGTCGATCAACTGCAAGGCCTCCAGGCCCCCCAACGCCAACCCCACATCCAGCCGACTCGGCACCTGCGCCTCATCCACATTGATCCGCACCAGCCTCGCGCCCGCATAGATCAACATCTGCTGGCTGAAGTTGCGCACCGAAGGCACAGCCGTGCCCGCGCCGATCTCGATCACCACGGGCTTGCGCACATGGGCTAGCCAGTGCTCCAGCCTGGTCGATTGCGCCTCGCTGCGCGCAGGCAGCCACAGCGGGTCACCAAACATGAGGATGTTGGGCCGCGCCAGGCCGCCGCAATGCGGGCAGGTGGGTGCGACGTTGTTCAGCACGCCTTGGGCTTCGTCCACATCGGGCACAAAGTCATCGGCCGGCCAGATGGCTTCGGTGCAGGTGTTCAGGCACTGCAGGTGGTGGATGGAGCCGTGGCATTCGTACACCCGCTCGGGGTCGAAGCCGGCTTTCTGGAACTGGCCGTCCACATTGCTGGTGAACACGGTGGCGCCGGCGTTCATACCTTTAGCCCAGCGTTGCAGGATGCCGAAGCCGGCATGCGGCTGGGTGGCGCGGTAGAGCGCCAGGCGGTGGCCATAAAAGCCCCAGGCGAGCTCGGGTGTGCGGCCAAAGGCGCGCGGGTTGGCCACGTCCATGAAACCCAGGCCAGCGCGGCCCAGTGTGGGGTAAGCCTGCCAGAAGCCCTCCGGCCCGCGGAAATCAGGCAGGCCGGAATCCACGCCCATGCCGGCGCCTGCCGCCACGATCAGGCCATCAGCCTGGTCGATGATCTCGGCGGCGTGGCGGATGCGGGCGCGCAGTGCGTCGTCAGGGTTGCCATCTGGCGTTGCGGTGTGGGTGGGCATGTCGTCGGCAAAGAGAGCGATCCTGAGGGGTGCAGTCTGCCACGGGCGCCCACAGCCCTTGTCAAACGCGCACTCTCACGCTACATTCTCTATTCGCGAATAGAGAATGCGCGTGCGGCGCACCTTCTTCATGGCTCGATCCAATCCTCAAGTCACCTTGCGCCCCCAGGATCTGGTGGTGCTCTTGCGTTTGTCGCTGGAACAGGGCGATGCGCCCTCTTACGCCGCTTTGTCGGCTGAATTGAGCCTGACGGCATCCGAGATTCATGCCGCCGTAGACCGTGCGGTGACGGCGCAATTGGCTCATAAGGATGAACGGGGCAAGCCCCGTGTTGTCCGCGAAGCCTTGCGTCTGTTTGTTCAACACGGTGCCCGCTACTGCTTTCCCGCTACGCGGGGTGAACTGACGCGGGGCATGCCCACCTCATACGCGGCGGCGCCGTTGAAAGACAAGATCGTCCAGTCCAGCGAGCCGGTACCGGTGTGGCCCCACAAATCGGGCACGGTGCGCGGCATGGCCTTCACCCCTCTTTACCCAACCGTGCCGGAGGCGGCGGTGCGCAACCCTGCGCTGTATGAGTTGCTGGTGCTGGTCGACGCGATTCGGGGAGGCAGCCCGCGTGAGCGGGCCCTGGCGATCAAGCTGCTTGATGAGCAGTGGGCGGCGTGAACATGGCGCTCAATCCGAATGACCCCAATGTGGCCATGCTGGAAGTGGTGGCGCACCGTCTGGGTGATGCGCTAAGGCGCCGTCTCGTGTTCACGGGCGGCGCAGTGGTGGGCCTGTTGATCACGGATCCTGCCATGCCGAGTATCCGGCCAACCGAGGATGTGGATCTGGTTGCGCAGGTACTGGCTCGGGCCGAGTTCGATGAAGTCGAGGTCGCTCTGCGGGCGCAGGGATTCAAGCCCGACATGAGCCCTGATGCACCGATCTGCCGGTGGCGTGTGGACCACGTCACGGTGGACGTGATGCCCACACTGGAGGCCATCCTGGGGTTCAGCAACCGCTGGTATCCCTTGGCCGTGACGTCTGCCGCCACGATGGTGCTGCCCAGCGGGCTGGCCATTCACGTGGTTCAAGCGCCTGTTTTTGTCGCCACCAAGCTGGAGGCGTTTCATGGGCGAGGGCAAAACGACTATCTGTTCAGCCACGATCTTGGCGACTTGATCAGCGTGATCGACGGCCGAGATGTGTTCTTGAACGAGTGCATGCAAGCGCCTGACGAGTTGAGGCGCTATCTGGCCGAAGAGGTTCGGCAGTTGTTGTCGCAGCGGGCTTTCCTGGATGCGCTACCTGGCCACTTGCCGGCGGATGCGGCCAGTCAGGCGAGGTTGCCGGATCTGGAGCGCATGCTGCGAACGCTTGCGCAGTCGTGAAGCGCAGGCACGGTCTGCCCAGCTCCGAGGTGCCTCGCACATTTTTTTCGCACCCCCTGCATCCAAACCCGCATCCCTTCCGTTCTTCAGTCAGGCAGGGCAACTTTGCCCCCTGTTCAACCCCACATTCAATCTGGAGAACCAAGATGTCCGTTGCTTCCTTTACCCAATCTGCTGCCCAATCCGCCGCTCGTCTGGCCCTGTTCGCCTTGATCGCCTCTACCGCGCAGGCGCAGCCTGTGGTGCAGGGCGGCGTGCTCACCGATGCGGCTGGCCGCACGCTCTACACCTTTGACAAGGATCAGCCCAACAAGAGCAACTGCGCGGGCGGCTGCCTGCAAAGCTGGCCGCCCTATGTGGCTGCGCCCACCGCTGGCACCAAGCCTATGAGCGGCGTGGCCCGTTTCGAGCACGACGACATGCAGCACTGGACCTTCAACGGCAGCCCCCTGTACTACTTCATTGGCGATGCCAAGCCTGGTGATCGCAATGGCGACAGCAAGGGTGGCGTGTGGCATGTGGTCAAGCCTGGCGCGGCACCCACGCCTGCCACCACGGGATCCAGCTACTGAGTCTGAGCCCCTTGACTTTGGTCAAGGGCGGGCCCTGCTGCGTGCATCCCTGCCTTAAGATCCCACGCTCAATGCACCAGGGATGAGGCGGCTCGCTCATGATCCAGGCTCAAGAAGTGGAAACCTTGCTGGCAAGCGTCGCCATGGGGGACAGGGCCGCCTTCAAGGCCCTGTACGACCTGACAGCTGGCCTCTTGCTAGCTACAGCGAACCGCGTGTTGCAAGACCGGGCCTTGGCCGAAGACGTGGTGCAGGACGTGTTTGCAGGGTTGTGGCACAAGGCGGCTGACATGCAGGCGCCCGTGGCGCGCAGCCTGGGCTGGTTGTGTGTGATCACGCGCAACCGGGCCATTGACCATGCACGCAAGCGCCCTGCTGATGTGTCCTTGCATGGCGTGAGTGGCGATGGCGATGAATTCACGCATGACGCACCCAGTGACAGCCCGGATGTGTTCGATCAACTGGCCATGGCGCAAGATGATCACTGCCTGCAAGCGTGTTTGAAGCAACTGGCGCCAGAGCCCCGGCAGGCGGTGCTCTTGTCTTACCTGGAAGGCTTGACCCACATGGAGCTGGCTGAGCGCATGCAACGCCCTCTGGGTACCGTCAAGGCCTGGACGCGGCGCAGTTTGCTGGCCTTGCGCCAATGCATGACAGGTGGTGCCGCATGAGCATGAAGACCTACTGGCATCAGCACCCGGATACGGTAGACCGCCTGGCCGCCGAGTACGCCATGGGCAGCATGCCCGCGCCGGCACGCAGGCGGTTCGAGGCCTTGATGCGCCAGCGCCAGGACATCCAGCAGGCCGTGTGGGGCTGGCATGACACCCTGGCCGGCTCCTTGGTGGCGCAAGCCCCCTTGCCTGTGGATCCTGGCCTGTGGCCGCGTCTGGCATCGCGTGTGTTTGGTAGCAGCAGCGCACGCCAGACATCGCCCGCCGGCTCATGGTGGTCGCGCTGGTTCGGGCCGGTGCCCTCGGGCATGCTGGCTGTCGGCCTGGCATTGGGCATGGTCTTGCCCACCTTGTTGCAGACGCTGCCGAGCCAGATGGAGTCCAGCCAGATTCCTTCTCAGTTGCCGGAGAGCTATGTAGGTGTGTTGGCCACCGCCAATGGCCAGGCGGGCCTGGTGGTGTCCAGCCTGCGCAAAGGCCTGAGGGTGGACATCAAACAGCAGGTGCCCGTGGCGGTGCCGCAAGGCCAGACGCTGTACTTGTGGCGGATCGACAAGGCCGGGCAGCCGCACCCTGTTGCCGCCGTGCCGGACATGAGCGACAGGAAGTTTGTCAGCGTGCAATTGGCTGAACCTGCCGAGTCCGTATTCCGAGAGGCCACGGAGCTGGCGGTGTCGCTGGAGTCGCAAGGCAGCCAGCCCTCACAACCCAGCGGCAGCTTCGTGTACCGAGGTTTGTGCGGGAAGGTCTGGCAGCCGCCATCGCGCTAGTTCAAGGGTCTCGTGGTATGGAGGCATCTACACATCGCTTAACACCTTGCGTAAACCCGCATGGAGCGAGGGCGCCCCGGCTGGCACCATCATGACGCTCAGTCAATCACGCTTGTGGGCAAATGGGAACGATCGATTCTCGCGCTTTCAGGCCGCACTGAGCCACATTCAACCAAGGAGGAATACATGAAGACCCCCATTCGGTGCGCGTTCACTTGCCTGGCCGCGCTCACGTTTCTGGCCACCAGTGCCAAGGCCGACATCATCGACAACCAGGTGGCCGTGGCGCCGCTCTACTATGGCACCCCGGCCATGCCGCTGTCTGGCTATGAGTCAGCCTATGCCTTGACCTTTGGCACGAGCGCCTACCCGTTTCCTTATGTCGACGTGCAGTTCGACAACGCCGCGGGCAAGAGCAGCTACGCCAGGATGACGGCCACCCCGACCTACCTCACGTACATCCAGGATGTCGATGTGTTCGCGGTCACGCCGGGTGCCGAGATTTCGGATCGAACCATTGCCGATGGTTCGTTCACATCGTTCTTCCATGTCAAGGACATGTCCGTAGGGCCGAATCAGGACATCGTCTCGCTCACCGGCAACGACCCGGATATCTATCTGGGCTTCTCGGTCAAATACAAGCAAAGCGGCACTTACGAGTATGGATGGGTGCACTTGAACTACACACAACAATCCGGCTTGAAGGTGGTGAGCAGCGCCTTGACCACGACGGAAGCCGGCATCTACGCCATGACCCGCACCACCATTCCTGCAGTTGACGAACTGGGCACGCAACTGATGGCCTTGATGGGGGCGGCAGGGCTGGTCGCCGCTCAACTGCGACGCAGAGCCGGCGCAAGCCGCGCCTGACAGGGCTATACCCGGGCGGGGTGGCCAGGCAGCCCCGCCACAAATCCCTTGAGCCGCTTGAGCCCTTCGCTCAGATCCTCTTGGGATGCGGCGTAAGACAACCTCACATGCCCCTTCGCGCTGCACTGCCCGAAGTCATACCCCGGCGTCAGCGCCACATGGGCTTCCTGAAGCGCCCGCTCGCAGAACTGCATGGCATCCAGCCCGGTTGAGCTGACGTCGATGTAGACATAGAAGGCGCCATCGGGTGGCACGGGCACGTGCAGGCCGATGTCGGCCAGGCCTTGCAGCACCAGGGCGCGGCGTTCGCCAAACTCGCGTTTGCGGGCTTCGCACACGGCGATGGATTCGGGCGTGAAGCAGGCCAGGGCGGCCAGCTGCGCGGGGGTGGAGGCGCAGATGTAGTAGTTCTGCGCCAGGCGCTCCATCACGGGCACCATCTCCTCGGGCACCACGGCCCAGCCCAGGCGCCAGCCCGTCATCCCGAAATACTTGGAAAAACTGTTGATCACGCAGGCGCCAGGGTCGGCCGCGAGGATCGTGGGCGCGGTGTGGCCGCTGGCGGCCTCGGTATCGCTGAGGTTGAGGTAGATCTCGTCCACGATGCGCCAGGCGCCGTGTTGGCGGGCCCAGTCGCAGATGGCGGCCAGCTCGGCGGGGGGCACCGAGGTGCCGGTGGGGTTCGAGGGCGTGGCGATCATCAGGCCACGGGTGCGGGCGCTCCAGTGGCGCTGTACGGCTGCCAGATCCAGCTGGAAGCGTGAGCCGGCGTCGGTGGGCACCAGGCGCACCTTGGCGCCAAAGCCGCTGAGGAACTGCCGGTTGCACGGGTAGGACGGGTCACCCACCAGCACCTCGTCGCCAGGGTCCACCAGGGCGGCGGTGAGCAGCAGCAAGGCGGCCGAGGCGCCAGCGGTCACCACCACGCGTTCGGGGTTCAGGCTCAGGCCGTGGGCCTGTTGGTAGAAGCGGGCAATGGCCTCGCGCAAGGCGGGCAGGCCCAGCGCGCCGGTGTAGGGCATGGCGGTGTCGGCCGCGATGCGTTGCAGCTCGGCCCGCACGGCCGGTGGCGCGCCAAAGTCAGGCTCGCCCAGGTTGAGGCGGATCACGCGGTGCCCGGCGGCTTCCAGCTCGGCGGCGCGTTTGCCGAACTCCATGGCCAGGAAGGGGGTGATGGCTTGGGCGCGTTGGGAGACCTTCATGGCGTGGACGTGGTGCGAATCGGGAAATGGTAAACCCTGCACCTTCTGGCCTGGCAATGTGGGTGATGCACGCGGATCACGTCGTGCTGGCTGGCAGATTGTCCGCAAGCTGACGCACGATCGTCATGACCCCATGTCAAACTAAAAAATCGTCTATTGACCTGAGGTGTTGCCGTGACTGTGCCCGCGAACCTGACGCCCGAAGCTCGGCGTGATTTTCTGCGACTGACGTTCTGGACCGCTGGCGCGATGGCGGCCTCGGCAACAGGGATGGTTTCTGCCGCGCCATCCATGCCGATGCCTGGCCGTACCCGTTTGCAGGATATCGGCCCCTTGGGCGCCCCTGATGCCAATGGCATTCGCCTGCCTGCCGGTTTTAGCAGCCGTGTGGTGGCGCAGTTCGGCAAAAAGCCGGCCAAGTCTTCATCGTATGCGTGGCATGCCTTTCCTGACGGCGGGGCGACCTTCGCGATGGCCGATGGCGGGTGGATCTATGTCAGCAACAGCGAGGTGCCGCTGGTAGGTGGTGTGGGCATGCTGCGCTTTGATGCGCAATGCGAGGTGATCGATGCTCGGCGACTGCTGGCCGCAACCACGTCCAACTGTGCGGGTGGCAAGACACCGTGGCAGACCTGGTTGTCTGGCGAAGAGTTCGATCTGGGGCGCGTGTGGGAGGTCTATCCCCAGGGTCGCATGACGGATGCCCGCCCGCGGCCCGCCCTGGGCATTTTCAAGCATGAGGCGGTGGCGGTGGATCCGGCCAGCAAGATCTTGTATCTGACCGAGGACGACCCCAGCGGCCGCTTTTACCGTTTCGTATGCAGCAGTGAGGACTGGCCACAGGATGCGGCACGCCCGCGGCTGGAGCGGGGGCGCCTCCAGGTGATGAAGCTGGTCAATGTGCCGGTCAACCAGTATCCCGGCGCAGATCTGGATCTGGGCAGCCCTCAGCGCGTCGAGTGGCAGGACGTCGAGCAGCCCGGTGTGGCGCAGGGGCTGGTTCGCAGCATCCTGAAGGACAAGGCGCCCGGCACCGTCTTCAAGGGCGGTGAAGGCCTGTGGTACGTCGAAGGGCTCGTGTACTTCTCGACCAAAGGCGACAACCGCATCTGGGCCTATGACCACAGCGCGCAGACTGTCGAGGTCATCTACGATTTTGCGCGGGTAGCGGCCCCCAATAATGTGCTGTCGGGCGTTGACAACCTGACCGTCAGCCAGTGGGGAGACGTGCTGGTTGCAGAAGACGGTGGCAACATGGAACTGTGCCTGATCCATCCGGATCGCTCGGTGCAGGTCTTGTTGCAGGTGGTCGGCCAGGATGGTTCCGAGTTGACCGGCCCGGCTTTCTCGCCAGACGGCAGCAGGCTGTATTTCAGCTCCCAACGAGGCGGGGCATCCAAGCTGGGCATCACCTATGAAGTGACGCTGACGAACCACTTGCGCTGAATCCGTTGGGGATGGGCGTTTGCCGCTTGAGCGGTCAAACAGCCTGCAAAAGTCCCTCAAATCCAGCAACAAGCCGTGCGGATATTGGCAAGAATGGCGCTTGCCGTGGTCCGACCGGCTTGAACGAGTGGGCCAGCGACGGCATCCTGGGTTGATCCGTCAGATGGAGAGGGCCATGTCCACCGATATCAAAGCTGAACAAGATGATCGCCTGGCCGCGATTACCCGAGGCGTCATGCCCATCTGGCGCCAGCAAATCGACCAGTGCTTGCGCGCCTCCAGCTCGACCGTGGTCGATTTGCTCGTTTCCTTCTTTGCCGTGGCCGATGAACTCATCCAGGCGATCGGCCGATCCGAGCATCTCAACAAGGATCTGTCGGCGCAGCTGGACGGCATCCTCAAGGAAATCGAGGGCCTGCGCGCCAAGGCCACGGTGGTGGGCAAGGATGGGGCGCTATCGCACCAGGTGCTGCACGAATCTGTCGGGAGTGTCTTTCATTCCCTGGTAGAGCTCACCTCGGCATCGCAGGTGCTCTGTGATCTCAATGGCAATGTTCGCAAGAACCTGGATCAGATTCTGGTGGCGCTTCAGCACGAAGACCGCATGACGCAGATCCTGACCCATGTGTGCGAAGACATGCGCAAGCTGGAAGACCATCTGGCGACAGGCACTACTGCTTTGCCAGATCTGAATGACTGGCTGGCTGCCCTGCAGGCCACCTATTCCACGCCGGAAGAGCATGCCGTTCACGGTGGCGGCGGCAGCAACGAACCAGCCCCTGCGGCCGGCATCGACTTCTTCTGACAGCCGTCCAGCATAAGGGCGAATCATGCCCTTGTGGGGCCTCGTTGCATGAAACCCCCAATTCGGGGTTTTCATGCCAATTCCTTCCACCAAACCGGGCGCGATTTCTGCATGATGGTCACCAGTGACCTGTGCTGTACCGCAGAGGGCACCTTCCTGAAACCGATCTCACGGAGGATGGCGCCATGAACTGGTTTGACAATGTTTCGTCAGACAGCGATCAACCGATTGCCCCGGCCTGTCTGTATCAGGGCCATTGGCGACACCGCTTGCACGCCTACGGCGACAAGGTGCTGTGTCGCGTGGTGATTGATGTGGCCGAACCGCGGGTGGTAGCCGCCCAGGTGGTGGAAAACGGCTTGATCGAGGATCTGGAGTCCAGCACCCTGGAAGACCTGAACCAGGCCATGCTGGCACAAGAGGTGCACCTCAATCCCACAGCCTGGGGCCTCGCGCCCTGCGCCATGTTGCCGATCTGGTCCAAGCCCACTTTCACGGAAAGCCAGATTGGCGAGCTGGAGCGCATCCAGGGTTACCTGATCGAAGCCTCGGAAGAGTCGGTCGATTCGGTGCTGAAGCTGCGCGATCAGTTCCTGCAAGGCATCGGGATGACCGACCAGGATGTGCACCGTGCCGTACGTCAGTCACATGAGTACGGCAAGGGCTTGCGCAAGGGTGGTCGGGGTGTGCTCAGCTGAGCTGATCAGTTCTCGATACCCAGCAGCTCGACGGTGAAGGTCAGGTCGGCGTTGGGCGGAATCACACCGCCCGCGCCTGCCGCGCCGTAGGCCGTCTTCGACGGGCAACGCAGTGTGGCTTTGCCCCCAACCTGCATGGTCTGCACGCCTTCTGTCCAGCACTTGATCACGCGGTCAAGCGGGAAGCTGATGGGCTGGCCGTCCTTGTACGAGCTGTCGAACACCTTGCCGTTGGCCAGCTTGCCCTCGTAGTGCACCTTCACTGTGGCGGTGCCAGAGGGCTTGGCACCCTTGCCCACGGTGAGGTGCGTCACTTCTACGCCCGAGGGCAGCTTCTGCGTGCTCGGCTTGGGATCGGCGGCCTGGGCCTGCATGGCCATCGCGGACAGGGCCAGTGCAACAAGGATCTTGGCGTTCATGAAACCTCAGTGTGGTGATCGTTGAGACGGGTGCAGTGTACCGATCAGGGGCGCTTGCAAGGCTTAGGTGCTTTCGCCAACATGCCTGGGTATCCTTTGGGGTTGGAACACAGGGAATGAAAAGCCGGATGCCTCGCGCCTTGCCCGTCATTGATCCACAAAGGTGCACGGGTTGCGGCCGGTGCATCAGCGCCTGCCCACCGCATGTGCTGTGGCTGGAGGTGCAAGGCCCCCATGACTGGGGCCCCAAGTGTTCGACCCTGCACGACGAGGCGCACTGCACGGGCTGTGCGAAATGTGCCGTTGTGTGTCCGTTTGATGCCATCGAGATGGTGCGCCAGCCGGCCTGACTTGGTAAATCTTTGTGCCGCATGGGGAAATGGCAGAAAATCCGGGCAGAAGAACGCGCTGTCCGCGTTCATGAACGCCTTCTTCACCATGCTGCAACGCCCTATCCGCTCAATCGCCATGTCGATGGCCCTGGCCTGTGGTCTGGCCGCCAACATGGCGCATGCCGACACCACCATCTCCGCCTCCATTTCCGACAGCATCAGCACGGCAGTGGGCAGCGTGTCCACCTCCATCAAGAAGTCCAGCCAGAGTTCGACCAAGGACGACAAGACGGCCGCCGGTGACTACAAGGTGGTGGAAATGGCCGCGCTGGACGATCAACCCGGCATGGTCCGCCTCAAGCTGCAAGCCACCGCCGATCAGGCCCAGCGCGACGAGTTCTACCTGCTGCTGCCTCAGAAGGCCGTTGACAACGGTCAGGTGCGCGAGGGCGCCATCGTGACGGCGCAGCCTCGCCCCTTCGGTGTGGCCTTTGCCGCGGGTGAGCCACGCCAGCCCTTCTTCCTGGTGATGGAAGACCACTGGTACCGCGAGCTGGCCAGCCGCCCCGTCGTGCTGTGATGGTGCGTTGATTGAGAGTGGGCGGGCGTTATCTGGGCGAAGCGGCTGCGCTGGTCGCGGCGTCGCTGGTGCTGTCCGCCGAGGCGCACGCCGGTGATTTCCACCTCTGCGATCGCCAGGCCAGGCTCACCGCAGCGCAGCAAGACACGCTCTACCGATTCGCCGACATCATCAAGAACACGCTGAGCCAGTCCGGGCAAGGTGTGGCCCTGGTGGCGCGCTCAGGCCTGGATCTGGGGCGCTTTGGCATCCGCTACTCGCATGCCGGCATCGCGCTGGCACACAGCGAGAACGCGCCCTGGTCGGTGCGCCAGCTCTATTACGCGTGCGACGAAGGCAAGCCTCGGGTGTATGACCAGGGCATCTCCGGCTTCCTGCTGGGCACCGACAACCCTTCCGTGGGTTATCTGTCGGTGGTGCTCCTGCCCGATGACAAGGGGCACCTGCTGGAGCAGGCTGCGATGGACAAGCGGCAGGCCTTGCAGGTGCTGGGCAGCCAGTACAGCGCCAATGCCCATGCCTTCAGCGTGCGCTACCAGAACTGCAACCAGTGGGTGATGGAGTTGATGGCTACGGCCTGGGGCGGCACGCGTCTGCCGAGCGCGCCAGACGAGCGGGCGGCGGCTCAGGCCTGGCTGCAAGGCAAGGGCTACGAGCCCAGCGTGGTGGACTTGGGCAGCCGCTGGTTGTTGTGGGCGGCACCCTTCATCCCATTCGTGCACACGGATGATCACCCCCAGGAGGATCTGGATCAGCAGCAGTTGCGCATCAGCATGCCCGCTGCCATCGAGGCTTTTGTGCAGCGTGAAGCACCCCAGGCGCAACGCATCGAGTTCTGCCACGCAGACAAGAAGGTGCTCATCCATCGTGGGTGGTCGCCGATTCTTGATGGATGTCAGGCTGCAGCGGGTGATACCGTCATCGAACTGGACTAGTTGGTTCAAACTTTGGTATAAATCGTATAAATCATTTATACCGGAGATTGAAAATGGCTCAGACACCCGCCAAAAAAGCCCCCGCCAAGAAGGCCGCCAGCAAGGTTGCCAGCAAGACCGCCATCGTGAAGGTCGTCGCGAAGAAGGCGCCCGCAGCCAAAAAGGCTGCCGTGATCAGCAAGCCTGAAGTGAAGCCCGAAGTCAAAGCCGTGGTGAAGGCCGCGCCAGCCAAGGCGGCCAAGCCCGTGAAGCTCAAGGTCAAGCTGGTACGCGACAGCTTCACCATGCCGGCAGACGACTGGGCGCTGATCGATCAGCTCAAGGTGCGCGCCATCGGCTTCAAGCGCCCGGCCAAGAAGAGCGAACTGCTGCGCGCAGGCCTGCAGGTGCTGGCCGGTTTGCCAGACAGCGCCTTGCAGATCGCCCTGGACAAGCTGCAGCCGCTCAAGCCTGGCCGCCCCAAGGTTGAGAAGAAGCCAAGCTGAGACGAGGCCGGGCTCAGTCCTTGTCGGCGCTTGATTCCAGACGTGCCAAGGTTTGCTCGAGGGGCTGAAGCTGATCCAGCGCCTCATTGACACGCAGTTGCGTGAACAGGGTTCTGGCGGTGTCGATGTGCTCGCGAGCACAGCGTGGGTTGCCACCGAACACGCAGGCAAACGCGATGAACAGGTGCCCATCGGCCACGTACTCGGGCACGGGCGATTCGCTCACCAGCGTTTCCCCCGCGTGTTTGAGCGCCGCCATGTCGCGCATGCGCATGGCGATCATGGCCTTGATGCGCGAGGCGATCACGCGGTTGAAGGGGCGAGCCTGGGTCGCCGCAAGGGTCTCGCAGCGCAGCGCGACCGCACTGGCGGTGGCCACATCGTCTTGCTCATAGATCAGTGAAATCGCTTCCTTCACGCCGTCGTTGTTACAAGGGATTTCTCCGGCGGCGAAGGCTTCGACCTGCCTGCTCGCCTCGTGCAAGGGCGTGGACGTGTGGGGCGCCGCAGCGTGTACCGCGCTGGAGCCGGACAGCATCACAAGGGCGCCCAGGGCGCAGGTGGCAAACAGCTTGCGAGAAATGGCATGTGGCATGGGGCCTCCAACCGGCGTTGCTGTGGCGTTGCCAATGTGGCACGACGCCTGTGATCAACATAGCGGGGGGCACGCACGCGTATTTGCTCGAAAAACCGGTCTGGCGGGGCATTCATGTCGCCACCGCTGCCTGTTTCAGGTGGTTTTGCCCTCATGGGCCAAGGTGGCTCAATCGGCAGGATACTAGCGTCTCGATTTGTTCCAGGCCCTGTGCCCATCTACCGTGTCCGCCGATCAGCACAAGCCCGCCTCCGTGGCCCAGCTCGCCCAACGCCTCCAGCAGTTCGCCGATGCGCGCGACTGGGGGCAGTTCCACTCACCCAAGAACCTGGCCTCGGCCTTGATCGTGGAGGCTGGTGAGTTGCTGGAGCATTTCCAGTGGATGACGGAAGAACAAAGTCGCCTGCTGGATGTGGACAAGAAGCAGGCGGTGGCTCACGAGATGGCGGACGTGTTGCTGTATCTGGTGCAACTGTCGTCGTCCCTGGGTGTGGATCTCATGGCGGCTGCTTCTGAGAAGATGGCCATCAACGAGCGGAAGTACCCGGTTGATCAGGCCAGGGGCAGCAGCAAGAAGAGCGACGTGTCATGACAGCAGCTTCCACCCAATCAAAGTATTTCAGGCTGACGGTGGCCGCCGCCGCCTGGCTGGGCCTGACCTGGCTGGCCTATGCGGCCTTCATCGTCAACACGCCACTGACCTTGGCCAGCGTGCAAGCGGGCGCCATCTCACACGCCCGGGACGCGGCGCTGCTCAGCTCGGCCGTGGCCTTGTTGCCGATGGCTGGCGGACTGTACAAACTGGGCGGGGCGCGTGATCCCGCCTTTGTCATGGCTGCTGTCTGGTCCATGGGCGCCCTTTCGCTGGCCTTCTCGATTTTCATGTTGACCAGGCCTTTGCTGGATTCGGCCATTTGATGTGAGCGCTTGATGACTTTCACCACGCTTCATACGGCGTCCCGCCATTTCGAATCCGCCCGCCAGGTCGGCGTCTTGCCCAGCGGGCATCGCTCGCATGGCTTGCACGGCCACAGTTTTGTCGCCCGCATCCGCGCTGACTTGCCAGCAGGCTGGGCGCCTTATCCTGGCGCCGAAGTTCACACCTTGGGCCAGCGCCTGGCCGCCTGCACCTCGCAGCTGGATTACCGCCTGCTCAACGAGGTGCTGCCCGCAGAGCTGCCGCCCACCGATGAAAACCTGGCGCGCTGGTTGCGCGATGAGCTCGTCACCCGGCAGCGGGTGAGCGGGCTGGAACAGGTCGGCATCCAGAGCACGGCCGACCAGGGGGTGGACCTGGATCGCCACGATCAGGCGCACGTGTGGCGACGCTAC
The DNA here is from genome assembly GCF_016234775.1 of Aquabacterium sp. Lineage (GTDB taxonomy): Bacteria > Pseudomonadota > Gammaproteobacteria > Burkholderiales > Burkholderiaceae_C > Aquabacterium. The sequence continues at coordinate 65,307 of NZ_JACRAH010000044.1, read as the reverse complement.
CGCTTTCAATCTGCCCACAAGCTGCCCCATGTGCCGCTGGGGCACAAATGCGGGCGCCTGCATGGCCACGGCTTTGAAGTGATCGTGCATGCCAACCAGAACGCAGGCGGGCGCGATATCAGCATCGACTACGACCACCTCGATGCCATCTGGGCACCCTTTCACTATCAGCTCAACCACAAGTACCTCAACGACATCGAGGGGCTGGCCAATCCCACCAGCGAGGTCATCGCCGGTTGGTTGTGGTCGCGGCTGAAGGTGGTCTTGCCCGAGCTCTCATGGGTGACCGTGTACGAGACGGGCTCTTGTGGCGCCAACTTCAATGGCCAGGACTACCGCATCTGGAAGGAGATGACGCTCGACAGTGCCCTGTTCCTGCAGCATGCGCCGGCCGACGACCCGCATGCGGCCATCCATGGCCACACCTACACCTTGCGCCTGCATCTGGCCGCCCCGCTGGACGAAGTCATGGGCTGGACGGTCGACTTCGGTGATGTGAAAACCCTGTTCAACCCCATCTTCAAAATGCTGGACCACCAACCCCTGCACGAACTGCCGGGCCTGGCCGATTGCGATGCGGCAAGCTTGTCGCACTGGATATTGAACAAGGCGCACGAGGTGCTGCCCCAGGTGGACCGGGTGGACCTGTACCAGACGCGCGGTTGTGGTGCATTGGCGCTGTTGGGTGCCGAGGGGCCGGCACTGCCGATCTGATACCCGACGAGGACGGCAAGCCAGGCGCCTGAGGTTGCGGGCCGGCAACATCGCCGCCATAAAGCTTGAGCGGCCCCAAGACCTTGGGATGGCCCTGGCGCTACAAGTGACATAGCCTGGGATCACCACCATGAATGTCTGAGGGAAGTCGCCGCATGCAAGCGTCCAGTGAACAAGCCATGAGCGAGTCCAGCTCGAACGCGACGGTCGAGCCCAAGCTGCCGGTCAAGGGTGACGACGTCGGCGGTGGCGGGCAAGGTGGTGGAGGCTCGTCGGGTGGCGGTGGCGGGCGCCCCCATCGCTGGACAGCGCGCTTTCACATGCCACGCTGGTTGCACCTGGGTTTGTTGCTGCTGTGCGTGATCCTGGCGGCCGCGGGCACCTGGCTGGCCAGTCGGCAATTGCCGGCGGCAGATGCCTGGCGCGCCAGCCGTCTGAGCGACGTCGGCTTGTGGACCTGGTTGTCGCAACCCCTTGAGTACAACGCCTTCAAGCGCACGGTGGTCCAGGGTGATCTGAACGCGGTCTATCACCTGCCCGGCACGGGCGAGGTCTGGGTGGTGGGTGATGATGGCCTGATCCTGCACTCGGCTGATGGTGGCCTGAGCTGGACACAACAGAACCCGCCGACCGCGCAGCAAGCGCCCGTCAAGGGGGATGCCGCACCGACCGGGGCGCCTACGGCCAGCGTGGATCTACGCCGTTTTCGCTGGTTGGACTGGTTGCCCGGGCTGCCCAGCGCCCATGCGGCGACGGCCAATGCCGTGCCCGAAGCCCCTTTGGTGCAGCCCGGTGCGTCGGTGTCTGCGGACAATGTTGTCGAGCAGAAGGCGCGGCCGTCGGTTCAGCAGCAGGTGCAGACCATCCGATCGCCCGAGCAGCTGAAGTCGTTCTCGCTGCCTGTACGGCCTGTGGTGGAAGGGAACGCCCCACCCGAGGTCAGCAAGGTCGTCCAGCCTGTGCCACCCAAGGCGACCAAAGCGCCCCCCGTGGCTCAGAAGCTTGCCACGCCCAAGACCGATGTGGTGGCGCCACCACCGGAGTCATTCTCAGCGAGGGCGGTCTCCCTGGTGAGCGACCCGCTGCGTGTGGCCCTCAAGGGTGTGTACTTCATCAACGCGCAGCAAGGCTGGGCCGTGGGCGAGCAGGGTGTGCTGCTGGCCACCAGCGATGGTGGCAGACATTGGGCGGCGCAGAAGCTGCCCGCCCTGGTGGGCAATGCCACCTTGCGATCAGTGGCCTTCACGGCTGACGGCCGACGTGGCTGGCTCGTGGGTGATGCGGGCGTGTTCCTGCAAACAGCGGATCTGGGCCGTACCTGGCAAGCGCAGGCCTATGTCCAGCCCACCAAGGACAATCTCACGAGCGTGAGCGCCAGCCGAGATGGTCTTGTGGTGGTGGTGGGTGAGCGCGGCCAGGCCTATCACAGTGAAGACGGGGGCGGGAAGTGGAGCTCGGTCGTGGGCCGCACAGGCGCTGTCGTGCCCATTCAGGCGGTGAGCGCAGCGGGCAAGTTCGCATGGCAAGCGGGTAGCAAAGGCACCGTCGTGCGCTATGACCCGGGTGTGGCCAGCAACTTCTTTGACGCAGGGCGAGGTGCGAAGGACGATTGGCAGGGCATCAGCGCCATGGCCGATGGTCAGCGTGTCTGGGTGGTTGGCGCCAACGGCCGCATCCTGTTCACCCAGGAGGGGGGCAGCAAGTGGGATGAACAAGCCAGCCTGACGCGCCATACCTTGCGCGCCATCCATGTCGATCCGGACGGCCAGCGCGGCTGGGCCGTGGGCGACCATGGCACGCTGCTGGGCACCCAAGATGGCGGCGCCCATTGGATGCGCCTGGCGGGCGGCGAGGACGTCCTGGCCGATTTCGCCTTCGCGGCTGATGGGCAGCAAGGTTGGGCCATCGGGCCTTGGGGCGAGATGTTGGGTACCCGTGACGGTGGGGTCACCTGGTACGTGCGTACCCTGCCTGCGGTGACCGCATCTGGCTCTACCAAGCCTGATGCGGTTCAGCAACCCGGGCAGTTGCGCGCCTTGTCCGTGTCTGCCGATGGCCGCCGGATCTGGGCCGTGGGTGACAGTGGCACCTTGGCGGCCAGCCTGGATGGCGGCACCACCTGGTCCTTGCAGGTCCTGGAGCCGCGCAGCCCGGAGTCCCGCGATCTGCATGCCGTGCGCTTCTCCGCGGACGGCCGGCGTGGCTGGGTGGCCGGCGCGCGCTTCCTGGCGTCAACCAACGATGGCGGCCAGACCTGGGTGCGTGCTGACAAAGGCCAGATCGTCATCGTGTCTCAAGCCTTTGCGGGTCGGGATGCGCGCCTGCATCTGAATGCTGATGGGCAGCAACTCTGGATGAGCAGTGGGCGGCATGTGCTGGCCAGCCGCGATGGCGGGCAAGTCTGGGTACCTCAAGTCAGCTTGCCTGAAGGTGCCCCGCAACGCCTCACGGATCTGCAGTTCACGGGCGATGGCCAGCGCGGCTGGGTGGTGGGATCTCAAGGTGTGGTGCTGAGCACCGAAGACGGTGGCAAGAGCTGGCTGGCCTGGAGCACCAGCCCAGGTGGCACCAGCAAGCCCATGGGCCGCACGGGCACGGGCGCCTGGTTGCACAGCGTGGCCGTTCTGGGCAATGGCAGCCAGATGTGGGCAGCTGGTGAAGGCACACTGCTGCAGACACTGGATGGCGGGCGCAACTGGCAGAGCCAGCCCGCACCGGGCGGCCACGCACGCGTGATCCGCTTCAGCGCGGATGGCAAGCAGGGATGGGTGGCGGGTGCCGGTGGTAGCCTGCACACCACCTTCGACAACGGCCAGCACTGGTTGCCCTTGGCCACGTATGAGCGGCACTGGGCGCCCTGGTATGTCTTGCTGTTGTTGCTGACGGGGCTATCTGCCGCAGCCCTGTTGGTGTTCGTGGACGCCAGCGGGCGCAGCACCGCCGAGGCGCAAGACGAGCCCATCGGGCAAGTGGCCATGGTGCTGAGCAGCGACCAGCCCGTGGCGGACAAGGCCTCTGACCGGCTGGGCTTTCGGCCCGCTGTGGAGGCCTTGTCGGCCTTCATCCGCAACGCCCGTACCGAACCCCGCATCACCTTGGCGGTGACGGGCGAATGGGGATGCGGCAAGAGCAGCGTCATGCGCATGCTCCAGACGGATCTGAAGCAGGCCGGCTTTCGCACCGCCTGGTTCAACGCCTGGCACCATCAGCAGGAAGGGCGCCAGCTCACGGCCTTGTTCAACGTGGTCATGCAACAGGCCGTGCCGCAGTTCTGGCGCCAGCCCTTCGCCTGGTTGCGCGTGCGCAGCCGCCTGATCTGGGGGCGTGGCTGGTTCTATCGATCCGTGGCCGTGGCCATGGCTGGCGCGCTCGCCGTCGGGGCCGGTGATCTGTTCAGCGTGGGCACGCAGCCCGCCATGGACAACCTCAGGTTGAACTTCAAGCACTACATCCTGCAGCAGCAGCAGACCATCGTCACAGGCCGCACGCTCGACAAGCTCGACCCCTTCCGCCGGGCCCTGGCCAAAAACGGCACCACGGTGGCGGTGGCCCCTGCATCGGGTGCCGAAGCAGCCAGCGCCGTGGCGTCTGCCGACGCGCTGGATGCCTCGCGTGATCCAGACACACAGCCTTATAGCGTGGCCGCACTGGCTGCGCTGGCCCATATGCCGCCGCCCGCTGCAGGCAAACCAGCCACCCTGCCCGCCGACCCGTGCGATGTGCGTGAACTGGTCCAGGCCTTGCAAAAGGCCGTGCCGGTGCGCCCCGAGATCTACTGCTACATGAAGCACGCCCTGCTGTGGGAGCCCGCCACGCAGATGCAGCAGTGTGGTGATCGTCGTGATGTGGCGCCAGAGCGCCGCTGTGTGTTCGAGCAGCCGCAGGACCTGCTGGCCACGGTGCGGGCGCACATCCCCGACGGCAAGCTGCGCCCCAGTGAAGAGCAGGCCATACGTGATGCGGTCGAAACCGTGCCACCGCCCACGCTCTTTCCCTGGTTGCAGCGCTCCTTGCTGGGCGGTTTCATCGGCTTCATCCTTCTGCTGTTCACCAAAGGTTGGACGATCGGCGGCTTGCAGATCCTGGAGCCCCTCAAGGCCCTGTTGGGCCAAGCCCGCCAGGTTGACGAGGGCAAGGAGCCCACCGGTACGGTCGAGCGTTGTCGCGCAGAGTTTGGCCTGTTGACAGACGCCTTGGGTGGGCGCCTGGTCATCTTCATTGACGACCTGGATCGCTGTTCGGTCGAGACGGTCAACGGGCTGATGGAGCTGACCAACTACCTCGTGGACGTGGGCCAGTGTTTCGTCGTCATCGGGGCCGCCATGGACCGGGTGATGAGCTGCATCACCCCACCCGTCAAGGACGAAACCGGCACCTATGCGCGCGACTACCTGCGCAAGCTGGTGCACATCGAGCTGCCTGTGCCTGAGGCGCAAGATCGCCTCAAGGAGCTGATGGTCGTGGTCAAACGCCCCAAGGGCGAGGACAGCAAGCCCAGGTGGCGCAGAGTGCTGGATGGCCTGCTCACGCTGCTGGCGAACTGGCGACAGCAGATCCTGCAACTGGTCTTGCTGGGCGCGGTGCTGAGCATCCTGTCGCTGGCCTTCATGTGGGGTCGTGTGCTGCAGGAAGGCGGGGAAGGCCATGTGCAGGATATTGATCGGGCGGCAGAGACCGCATCGCCGCTGAACCGATCAGGCAACAAGCCCTCAGCCCTCAACGCCTTCGATCAGCGAGACCTGGACGTCTTCAATGGCAACCGATCGGCAGACCCTGTCGAGCCGCGCGCTCAAGCCAGCTTGGTGGCCGCGGGCCCGGAGGCACGCCTGACTCCGGCCATGTGGTGGGGGCTGGCTTTCGCGCTGCCCCTGGCTGCCTTGATCTGGCGCTGGCTGGTATCGCACCGAGCAGCGATCACCGTGGCCTTGGGTGGGGCCATTCGCCTGCACGACTCAGGTCGTTTCATGGATGCGCTGGACCTGTGGAAGGAGGTGGTGGTGGCGGCAGACCCGACGCCTCGCCACGTCAAGCGCTTCTACAACCGTGCGCGCTTGTTCGCAGCCTATGAGCAGCGCGATGTGGCGTCCCGCAAGGTGGCCGCTACGCCGGAGTCGCATCTGGTGATGCTGGCAGCCTTGCATCACACGGGGCCTGAACGTTTGACGCAATTGAAGCAAGCCGTCAGCCTGTATCAGGGTCTGGGCAGAGGAGGTGACATCGAGGGCCAACTGGACGGCGTGCTCAAGGTTCTGGCCAACTGGCCGCAGGCACTGCAGGAAGCCTTGAAAGCCCACGCATTGATGTTCACGGCCTTACCCGATGCCGCCCAGATCGATCGCTTTGAAACCCGGCTGCGTGGCTTGCTGGTGACCTGAAGCGCATCAGGCTATCCCACCGGTTTGCTGGGTTGAATACCCGAGCAAACACCTGTCCTTGTGCGCAGGGCTTTCAATGGCGTTGTCCTCATTCTGTTCGAGCCAACGCCATGCCTGCCCTGCTGCTGTCTTCTACTGCTGTTGCCATCAAACCTGCCAAGCCCCATGGCCTGGCTGACTTGGGCGTGCCTGTGACCGACGCCACCGTGGTCAAGAAAGGCAAGCTAGGCGAGTTCGAACAAGCGCAGGACAGCGGCAAGGTGGGGCGCCGCTTTCAGAACATCCGCGTCACAGCTGTCAAGACCAGCGAAGGTGGTGTGGCGTCGTCCAAACTGATCGTGGCTTTCGAAGTGTTCGGTGACGACAACGTGCCCGTGGTGGGTAACCAGGGCGTCGCAGCCGTGCTGAACGCGGGTGACACCAAGCTGTTGGACCTGCCCTTGGGCCCGCTGTTCCTGCCCTATGCCTGCGCCTGGTACGAGAACCGCTATGCCGCCGACATCAGCAACGAGGTTTTCGACCAGCTCGACAGCCTGAGCTTTGTGGCCCGTGCCGACGAAGTGCGCCTGATCGACGATCAGCGGTGTACGAACTGACAGGCTTTCGTGTCAGGGTTGCAGACGCGCACCATGTTCGTTTTCACATGTGTGGCAAACAAGCCCTGGGCAATCACGATGCCCGCGATCAAGGCGATGGACAGGCGGACACTCATGCTGATCTCCTGCAATGCAAGCGGATGTAAGTAGCGTAGTGAGTGTGGGCAAGGTGCGCTACCGGGTCGATACCCTGGAACACGGGGAGCACGAACCCGATGCAGGGTGTGGTGTGGACTTTGTCACATTGGCTGACCGTGAGGCGTTCGCCACACACCTCCCCCTAGCTCTAGGCCCCTTGACCTGAGTCAACCGTTGACCCCCCTAATACGTAGTCTTTAATCGTTTTGAAACCTCTGTTCTCATAGACTGAAATTGAATTTCATCCATGAAGAACGAGGCAGCACATGCAGAGGGGCAGATGTGAATTTCAAGGTGGTCGTGCATGATCGACCTGGCCTTGAAGTTCCTCAGCGACGAAGCCAATGGCTTCATGTCGCGTCGGCTTGGCCTGGCATTGGGCAAGCTGGATGTAGGTCCTTTGGTGGACGTCACGACAGGCGCTTTGGCCCTGGCGGGTGACACCACGCGCATGTCGCTTTTCCAGATCGAAGAAGAGCGTGTGTTGCGCGAGCAATTGCCCCAGCGCCAGATCGTGGGTGGTCGTGAAATCACCCTGCCACCGCCCCTGAAGGTCAACCTCATCGTGGTGGTGACGGGGCGTTTTCAGAAATATGACGAAGCCCTGCGCCGTTTGGCCTGCCTGCTCACTTTTTTCCAGTCGCATCCGGTGTTCACGCCGTCCGATTACCCCGGCATGCCAGCGGGCATCGAGCGCCTGACCGTGGAGTTGCTCAACTACGGCCCTGATCAGCTCAACCAGCTGTGGACGTGCATTGGCACCAAGCATATGCCGGCCATGGTCTACCGTGTGCGCCTGCTGTGGCTGCAGGATGTCGAGCCCCAGGGTACCGGCCAGCCTGTCACCGGCATCCAGACGAAGATGGCGCTGCGATGAACACCGGTTTTCGCACGCTCTGGACGATCTCCGTCTCGCACGACTTCCATGATGGCGTGTGTGACGCCTTGAGCTTCGTCGTGCCACCCACCACGCAGGAGGCCTTGAAGGCCATGCGGGCCATGGCGCGCGAGTTGAACGGCCAGCTGCATGTGCTGATTGAAGAGGACGCCGATGGGCATGCCGTGGTGGACAGTACCGGGCGCACGCTGGTGTTCGGCTTGCTGCCTGGCAGCACCTTGTTTGCGCAATACACCCGTGATCTGGCGCTGGCCAAGGGCGAGCGGGCACTGTTTGCCAACGAGGCCAGTGTGGATGCCATTGGTGCCGCGCCGCGTGGTGTGCGCATCGTGGCACATCGCATGAGCATCACCCCCATCAGCACCACGCGCCCGCTGACCCTGCGTGCCATTACCGAAGAAGGTTTGCCCAAGGCCAGCATCACACTGAAAGACACCGATGCCGCCTGGCAATGGGATGCGGGTGGCCTGACTGGTGAGGTGCTCATCACCGAAGAAGACCAGCCCGGCCACGTGCTGGCGCAGCAGCGCCTGTTTATTGGCCAAGGTTTGAGCGATTGCTGGGGCCTGCTGCAATTGAAGATCAGTGCCGACCACGTGCTGCATGGCCATGCCTTCACCTTGAACCTGGCTGCGCGCGAAGACGTGCTGCGCTACTACGTGCTCGTCAAGCCAGCCAATCAGGCTGATCTCGACAGCATCAAGGTGCTGGATCAGGGCGCCGCGGCTGCCGGTCGCACGCCAATTGTCTTCACCCCTCACCTGCCGCCCTTTGGCGCAGGCTGTCTCACCCCGGATCTGCTCGATCCGGATCACACCCGTCAGGTCGTGTTGTTTGAAGCTGATGCCCCGCTGGCCCGCCAGGCCCGAGGTCCGCACGGCATCGCACTGCAACGTCTTGGCGAGGTGGTCATCGGCGATCTGCCTCAGCCCGGTGCCGAGCGCAGTGATGCCCAGTTTGTCGTTCACCTGAGTAAACCGTAGAGGAGCGAATCCGCCATGCCAACCTATCGCACGCCTGACGTGTATGTCGAAGAAATCTCGGTGTTTCCGCCCTCGGTGGCCGAGGTGGCGACTGCCGTGCCCGCCTTCATTGGCTACACCGCCAAAGCCACACGCGACATCGAAGGCGATCTGAAGAACGTGCCCACGCGCATCACCTCGCTGCTGGAGTTCGAGCAGCTCTTCGGTGGCGCACCCACGCTGGACGTGGCCAAGGTGCAGCTCGATGAGGGCGGCAACTTCGTGCGCGCCGAACTGGGCTCGGGCAACGCCAAGCACCTGTACAACAGCATGCGCCTGTTCTTCGACAACGGCGGTGGCCCTTGCTACATCGTGTCGGTGGGCAAGTACACCGACTCGGTAGACCAGAACGTGCTGATCACCGGCCTGGCCAAGGTGGCCACGGTGGACGAGCCCACCATCCTGCTCGCCCCGGATGCGGCCTCCCTTAGCACGGACAACCTGGCGGCCTTCCAGAAGGCGGCGCTGGCCCAGTGCGGCAAGCTGGGTGACCGCGTGGCCTTGATGGACACGGTCTACTACGACAACAAGACCGCACACGGCACCGCCGTGGAAGACTTCCGCAGCAAGGTCGGCATCAACAGCCTGAAATACGGCGCTGCCTACGCCCCCTGGCTGAAGGTCAACTATCCCAAGCAGATCGGTTACGCGGATCTGACCAAACCCGCCACCAAGCTGTACAAGGGCTCTCAGCCTGTTGAACTGGCCACACTCACCTCCGAGCAAGCCATCAAGGACAAGCTCAGCCGCCTGGACAAGGTGCTGGCCGATGTGCCCGTGATCAACACGGCCAAGTCCGGCTTGTTCGACCCGGATACCAGCTTCTCGGCCAGACAGGACGCACTGCTGCTGGCCTACAAGGGCGCCAAGAACGCGACCAACACGCAGAACCTGTTTGACTTCCTGCTGAAGGCGGCGCGCGCGGTTGATGGCTTGGTCACGGCGGCTGTCAAGCTGACCTGCACCGAACTGATCACCGTGGTCAATGGCCAGATCACCGACGTGCTGGTGCCCGTGTTCAAGCCCCTGCTGTCGCTTGAAAAGGAGCTGGACAACGAAGAGGCGAGCTATGCCTTGCAGCAGGATCTGGGCACCAAGCCTTCTGCGCCCGCCTGGGGCAATACCTTCAGCGCCGTGGTGGCCAGCTCTGGCAAGATCCCCACGGCACCGGGCACCACGGCTGCCGCCAAGTTCGATGCCACGCAGCCCACCGTGCTGGCAGCCCTGGCCGCGGTCGGTACCGTCCTGGCGCAAATCTCGGCCGCGGCCGACACTTACCGCAGCAACGACGAAGCCTATCTGGGCGAGAACTTCAGCCTGTACCGCTCGATCCTGCGTGGCGTGAACAACGCGGTCACCGTGTGCCCGCCCTCAGGCGCCATCGCCGGCATCTATGCCCTGGTGGACAACCAGCGTGGCGTGTGGAAGGCCCCGGCCAACGTCAGCCTCAATGGTGTGCTGGCCCCCACCTACCTGTTCGACAGCGACGACACCGACAACCTCAACATCGACGCCAACTCGGGCAAGTCGGTCAATGCCATTCGCGCGTTTGCCGGCAAGGGCACGCTGGTCTGGGGCGCACGCACCCTGGCCGGCAACGACAACGAGTGGCGCTACGTGTCGGTGCGCCGCTTCTACAACATGGTCGAAGAGTCGGTGAAGAAGTCCACCTACTGGGCCGTGTTCGAGCCCAATGACGCCAACACCTGGGTCAAGGTGCGCGGCATGATCGAGAACTACCTCACGCAGAAGTGGCGCGAAGGTGCGCTGGCCGGTGCCAGCACCAAGGATGCCTTCTTCGTGCGTTGCGGTCTGGGCACCACGATGAGCAGCCAGGACATCCTGGAAGGCCGCCTTATCGTCGAGATCGGCATGGCCGTGGTCCGCCCTGCGGAATTCATCATCCTGAAGTTCTCGCACAAGCTGCAGACCTCTTGATCCCACACTGAAAAACATCCGAAGGAATCGACATGCCCGGACAATATCCCTTGCCCGTCTTCCACTTCTCTGTTCAGTGGGGCGGCAACCGCCTTGGCTTCTCCGAGGTGACAGGTCTCACACAGGAAAACCAGGTCATCGAATACCGCGACGGCTTCTTTCCCGAGTACTCGTCCATCAAGATGCCCGGCCTGCGCAAGTTCAGCAACATCACGCTCAAGCGTGGCGTGGTCAAGTCGGACAACGACTTCTACAAATGGCTCACCACCATCAAGCTCAACACCGTGGAGCGGCGTGACCTCACGATCAGCCTGCTCAACGAATCGCATGAGCCGGTGATGGTCTGGAAGATCCACAACGCCTTCCCGGTCAAGGTGGAAGGGCCTCAGCTCAAGGCTGCGGCCAACGAAGTGGCCATCGAGTCCATTGAGATCGCCCACGAAGGCATGGAAGTGCAGAACGACTGATAGCGGCCCATGTACACACCGCCAGTTGGCTTTCATTTCAAGGTCGAGGTACTGGGGCTGGCGCCGTCGGACAACGACGTGCGCTTCACCGATGTGGGCGGTCTCACCGTGGACCTGGCCACCGAGGAAGTACCGGAGGGCGGTGAGAACCGCTTCATCCAGCGCTACCCCGTGCGGGCCAAGTACCCCGATCTGGTCCTCAAAAGGGGCTTGATGAAACAGTCCGCCATCTGGGACTGGGTGAAGCAGTGCATCGAGACGCTGACCATCGAACCGCATGACGTGGACGTGACGCTGCTCAACGAGTCGCACCAGCCCTTGATGACCTGGCACCTCGTGGGTGCCTACCCGGTCAAGTGGGCGGTGAGCGACCTCAGCGCCACGGCCAATGCCTATGTGGTCGAGTCACTGCAACTGGCCTATCAGTACTTCACGCTGGACAAATCCTGACATGCCCATCATCGTTGACGAAGTGGTGATCTCGGTGGAGGTCGACAACCAGGCCGCTGGCGGCGGCGGTGGCGCCGCGTCCGGCACCGACGACAAGCAGGCCCTGGTGGCCGAGTGCGTCGAGCGCGTGCTGGAGATCCTGCGCGAGCAGAAGGAAGCCTGATGAGCAACTCCGGCCAACTCGAGCGGCTGCTGATCCAGGCTTTCACCAAGCCGGATTACAGCGGCTCGGCCATCGACACCTTCGAGGCCTATGTGAACCCGGCCGAGTTGACCCTGTCTTACGAGATGGAGTACGACAGCGCCCAAGGTGCGGGCACCACGGCCAGCCGCATGGACTTCAAGAAGATCAAGCCTGGCGACCTGAGCCTGACCTTCTTCCTCGATGGCACCGGTGCCAATGGCCGTGCGCTCGATGTGCAGCAGAAGATCGCCTCCTTCCAGACGGTGACGGGCTACAACGGCGACATCCACCGCCCCAACTTCCTCAAGGTGGCCTGGGGCAAGATCGCCGTCAAGCGTTGCGTGCTCAAGAGCGCGTCCATCGTCTACAAGCTCTTCAAGCCCACGGGCGAGCCTTTGCGTGCGGTCATCACGGCGGTGTTCACGGATTCGTCCGATGACCAGACCCGTGTGGCCCTGGCGCAAGACTCGTCACCTGATCTGACCCATGTGCGCGTGATCAAGGCCGGCGACACCCTGCACGGCCTGTGTCATGCCATCTATGGCGACCCCTGTTACGCACCCCGCGTGGCCCGCGCCAACGGCCTTAACGGCTTTCGGCAACTGCCGCCTGGCACACGCGTGGTCTTCCCCCCGCTGGAGAAATAACCATTCCCGCGCCACGCACCCTCCCCACGCAGGCCGAACAGCGCGAGTTCACCGTCAAGGTGGGCGGCACGGCCGTGCCCCGCACGCACCAGCTGCTGGCTGTGAGTGTGGTGAACACGGCCAACCACATCGCCTCGGCCCGCCTGGTCTACCGCGATGGCACGGCCGACACGAGCGATTTCACGCTCAGTAATGACAGCCTGTTCGTGCCCGGTGCCGAGATCGAAATCCAGGCCGGTGCAGGCTCCCAGGTGGACACGGTGTTCAAGGGCCTCGTGGTGCGCCAGCGCCTGAAAGTGCGCGAGCAATCGGCCTCGCAGCTGATCGTCGAGTGCCGCCACAAGGCCGCGAAACTCACGCTCAAGCGCCACAGCGTCAACCACCTGGACAAGACCGACAGTGACATCATCACGGCCCTGCTGGGTGACGCCAGCATCAAGGCCACGGTCGAATCCACCAGCTACCAGCACAAGCACCTTGTGCAGTACGACACCACCGATTGGGATTTCCTCGTGACCCGCGCACAGGCCAATGGCCATCTGGTGCTCACACGTGGTGCCGACATCGAAACCCGCAAGCTGGCGCTGCAAGGCTCGCCCGTGGCCACGCTGCAATATGGCTCGACCCTGATCGAGCTGGACGCCGAGGTGGATGCCCGTGAGCAGACCAAGGCCGTCAAGACCTTGACCTGGAACGCCGCCGATCAGGCCGTGCACACCATGGACGGCACCGCGCCCTCGTTCACCGGCCCGGGCAACCTGAGCCCCGATGACCTGGCCGATGCCGTGGGCGTGAGCGAACTGGAGTTGCGCCACGCCATGCTGCCTGACGATGAAGCGACAACCGCCGCCGATGCCCGCTTTGCCACCGCCCGCCTGAACAAGGCCAGCGGCCGCGTCAAGTGCGATGGCCTGGGCCAGGTGTTGCCTGGTGATGTGGTGGAACTCGCCGGCGTGGGTGACCGTTTCAACGGCAAGGTGCTGGTCACCGGTGTGCGCCACGAGATGGACATGGTGCAAGGCTGGAAGAGCCACCTCCAGTTCGGCGGTGTGCCCGAAGACCCGGAGCGCCGTGCGCGCCTGGAAGCTGCTCGCACCCCCAGCCTGCTGGCGCCGGTGCATGGCCTGCAGATCGGCATCTGCTCCGACAACGAAGACCCGGACAGCGAGTTCCGTATCCGCGTCAAGCTGCCCCTGGTCGACAGCAGCGATGGCGTGTGGGCGCGCCTGGCCAGCCTGGACGCCGGCAAGGACCGCGGCTTCGTGGTGCGCCCCGAGATAGGCGATGAGGTGGTGGTCGGCTTCCTGGATGACGACCCCCGTTCGGCTGTGGTGCTGGGCATGCTGCACAGCAGCGCCAAGCCAGCGCCCATTGCCGGCAGCAACGACAACCACGAGAAGGCTTTCGTCAGCCGCAGCGGCATGAAGGTGCACTTCAATGACGACAAGATCGTGATGACCCTGTCCACGCCCGGTGGCCACAGCTTCGTGCTGGATGACGACAAGGGTGCCATCACCCTGACGGACAGCAACGGCAACACCATCGTGCTCGACGACAAGGGCATCACGGTGGAAAGCTGCAAGGACCTCAAGGTCAAGACCTCGGCGGACACCGCCTACGACATCGGCGGCAAGGGCGAGTTCAAGACCAGCACCGATTTCAAGGTGGAAGCCGGTGCCCAGCTCAAGCTCAGTGGCAGCGCGGGGGCGGAGCTGCAAAGCTCGGCCACGGTCAAGGTCGCGGGCTCGCTCGTGCAGATCAACTGACCCACCCCCCGCACACCAAGGACACCACACCATGCCCGCCGCCGCACGCGTCACCGACCTGAGCACCCATGGGGGATCCGTCCTCGGCCCCGGTGTGCCCACCGTGCTGATTGGCGGCATGCCCGCGGCGGTGCTGGGTGACATGCACAGCTGCGTGATCCCACCACCGCACCCGCCTGTCACGCCCTTTGTGGCGGGCAGCGCCACGGTGCTGATTGGTGGCAAGCCCGCGCTGCGCGTGGGTGACAGCAGCGCCTGCGGGGCCTCGACCGCCGTCGGGGCGCCCACCGTGATCATTGGATGAGGCAGCCATGAGCGACGACATCACCCCCTCCTTCCTTGGCCGCGGCTGGGCCTTCCCCCCGGCCTTTGGCCTCGGTGGCGCCAGCATGACGCAGGACGAAGCCGACATCGATGCCAGCCTGCGCATCCTGTTTGGCACCACGCCCGGCGAGCGCCCCTTGTTCCCGACTTATGGCCTGGACTTGAGCGAGCTGATGTTCGAACCCCTGAGCACCACCTTGCGCAGCCTGCTGCTGGACCGCATCCGCACCGGCGTGCTGGTTCACGAGCCACGCATCCGTGTGCTCAACCTCTTGATTGACGACAGCGAAGCGCTGGAGGGCGTGCTCAAGGTGCGCCTTGACTACGAGGTGCGCAGCACCAACTCGCGCTTCAACCTGGTCTACCCCTTCTACCTGGGTGACGCCAACGAGCAGCGCATGGCTGCGGCGCCCCGCACGGCTTGATCGCCCCTACCGACATGGCCTCCATGCCTGAACTCAACCCGGCGCAGATGGCGGACCCTGGCACACGCCAGGCCGATCGCCTGAACCCGCATCTGGACGCCGCCTACGCGCCGCTGGACGACCGCGCGCCTGCTGACATGGTGCTGGCCGCCAGCGCCCTGGCCAGGCAGCTGAACTACTTTGACGCCAGCAGCGCCCAGCCCGACGGCAACTGGCAGGACATCCTGCTGCGTCCTCTGCCGACTGACACGGTAGACAGCTACCGTGCTCGCGTGGCCGCCTTGTTGCGCACCACCGATGGCAGCGTGCCGCCGCATCTGGCCTTGTTGATGGCCTATGCCCAACTGGCCCGCCATCCGCGTGCGCAGCTCAATGATTTCACGCGCCAGCACCTGAACTTCCAGATGCAGACGGTGTTGGCCTTCAGGCCCAAGCCGGCGCAGCCCGACCATGCTCACGTGCTGCTGGAGCTGAAAAAAGGCGCGCCCAGCATCGAACTCCAGCCCGGCCAGTGGCTGTCTGCCGGCAAGGACAAACAGCAAAACGAGCTCTTGTATGACCCGGTGCGCCCCACCGTGCTCAACCACGCCAAAGTGGCCTCCCTGCGCGCCGTGACCCACGTGGGCCAGCGCCTGGTGTGTGCGCCCGTGGCCGATTCGGTCGATGGCGTGGGCGGCAAGCTGCCACCTGACAACGCCGTGTGGTCGCCCTTTGCGCAGCCCTTGCCCGATCGCCCCGCCATGCTGGCCGCCACCACGGGCTTTGCCCTGTCGTCCGGCCTGCTGCGCCTGGCTGAGGGCACCCGCACGGTCACGCTCACGCTCTACCTCGAAGGCCTGCAGACCATGCACACGGCCGAGCACCTGGCCGCCTCGTTCGAGGTGCTGCTGACCGGCCCCAAGGGCTGGATCGGGCCTTATGCGCTCAAGGCTGTATCGGCCACTGAAAACGGCCTGCGCAAGCTGCAGTTCACCCTGGCCGATGACCAGCCCGCTGTGGTGGACATCACGGCCCTGCATGGCCAGCCCTTCGAGCCGGGCCTGCCTGTGGCGCAGTTGCTGCTCAAGACCGACGGGCCCCTGGCGCACGATGACCTGGCCGCCTTGAGCCTGGATCAGATCAAGCTGGGCGTGAGCGTGCAGGGCATGCGCAAGCTGGTGCTGGAAAGCGAGCTGGGCCTGCTGGACGCCAAGAAGCCCTTCCTGCCTTTCGGGGCGCAGCCGTCTGACGGCTCACGCTTCTTTGTGGGCTGTGAAGAGGCCCTGAGCAAGTCGCTGACCAACCTGTCGATCAACATGGTCTGGCAGGGCGCACCCACCACGCAGGCCGAGATCACCACGCGCTACAGCGGCTACACGAACGCCAGCAAGCTGGGCAGCGGCGTGTCCGTGCAAGCCGATTGGGCCGATGCCCGTGCCGAGCACAAGCAGGTGGTGCAAACCATGCTGCCGGCCCTTGCCGTGGGCAGCACCTTGACCCTGGAGAAGGCCAACCTCAAGGTGCGCAAGGTGGACCGGCCCGTCGCGCATGCCTTGCGCCAGTCTGGCACGGCCGTGGGGCGTTTCCTGGCGAAGCTCGAAGAGCGCCTGCATCACAAGCGATCGGACGAGAAGCCCGTGCCGGCCACCGTGCGCCCCGGTTTCATCACCCTGAGCCTGCTGACGGACCTGCTGCACAACGACTACCGCACCGACGCCGTCACCAACCTGCTGCTGACCAAGCCTGTGGTCATCAAGGAGCCCTACACGCCCAAGCTCAAGGAACTGACCCTGAGCTATGACGCCGAGTCCGGCCTCACGCCACTCAACAAAGGCGGTCAAAACGACTTTGTGGCCTCCGATCTGGCCTTCTATCACGTGGACGTGTTTGGCGTGGCGCGTGAGCACCTGTGGCTCACCAAGCAACGCAAATGGGCCCGCCAGCGCAGCGTCACCCTGATGCCTCGCCACACCGCCGCAGGCGAGCTGTTCATCGGCCTCTCAGGCGTGCAGGCTGGTGAACCGGTGAGCCTGCTGCTGCAGGTGCAGGAGGGCAGTGCTGACCCGTTGGCCCATGTGCAGGACGTGCGCTGGGCCGTCCTGGCCGACAACGCCTGGCATGCGCTCACGCCTGGGCCTGCGCTACCGCTGGACACGAGCAACAGCTTGCGCCGCAGTGGCATCGTGCAGATCGTGCTGCCGGATGCCGTCACCACCGACAACACGCGCCTGCCCGCTGGCCTGGTGTGGTTGCGTGCCGCCATTCCCGCTGAGCCACGTGCCGCCTGCAACCTGGTGGCCGTGCACACCAATGCGGTGGAGGTGGCCTATGTCGAGCAGGGCCACGGTGCTGCCCACCTCGCCGATGGCCTGCCCGCTGGCAAGATCACCCGCTTCAAGAGTCCGCTGGCCGAGGTCAAGGCCTTGAGCCAACCTTATGCCTCGTTCGACGGCGCTTTGAAGGAAGACGACAGTGCCCTGGCCCGCCGCGCCGCCGAGCGCCTGCGCCATCGTGGTCGGGCCATCACGGTGTGGGACCACGAGCGCCTGGTGCTCGAAGCCTTCCCCACGGTCGACCGCGTCAAGTGCATCCCGTATGCCAACAGCCAGTCGTGGCGCGCACCGGGTTGCGTGATGCTGGTGGTGGTGCCCAATCTGCGCCAGCGCAACACGATGGGCGCGATGGGTGTGCTTCAACCGCGTGTCGATCTGGACACCCTGGCCCGCATCGAACAGTTCGTGCTGCCGCGCTCGGCCATGTGCCTGCAGGCCAGGCCCGCAGGCCAGACCTCGGCCGTGACCGTGCGCAACCCGCGCTACCAGCCGGTCAAGCTCAGCTTCAAGGTGCACATGCGCGATGGCTTTGCTTTCAGCTTCTACAAGGCCCGCCTCAACGAGGCCGTGGTGCAGACGCTCTCGCCCTGGGCCTTTGATGTGAGCCATCCCTTGAACTTCGGTGGCCGCGTGGTGCGCTCCGCGCTGGTGGATGCCATCGAGGCCCTGCCTTATGTGGACTATGTGACCGATGTGCGACTGGCCCGTGAAGACCATCCCGGCGAAGACCAGAGCGAACTCAGCCCGCAGGAGCCCGATGTGATCCTGGTGTCGGCCGCAGAACACCAGATCGAGGAGATTGCGTGATGGCCCCGCAAGCCAAGACCCTGCCGTCTCTCAAGCGCGAAGCGCTTCCACCCGGCGAAGACCCGCGCGCCCTGTTCAACGAGGGCCTGGACTGGCTGCGCCAGCTGGCCGGTGCGCAATGGACGGACCACAACATCCACGACCCCGGCATCACCACGCTGGAGATGCTGAGCATGGCCCTGGCCGAACAAGGCTACCGGGCCGGTACCCCCATTGAAGACTGGCTGGCCGAGCCGGTGGACCCTGCCACCGGCGCCCCGCCCGCGCTGGCACGTCAGTTCTACGGCCCCCGCGCCAGCCTGCCCAATCGCCCCCTGACCACGCTGGACTGGCGCAAGCTGCTGATCGACCTGGACGGCGTCAAGAACGCCTGGGTGGCCCCGGTGCCTTTTGACATCCCCTTCTACGCCGATCAGATCGCGCGCGAGCTGGTGTATGTGCCGCCCGCGCATGGCCACAGTAAGCCCGTGGGCATCGATGGGCTCTACCAGGTGCGCATCGACTTCATGGACCACATCGGCACGCAGGCTGACAAGCAGACCGTGCTGGCCCGCGTGAAGAACGCGCTGGAGGCCAACCGCAATCTGTGCGAAGACTTTCTGGAACCCCAGGAAGTGGCGGTGCAGTACTTCTCACTGTGCGCCGAAATCGATCTGGACACGCAGGCCGATGTCACCGAGGCCGCGGCGCAGTTGCTCTTCGTGGCCGAGAACACCCTGGCCCCGCAGGTGCCTTGCTACAGCCTGGCGCAGATGCGCGAACGCCTGTCTCCCAGCGGGCAGCCCTATCGCATCGACGAGATCTTTGACGGCCCCCTGCTGGAAAACGGCTTCATCGACGAGCGTGATCTGCAGGCCTCCGAGCTGCCCTCGTCTTTGCGCCTGTCTGACCTGATCGGCGAGCTGATGGATGTGCCTGGTGTGCACGCGATTGCCACGATCACCGTCAACCCGCTGGACGAGGATGCCTTCCCCGTATCGGTGCCCAACCCCTGGCAGATCCCGGTGGCGGCGGGCCACATGCCCCGCCTGGCTTTGTACGCGAAGAAGCCGCAGGGCCGCCTGGTGCTGCGCAAGCGCGGCGTGCCCGTGTCCACCTGGAACATGGATGCCGTGCCCGCTGCCGTGATGGCCCGCCTCAACGCCCTGCGTGAGGCCGAACGCGCCGCCGTGGAAACCGATCGTGCCGATGTGCCCGCCGTGCCCCAGGGCCGCTGGCGCGATCTGGCCGAGTACCGTAGCATCCAACGCGACTTCCCGGTGATCTATGGCCTGGGCCCCACCGGCTTGCCGCGCACGGCCGATGAGGCGCGCAAGGCCCACCAGTTGCAATGGCGCGCCTACCTCATGCTGTTTGATCAGCAGATGGCCAATGACATGGCGCAGATGAAGCGGGCGCGTGAGCTGCTGAGCGTCTGGCCACAAGGCCTGGCGGATGAAGCCGAGCGCCTGCGTGATGACGTGGCGCCCTTCCATGCGCTGACCTCCCAGCCCGTGCGAGATGACTTCATCCCCACCAGCAAGCTGTTCACCCAGCCCTTGTCAGACACCCAGCTCACCGACCTGATCGAGACCGAAGCCCAGGCCCTGGCACGGCGCGATCGCCAGCTCGATCACCTGCTGGCCCGCATCGGCGAGGACTTCTCGGCCTATGCCTCCATCATGGCCTCGGTGTTTGACCACACGCAGCGCAAGGTGCTGGCCGACAAGTGCGAGTTCCTGGCCCAGGCGCCCGCGCTCACGGCCAACCGCGCCGGGGCCTATCGGCAGTACCCGGACGAGGTCAACGGCGTCTGGAACAGCGACAACATCAGCGGCATCGAGCAGCGCATCTCCTACCTGCTGGGTATCCAGGACGTGAGCCGCCGCAACCTGGCTACCGTCTCGTATGACGCCTACCCGCAGATCGACCAGACGCCCAACAACGAGTTCCGCTACCGCGTGGTGCATGGCGTGACGGACAAGATCCTGCTGTCGTCCACCACCTACTTCAAGACACCGGAAGAAGCGCGCCAGCAGATGATCAGCGCCATCGCGGCTGGTCAGGAGCTGGGCCACTACCGCTGGCACGAGGGCAAGGACGGCCAGTTCTACTTCCGCGTGGTGGACCCGGCCGATGACAAAAAGGTACTGGGCCGCCGCAACGAAGGCTTCGAGAGCGAAGAGGCGGCGCTGACTGCGATGCAGGCGCTGCGCGATTACCTGCAGCATCACTACAGCGGCGAAGGCCTGTATGTGCTGGAGGGCCTGCTGCTGCGCCCCCGCACCCAGGGCGACCCGCTCATGCCCATCTGCCTGGACAACGATTGCGACGAGTGCACCGATGTGGACCCGTATTCCTGGCGCCTGTTCATCGTGCTGCCCGCTTACGCCGGGCGCTTCCAGGACATGCGTTTCCGCGAGTTCGCCGAACGCGTGATCCGCGCTGAAGTGCCGGCGCACATCATCCCGCGCATCTGCTGGGTCAACAGCGACGACATGGCCCGCTTCGAAGGCGCCTTGCGCGACTGGATCCAGGTGCACGCCGGCCAGACCCACGCCGACCGCAACATCAAGCTGCGCACGCTCATCGAGGTGCTGTCCACCATCAAGAGCGTCTACCCGCAACGCACCCTGTACGACTGCGCTGCCGACGTGCCACCCAAAGAGCCATTTGTTCTAGGCCGCACGGCGCTGGGCAGCATCGGCACCACCCATATTTCTGCACCCAAGGAGACGGACCATGGCTGATCCGATCAAGGTCCTTCAGTTGCTGGGCTCGACCCCGGCGAGTACCTACACGGTCTTCGAGCGCGATCAGGTGCTCACCCACGGCCAGCTCAACGAGCTGAGCCTCTACCTCAACCAGCAGGAACGCCTCACGCGCACCAACCTCGTCGGCGTGGGCGTGATCAGCGGGCTGGATCTGGCGGTGGAAGACGCCGCGGTCACCGTGGGCCCGGGCCTGGGCATCACCACCGATGGTGACCTGGTCATCCGGCCTGAGGCAGTGCGCTACACGCACAGCAAGCCGTACGACGACAAGCAGCCCCAGTACGCGCCCTTCTTCCCGGACGGCAAGACCATCAACAAGCTGGTGGAGCTGACCGACGAGGCCGACCCGCTGGGCACGCCCCTGCCCACACCGCTGGCCAAGCAGGACTGGGTCGTGGTGCTGCTGGTGGAAACCAGCGAGCTGGATCCCGACCTGTGCATTGGCGAGAACTGCGACAACCTGGGCCGCAAGGCCATGACGAAGATCCGCCTGCTGCTGGCCCTGAGCGACGATGCGAAGGCCCTGCGCGCGACCTTCCAGCCCGTGAGCGAACGGGCCCGCAGCCTGCCTGACATGCTGGCCACGCGCCCCCAGCTCAACACGGCGATGAGCAACACCACGCTGTTCATGTCCCGCTACCGTGATGCCTGCAACGAGGTGCTCAACGCCCTGAACGACGCGCTCAAGCAGTTCGGGCAGGACTTTGCGCCCGAGCTGAAATCGCTGTTCGGCAGCAGCCCGGTCGAGGCCTGGCAGCTGCGCCTCAAGGACATCTTCGGCCAGATCACCATCGGCAATGCCCAGTTGATCTACGGCTTCTTCAAGGACATGGTGGACACCTGGAACGCCATGGTGGACGCCCTGCTCGACACCACGGCCATTCTGTTGCCCGGCACCTCGGCCTTCCCCAAGCACCTGCTGCTGGGCAGCCTGCAGGACCCGACGGCCTTGCGCACGGCCTTCTTCCCGTCGGTGGCCGATACCGGTGCCCGCGAAGCAGCGGCCCGTGCCGGCTTCCTCGTGCGCAAGCTGCAAGCTCAGATGGATTGCTTCTTCGTGCCCGAAGACACCGTGCTGCGCATCACGCCCAGCATGGGCGAAGAGGTGGCGCTGGAAGACCGCGCCATCCCCTGGTATTACAAGCCCGACATCAGCACACAGTGGAACTACCGGCTCAACAAGCGTCAGCAGTCTGAAACCAATCTGGGCTACCGCGCCAATGACTACGGTGGTTCGGTGCGGGCGCGCAACCCTTTGGGCAGCGCCATTGCCGGCTACGAGATGTTCCGCGTCGAAGGCCATCTGGGCGGCGATGTGAACAAGGTGCGCGAAGAGCTCAAGGCTCAGGTCGCGCAGTACAACCTGCCCTTCAAGGTGCACGCGGTGCTGGCGCACAACCTCAAGAAGTTCATCCGCATCCGCCCGCAGATCCGCTACACCGATCTGCACCGCTTCCACTACCTGCTGCGGCAGGACGTGGCTGTTCGCCTGGATGAAGGCCAGCGCTTCACCTCGAAGTTCTCCGAGAACATGCAGGCGGCCGTGCAGCAAAAGACCATTCCCGATCAGCTGGAAAACGTGGTCTCGGTGACGCAGGTGGTGCAGACCGCGCGCAACAACATGGAAACGCTCAGCGCCAAGGCGCAACCTGCGCTGGCCAAGACGCGCTACACCGCGTACCGCGAAGAAACCCGCCAGACCGCCTGGGCCGACAAGCTCGGCGACCAGCTTCAGATGCTGGGCGATGTCCGCAGCAAGCTCGGTGAAGTGGCCCGCAATGACATCGTCTCGCCCATCGACTCGCTGATCCAGACCACGCACCCGATCTGGTTGAACTGGCTGGATGACCTCATCGTGGCGCGTGATGATCGAGAAGACGACAAGCTGCTGCTGTCTCGCTTCGTGGGCGATCACCCCTCGCTGGATCACCTCGGTGGAACCTGGCGTGGCGGCACCCTCGTGCTGCTGTACGACGACAACGGCAAGGTGGTGGGCGACTTCGCCTTGCCCTACACCTACGAAGAGGTGGACGAGCCCGAGCCCGAAGAGCCCGTGTTGCAGCGGCCCCCCCTGCTGCGCCCGCCCATCAAGGACATCACGCCGGTTGGCATCGTGCGCCCCATCAAGCTGGATCTCGACAGCCTGGTCACCAGCCGCATCGACACGCAGTTTGCGGTCTCCAGCAAGAAGCTGGACGACAGGATCCTGGCCCTGAACACGGATGTGGACAACCGCCTCAAGTTCACCACCTCGAATGTGGAGGGCCTGGTCAAAGGCGCCTTCAGCGTCAAGGAGGCCACGGGTGCGGCGGGGCTGGGCGGTGGTCGCCTTGTCGCCACGGGCGACACCTTGCTCGACGAGTTGGCTCAGGACGTGGATTACAAGCGCCAGCGTGTGCAGACCCTGGTTGATCTGGTGGGCCGTACCGATCTCACGGTGGATCAGCGCAGCAAGGCGCAGAACATGCTCACCAGCGCACAGGGCGAACTCGGTGCCGCAGTGGGCATAACGGCTGAGCACGTGGTCGCCAGCAAGACCAACACGGCCAGCGGCGGTGCGGCCAATGTGGCATCCATTCTGGCGCAAAGCACCATGCTGGTCACCGACAGCGCGGCCTCCACCAAGCTCACGGCCAAGCTGGGTACGCTGGAGGTGGCTGCCACCGACCAGAACCAGAAGGTGCTGATTGGCGGCTTGAAGAACATCGGTGCCATTCGCGGCTGAGCCCGCCAGGTGAACTGAACCATGGCTGAACTTGCACACCGTATCCGCCGCTTGCGCTGGCAGGTCCGCACCCCTGGTGCAGACGCGGCCATGGGCATGCGCACGATGCTGCGTGAGCTGATGCCGGATGTGGAGGCCGCCTTGCAGCAGGCCTTCGATGCACATGGCATGGGGGAGGCCGTGCGCTATCTGGATCGGCTGGAAGTGCAGCTGCGCTTGCCTGCCCAGGCCTCGCCGCAAGCCCTGATGCAGGAGTTGGGTTCAGCCCTTGCGCACGCCTTGCAGCAAGCGGCGGCCGAGATGCAGCCCTTGCCATGGGCCATGCAAGCCGCTGCTGCTCAAGCGGGCGACCACATCGGTGCCATGCCCTTCGGTGAACGCGGCGCCTTGCTGTGCGCGCTGCTGGCCTTGAAGCAACATGCGCCGCAAAGGTTGCAGCAATGCCTGGATGTGGCCTGGCGTGGTCGGATGCAGGGTTCGGCGGACCTGATACTCGATGGGCGACAGTGGCGGGTTGACGAGGCTGCCTTGGTGCATTGGCAGCGTTGGCTGGCCGCGGAGGTCAGCGCTGGCAGCCTGGGCACCGTGGGTGATCCGGGTGGTCTGCTCGCTGCGAGCAAGACAGGCGCCGTGAGTGACACGGCGGGCCGCGCATCGGTGGAGGCCGCGCCAGAGCTGGGCTCTTCAGCCGTGTCAGACCGTCACGCCCATCAGAAAGATGCGGTCGTTCCAACACCTGTATCCGCACCTGACCCTGTTCATGGCGCGACACCGGCTGCCACCTTGCCCCATCTGCAGGCCCAGCTGATGCACTACCTGCGCACCGGCCAGATGGACTGGATGCTGGCCGGTCTACCCGTTGATCAGGCACGGCGGCAACTGCGTGAGGCGGCTGTGCATTGGGTAGAACTGGGCATGTGGCCCGAGGCCTGGCCAGATGGTGCACCACTGCCTGATCGACTGGGCGCTCTGTGCCGTTGGTTGAGCCTCTTGAACGAATCGCAGAGGCAGGGGGTGATCCAGCGCCATGGCTGGGGCCTGGCTGCTTCGGTTGCCACCCGTGGGCGTGATGCAGGCGTTTCAGGGCAATCGGATGGGCGTTCGATTCGCACCAGCCTGATCGCCTTGATGCAAGCGGTTCGAGGGGCTTCCTCCGATCAGCTGCACGCCTTGGCCCTCTGGCTGGATTGGCAGCAGGCCGGTGTTGAGGGCATGTCTGATGCAGCGCTGCAGGCGTGGGGCGAGGCCGCGCTGTCCTGGGCGGCGGGGTGGGTCGAACAAGGGCCCGTCCATGACGCCTGGAAAACCTGTCAGCAGCAGATCAGCGCCTCGTTGACACAAGGGTTGGCTGCTGCCGGCGTGGCCGCATCGGCATCGCATGAGGCGTTGATGTCGTCGGAACAGGGCGTTGGCTCCGTGGGCGAGCATGAATCAAGCAAGGCGCAGCGGCATGTACCTGATGGCTCAACCCGGCGTGGGGCCACAGCCACTAGCCCAACGCCAGTGGCCACGTCCACACTAAACACCGATCTCATTCGCCCAGCGGCAAGGCCCATCCGCGAACCGGTCATCAGCCAGGGGCACCTCATCGCTCAGGCAGGCCTGGTGCTGCTCCACCCCTACCTGCCACGTTGCTTCAACGTGCTGGGTCTGTACCCCACAGGCCAGCGTGGCCCGATCGCAGACGCCCTGTGGCCACGTGCCGCCGCGGTGCTGCACTGGCTGGCCATGGGCGATGCCACCGAGGCGCTGGAGTGTGATCTGGGCCTGATCAAGCTGCTGCTGGGGCGTGGCGAACATGAGGCGCTGAGCCACGGCCTGCCCGCCTTGCTGCCGCATGAAAGTGAGGAGGCCGCTGCGCTGCTGCAAGCCGTGCTGGGCCACTGGTCTGCGCTCAAGGGCACCAGTGTGGAAGGCCTGCGCCAGAGCTTCCTGCAGCGTGCGGGTTGGATCGAGCCACTGGACCGTGCCTGGCAGCTGCGTGTGCAGCCGGCTGCCTTTGACATGCTGCTGGGCAGCCTGCCCTGGGGCCTGAGCATGGTGAAGCTGCCCTGGATGGACCGGCCCATGCATGTCGAATGGAGTGCGTCATGAATCGAGACCAGGCCATGAGCACCTTGAGTACCCTGAGCGGCGCCGCCGCGCGCACGCTGGAAGCCGAGCTGGAATGGCTGGCCACTTGCCTGCAGGACAGGCTCGAGCACTACTTTGGCAAGCCCCCTTCGTCGCCGGCCTTGCCTCAAAGCAGACCCGCGCCCGCCTTGCAGGACAAGGACTGCCCCTACAGCCGTGCCGTGCACCAGCTGGAGCTGGAAGACACCGAACGCCTGTTGCTGATCCTGGCCGTGGCCCACCAGTTGCGCCCGCAGTTGCTGGATGTGCTGAGCACGCGCAACGAGGTCACACAGCGCGCCTACACGGAGTTTGGCCTGAATGCCCAGGGCGCACCCACGGGTGAAACAGCCTGCTTCCTGCTGGCGGGCGACCACATGAGCGAGCGCCTGCAGGCCATCCATCTGTTGGCCCCGGAAGGGCGTCTGGCGCGCCTGGGCGTGCTCACCGTGGCCGCACCCGTAGCACCAGGCGAGCGCCCCTTGTCGGGTGCGCTGAGCCTGGTACCCGGCTTCATGGCGCAGGCACTACCGGGTATGAGCCTGCTGACGCGCCCGGATCAAAGCCTGCCTGCCCAACGTGTGGACACGGCATTGGCCTGGTCGGATCTGGTCCTGCCCCAGACCGCGCTGGAGCAGCTCGAAGACATCGGGCTGTGGCTGAACCATGGCCAGGCCTTGCTGCATGAATGGGGCATGGCCCGGCGCATCGCACCGGGTTATGTCTGCCTGTTCCATGGGCCATCGGGCACGGGCAAGACCCTGTCGGCCAGCCTGCTGGGCCAGCGCTGCGGCCGCGAAGTGTGGCGGGTGGATCTCTCGCAAGTGGTGTCCAAGTACATCGGTGAGACCGAGAAGAACCTGGCCCGCGTGTTCGAAGCCGCCGAGCAGCACAAGTGGATCTTGTTCTTCGATGAGGCTGATGCCTTGTTCGGCAAGCGCACCAGCGTGTCGGATGCGCATGATCGCTATGCCAACCAGGAAATCAGCTACCTGTTGCAACGCATCGAGGACTATGCCGGGGTCGTGATCCTGGCTTCCAACCTGCGCCACAACATCGATGACGCCTTCCTGCGGCGCTTCCAGTCGGTGGTGCACTTTGCCTTGCCGCGCGCACCGGAGCGCCTGCGTTTGTGGCGTGAGGCCTTCCCGCCCGTGGCCCAACTGGCGCCGGATGTGGACCTGCCTCGCCTGGCCCAGCAGCACGAGATCTCTGGCGGCACCATCATGAACGTGGTGCGCTATGCCTGTCTGCGCACCCTGGGCCGTGGCGAGCACATCGTGCAGGCCCATGATGTGGAAGAAGGCCTGCGCCGCGAGCTGCTCAAGGAGGGCCGGTCGAACTGACCGCGCAAGCCCATGAGCACCCTCACCCGCCAGCTCATCCAGCGCGCGCCTGACACCCGTCAGGCTGTGGCCGCGCCGGTGCGGGCGCCCAGCCCGGTCGCCGCCCCCACGCGGCCGCAGGTGCCGGCCAACATGACGGTGTCGCAGCCGGGGGATGCGGGTGAGCGCGAAGCGGCCAGGGTGGCACAACGGGTGGTGAGCATGCCGGCCGCGCCTCAATCGGCCACAGCGGCACGCTTTGCGGGCGCGGTGCCCGGGGCCAAGGGTGTGGCGGGGGCAGGGCAGGCGGCTGCCGCCAAGGCCGCCCCTGCTCAGGCGGCTTCACCCATGGTGTCCGGTGGTGGTGGCCAACCCTTGCCGGTATCGGTGCGCCGCTTCATGGAGCCTCGCTTTGGCGCAGATTTTTCGGGCGTGCGCATCCACACCGATGACGCGGCCGCCGCCAAGAGCCGCGAACTCAATGCCGCCGCCTTCACCACCGGCAACCAGATCTTCTTTGCCAAGGGCGCCTACCAGCCCGAGAGCAGCGAAGGCCGCGAGCTGATCGCGCATGAACTCACGCACACCATCCAGCAGGGGGCGGCACCACAGAAGCAGGCCCAGATCCAGCGCAGTGTCGACACCCGCGTGACCGAGCGCAGCAACCCCGGCAGCAGCATCCAGCGTCTGGGTGTCAGCGATGCCATCGACTACTTCGCCGACAAGGCCAACTTCATCCCGGGCTTCCGGATGATGACCCTGATCCTGGGCTTCAACCCCATCAGCGGCCAGAACGTGGACCGCAGCGCCGGCAACATCCTGCGCGCCTTGATCGAACTGTTGCCCGGCGGCGCCCTGGTCACCCAGGCGCTGGACAACCATGGCATCGTCGACAAGGTGGCCAACTGGGCCATGCAGCAACTCGCCACGCTGGCGGGCATCGGCCAGAGCATCCGCCAGGCGGTGCGCGCTTTCGTGGATGGCCTGAGCTGGCGCGACATCTTCAGCCTGGGCAGCCTGTGGGACAGGGCTGTGCGCCTGGTCACCGAGCCGATCGACCGCGTGCTCAGTTTCGTGCGCGGCCTGATCACCGGCATCATCACCTTCATCAAGGATGCCATCCTGCGGCCCATCGCCGGCCTGGCGCAAGGCACGCGTGGCTACGACCTGCTGTGTGCCGTGCTGGGCTTTGATCCGGTGACAGGTGATGCCGTGGCGCGCACCCCCGCCACCCTGATCGGCGGCTTCATGAAGCTGATCGGCCGGGAAGACATCTGGGACAACATCCAGAAGGGCAACGCCATCGGGCGAGCCATGAGCTGGTTCCAGACCGCGATGGCCGGCCTGATGGGCTTCGTGCGCCAGATCCCGCAGCTGTTCATCACGGCGTTTACCTCGTTGCAACTGGCCGACATCATCCTGGTGCCGCGTGCCTTTGCGCGCATCGTCGGGGTGTTTGGCAGCTTCGTGGGGCAGTTCATCGCCTGGGCGGGCGAGACCACCTGGAACCTGCTGGAGATCATCTTCTCGGTGGTGGCGCCCAATGTGCTGGTCTACCTCAAGCGGGCAGGCGGCGCCTTGCGCACCATCCTCAACAACCCGATCGGCTTCATCGGCAACCTGGTGCGGGCGGGGGTGACGGGCTTGCGCCAGTTCGCGTCACGCTTCCTGACGCACCTGCGCGGCGCCATCATCGGCTGGCTCACCGGGGCACTGGGCGGCGCCGGCATCTACATCCCGCAGGCCCTGACCCTGGTCGAGATCTTCAAGTTCGTGGCCAGTGTGCTGGGCCTGACTTGGGCGAACATTCGGGAAAAACTCGTCAAGGCCACCAGCGAGACCGCCGTGCGCGCCATGGAGTTGGGCGTGGACATCGTGGTGGCGCTGGTGCGCGGCGGGCCGGCGGCGGCCTGGGGCCAGTTGATGGAGACCCTGGGCAATCTGCGCGAGATGGTCATGGAGCAGATCATGGCCTTCGTGTCGCGCAACATCGTGGAGGCGGCCATCGTCAAGCTGGTGAGCATGCTCAACCCGGCTGGCGCCTTCATCCAGGCCATCATCGCCATCTACAACACCATCATGTTCTTCGTGGAGCGCCTGCAGCAGATCGCGCAGGTGGCCATGGCGGTGATCGACTCCATCGCCGCTATCGCGGCGGGCTCGATCGGGGCAGCAGCCAACAAGGTGGAAAGCACGCTGGCCGGCCTGCTCACCCTGGCCATCAGCTTCCTGGCGCGCCTGATGGGCCTGGGCCGTGTCAGCGATGCCATCCGCAATGTGGTGGAGCGTGTGCGTGCGCCCATCAATGCCGCTATCGACCGCGTGATCGGCTGGATCGTGGGCCTGGCGCGCCGTGTGGTGGGCGCCGTCAAGAGCGGAGTGCAAAGCGTGCTCAACTGGGCCGGCATCCGCAAGCCCTTGAAGGTGGACAACGAATCCCACAACCTCTACATCCAGGGCGAGGGCGCACAACGCCGCGTGATGATGGCCTCGGACCCGGCCGAGTACAAGAAGACTCTGGAGAAGGTGAAGATCAAGGACAGCGACCCCAAAGCCAAGGACAAGGAAAAGGCCAAGGCTGGCGCCCTGGCCACCCTGGACAAGCTCAACGACGCCATGACCAAGGCCGCCAAGGGTGGGCCGGATGGGGCCAAGGCTGCCGAGGGCATCGATGCGCTGATGGGTGAACTGGCCTTGTTGACCGTCCAGTTCATGAGCAAGGCGGGTGCGGGCAAGTCCACGCCCCCCATCTATGGCGGCACCGGTCCCGGTGGGTTTGGCGTGACCGTGGGCGTGGAAAAGCTCACCGAAGACCACGAAGCGGGATCGGGCCCCTCTGCCAGCAGCGGCGAATGGGAAGCCCTGGCCTCACGCAAGGATGGCGGCAGCACCTACTACGTGCGCGGGCACCTGCTCAACGACAACCTGGGCGGCACGGGGGCCGAGTGGCAGAACCTGGCGCCGCTGACCCAGGCCACCAACAACCGCAGTGCGGTGTCGATGTTGCGCACCTTCGAGAACACGGTGAAGAACGCCGTGCTCAACGACAAGAAGACCGTCAACCTTACCGTCACGATGAGCTACGGCCAGCCCGGGCGCCAGGCCGATGCCGACAAGGTCAAGAAATCCTGGACACCCAAGGCCGATGCTGACCAGATTGCCAAGATCATCGCGGCCGAAGCCCATGTGCCCAGCTCGGTGAACTGTGTGGCCCACGAGGTGGCCGACGACGGCAGCCGCAAGGCCCTGGTGCAATCCAGCGTGGCCAACGTGATCGACACCAACCTCGACCACTATTCGCTGGGTGGCGTGGCGCGCAAGCCCATGAACATCAACGTGGCCAGCAAGGCCCAGTTGATGACGCTGGCCGGTGTCTCCGATGCCGTGGCCGACACCATCATGAAAGAGCGCAAGAAGCGCCACTTCGCCGACCGCGACGACGCACTGGCCAGGTTGGGCGGCACCGTCTGGCATGCCATGGTGAGCACGGCAGGGGTCAGTATCCGGTGTGAGTGATTTCGGCTCAAACAATCCATGAGGGTTCTGGACAGTCCTGCCTTGGGGATCAGTCATGAGCGAGATGAATGCACTCGTTTTGAAATTCTCATTACTTGTAAATAAGTAATGCGCATATTAAACTCCAGGCGAAATGAGTCAATCTGACCAAATCCTCGAGCTTGCTCAACGGCAACGCCTGCTGCGTGCCGTGGATGTCCGCGCGCATGGTTGGTCACCTCAACTGCTGATCCGCCTGCACCAGATGGGGCATCTACAGCGTGTTGCCCGAGGCCTATACAGCCTGCCAGATGCTGAAATCAACGAGCATCAAACCCTCATGGAGGTCTGCCAGCGCGTGCCCAAGGGGGTCGTGTGCCTGCTTTCGGCGCTGCAATTCCATGAGATAGGCACCCAGTTGCCGCGCGAGGTCTGGCTGGCCATGCCAGAGGGTGCGCAAACACCCTCCCTGGGCTACCCGCCACTGCGCGTCGCCCGCATGCGCGGCATGGCTTACAGCGATGGCATTGAGACCATCACGGCGTACGGCGCCACCATCCGCGTGTACGGCGTGGCCAAGACCGTGGCCGACTGCTTCAAATTCCGCCACAAAATCGGGCTTGATGTTACCTTGGAAGCGCTGAAAGACGCCTGGCTCAAGCGGAAGGCAAGCATGGCCGACCTGAGTCACTTTGCCAAGATCAACCGCGTTGAGCGTGTCATGCAGCCTTACCTGGAGGCGGTGGTCGCGTGATGGCCAATTTGTCTGCATCTATCCTGGACCGCTTGCTGACCTTGGCAAAGCAACGCGGTGATGATTACAACCTGGTACTCAACCGCTTTGCCTTGGAGCGCTTGCTTTGCCGCCTGAGCGCCTCAGCTTACGCGGACAACTTCTTGCTGAAAGGCGCTCTGCTGTTTGCCATCTGGTACGACGACCCGCACCGCCCAACCCGTGACGCCGATTTGCTTGGTTCTGGTCAGGACGACGCTGAACACCTGATTGCCGTCTTTCGCGATGTGGCCGCGATGAGCATGGAAGACGGGATCGTGTTTGACCTTGCCTCGGTTCGCGCAGATGCGATCCGCGAAGACAACAATTACGGCGGCACGCGCATCAACCTGGTTGCCCATATAGGCTCGGCTCGCTGCTCGCTTCAAATCGACGTGGGCTTTGGTGACGCGGTAACGCCTGAGGCGCAGACTGTGGTCTTTCCGACTTTACTGAACGACTTCCCAGCACCAACGCTGAGGGTCTATCCGGTCTACACGGTCATCGCCGAAAAGTACCAGGCCATGGTGATGCTGGGCCTGGCCAACAGCCGCATGAAGGACTTTTACGACCTCGCTGTTATCGCTCGCCGGACCGAGTTGGATGGCGCAACCCTTGCGGGTGCCATCGCGGCCACCTTTGCGCGCAGGTCAACAGCACTACCCTCAGGGCACCCACTTGCATTGACGAGTGAGTTCAGCGAGGACATCGCGAAGGCACGGCAGTGGCAGGCCTTCCTGACCAAAAATCGATTGCCCTCTAGGAGCCTGGCCGACACGGTTTCATTGCTTGCAGCGTTGCTCGGTCATCCTACGGAAAGAGCACGAAATGGAGGGCGGCCTCAAGACAGCGTGTGGGTGCAAGATCAATGGATCCCTGTTGAATGAGCATCTGGCCTGAGGGGATCGGCGAGACCCACTGCGCAGAACACACACAGCATGGCCTAGTGCTTTTGCTGTGAAGGGTCGCCAGAGGCATCTGATAAAGTCAAACGCTTCGACATCAGGATTTTCGAGCCGCCTTTTTTCGCAATCAGGTGGACATCAGGCGCACCATGAAGCACAAGAGGAAGGCCCCTTCCCATATATTCAGCAAGCCGCCTGTTCCTGCACAGGTATCCACGCCCAAGGTGCTGCCGCAGGCTGATGGGGGCCAGCTGATTGCTTTGTTCAATGCTGGGCGCTACGCCGACCTGGAGAGCGGTGCTCGGCAGCTGTCGCTGACCTATCCGAACTCTGGCTTTGTGTGGAAGGTGCTGGGCACGGCCCTGTTGATGCAGGGCCGACACGCCGAGGGTATAGGGCCGCTGCAAAGGGCGGTGTCCTTGATGCCAGGGGATGTCGAAGCGCACAGCAATCTGGGCAACCTCTTGCGGGCCTGCGACCGCCTGTCGGAAGCCGAGGCCAGCTACCGTCAGGCTATTTCACTGCGCCCGGATTATGCGGCAGCCCATTTCAACCTGGGCATCACACTCCGGGATCTGGGGCGCTTGAACGAGGCCGTAGACAGCTATCGTGAGGCATTGAGGTTGTCGCCTGGCTTTGCCGAGGCGCACAACAATCTGGGCAATGCCTTGAAGGATCTCGGCCGGCTGGACGAGGCGCTGGCTGCTTACCGTCAGGCCTGGGCGTGCAAACCGGACTATGTGGAGGCTTGCGGCAACGTGCTGTTTGCGCGCAACTATCTGCCTGGTTCGTCGCCGGATGTCATGCTGGCCGAGGCGCGAGCCTACGGTTCGCTTGTTGCAGGCATGGCTCAACCCTTCACCAGTTGGCCCAACCTGAAGGACGCCCAACGCAAACTGCGCATCGGCCTGGTGTCCGGTGATTTGATCGCGCATCCCGTCGGCTTTTTTCTCGAAGGCGTGATGGCGGCCATCGCCGACCATGAGTCCGATCGCCTCGATGTGCTGGTGTACGCCAACAACCGCCATGTGGACGACGTCACGCAACGCATTCGGGCTTGCAGTGCGGGCTGGTGCGATGTGAGCGACATGTCGGACCAGGTGCTGGCGCAGCGCATTCGCAGCGATGCCATCGATATCCTGGTTGACCTGTCTGGTCACACAGGGCTCAATCGTCTGCCCATGTTCGCCTGGAAGCCCGCACCGGTGCAGGTGAGTTGGTTGGGGTATGTTGCTACAACCGGGGTGGGTGCCATTGATTGGCTCCTGGCTGATCCCTGGACCTTGCCCACTTCCGAAGATGCCCATTTCACCGAGCAGATCTGGCGACTGCCCGAAACGCGCATGTGTTTCACTGCGCCACAGGTTGATGCAGCCATATCGCCCTTGCCGGCAGAGCGTCAGGGCCATGTCACCTTTGGTTGTTTCAACAACCTCACCAAGGTGAACGACGATGTCATCAAGGTGTGGGCCAGGGTGCTGCAAGCGGTGCCCGGCAGCCAGCTCATTCTCAAGGCCGATCAACTGGCCGATGCGGCCGAGTGTCAGCGCATGCACGCACGATTTGCCGTGCATGGGCTGGATCCTCAGCGTGTGCAGCTTCAGGGCCGTTCACCGCGGGCTGACTACCTGAGTGCCTATCAACAGATTGACATCGCGCTGGACCCTTTCCCGTATACCGGCGGCACCACGAGCGCCGAAAGCCTGTGGATGGGCGTGCCTGTGTTGACGTTGGCGGGTGAGCGCATGATTGCGCGGCAGGGCGTGGGCCTGATGGTGAATGCCGGCCTGCCAGACTGGGTCGCATCCGATCAGGATGACTATGTGGCGAAGGCCGTGGCCCATGCGGGCGACATCACGGCGCTGGCTGCATTGCGTGCTCGTTTGCGTGCGCAAGTGATGGCATCGCCCTTGTTCGATGCCGCACGGTTTGCAGCCCACCTCCAGGTGGCGTTGCGCGGCATGTGGCTGCGGTGGGTTCAGTCATGAGCAGGCAAGCTGCACCACAACAGCTGCCACCAGCCGATGGCGCCCATTTGATTGCCTTGTTCAATGCGGGTCAGTATGCCGAGCTGGAAAGCCGGGCCCGCCAGTTGAGCCAGTTGTATCCGGCATCCGGCTTTGTATGGAAGGTGCTGGGCACCGCCTTGCTGGTTCAGAACAAGGATGGCTTGCACGCCTTGGAGCGCGCCGTGTCCCTCTTGCCGACCGATGTGGAGGCTCGCAGCAATCTGGGCAATGTCCAGAAGGCGCAAGGCCGTCTCGCCGACGCGGCCGCCAGTTACCAGCGCGCCATCGAGATTCGACCAGACTACGCAGCGGGGCACTACAACCTGGGCCTCGCGCTCAAGGACCTTCAGCAACTCGATCAGGCGGCCGGCGCATTCGAGCAGGCGCTGGCCTTGTTGCCGGGCTTCGTCGATGCCCATTACAACCTGGCCAATGTCTACAAGGACCTTGGTCAATCGGCGCGAGCCATCCAGGCCTACCAACAGGCCATCGCCCTGCAGCCGGAGCATGCTGAAGCCCACGGCAATCTGGGGGTGGTGCTGGAGTTGCTGGGCCGCCATGACGATGCGCAAGCGAGTTACCGCCGTGCCCTGGCCTTGCAGCCGAACCTGGCCGAGGTGCACAACAACCTGGGCAATGTACTCAAGGACCTTGGGCACTATGACGAAGCTTTGAGCAGTTACCAGCGTGCCCTGTCCATCCGTCCTGATCTGGCGGATGCCCATAACAATCTGGGCAATGCATTGAAGGACCTGGGCAGGCTGGATGAGGCACTGGAGTGCTACCAGCGTGCCCTGGCCATCCGGCCCGATTACACCGAGGCACTGGGCAATCTGCTGTTCACCAGCAACTACCTGTCTGGACAGGCACCGCAGGCCTTGCTGGCGCTGGCCCATCGCTACGGGGATTGCGTGGCGGCGCTGGCGCGCCCCTACTGCGACTGCCCCCAAGCCCGTGACCCTGATCGGCCTTTGCGCGTGGGCCTGGTCTCCGGTGACCTGTGCCAGCACCCGGTAGGCTATTTCGTGGAGAGTGTGCTGGAGGCCTTGAAGGCGCAGGCCGGTGAGCGCATTCAGGTGTTGGCGTATGCCACCCAGGTTCGACACGATGCCTGGAGCGATCGCATCCGCGCCGCGTGCCAAGGCTGGTGCCTGACCGTCGGCCTGTCGGATGAAGCCCTGGCCCAACGCATCCGGGCCGATGGCATCGACATCCTGATCGATCTGTCTGGGCACACCGCACATAACCGCCTGCCGATATTTGCCTGGAAGCCCGCGCCTGTTCAAGTGAGCTGGCTGGGCTACTTCGCCACCACGGGCGTGGCCGGGATCGACTATGTTCTGGCTGATCCCTGGACGGCACCCGAATCGACACAAGCGCATTTCACCGAGCAACTCTGGCGTTTGCCGCAGACTCGCTGGTGCTTCACGGCGCCCGATGTGGATGTGCCTGTGACGCCCCTTCCGGCCTCACGAAGCGGCCATGTCACCTTTGCATGCTTCAACAACCTCACCAAGATGAATGTCGCGGTGGTGGCATTGTGGGCGCGGGTCCTGCATGCTGTGCCGGGCAGCCGCCTGATGCTGAAGGCGGAGCAGCTTGACGATGCATCGGTACGATCCACGGTGTTGGCGGCTTTCGCGGCCCAGGGTGTGGGTGCGGATCGTCTGGATCTGCATGGCCGATCTGATCGCCTGACGTACCTGCGTGCCTACCAGACGGTCGACATCAGCCTGGACCCCTTCCCGTTCACGGGTGGCACGACCAGCGTCGAGAGTTTGTGGATGGGCGTGCCCGTGCTCACGCTGGCGGGTGATCGGCTGGTGTCACGACAAGGTGTGGGCTTGATGATGAATGCGGGCCTGCCGGATTGGGTCGCCCAGGATGCCGATGACTACGTGGCCAAGGCGGTGGCCCATGCAGCGGATCTGCAGGCCCTGGCGGCTTGCCGGGCAGGCCTTCGCCAGCGGGTGTTGGCCTCTCCCCTGTTTGATGCGGCGGCTTTTGCCACCCATTTCGAGGCAGCCTTGCGTGCCATGTGGCAACGCTGGTGTGCCCAACCCTGAACTGAAGGAGCTTTCGTGATGCGCCTGAACCGCATGACATCAGCCTTGGCGCTGACCTTGATGCTGACGGCCTGCGGCACTTCAGTGGTCAACCCCGTGACGGGTGAGGCCGAAATGTCGGCCATGGACGAATCGGCCGAGATCGCCACCGGGCAGAAGCAGCATCAGGAGATCCTCAAGGAATACGGGGTCTATGCCAACCCCAAGGTGCAGGACTATGTCAACGGCGTTGGCCAGAAGCTTGCCGCGCAATCGCACCGGCCTCAGCTGACCTGGACGTTCACGGTGCTCGACAGCCAGGAGATCAATGCCTTTGCCTTGCCTGGCGGGTATGTCTACATCACCCGCGGCATCATGGCCTACCTGGACAGCGAAGCCGAACTGGCCGGTGTGCTGGGACACGAGATCGGGCATGTGTGTGCCCGTCATGGTGCGCAACGTGCGACTCGGCAGCAGACCGCCGGCCTGGGCGTGCTGGCCGCCACGGTGCTGGGCGCGGTGCTGGAAGCCAAGGGTATCAGCCGTGCCACCGAGCTGGCCAGCCAGGTGTCGCAAACGGCTGCTGCGGGCTACATCGCTTCTTACAGTCGCGAGCAGGAGTCCCAGGCTGACGAGTTGGGCGCGGAGTACCTGGCGCGTAACCAGTACAACCCCCAGAACATGGTCGATGTCATCAAGGTGCTCAAGAACCAGGAGCGTTTTGCGGCGGACACGGCCAAGGCCGAAGGCAAACCAGTGCCTTCCGGCGCTAACTGGCTGGCCTCTCACCCCAGTAACGACAAACGCCTGGCCGACATCGAACAGATCGCGGCGGGTTATGGCGGGCGCTATGCAGACGACGAGCATGTGCGCTATCTCAAGACCCTGGAGGGCGTGACCTTTGGTGACAGCCGCGAGCAGGGTGTCACCAGAGGGCGGCAGTTCTATCACGAGGGGCTGGGCATT
Source organism: Aquabacterium sp. (assembly GCF_016234775.1). GTDB lineage: Bacteria > Pseudomonadota > Gammaproteobacteria > Burkholderiales > Burkholderiaceae_C > Aquabacterium. The sequence goes on along the minus strand of NZ_JACRAH010000044.1, from coordinate 28,137 downwards.
GCGCTGACGGCGCCCCATGGTTGGCGCATCCAGAACGCACCGCAAGCCATCACGCTGGTCAATGACGCTGGCGATGCCGGTTTGATCGTCAGGCTCGTGCCCGACAAGGCAGGCAGCACGCCAGAAGAGGTCATCCGCAACGTGGTCAAGCCCAGCGAGGGTCGCACGGAGAAGCGCAACCTCAACGGGCTCACCGCACTGCACTTCGTAGGGGCTGTGCGCAACAGCCAGGGACAGAGCAAGAATGTGACCCTGACCATCGCCACGGGGCCAGGCGGGCATCAGTACCTCATGCAATACGCAGCCAAAGACGCCGCCACCTTGCAGCGCAACGCAGCGCCGATTCAGGAAGCCGAAGGCTCCTTCCGCGCGCTCACGGCGGCAGATCGGGTCGCAGCCAGGCCATGGGCGCTCAAGTCCGTGGCCTTCCCGCGTGGTGGCTTTGCCGAGCTGGCACGTTCCACATCGCTGTTGAGCCAGCAGGAGGCCCGCCTCAAGCTCATCAATGGCGCGTACGGCGAAGGCAGCGTCGATCCCAAGCCCGGGCAACTGGTCAAGACGGTGCAGTGATCGGTGCCCTGCGTCCGGGTGTTATCTTGATGACGGCGGCTGACATCGGCCTTCATGATCAAACAGTGAAATGGCAAGGAGGCTCCATGACCACGTTCAGCACGACAAGGGCATTTGCGCAGGCGCCAGCTGAGGTGTTTGCCGCGATCAAGGATGCCGAACGACTTGCCAGGTGGTGGGGTCCGGACGGTTTCTCCAACCGCTTCGATGTCTTCGAGTTCAAGCCGGGCGGCCGATGGGTCTTCGACATGATCGGCCCTGATGGCAAGACCTATCCCAACGAGGCCGTCTTCGCCAGCATCGAGCCCGACAGGCAAGTGGTGATCCAGCACGTGTGCGCGCCGCAGTTTCAACTCACCATCAGGTTGGCGCCTGCATCGTCAGGCACCTTGCTTTACTGGGATCAGGCGTTTGCCGATGCCGCGGTGGCGCAAGCCATTCGCCATATCGTGGTGCCCGCCAACGAGCAAAACCTTGACCGCCTGGCGGCAGACCTCGCCCGACACCCATCTCCCGCCAGCACATGACCAGCGCCGCGACCACTGAGTACAAACCCAACAACTTCGCCCGCATGCTGGCCCGCCTGGCGCGCTGGCCCGAGCCCTTGCGCCTGCGCCTGGTGGGGTTTGGCTTTGGCTTGTTCACGCCCTACTTCCGTACCAACCGTTGTCGGATTTTGACCCTCGATCAACACCAGGTGACCGTGGGCATCATGCTCAAACGGCGTGTCCGAAATCACGTGGGTGGCATCCATGCGGTGGCGGCCACCCTGGCGGCCGAGTACGCCAGCGGCTTGTTGGTTGGGCAGCATGTGCCCGACAGTGCCATCGTCGTAGTCAAGACGATCCATGTCGAATTGCGCAAGCCCAACAAGGGCAGCATCCGGGCCACGGCCAGGCTGACGCCAGAGGAAACGCGTGCCATCGGCACCGAGCCCAAGGGCAGTCTCAAGGTGCCGGTGACGATTGAAGACGCGCAAGGCCAGACGCCGATCACGGGTTACATGGAGATGGCCTGGTTGCCCAAACGACGGTGAGGTCGCGGTGGGCTCTTGGTGTTCTCCCTAGGGCGGGGAAGCACTGAGGCGTGACCAGTTTCACGGCTTTGTTGTGCAGCATGACAGTGAGCGGGTCAATCCGGGCAAATTGGCTATGAGCTGCCAGGGCACTGCTTGATACTGGGTTGACCAAAAGCAGTCATCCATCATCCAGCCATGTCGCCGCCGCAGGGTCAATCCAAGGGGTCGTCAAGTCAACAGGGCAGCACCAGTGTGTGGCGCAGTCCGAGTGCCAAGCATCAACGCCGTATCGAATTGATGGTGCTGATCGGTTGCGGTTTCCTCATCACAGGTAGCCTGGGATGGGCCGTCGTGTTTGCCATCCGTGATCAGTGGTTGGCGGTGCCGGTTGAAGTAGGCCTGGCCTTCACCGGTGTGCTGGGCATCGTGATCGCTCGTCGGGGCAGGGTGCATGAAGCAGGCCTGATCGTGCTGGCCACGGTGTTTGCAGCCTTGGTGGGCATTTGCCTCCTGCTGGACATCCCGTCACCCGACGTACCACGTTCGACCCATCACCTCTTTCCGGCGTTGGGCGCCTGTGCGTTCATGCTCTTGCGCGGCAACAGCCTGTGGTTGCGTCATGGGGTGACGGGCACTTGCTTTGTAGCCTACGCTTTGTTCGATCTGCCGGGCGTGGGCATCCTGACCGCCTATGTGCAGCCTGATGACCTCAGGGCCATGAACGCCTGGGGCAATAACTTCTTTGCCATGGCGACGCTCTACATGGCCTTGCAGGTGATGCAGTCGGATGTGAGCGCTCGAAATACCTTGGAAAACGACCTGCGCACGGCGCTGGTCGAGGGCCAGTTTGTTCTCTACTACCAGCCGCAAGTCAGCGTGGATGGCCGCGTGATCGGCGCCGAGGCCCTGGTGCGCTGGAAGCATCCCCGCCATGGCATGGTGCCACCGGGTGACTTCATTCCGCTGGCCGAGCAGACGGGCCTGATCCTGCCTCTGGGCGAGTGGGTGATGCGCCAGGCCTGCACCCAGCTGGCCATCTGGGCGCGCAACCCGGCCACGGCCGCCCTGAAGGTGTCGGTCAACGTGAGTGCCAGGCAGTTTCGCCAACCGGATTTTGTGGCTGAGGTGTCCAACATCATCGAGCGTTGTGGCATTGATCCCAGCCGGCTCAAGCTGGAGCTGACCGAGAGCATGCTGGCCAATGACCTGGATGACATCATCGGCAAGATGGAAGCGCTGCGCGAGCGCGGTGTGAGCTTCTCGCTGGATGACTTCGGCACCGGCTTTTCATCGCTGGCCTACCTCAAGCGCCTGCCGCTGGACCAGCTCAAGATCGACCAGGCCTTTGTGCGCGACCTGCTGAGCAACGCCAACGATGCGGCCATTGCCAACACCGTGGTCAGCCTGGGCCAGAACCTGGGCCTGGAGGTGATCGCCGAAGGCGTGGAGACCGAAGGCCAGCGCAACTTCCTCACCTCGATCGGCTGCCACCACTTCCAGGGCTACCTTTACAGCAAGCCCGTGCCGGTGGCCGACTTCGAAGCCTATATCCGCCGCGTGGTGGAGGTACTGGGCGTGGGGGCTGCAGGCGAACTGAGCCCCAGCCCGGTGTGAATCAGAGGGTGATGTCCTTGCTCTGGGTTTCCCACCCATCCATCTGCCACTCCAGCTTGTAAGACGACGAGCCGATGTGATAGCCGATGCCGATGACGTTGGCCAGCTGGCCACCCTTGGCCGTGAAGAACACGCTCACGCCTTCGCTGCTGCTGCGCTTGCCTTCCGACACGTGGCACACGCCTGAGCCCTTGTAGGGGAACTTGTCATTGGCGCCGGTTTCGCCAACGTGGTTGGAGATGGCTTCAAAGGCCTTGTTGACGTTCTTGACCCAGGTGACGCTGCCCTGGCCAACCTTGCTCACCACGAAGGCGAGGAAGTCGTCACTGTCCATGACGCCCATCTTGTCCGTGCGTTTCATACCCCAGATGGTCAGTGCCATGATGCGATCCCGTGCTTGTGTGGAGTCGCGCCAAATGGCCCGACGATGCGGCGCATTATGTCGGGCGCATCGCCAGTGGGCATTGTCCAAAAGTCACATGGCCATGACGACGGCAGGGGCCTTACTGTGGTGGTTCGTACAGCTGGATGATGGACGAGAAGTCCAGCTTGCCCTGGCCTTGCTGGCTCCACATCTGATAGAGCTGTTGGGCCAGTGCGCCCAGCATCAGCGGGTGCTTCACGCCTTTGGCAGCATCCGTGGCCAGCCCCAGATCCTTGAGCATCAGATCGACGCCAAAGCCACCTGTGTAGCCACGCGAAGCGGGGGCCGTCTCGATGATGCCGGGATAGGGGTTGTAGGTGTCGGCGCTCCAGCAACGGCCCGATGAGGTGTTGATGATGCCGGCCAGCACCTGGGGGTCGATGCCCAGCGAGGCACCGAGAGACATCGCTTCGGACACACCGATCATCGAGATGGCCAGCAGCAGGTTGTTGCAGATCTTGGCCACCTGGCCCGTGCCTACCCCACCGCAGTGCACGATGTTCTTGCCCATGGCCTGCAGCACGGTTTGCGCCTGCTTGAACAAGGCCTCATCGGCACCGACCATGAAGGTCAGCGTACCGGCAGCCGCACCGCCTGTACCGCCTGACACGGGCGCATCGGCAAAGGGGTTGCCGTGTGCTGCGGCCTTCTCGGCCAGCCGGCGTGCGGTGGCCGGGTCGATGGTGCTGCAGTCCACGATGGGCACGCCCTTGGGTACACCGGTGAGCACACCCTGCGGGCCGGTGAGCACCGCCTCCACGTGGGCGGCCGCAGGCAACATGGTCAGCACGAAGCTGGCTTCGCGTGCAGCCTCGGCCGGGGTGCCCGCCGTGCGCGCGCCTTCGCTGACCAGTGAGGCCACGGCCTCCTGGTTCAGATCGAACACGGTCACGGCGTGGCCGGCCTTGACGAGGTTGCGGGCCATGGGGCCACCCATATTGCCCAATCCGATGAAGGCGATGTTCATGTGGTGTTCTCCTCGGCAGTTCAGTTCAATGCAGCTCAGCGCAGGCTGATGGTGGTGTTGACGCCCGTGTTGACGGTGCTGTCATCGAACCAGCGGGCCGTCACGGTCTTGGTCTGCGTATAGAACTGCACGACCTGCTTGCCATAGGGACCCAGGTCACCCAGCTTGGAGCCGCGTGAGCCCGTGAAGCTGAAGAAGGGCACGGGCACGGGGATGGGCACGTTGATGCCGACCTGGCCCACATCGATCTCGCTCTGGAACTTGCGCGCCGCGGCCCCGCTTTGCGTGAACAGGCCCACGCCGTTGCCAAAGGGGTTGGCGTTGATGAGGGCGATGGCTTCGTCCAGCGTGTCGACGTTCAGTGTGATCAGCACGGGGCCGAAGATCTCCTGCGTGTAGATCTGCATGTCGGTCTTGACGCCACCAAACACGGTCGGGCCCACGAAGTTGCCGCGCTCATAGCCCGGTACGCTGATGCCGCGGCCATCGAGCAGCAACTCGGCGCCTTCGGCTACACCACTGTCGATCAGCGACTTCACACGGGCCTTGGCGCGTGGCGAGATCACCGGGCCCACATCGGTGCCAGGCTGCACACCGGCATTGACCTTGAGCAGCCTGGCGCGCGCCACCACATCGGGCAGCCAGTCCTTGGCGGCGCCCACGAACACGCCCACCGAGGTGGCCATGCAACGCTGGCCGGCGGCACCGAAGGCCGCGCCCACCAGGGCGTTGAGCGTGTGCTCCTTGTTGGCGTCCGGCATGATCACCGCGTGGTTCTTGGCGCCCATCATGGACTGCACGCGCTTGCCATGCTGGCCGGCCAGGTTGTAGACGTGCGTGCCGACTTCGGTCGAGCCCACGAAGGACACGGCCACGATATCAGGGTGCGTGCAGATGGCGTCCACCACGTCCTTGCCGCCGTGCACCACATTGAGCACGCCAGCAGGCACACCGGCTTGCAGGGCCAGCGCCACCAGTTCCATCGTGGACATGGGATCCTGCTCGGAGGGCTTGAGCACGAAGGTGTTGCCGCACACGATGGCCATGGGGAACATCCACAGCGGGATCATGGCGGGGAAGTTGAAGGGCGTGATGCCCGCACACACGCCGATGGGCTGGCGCAGCGTGTAGGTGTCCACGCCACCGGCCACGTTTTCGGCGAACTCGCCCATCTGCAGGCTGCCGATCGAGCAGGCGTGTTCCACCACTTCCAGGCCGCGGATGATGTCGCCTTCGGCATCGGCCAGGGTCTTGCCCTGCTCGTTGGTGAGCACGGCGGCGATGCGCGGCAGGTTCTCGCGCAGCAGCGCCTGAAAGCGCAGCATGATGCGCATGCGGGCCGCCAGCGGCGTGCTCTTCCAGGTCTTGAAGGCGGCTTTGGCTGAGGCCACCGCGGCGTTGACTTCGTCGGCCGTGGCAAAGGGCACCTGGGCCAGCACCTCCTGCGTGGCGGGGTTGACGATGGGGCGGCGCTCGGTGGAAGCGGAATCCGTGAACTCGCCGTTGATCAACAGGCGCACGGTATGTGTGCCATCGGTATTGCCGTACAGGGCGGGGGTGATGCTCATGGGTGTCTGCCTCGGTATGTGTGTGGTGACGATCAGATGTGGCGTGCGATGACGATCTTCTGGATCTCGCTGGTGCCTTCGTAGATCTGGGTGATGCGGGCGTCGCGGTAGTGGCGGGCCACGGGGTAGTCCTCCAGGAAGCCGTAGCCACCATGGATCTGCACGGCCTTGGAGCAGACCCACTCGGCCGTCTCGGAGGCAAACAGCTTGGCTTGTGATGCTTCGGAGATGCAGGGCACGCCAGCCGTGCGCAGGCGGGCGGCGTGGTGCACCAGCAGGCGGGCCGCGTTGAGGCGGGTGTGCATGTCGGCCAGCATGTGGGCGATGGCCTGGTGCTGATCGATGGTCTTGCCGAACTGCACGCGCTCGGCGGCATAGGCCTTGGCTGCTTCCAGCGCGGCGCGCGCAATGCCCACGGCCTGTGCCGCGATGCCGATGCGCCCGCCTTCCAGGTTGGACAAGGCGATCTTCAGGCCCTCACCACGCCGGCCCAGCATGTTGGAAGCCGGCACGCGGCAGTTGTCCAGCGTGATGGCGCAGGTGTCCGACGCGCGGATGCCCATCTTGTTTTCCTTGCGCGCCACCGTGAAGCCGGGGGTGGCCGTGTCCACGATGAAGGCCGACAGGCCCTTCTTGCCCAGCTCGGGATCGGTCACCGCAAACACGATGGCCATGCCGGCGCGCTCGCCATTGGTGGTGAACTGCTTGCTGCCGTTGAGCACCCAGCCGTCGTCTTCCAACACGGCGCGGGTCTTCATGGCATCGGCTTCGGAGCCCGATTGCGGCTCGGTCAGGCAGAAGGCGCCGATGATCTCGCCCGTGGCCAGCTTGGGCAGCCATTGCTGTTGCTGGGCGGGCGTGCCGAACTTGAGGATGGGCACGCAGCCCACCGAGTTGTGCACGCTCATCAAGGTGGCACACGAGGCGCAGCCCACGGCCACTTCTTCCAGGGCCAGGGCGTAGCTCAGGTCGTCAGAGCGTGTGCCGCCCAGTTCGGCCGGCACCAGCATGCCGAGCAGACCCAGCTCGCCCATCTGCTTGACGACGGACGCGGGCAGCTGCCCGTCCTGATCCCATTGGGCGGCGTGTGGCGCCAGTTCGGCCTGGGCAAAGGTGCGTGCGGCATCGCGCACCATGCGCTGGTCATCGCTCAGTAGGGCATCCATGGTGCTCATCAAAGGCTTTCGGTTGGATAGCGTGGTTCAGGTTGGCGTGGCGGGTTGGTGTCGTGTCAGGCCACGTGCCTATTTGGCCGCCATGCGGATGCCGCCATCAATGCGGATCACTTCGCCATTGAGGTACTCGTTGTCCACGATGCTGCGCACCAGCGCGGCGAATTCGGCGGGCTTGCCCAGGCGCGAAGGGTGGGGCACCGAGCGGCCCAGCGAGTCCTGCACCTCTTGGGGCAGGCCCAGCAGCATGGGGGTCTCGAAGATGCCGGGGGCGATGGTCATGACGCGCACGCGGTCACGCGCCAGCTCACGTGCGGCTGGCAGGGTCATGGCCACCACGCCGCCCTTGGAGGCCGCGTAGGCCGCCTGCCCGATCTGGCCGTCAAAGGCCGCCACGGAGGCCGTGTTGATGATCACGCCCTGCGAGACGGTGGCATCGCTCGCATTGCCCGGCGCGCCCGAGGTGATCATCGCCGGCACGGCCAGGCGCATCATGTTGAAGGTGCCGATCAGGTTGACCTGGATGGTGCGGGTGAAGGAATCCAGCCGATGCGGGCCGTTCTTGCCGTGGATTTTTTCGGCAGGGCCGATGCCGGCGGCGTTGACCAGCACATCCAGGCGGCCAAAGCGCTGCAAAGCGGTCTGCACGGCGGCCTGACCGCTGTCTTCATCGCACACATTGGTCTTGACGTAGACCAGGTTCTCCGAAGGGGCAAACGTACCTTCACGTGGCTCGGCCAGATCGGCGATTACCACACGGGCGCCCGCCTGCAAGGCCATCTGCGCGGTGGCGGCACCCAGGCCGGACGCCCCGCCGGTGATCAGGAAGACACTGTCGGATACTTGCATGGTTTGTCTCTCTCGGTGGCTTGGGTAAGGTTGATGGCTGGGCGCTCGGCGCCTTGAACCGATCCTAGGCAGACGCCGCCCTGTTTTCGATGCCCAAATCCGTCAATATCGCTGCACGTTCCCGCCAGTCACTCGGTGCAATCCCTTGGGGCGCAGCCGTCTCGCGAAGGAGCCCGGCATGAAGCCCGAACGCGGCACCATCTCCATCCACTTCGTGCAGGAGGCGCTGCGCTGCGTGCAGGCGCGTGGCCTGGCGGTGGACGGCTTTCTGCAGCGCGCGGGCATCCCGGCGGCGTTTGTGAGCGAGCCGCTGTCGAGGGTGTCGCCTGCGCAGTTCGGCGCCTTGTGGCGCGACATCGCCCGCGAGCTGGACGACGAGTTCTTCGGCCTGGACAGCCACCCCGCCCGCCAGGGCACCTATGTGCTCATGTGCCACAGCGTGCTGGATGCCCACACCCTGGGCCAGGCGCTCAAGCGCATCTTCAGGTTCATGCGCCTGGTGCTGGATGACATGCACGGTTCCCTGGAGGTGGAAGGCGACCAGGCCGTGCTGCAACTGCATGACCGGCAAGGGCCCCAGCGTCTGTTCGCTTACGCGACCTTTCTGATCATGGTCTATGGCCTGGCCTGCTGGTTGACCGGGCGGCGCCTGCAACTCACCGAAGGCGCGTTCCGCTGCCCCGAGCCGGACGCATCGCCCGAGTACCGCGTGCTGTTTTGCGAGCAGCTTGAGTTCGATGCCCAGCAGACGCGCCTGTGCCTGCGTGCGGTCGATCTGCAACTGCCCATCGTGCAGAACGCCAGCACGCTCAAGTCCTTCTTCAAGGATGTGCCGGACAACTTCCTGGTCAAGTACCGCAACCCCAAGAGCCTGGCCGCCCGCATCCGGCGCCGTCTGCGTGAACAGCCGCCGGGGTCATGGCCCGATCTGGCCGTGCTGTGCACCGAGCTGCACTTCACCGAGGCCACTTTGCGGCGCCGTTTGAAGGAAGAGGGCCACAGCTACCAGTCGCTCAAGGACGATCTGCGGCGCGACATGGCCATCACGCGCCTGCAAGACAGCCGCCGCAGCATCGAAGACATCGCCATCGACCTGGGTTTTGCCGAGCCGGCTGCGTTTTACCGGGCCTTCAAGAAGTGGACGGGGGCCAAGCCTTCGGACTATCGGCAAGCCGTGGTGGATGCTTGAAGCGCCTGCCGGACTGAAGCACCTGCCAGGATGGGTTTGGCGTCAGGCCAGATCTGCCTGGGGCTCCGCGTCGGCAGGTTCGCCTCGCTTGGGGCCATGGCGGTACTCGCCGGGTGAGCGGCCCGTCCAGCGCTTGAAGGCGCGGTTGAAGCTGCCCTGGTTGGCAAAGCCCAGTGTGGCGGCGATCTCCGACAGGGGCATGCGCGTGTCCTGCAAATAGCCGATCGCCTGCATCTTGCGCACCCGCTCTACCAGTTTGCGAAAGCTCAGGTCCAGGCCGTCCAGGCGGCGCTGCAAGGTGCGTGCAGGCATGTTCAGGTCGGCGGCCAGCATGTCCAGCGTGGCCTCGCCCTGGTCAAGGTGCTTCTTCACCAGGGCTTCCAGCCTGGCCACGAAACGGCTGGCACCTTGGGCCATGGTTTCCAGTTGTTCCCGGGCCTGGTCATGCAGCATGCTGTGCACGAAGGTGTCCTGAGGGATGAGTGGCAGGTGGATATAGGGCAGCGGGCCCCACATCGAGTTCTCTGCCTGTTCGAACTGCACGGTGCCGCCGAAGAGGCGCTGATAGGGCGTGATGTCCTGTGGGGCCGGGCCGGTGAAGAGGCCATCGAAGCGCAGATCGTGCCGCCCCGTGAGCGAGCGCAGGTTCTGCCCCCAGGCCGTCAATGACAGTCGAGCCAGCCGATCCGATGCCTCTGGTGTGACCTGATCCAGGCGCAGATAGAAGCGTTCGCCTTCGATGCCCAGTTCGACCCGGTGCACATCGTTGAGCAGGTGGTGAAAGCGAGTCAGCGCGCAACCCAGGTGGTAGATCGTGCGGCTGGTCATCACGGTCAGGCCGACCACACCAGCATGCCAGGGCTGGAAATGCTGGGACATGCTGGGGATGAGGTCCCGCTGGCCCGTGCAGGCCTGGGCGCGGTCCATCGTGTCGCGCCATTCGCTCAAGGCGTAGCGCGCCATCGGATCGGCGTGTTCGATGCGCGCCAGGGCGTCTGCGTCATACACCTGAGCGGGATCGATGCCCAGGCTGCGCAGATAGCTGAGCATGAGCCGAACATAGGCCACACCTACTGTGCGATGAAAGCGACCGTCGATGACCATGTGATGCGCGCAGATCCGAGTGAGGATGGGGTGTGTTCAATGGACGCACATTGTTGGTGTTTGGCCGGAAATGTCATTACCGGAATGGGCCATTGACTGCCTTTGCTGACCGTTTGTGAGGGTAACTCCTGCTGGGACTTTCCAGGGATGGGCGCCCTTTCAGTCAGTCGTTAAACAACAGCCGTGCTAAGCACTGTTGGGTACCCGACAGTTTCGGGTTATCGCCAGGGCTTGTAGGTCGCGGCCTTATCTCATCGCGCCAGGTGCAGGCAAATGGCGCCATTGCGGAACACTTGTCTTGCAATGCACGGGGTTTGCCCTGCGTGAGGGAAGAGGTGTGGTTTCTAACATTTCATGGTGGATGCGAGGTGTTGATCGCCAAGTGCCACATCACCTTTATCACTAACATCATTGGAACGAGCTATGCGTACTTTGACCGTGCAAGAACTGAACGCCGTGAGCGGCGCTGCCATCACCCTGCCTACAGTCGGTGTCACCACTGGTGGTCTGACTTTCACCACCAACGGCAACACCACGACCGTGAGCTGGAAGCAGATCAACGATCTCGTCAAGTTCATCTCGAACCTGATTGGCAAGCTGTAAATAGCGGGACCAAGCAGCGGTCTGACGGGGCCCGAGCCTCGTTCGATCAGGCTGTTGGCCCTGAATACCCATGCGAACGAGGCTCCGGCCTCCGCATGGGTTTCGTGTTTCTGGATGACGATGTGAGTGAGTTGAAGTTGGTAAAGCACCCTGGTGGACGGGCCAGCTCGAACCGTTTGAACCATCTGACTGACCTGGCAGGCGTCGCGCTGGTCTTGGTCGGTCTGGGAGGCGCTTCCCGTTTGTGCGTGGCCGCTGGCGAGGTGGGGCCCACCGGTGCGATCGCCATGGCTGAGCGGATGGACATGCGCGGCATGAGTTTGCGCCTGAGCCCTATCGTGTCGATGCCGCCTTTCGCGCATGGCAGCTCGAGCCAGGTGGACGCAGAGAACGACCCCGCCGCCTTGTCGTGGTCGGAGGCGCTGACGCTGGTCGCTCAGCAATCCAGCCTGGTGCGGGCAGCCGTGGCCCAGGCTCAAGCCCAGGGTGGCGTGGCTCGGCAAGCGTGGGCGCAGGCCTACATGCCGCGCCTTGATCTGAGCGCGCAATGGCAACACGATGAGCTGCGTACCCAGTACGAAACCACCCGCAAGCCCAGCTCCAGTGCTGGCGTGCAGGCCAGTGTGCCACTTTGGCATGGCGCCGATCGCGCCACCGAACAGGCGCAGAGCGCGCTGGCAGAACGTGCGATCTGGCAGGCACGGTTGGCGCGCATGGTCGCCGCGCGCGACGTGAGCCGGTCCTATCTGCTGGCCGTGGAGGCTGCGGCCCAACTTGAGCTGATGCGGGAGCAGCAAGCGATCCTGGCGGCGCAGTTGCGCGTCAATGAGCAGCGCTTGAAGGGCGGCGTCGGGACCTCGCTGGACACGCTGGAAACCGCGACCCGACTGGACCAGTTGCAGGCAGACCTGCATGATCGGCAAGGCCAGTACGAGTCTCAACGCCTGGCGCTGGGCCGGCTGCTGGGGCAGAACGTGCCCCAGGTGGCCAGTCTGAATCTGCATGGCGTACAGGATGAGGATGGTGGCACCCTTGTGGTCGAACCCCTGAACGAGGCCTTGGCCCGTGTGCCCGATCGCAGCCTGCCGGTGCAGGAGGCGCAAGCCCTGGTGCGTTCGGCCAGGATGGATATCGAGGCCCGCCGGGCTGAAACCTGGCATCCCAGCATTGATGCCGTAGCCGGGCTCAATCGGGCCAGGCAGATCACCAAGTCAGCAGACAGCCATGACACCCTGAACTACACCGAGCGCACGCTGGGCGTCCAGCTCAGCATGCCGCTTTACAGCGGTGGGAGGCAGTCCGCGCGTAATCAAGAGTCAGCAGCCTTGTTGATCAAGGCCGAAGCCGAGCGTGATGACGCACTGGCACGCGCCCAGGCCGAGTTGCAGGACGCCTATCAGCGCCTGACGCAGTACCAACGCCAGGTGCGTGCGTTGCGCGAAGTGGCGACGACTGCCCAAGCCACGCTGGAGGCGTTGCAGCGCGCTTTCGTCGCGGGCTATCGCTCCAATCTGGACTTGCTCAATGCGCAGCAACAGCTCATCGCCACGCGCTCGCAAAGCGTGAGTGCACGCATCAATGTGCTGCTGGCGCAGGTAGACATCCTCAGCCAGACCGAACAATTGGATGCCGCCACGGTGGCCCCTTTGTCGGCGCGGATGTCCCTCTCCAGTCCTCATCACGTCATGAAAGATCTGCCATGAGCAGTGAACTGTTTCGCCAGGAAGCTCTGGCAGCCAAACAGGACGCACACGGCATGGCCCTGGGCATTCGCCCGGTGTCTGCGCCTCGCCTGACCGCGTTCTTTGTCGGGCTGGCGCTGGCCGTGCTGGCCTTGTTGATCCTGGGTTCGTACACCAAGAAAGAGCGCGTGGGCGGCGTTGTGCAGGCTCAGCAGGGCGTGGCGCTGATCGTACCCGCGCAGGGGCAGCAAGGCGGCGGCATCATCAAGCGTGTGTTGGTCAGAGAAGGCCAGCACGTGAAGGCGGGTGATGTGATCGCCGAAGTGTCACTGGAGCGCTTCAGCGATGAGGGCAGTACCGATGCCTTGCTGGAGCAAAACCTGCTGGCCCAGCATCGGCGCCTGGAGAACCAGGCCGAAGGGCAGCAGCAGATCGGGCAGGCGACGCGCAGCGCCTTGGAGGAGCGCATACGCCATGCACGCCATGACCTGGAAACCTTGAATGAAGAGATCCGCCTGCAGGAGCAGCAGATCGCGACCTCGCGCCGCATGGTCGATCAACTGCAGCCCTTGCTGGCCGATCGCGTCATCTCCGAATTGCAGTTCGAGCAGCAACGCGCACAGTTGCTTGATCAGCAGGCCCGCTTGCAGACGCTCAAGCGTCAGCGAGCGGCCGCCGATGGCGACGCCGCGCAGGCCGGCGAAGAACTGCGCCGCGTGGCCGGGCAGACACGGGTGGACCGTTCCGGCCTGGAGCGCGATTTGCTGACACTGCAGCAAGAGCAGGTGCAAAGGCGCGCCCAGCGCATCACCCTGATCAAGTCCCCGATCGACGGGGTGGTGTCGGGCCTGATGGCCACGCCCGGGCAGGCCTTGAGCGCCACGGGCGTGTTGGCCTCGGTGGTGCCCGAGCGAGCGGCTCTGGAAGCCACGCTGTATGTGCCCAGCACGGCAGTGGGCTTCATCAAGGCCGGCCAGGTGGTGCGCGTGAGCTATGACGCTTACCCCTATCAACGCTTTGGGCAGTACCGAGGCGTGGTGCGCAGTGTGTCGCAGACCGATGTGCCGGTGCAGCGCAGCAGCCAGGGCGGCGATGACAAGGACCGGCGCGCCGTCTTTCTGGTCAAGGTGACGCTGGACAAGGACACCGTCACGGCCTACGGCACGGAGCTGCGTCTGCACCCTGGCCTGACCTTGAGTGCCGACATCGAGATCGACCGCCGCCCCTTGTACCGCTGGATGCTGGACCCGCTGTTCGCCTTCACGGGCCGCCTTTGATTGAGCTGGATGATGAAGCCTTCCCTGTTTGCCTTGTGGCCTCGCAAGCGCGTTCCCCTGATCCTGCAATCGGAAGCGGCCGAGTGCGGCCTGGCCTGTGTGGCCATGGTGGCCACGGCCCATGGTCATGAAACCGATCTGCTGACTTTGCGCCGCCGCTTCGAGTTGTCTTCGCGTGGCGCCACGCTGGCCCGGCTGATGGAGATCACCGACACGCTGGGTTTCAACCAGCGCGCCGTGCGGCTGGAGCTGGAGGAGCTGCCGCAACTGAGCACGCCGTGCATCCTCCATTGGGATCTGAACCACTTCGTGGTGCTGACCAAGGCCGATGCCAACGGCATCACCATCGTCGATCCGGCGATGGGCGAGCGCCGCCTGAGCATGAAGGAAACCAGCCCGCACTTCACGGGCGTGGCGCTGGAGTTGCAACCCAATGCCAAGTTCGAACGCAAGCAAGAGAAAACGCCTTTCGATCTGCGCATGCTGTTTGCCGGCCAGACGGGCCTGGGCAAGGCGTTTGCGCAGATGGCCTTGCTGTCGGTGGTGCTGGAGGTGTTCGCCATCCTGATGCCCATGCTCAGCCAATGGATCATCGATGACGTGGTGGTCACCCGTGACACGCCCTTGCTGGCCGTGCTGGCCATGGCCATCTTCCTGCTGGCCCTGATGAGCCTGGGCACCCGCTTGCTGCGCAGCTGGATCGTGCTGGGCGCCAGCCTGTCGTGGCGCGTGTCGTCGAGCACCAATGTGTTTCGCTACATGCTCAAGCTGCCGCTGGGCTACTTCGACAAGCGGCACACGGGTGATGTGCTGTCGCGCTTTTCATCGGTCACCCACATTCAGGACACCTTGACCACCAACCTGGTCGAAGCCGTGCTCGATGGTGTCATCAGCATGGTCACCCTGGCCATGATGTTCATCTACGCGCCCAAGTTGGGTTTGATTGCCTTGGGCGTGGCCCTGCTCTATGCGATCACGCGGTTTGCCGTGTTCAAACCGTTTCGGCAAGCCGCTGAAGAACGCATCGTGCGCGAGGCCAATGCCCAGACCTATCTGCTGGAGACCTTGCGGGGCGTGGCCGCGATCAAGTTCTTCTCGCAGCCTGGCTGGCGCATCAATGGGTGGATGAACCAGCAGGTGGGCGTGGTCAATGCGGATGTCAAACAGCAGCGCATCTCGATCGGCTATCAGGCGGTCAACGGCGTGATCGGCGCCGTGGAGCAGGCTGTGGTCTTGTACCTGGCCGCGCACATGATCATCCAGGAACAGTTTTCCATCGGCATGCTGGTGGCCTTCCTGGCCTACAAGGATCAGTTCCTCACCCGCACGCTGGACTTGCTGGAGCGTGTCATCAACCTGCGTTTGCTGCGGCTGCAAGGGGAGCGGCTGGCTGACATCGTGTTGTCCGAGCCGGAGGTGCCCTCGCCGCCCCATGCGCTGGACAGCCTGAAGAGCGACGAGCCCATGACCCTGGCCCTGCGCAACGTGACCTTCCGCTATGCCCCCGGCGAAGAGCCTGTGCTCAAGGACGTGAACCTGACGCTGCATGCGGGGCAGGGGCTGGCGGTCATCGGTTCGTCAGGCTGCGGTAAATCCACCTTGCTCAAGGTGCTGTCCGGCCAGGTGCAACCTGAGCAAGGCGAGGTGCTGCTCAACGGCACGCCGGTGGACCGGATCGGCACACAGGCCCTGCGCAGCGTCATGGGCACGGTGTTTCAGGAAGACCAGCTCTTTTCCTGTTCGCTGTACGACAACATCGCGATGAACGATGTGGAGGCCTCAATGGAGAAGGTGCAAGCGGCCGCCCGGTCTGCCTGCATCCACGAGGACATCATGCGGATGCCCATGGCGTATCAGACGCTGGTGGGAGGCATGGGGGCAACCCTTTCCGGCGGCCAGAAGCAACGCATGCTGCTGGCGCGCGCCTTGTACAAACAGCCGCGCTTCCTGCTGCTCGACGAGTACACCTCGATGCTGGATTTCGAGACCGAGCGCCATGTGCAGGCCGCCATCAACGCCCTGGGATGTGGTCGATTCATCATCACGCACCGGGAGCACAGCTTGTTGCCCGACGATGAGGTGCACATGCTGTCAGCTGGGCAACTCGTGAAAGTGACGCATCCCACGCAGGCGGTGGCGAGTTAAGCTTGCCGACATGCCTGATCGTCTTGACGCTCTGCCCGTCGCCAGCCCCTGCGTGCGTCTGTGCACGCTCAACGCGCAGGATGTGTGTGTGGGCTGCGGCCGCACCCTGGCCGACATCACCGGCTGGACGAAGATGAGCGAGGCCGAGAAACAGGCTTGTGTGGCACAGGCGCGTGCCACGCTGCAGCAACTGGGCAGGCCCCTGCCACCTTACCCGCCGCCCAATCTGCCTTTGCGGCAAGCGCCTCGGCGTCGCTGAGCTTGCAGACTTCGGATCCAAAGGCCCGGCCTCACAGCGACATCGCCGCCACGTAGCCCGTCATTTCCAGATAGCCCGAACCCACCGAGCGGCCTTGCGCATCGCGCAACTCGCTCAAGCCCTCCCAGTAAACGCCGCCCGTGCTTTGCCGGCTGTCGAGCTCCTGGTTGTCCATGCGGGCGCGCACCTCGTAGCGCGTGCCGGCCACATCCACCAGCCAGCTCACCGGGTAGCGTGCCGCCGTGGCCGGGCTCACCCAGGTCCGGCCGGGGGTGAATCGCACTTCGTCGGGCTTCAGCGAACGGGGCGCTTCACCCTGGCGGCGCCAACTGCCGCCGCTCCACAAGGTGCTGCCATCGGCGCGACGCAGCCGGAAGGCGGTCAGCGCGCTGCCGTCGTGCAGGTTCATGCCGATCCAGTCCCAGCCCACGGCCTCCTTGTCCAGCAGGGATTCGCTCCACTCGTGGTCGAGCCAGGCTTTGCCTTTGACTGGCACGGTCTGTTGTTGATGCCGGATCTGACCTTGCACGGCCAGTTGCGGCTGCGAGTAGTAGTGGCTGGCTTGTTCGGGGTGCGGGCCCTTGCGGGAGTAGCCGGCGTCGCCTTGCAGCAGCAGGGGCTGGGTCTGGTTGAAGCGCAGGTCGAGACTGAAGTCCCGTGCGGTGATGTGGCTGTGGTAGCTGCTCTGTGTGGCCGGGCCCTGCCGCTTGAGCGTCCAGTCTCGCAAGGTGATCCGGGTGTCGTCCTGCGCCGCCTCGGCCAGGCCAAAGCCTTCGCGGGCGATGCGTTGATCGTGCAGCAATCTGCCCTGGCTGACGTCACTCAAGGCCGTGTGCGCAAACACGAGTTGCCGGGCGGCAAAGTGGCTGGGGCTGCGCGTGGCCACGTCCACCCGCGAGCGAAAGAACGTGATCTGAAAGCCGTAGGTACGGGCGGGCTCGGTCAAGGTTTGGAGCGAGCCCGTGATGTACCACCACTCGGTGTGGAAGGCGGGGTGGGCGCCGAAGTCCTGCGGAAAGCGCAGCACGTCCGTGGGGCGGATCACGGGCGGCGGGCCTGCGGGGGATGTCGAGCGTGCCCAGGTCGGCAGCAGCAGGGCCGGGGCCATCATCAGCAGCTGGCGGCGACGGCGCCTGTCGGGCGGCTTGTTCATCCTGAGCCTCTTTCGTCGGGTGCGTGCGGGTTCACCAGTCTTCCTTCACGGCCATCACGGCATCGCGGCTCACGGCGGCACGCCCTGCCAGCAAGGCCGTGACCGTGCCCGCAGCGATCACACTGCCGCACAGCGCAGCCAGTCGGGGCCAGGGCAGCAGCATGTCCATCGTCCAGTGAAAGCTTTGCGGGTTGACCACGTGCACCAGCACCAGGCTCACCGCGATGCCCAGGGCCAGGCCCAGCAAGGCGCCCACGCTGCTCAAGGCCGCGCCCTCACCTGCCACGATGGCCAGTATCTGGTGGCGTGTGAAGCCCAGGTGGCTGAGCAAGCCGAACTCCTTGCGCCGTGTCAGCACCTGGGCCGAAAAGCTCGCCGCCGTGCCGAACAGACCGATGCCGATGGCCACGGCCTGCAGCCAGTAGGTCACGGCAAAGCTGCGGTCGAAGATGCGCAGGGTGGTCTGGCGGATTTCGCGTGGCTCGGCAAACTCGATCAGCTCGCCGTTCAAGCCTTGTGCGGCAGCACCTTGTCGAATCGCTTGCTGGACATCGGCGGTGCGGACGTCCTGGGTCAGCCACAGTGCCAGGTCATTGATGTCGGTGTCGCCGGTCAGGCGCTGGTAGTCGGCCTCGTCGATCACGATGGCGCCTTGCTGACGGGCGTAATCGCGCCACACGCCGCGCACATGCGCCATCGTGGGCGGCTGATCCGTGCGCAGCGGCAAGGCCAGCAAGGTGCCGGGCCGGGCGCCGTACAGGTCCACCATGGCTTCACTCACGAACACATTGATGCGCTCAGCCTGCGCGGGCTGTAGCTCGCCCACCAGGGGCAGGCTGCGCTCGGGTGCTCCGGCGCCTTGCCCGACGGGGCGAGAGATCAGCGCCACCGCAGGTTGATCGGTACGCAGGCTCAGATTGCTCACGCGGATGCCCACGGCTCGCTGCACGCCGGGGATCTGCCGGATGCGGCCCAGCAACGCAGGCGTGAGGTGTTGGCTGTCCGTGCCGCCTGTGGTTTTCGATGTGCGCGCGTACAGATCGGCCGGCAGCACGACGTCCAGCCACGCGGTGACCGAGCCCCGAAAGCTCGCCACCATCACGGTCAGGGCCACCGACAGGCTCAGGCTGGCCACCACGCCCGCCATGACCACCGTGGCCGTGTGCCGCATGCGCCGGGCACGTTCCAGCGACAACATCAGCGCGGCATGCCGCATCAGGCTGCGTCGTGGCCACAGGCGCAGCAAACCACCCACGGCAGCCGGCACACAGGCGATGCCGCCCACCAGCAGGCAGGCCACAGCGATGTAGGCCCACAGCGGCACGCCAGCCACGGGCGGCAGGCGTGTCAGCCCGGCACCCAGCAGCAAGAGGAGGGGCCCGAGCCACCAGCGGCCAGCACCATGCAGCGCATCACCCAGGCCTTTGAGTGCCTGGGCGGGCACCAGCCGCTGGGCCATGCGCGCTGGCAGCCACCCCCCCCCCATGGCGGCCACCACGCCCAGTGCGCCGTAGCCCAACGCGGCCCAGGCAGACCATTGCAGCCTGGGCGTGATGCCGGGAAAGTAGCCCCCGCCCAGATCGCCCGACAACACGCGCAAGGCGGCGGCTGCCAGCCCCGTGCCCAGGGCGATGCCCAGCACCGAGCCGATCAAGCCGATGAAGGCCGACTCCCAGACCACCAGTTGCAGCCGTTCGCGGGCACTCAACCCCAGCACGCCCAGCAGGGCCAGTTGCTGCTGCCGTTTGGCCACTGACAGCGACAGGATCGAAAACACCAGAAAGGCCCCTGTGAACAAGGCCACCAGCGCCAGTACAGTGAGGTTGACCCGGTAGGCGCGCGACACGTTGGAGACGCGCTGGCCCGCCTCTTCGGCCGAGTCGCTCTGGACGCCTGCCGGCAAGGCCAGTGCGCGCAGCACCTCTTGCGCTTGTGCGCCGCCCACCAGTTTGATGTCCAGCCGCGTGATCTGCCTGGGTGTGCCGAAGGCATCTTGCGCGCCGGCAATGTCCATCACCCCCATGGCTTTGCCGCCTGCGGCCACGCTGCCCACCACGCGCAGGCGCACCAGCTTCAGGCCGCCTCCCTGCGCAGTGATGACGTCGCCGGGCTGCACGTGCAGCAAACGCTGGGCAGGCGCATTGAGCGAGATGGCATCCGGCGCAAACAGGCTGAGCTTGTCACGGTCGGCGATGTCCTTGTCCAGTTGCGGCAGCATGAGGGGCGCCATCGGCGCGGCCACCAGCGGGTCCAGCCCGATCAAGCGCAGGGTCTGCGCCTTGGCCTGGCTGCCGGCTTTGCTGGCCTGAATCTGCAGATCGATGACCGGGCTGGCCAGGGCCACTTGCGGGTGGCGAGCCACGACGGGGTAGAGCGCCTCATCCAGCCCGCCATGGGCGGCACGCAGGCTCAGATCCGCCTGCCCGTTGACCGAGCGCACGGCGGCGCTGAACTCGCTGAGCGCCGATTCATTGATCAGGTGCACCGAGAAGGCCAGTGCCACACCCAGCAACACGGCCAGCACGGCGGTGGCATGGCGCAAACCGTGATGGCGCAACTCCTGCCAGGAGAAGCTGCGCAAGAGCCGCCAGACGGGGGACGTCATCGTGCTGTGGCGATACCCCTGCGCCTCAGCGGACATGGTGCAGCCCGTCGCGCGTCAGCCGCATGACGCGGTCGGCCCGGCCGGCAGCGCTTTGCGAGTGCGTCACCATCACGCAGGCCGCGCCATGGGCACGCGTCTGATCGACCAGTGCCGTCATGATCTTCTCGGCTGTCTCCGGATCCAGGTTGCCGGTGGGTTCATCGGCCAGGATCAGCGCCGGGCGGTGGATCAAAGCCCGCGCAATGGCCACGCGTTGCAGCTGCCCGCCGGAGAGCTGTTGAGGCAGCCTCGCCCCCAGCTCCGACAGCCCCACGGCTTCCAGCGCCGCCTGCACCCGGGCCAGGTCAGGCTCCCCCAAAAGCATCAAGGGCAAGGCCACGTTCTGGGCCACATCCAGATGCGGCAACACATGGAAGGCCTGGAACACGAAGCCCAGATGCCGGCGCCGAAACAGCGCCTGGGACTGGTCATCGAGTTGCGTGATCGGGGTATCCAGCACGCGCACCGTGCCTTCAGACACCGTGTCCAGCCCCGCCAGGCAGTTCAGCAGGGTCGATTTGCCCACGCCTGATTCACCCACGATGGCCACGAATTCGCCGGGCGAGACATCCAGGTCAACCTGCGAAAAAACGGGTTCGGCGCCGTAGCGTTTGCACAGATGGCGTACTTGCAGCATGGCCGCAAGCATAAGCGGCATTGCCGCACGCGGTTATGCTGCGGCCCTGGCTCACCAGCGAGCAGGAGACTCTCAGCATGTTCAAAGGCATCCTCATTGAAAAAGACGAGCAGGGCTACCGGGCCACGCTCAAGGACATCGACGACGCGGCGCTGCCGGAAGGCAACGTGACCGTGCGCGTGTCGCATTCCACGCTCAATTACAAGGATGGCCTGGCCATCACCGGCAAGTCGCCCGTGGTGCGCAAGTTCCCCATGGTGCCGGGCATCGACCTGGCCGGTGTGGTGGAAAGCAGTTCGCACCCTGAGTACAAGGTGGGTGATGCGGTGGTGCTCAATGGCTGGGGTGTGGGTGAAACCCACTGGGGTGGCCTGGCGCAGCGCGCCCGTTTGAATGGCGACTGGCTGGTGCCCCTGCCGGCTGCCTTCACACCGGCGCAGGCCATGGCCATTGGCACGGCCGGCTACACCGCCATGCTGTGCGTGTTGGCGCTGGAGCGACATGGCGTCACGCCAGACAAGGGTGAGGTGCTGGTGACCGGTGCCGCCGGTGGTGTGGGCAGCGTGGCCGTGGCCATCCTGGCCAGACTGGGCTACCAGGTGGCCGCGGTGACGGGCCGCCCGCAAGAGGCCGACTACCTGCAGAGCCTGGGCGCCGCCACGGTGCTGGACCGCGCCGAGTTCGCCTCTGCCGGCAAGCCCTTGGCCAAGGAACGCTGGGCGGGCGCCGTGGACACGGTGGGCAGCCACACGCTGGCCAATGTCTGCGCGTCAACCAAATACCGCGGCACCGTGGCCGCTTGCGGCCTTGCTGGCGGCATGGACCTGCCCGCCACCGTGGCGCCCTTCATCCTGCGCGGCGTGACACTGGCCGGCGTGGACAGCGTGATGTGCCCGCGTGTTGATCGCCTGGAGGCCTGGCAGCGTCTGGCCCGTGATCTGGACGTGAGCAAGCTGGCCCTGATCACCCAGCAGATCGGCCTGAGCGACGCCATCTCGATTGCCCACAAGCTGATCGAGGGGCAAGTGCGCGGGCGCGTGGTGGTGGATGTGAACGCCTGACCCAGCAGGGCTGTTACGTCTGGCTTGTAAGCCAGACGTCTTGTAACGAGGTTCTCGTGGCATCTTCAGATGAGCTGGCACAGATACCGACCGGATCCACAAGGGCGACCATGTTGAAGACTCATCACATCACGTTGGCCGTTGTCGTGGCCTTGTCAACTTCTCTGACAGCTTGCGGTGGAGGAGGTGGCGGTGGTGGCACACCCACAACGTCCGCCGATCCGGCAGCTCAGTCAAACGGTACCAGCTTGCCTGCCGTGACCACCACGGTGTACGGCAATCTGCGGGGAGCTTCATTGGGCCTCAATGCTTCCTTGAATGGTGCCGTGCCCTTTCCTGCTGACAATGCGTGGAACACGGACATCAGCAAGAGCCCGGTCGATCCGAACTCCACCGCCATCCTCACCAGCATTGGCCTGGATGCAGGGCTGCATCCAGATTTCGGTTCGGAAAAGGCCTACGGAGGCCCGATCGGTATTCCCTACGTGGTCGTTGCCAGCAGTCAGCCCAAGGTGCCCATGCACTGGACGGCCTACGGCGATGAGAGCGACCCTGGCCCCTACCCCGTTCCGGCCAATGCGCCTGTGGAAGGTGGCAGTGCCAGCACCGGCGATCGCCATGTACTGGTGATCGACCGCGACAACAACCGCCTCTACGAACTGGGTAACGGCTTCTACAACCCTGATGGCAGCTGGAATGCCAATTGCGGCGCCATCTTCTTCCTGGACGGCAACGATGTGCGCCCAGGTGGTCAGCCAGGTTGGACCAGTGCCGATGCGGCCGGCCTGCCCATCTTCCCTGGATTGGCGCGCTATGAAGAAGCCGCTGCCGGGCCGGGAGGCATCAAGCACGCCTTGCGCTTCACGGTTCGATCGTCTCGCAAGGCCTATGTGCCGCCAGCGACGCACTGGGCATCCAGCAACACCAGCGTGAATCTGCCACCCATGGGCATGCGTGTGCGCCTCAAGGCCAGTTATGTGATCCCGTCCACCTTCACGAAGGAGACGCGCGCCTTGTTGACTGCCATGAAGACCTACGGCCTGATCGTGGCGGACAACGGTGGGAACTGGTTTGTCAGCGGTGCACCGGACGACCGCTGGAACAACGACAAGCTGGTGTCAGAGTTGGAGCAGGTCAAGGGCAGCAACTTTGAAGTCGTGCGCATGGATGGCCTGGTGCACCCTTGACTGCAGCTTGTGATCCGATCAGGTCGGCTCACCCAGCAAGGCATGCTTGAGTGCCACTTCGGCGGGCTTGTCACCGTACCAGATGCGCAGGATGGCATTGAAGAAGGCGGGATCAGGCAGTGGCTCAATGATCTGCTTGCCGTTGATCGTGATGATGGTGCCTTGACCAGGGACCCAGTCGGCCATCACCGTGTCGCCGGGTTGCAGGGGTGGCAGGGTTTCGAACAGCTCACCGAACTTCAGCAGCTGGTTGACGAACTTGGATTTCTCTTCCTTGTCCAGGTTCTTGTTGATGCCGGCCAGGAATGCGCCGCCGAACTCTTCGCCCGTCAACGTACGCAGCACATGGATCCTGGCGCGCTTGGGGCCTTGCGCGGCCAGCACGCCGGCCTGGGTGGTTTCTTTCTTGGTCAGGTAGATGCCCAGCACGTAGATCTTGAAGACGGTCTTGGTGCGCAGCCCGGCACCGCTGAGCACCAGTTCCTTGCCGCCCACCTTGGCGCTTTCTTCCACTTTCACGCCAGCCACTTCGGCGGCTTGAGCCAAGGTCATGGCCATGCCCAGCACAGCGGTGGCCAGTGCGGATTTGGTAAACAGTTTCATGAGGGCCCTCTTGCGGTTAGGGGTTGGCAATCTTGAAGACGCTGACAACTTGAGCCAGGTTCGTCGCCTGGTTCTGCATGGACTCGGCAGACGCGGCGGCCTGTTCAACCAGGGCGGCGTTTTGCTGAGTGACGCCGTCCATCTGGTGGATGGACCGGTTGATGGCTTCGATACCCTGGCTTTGCGACTGGCTGGCTGCGGTGATCTCGGTGATGATGTCGTTCACACGCTTGACGCTGGCCACCACCTCGTTCATGGTGCTGCCCGCCTCGTTCACGAGTTGGCCGCCTTGCGCCACCTTCTCGACGGATTCGCCAATCAGGGTCTTGATTTCCTTGGCGGCGGTGGCCGAGCGTTGCGCCAGACTGCGCACCTCGCCGGCCACCACAGCAAAGCCGCGGCCTTGTTCGCCCGCCCGCGCCGCTTCCACGGCGGCGTTGAGAGCGAGGATATTGGTCTGGAAGGCGATGCCGTCGATCACGCCGATGATGTCCACGATCTTGCGTGAGGAGGCGTCGATGGCCCCCATGGTGTCCACCACCCGCGCCACGACGGAGCCGCCATCTGCCGCCACATTCGATGCGGACTGAGCCAGGTCACTGGCCAGGCGAGCGTTGTCGGCGTTTTGCTTGACGATGTTGGTCAGCTCGCTCATCGAGGCCGAGGTTTCCTGCAGCGAGGCGGCTTGCTGCTCGGTGCGGTAGGACAGGTCCAGGTTGCCCGACGCAATCTCCGTCGATGCTGACGCGATCTGCTCCGTGCTCTGGCGCACATTGCCCACGATGCTTTGCAGGCTGGCGTTCATCTCGGCCAGGGCCTGCATCAATTGCCCGGTTTCGTCCTGGCTGTTGGTCACGATGGTGCTGCTCAGGTCGCCCTTGGCCACACGCTGGGCCACACCCACGGCCCGGTTGAGCGGCACAGTGATGCTGCGGGTGGCCAGCAATGCGACCACACCACTGAGGCCCGTGGCCGCCAAAGCCAGGATCAGAATGAACAAGGCCGTCTTGCGTGCCTGATCCGCTGAATTGGCGCCAGCCTCTTCCATGTGCGCGTTCTGCTGGGCGATCAGTTTGTCCAGGGCCGCGAAGTACTTGGTCTGCAGCGAACGAATCGAAAACAGGTACTTGGTCAGCGCATTGTCTTTTTCATCCGTGTTGATCATGTTGATGAACGAGACCTGGTGTTTCATGGCGCGTTCGCGCAACTCCACGATGGTCTTGATCAACGCCAGCCCATCGGCATCCTGCACGCTGGCTTTGAGCAGCGCGAGGTTCTCGTCGTTGCGCTTGGTGACCTTCTCGATGTTGGCCACCTCGCCCTTCATCTGATCGCCGTCGGACATCACCAGGATGCTGAGCATGCTGCGAGAGATGTCGTTGAGGTCCGCCTTCATCTTGTTGGCGATGACCGTGCGCGGGTAGGTCTCCTTGACCATGGACCCGATCTCGCTGTTGAGACTGTTGATGCGCAGGATGGCCAGGCCGGCCAGCAGCATCAGCAAGGCGATGACCAGGCCGAAGCCCAGCATCAGTCGCTGCCCGATTCGGATATGTCGGATGTTCATGGTCCACTGCGTCCACGTTCGCAACAGGGCGCCATCCGATGGATATTGACGCGGTGCGCCAAAGGTCACAAGAGATGACGGTTTCCGACGTTTTCGGCAGCAGCAGGCAGGGACTGAAGTGAAAAAACTGCCGCAGGCAGCACAAATGCGTGTGTCAGGCCGCCTTGCGCCAACGGCGTGGTGGAGCCGATGTGCTGGACGCTAGCGCGGCCTCACTGAGGTGCTGACGATGGCGGCGCCCGAAGATGCTGCCGGGCAGCAGCAGGGTGGCGCCGAGCATCAGCAGGGCCCCATGCACGACATGGCCGTTGGCCAGAATGGCCAGTGCGGTGATCGCCGTCAGCACGAAGGCGGTGGTCGTCAGGTAGCGGATGCGCTTCCTGATGGAAGTCGGATGGTGCGTGGAACCGGGCATCGCATCTCCTTTTAGGGGCGTAAGCCGTGACGTATTTGACGCTTGTCTGTTTCTAAGGCCTGAGCGTGTTCTGCGCAAGTGCGTGGATTCCCTGTAAAGCGGCGTGCAGGCCTTGCTTTTTGCGGCAACGCACAAATTCGGTGCAAAGTGATAAATCCGGTAAAAGCGAGAGATATTTCAGTGACAACCCAAGCCACTTAAGGTTTGATGGAGGCTGCCGATCTAGGAGCAAACAAACCCATCAGGTGTGTGGCTCCCGAGCATGAGCTGCCACCGCGTTCACCCAGCAAAGAGGTAGGCTGTGACCGTTGTTACTGATTCGACGCCGCAACAAGCGGCAGATGCTCGCCAAACTCCGCGAGTCAATGTGTCCTGGGCTGCCAGGGTTGTGACGGGGCCGCAGTCCTACATGGATGCGCGCATCATCAATGTCTCTGGAGACGGACTTGGCCTGGTTTGCGAGCGGGCCTTTGCCGAGGGAGTGACGCTGCAAGTGCTGATCGCCATGCCCGACCCTGCCGACCGCAGCAAGTACCACTATCCCAGCCTGCATGCGAAGGTCATGTTCCATGTGGTCAAGGGCGGCAAGTTCAGGATCGGTACACGCTTTGCCAAGATCGATCAGCCCGTCAAGGACATGATCGAGCAGTGGGTGAAGAAGGGCTGAGCAGCCTGCAAACGCCAGCGGTCACATCTTGCTGGCGCGGAACTCCGCTTCCTTTTCCAGCATGTCGGTCATGACCGAGATGCACTGAACACGCCGCACCTCCAGGGCGCGCTCGATGCTGTCCGGGTCGCCGCGCTCGTGGTGCACGGTTCTCTGGCGGCTCAGCGTGCGGATCATCGGGTGCAGCACGTCCAGGGCGTTGAGGTCAGCCAGTGCATGCAGGTAGCGGCCGATGAAGTGCAGCACCTCTTCGCGCGACTCCTCCGTCAGCAAGGCCAGTGGCGGGGCGACCGTGTTATCCGGCAGGCCGCGTGCGTTGCACAGGGCCAGGGCGGGTGGTTGGGAGCTGCACTGGACGTTGCGCATCAGCTTGGGTGCCGCATGCGGATCGTTGACAAAGGATTCGACCAGCCCGTCATGCCCTCGGGCAACCAGACCGCGCGTGCGGGCCTCCTGCAGGCCCATTCGGGGGCCTCCACCGCTGTTGGCCATCTCGATGCAGCGCTGTCCCGTGGCTGATCGGGTGAATCGATCCGCGTCAAACACCACCTTGGGCAGATCTTTCAAGGGGGCGGCCATCAGGTCGGCGAGGTTGATCCACAGCAGCCGACGGGGCTGGCTGTAAAGCGCATCCACGCCAAAGGGACGATCAGCGCAAGCCCAGAAGGCCGCGCCGTCAACCGTCAGCACATCACCGGCACGGGAGAGAAACTGTTTGCCCGTCAGCGCTTCGGCCTGCTGGTACATGGCCGTGGCGATGCCACGGCGCTGGTGCTCGTAGGCCACCTGCACGTCTTCATCCTGCAAGTAGGCGCCCACGGCGGTGAAGGTCAGTTCGCCAACCGGGTCGGCCTGCGGGTTGGAGCCCATATAGGCCAGGATGTGATCGGGTTCATGAGGACCGATGCCCGCCTGGTACTTGAACAGGTAGCCCATGTCCTGCGCCTTGGTGGCGGGCTGCACCTCGGCGACGAGATTGAGCACCTCGGTCTCGCCGCAATACACGGCAGCCTTGAGCTTGACGGGAAAGCTGGCGCCCGAGCGGCCCGGGTTGCCCACGTGATAAGTGTGTTGGCTGACCTGAAGCCTGAAGTCACTGGCGCCATAGGGCACTTTCTGGCCCAGCTCCAAGGTCCGATTCAGGTAAACATCCATGCCCTCTCCCTGCTTGATCGAGCGTGCACAAGTGGCACTTGCGCTCGCCATTCATTGTGCGGTGCCTGGCGCGAGGGGAAAACCCGGATCAGCGGGGCCCTTTGAGGTCAAAAAAAGCGGGGTCCCGAAGGACCCCGTTTGAAGGCACTCAGGTGCAGTGCCGCTAGGAGGAGACAAGCAATGAAAACTAACGCAGGAAAACAAATTCAGTAAACGGGGGCCAGGCAGATCAGTGCATCTGGATGGCGCCAGCGGCCTTGCCCTTGCCGGCACGTGCGGGTGGGTTGCACAGGCCGCAGACAAAGTGACGCGAAATCTCGTGGGGGTGGCTGACGAAGTGGCCGCCGCACTTGGAGCACTTGGTCATCGTCAGCATGCCGTTGTCGATGAACTTGACCAGGCGCCAGGCGCGGGTCACGGACAGCAGGGGCTCCAGGCCTTGGGATTCGGTTTGCTCCAGGTACAGCTGGTAGGCCTTGATGACGACGTCGATCTCGTCCATCTCGGCGGCCTTGTTCAGGTACTCGTGGATGTTGAGGAACAGGCTGGCGTGGATATTGGGCTGCCAGGTCATGAACCAGTCGGTCGAGAAGGGCAGCTGACCCTT
>NZ_JACRAH010000043.1 GCF_016234775.1 Aquabacterium sp. | reverse complement strand
TAATCTCTGTTTAAAAACTCACTCACTAAACGGAATTGATCAGATCTTCACTACAAGTGAATTTCGTCTCTATCTATCCGTGAGCATTTGGCTTCTTTCATCCAAACACCCACGCTTATCGGCTGTTAATTTTTAAAGAACTTTTCGCTTGTTTGCTTGTCGACTTGTTTGTCGTCGTGAGCAGCGAAGAACGCAATTATGGCACTGATTTGACAGCCTGCGCAAGCCCTTTTGCAAAAAAGTTGAAAAAGTACTGTTTCGCCTAGCAAGAGGGCTTCGCGCGAAGGGTCAGGGATGGTGCGACTGCGGCAGTCCCGGCTCGGGGGAAGCCGGTTTTCCTGCGCTCGCGGCCATCATCCACGGACCACTTGAAGGGACAATGCCCGTTGTAGCGGGTTGGTGCGCCGTCGATTGAATGGCGTCACCTGCGGCAAGCGCGCACAAACCAACACACCAGAATAGAAAGGTTGCCCATCCGTGTTGCCTCGTTTTCATGTCGGAGATGACTTCCCCTTGCTGCCTGGCTCTTCTTGCGAGCTGCCCGACGGCCCCGCCAGGCATGTGCAGGTGTTGCGCATGCAACCAGGCGGGCTGATTCAGCTATTTGACGGGCGCGGGCGGGAACATCGGGCTCGCGTCACCGAGATGGGTCGCAAGCAGGTGACGGTCGAGATTGAAGAGCAGGTACCCAACCATCGCGAACTGCCTGTTCGGGTGACCCTGGCCATGGGGATGCCGGCCAACGATCGAATGGACGCGCTGGTAGAGAAGGCCTCGGAGTTGGGCGTGCATGCCATTCAACCCCTGATTTGCGAGCGCTCGGTGCTGCGACTGGATGGTGAGCGCGCCGCCAAGAAGGTGGCGCACTGGCAGGCGGTGGCGGTGTCGGCGTGCGAACAGTCGGGGCGCGCGGCGGTCCCCGAGGTTCGCGCGGTGCAAACGCTACCGAGCTGGCTGCGAGATGCGACAGAGGGGATAGCAGATGGCACCTCGCAGCACAAAGGCGTGCTGAGTCTGCGTGATGCCGTGAGCTTGCGCAGTTGGCTACATGACAAGGTCGACGCGACGGCGGGCACACGGGCGAACGGCCAGACCAATGAAGCCGTTGAGGGCGACGCCCCTGGCTTCATGTTTCTGAGTGGGCCGGAAGGCGGCTTGTCGCCTGCAGAGGAGCAGGCCGCACTGGATGCCGGCTGGACCGCCATCACATTGGGCGCTCGCGTCTTGCGTGCTGACACGGCGCCGCTGGCTGCATTGAGTGTGATCGGGGCGACCTTCGAGTGACCCAGCTCAAATCCGGCCAATTGGCTGAGCGACCCTGGCGCTGTTGAGTTGTCGTCTGCAGCGCGCAAAGGCCCACGGCTTAAGCGCTGAACGCCCGAAGCGGCTACTCGCGGCACAGCAACAGCAGCGCTCGCCAGACCACAGACCACAGACCACAGACCACAGACCACAGACCACAGACCACAGACCACAGACCACAGAGCTACAGAGCTACAGAGCTACAGAGCTACAGAAATCAGGATGCGTCAGCTTGACCGGGCTCGGCAGGCGTATCGGCTGACGCAGCAGCGGCACGGCGGTTGCCGCCCGCCACCAGATCAAATCGGAACAATCGGCATTCGATCGGGCCGTTGAACATCACGACACGGCGGCTTTCCTTCAGGCGCATGGCGCTGGGCAGCTTCATGTCGGGGCTGAGGATCCAGGCGTTCCAGCCGGTGTATTGCTTTTTCCAGTGCGATGACAGGCGCTGGAAGAAGGTTGCAGCCTCCTCATCCTGGAATTGCTCGCGACCTGCCCTGATGTGGCTGGCTGGCATGTCGTCGTCGGACTCCGACTCGGACCGCGCGCGATAAGCATTGCGCACCGAGCCCTTGGTATCGATCCGCTCGCCATAGGGCGGGTTGAACATGAGCACACCACGCTCGCAAGGCACGGGGCGCTGCAAGGCGTCTGCCGTCTTGAACTCGATGTACTGCTTGACGCCAGCTCGCTCGGCATTGCGCGTGGCGAAGTCGGTCATGCGGAAGGAGACGTCGCCGGCGTAGATGGCCACTTGCGGTGGATGCTGGCGTTCGCGGGCGGCCTGCTTCATGGCCTGCCATTCGCCCAGGTGGGATCGGAATGGCAGCAGCTTCTCGAAGGCAAAGCGACGCTGCAGGCCGGGCGCGATGCCGCAGGCAATCTGGGCCGCTTCGATGGGGATGGTGCCGGCGCCGCAGCAAGGGTCCAGCAGGGCGCCGTCTTCAGGGCGGCCTTGCCAGCCTGCCGCCGCCAGCATCGCGGCGGCCAGCGTCTCCTTGAGAGGGGCCTCGCCAGTGTCTTCGCGCCAGCCGCGCTTGAACAAGGCCTCGCCGGACGTGTCCACATAGAGGGTGGCCTCCATGTCATCCATGTAGAGGACCAGGCTGAGGTCGGGGTAGCGCGTGTCGACGTCGGGGCGCTCGCCTGTGCGTTCACGCAGGTCGTCGCAGACGGCATCCTTCACGCGCAAGGCAGCGAAGTTCAGGCTTTGCAGATGGCTGCGGCGCGAGGTGACGTCCACGCGCATGGTGTGGCGGGGCGTGATCCAGTCCGACCAGTTGACACTGCGGCCCAGGTGGTAGATGTCATCTTCATTGCGGTAGACGCGGGAGGCCACGCGCCACAGCACGCGCTGCGCCAGACGGCTCTCCAGATTGAGGCGCATGGCGAAATAGGCCATGGCGGCGTGGCGCTCGCTGGGTTGACGCAACTGAGCCGGCGGTTGGATCTCGACACCACCACGGGATGCGACGACCTGCCCTTTGCCATCCAGGATGCGATCAACTTCTTCGGCCAGCAAGGACTCGACGCCGGATGCACAGGACATGTAGAGCGCCATGGGGCGATCTGCAGCGAGCACAGGCGCGGCCGATCGCGGGCGATCCTCGGGTCGAACGGGAGAACGGGCGGGCGCGGGTCGGTCAGTCCTGGGACCCGAAGGCCGGTCGTACCCACGCCCCGGCCCCGATGCAGCAGAGCGAGGCGCGGCACGGTGGTCGGCGCGCTCGCCCTGAGGCGCATCGCCCTCACGGGATCCCGAAGGGCGGCCGGTAGCCGAGGACACAACGGGACGACGAGGGGGCTTGATGGGCATGGTGAGCAATCAGAAATAGATCAGGGCGCGTCAGGGCGCAGGATGGCCAACACGTCGGAGCGGAATTCTCGCCGATACAGGATCCACAGCACAGCCAGGGTGCCAATGGCAAAGAGGGCGGGCGAGACGAACCAGCCAATCACGGCAAAAGAAAGGTAGTAGGCGCGCAGGCCGTCGGCGAAGCTTTCGGCGGCTGCGCCCATGAGCTTGCCGGCACGTTCGGCAAAAGCCTTGCGATCAGCCTCGCCGCTGTCGAACACATCGACATTGGGCGCGGCGCCCACCAGGATGGCGCCAAAGGAGTACACGCGCATGGACCAGGTGAAGCGAAAGAAGGCGTAGACGAACACGGCCAGCAGCACGATGATCTTGACGTCAAACACCAGCATGGAGGTGCGCGCAGCAAAGGGCAGGTCCTTGACCAGTTCGCTGGCGCGCTCGTTCGTGCCCAGCACGGCCAGCAAACCACCCAGCACCAGGATGGTGGTGGAAGCCCAGAAGCTGGGGCTGCTGGCGAGGTTCTGCGTCACCGCAGCATCCACAATGCGTTGATCACGATGGGTGACTTGCACCATCCACAGGCGGCGGTAGTGATTGGTACTGGCCAGCAGGGTGCTCTCCACCTTGGCGCGGTGGCTGGCGAACTGGGCGTAGCCTACCCAACCAAAGAAGAACAGGGCGAGTGCGGCCCAGTCCTGCCAGGGCAGGATGCTGATGAGGTGCGAAAACGAAGTCGGCATGTAGCAGGAAATTCAATGGCGCAGGCATGGCGGCAAGGCCGGACGCCTTGCGCATCCGAATGAGCCTCCCGAGCTTAAACCGATCAGCCCGATCAAAGATCCTTGCGCAGATTGGCAGGCGCGATCTTGAGGGCTTCCCGGTACTTGGCCACGGTACGGCGCGCCACCTGGATGCCCTGCTCTTCCAGCATGCTGGAGAGCTGGCTGTCGGACAAGGGCTTCTTGGGATCTTCGGCAGACACGAGTTGCTTGATGAGCGCACGCACAGCAGTGCTGGATGCATTGCCGCCCGCCTCGGTGTTGAGCGAAGAACCAAAAAAGTACTTCAGCTCGAAGGTGCCGAAAGGCGTGTTCATGTACTTGGCGGTGGTCACACGCGAGATGGTGGATTCGTGCAAGCCGAGCTCGTCAGCGATCTCGCGCAGCACCAGCGGCTTCATGGCGATCTCGCCATGGGTGAAGAAGTTCTTCTGGCGATCCACGATGGCCTGGGACACACGCAAGATGGTGTCGAAGCGCTGCTGGATGTTCTTGACGAACCAGCGGGCCTCCTGCAGGCGCGAACTCAGCGCGGTGTGGCTTTCGGTAGCAGCCGTACCGCGCGGCGAACGGGAGGACCGCAGAGCCTGCGCATACAGATCGTTGATGCGCAGCTTGGGCATCACGTCCGGGTTGAGCACGACTTTCCAGCCCCGGCCCGACTTTTGCACGATGACATCGGGCACGATGATGTTGGCTTCAGCGCGCGTGAAGGCCCGGCCCGGCTTGGGCTCCAGGGTGACGATCAGGCCTTGCGCCTCTTTGATCAGCGACTCTTCCGCGCCCGTGGCCGCCGCGAGCTTTTTCATGTCTCGGCGAGCCAGCAATTCGAGGTGATGCTGACAAATGAGGATGGCGACCTGACGCGCTTCGCTGACCGGCAGCGTGCGCAGTTGCAGCACCAGGCACTCGGACAGGTTGGCCGCGCCCACACCGACGGGCTCCAGATTCTGCAGCCAGCCCAGTGCGCACTTCAGACGCGAGAGGATCTCATCGCGCAGCTCCTCATCAGCGTCTTCGGGGGTCAGGCTTTCGGCGATCTCTTCCAGCGGATCGGCCAGGTAACCATCTTCGTTGAGCGACTCAATGAGGATGTCCACCGCCGCCATGTCCTGCTCGCTCAGGCGGGTGCCGTTGAGTTGCTGGCGCAGATGCTCTTGCAGGGAAATGGCGATGCTGTTGCGCTCCAGCGGGTCGAAATCATCGTCCTCGCCACTGCTGCTGTTGCGCGAAGGCGTTTCGCTGATGCCGTCGAAGTCTTCTCGCTCGGTGCCGTTTTCCCAGTCGTCGCGCTCGGTGGTGCCCAGATCGGCCGTGTCCAGCGCAGGTGTTTCAGCCTCGACGGTACCGCCTTCGCGGTCCGCGCCACTGTCTTCCGTGCTGACGCGCTCGTTGCGCTGGCGCTCGAACTCGGCGGTGGCGGCAGTCTCGAGCGGTGAGAACTCTTCTTCCGGCTCCAGGAAGGGGTTTTGCTCGAGCATCTGCTCGACCTCCTGGTGCAACTCCAGGGTCGACAGTTGCAGCAAGCGAATGGACTGCTGGAGTTGCGGGGTGAGCGCAAGATGTTGAGACAGCCGGAACTGCAAAGAGGGCTTCATGGCTGCTACCTGCCGGGTCGCGCTTACATGCGGAAATGTTCGCCGAGGTAGACCTTGCGGACTTCGGCGTTGTTGATGATGTCCGCCGGGCGGCCTTCCGCCAGCACCCGGCCCTCGCTGATGATGTAGGCCCTGTCGCAGATGCCGAGGGTTTCGCGCACGTTGTGATCGGTGATCAGCACGCCGATGCCGCGCGCTTTGAGGAAGCTGATGATGCGCTGGATCTCGATCACGGCGATCGGGTCCACGCCGGCAAAGGGCTCGTCCAGCAGGATGAAGCGCGGTTGCGTGGCCAGGGCACGCGCGATCTCGACGCGGCGGCGCTCGCCACCCGATAAGGCCAGCGAAGGACTGGTGCGCAGCTTCTCGATGCTGAGGTCATGCAGGAGCGTGTTGAGGCGCTCGTCGATGACAGGCTTGCTCAGGCGCTTGCCGTTCTCGTCGACCTGCAACTCCAGCACGGCGCGGATGTTGTCTTCGACGTTGAGCTGGCGAAAGATGGAGGCTTCCTGCGGCAGGTAGCTCAAGCCCAGGCGTGAACGCTGGTGAATGGGCAGCTTTTCGACGCGCTGCCCGTCGATGTCGATCAGGCCGGCATCGGCGCGAACCAGACCGACGATCATGTAAAAGCTGGTGGTCTTGCCTGCGCCGTTAGGGCCCAGCAGCCCGACCACCTCGCCGGCCTTGACGGCCACATGCACGTCATGGACAACGGTGCGGGCGCCGTAGCGCTTCTTCAAGCCTTCAGCACGCAGCTGACTGACTTCTGCTGGCAGGGATAGGGCAGGCGCAACGCTCATCTCAACGCCCGCTTTCAGGCTGAGACAAGGTGGCGGCCGGCGTCAGGCTGGGGCCTTTTTCATTGGGCGCCGTCACAGGCTCTGCGGCACCACGCGGCGTGATCACACCACGCACACGCCCCTTGGTGGTTGTTGTGCTGCCGGATGCGCCAACCACCTGGAAGACGGATGTCTTGTTGTCGTAGATGATGGTCTGGCCAGTGACTTCGTCGGTCAGCGTCACGCCCTTGAGGCGACGCATCACGGCACGCCCGGTAAAGCGCACGGTGTCATCCTTGCCTTCGTAGACCACCTTCTCGGCTTCGCCCTCGATGGACTCGTCCAGGCCTTCGCGCTTTTGCTTGAAGTAAGCTCGCCCGCCCTGACCGCCCATGGCGGTGGCCGTCTGCGAGCCATCCGCGTTCTGGCGCACCTCGACGCGATCAGCGTGCACCGTCATGGAGCCTTTGGTGATCTCGACGTTGCCACTGAGGATGTTCAGGCGCTGGGCGTCATCCACCCGGGCTGAATCCGCCGCAAAATTGAGCGGCTGGGCACGATCTGTTTTCTCGGCCTGGGCGGGCGCCGCCCACATCGCAGCCAGCAGACTGGCGACCAGGATCAAACGAGAATGGTTAGGGTAAATCAGCAGCATCTTCGGCATGAATTTTGCATTCATTGTAGCCATGAAGCGCTGCGCCGTGGTGGTCAATTTGGCGAATTCGGCGCACCACGGTCGGATTTGCACACACGGAGATAAGGGCGCATCGCCCCCACTCAGGCAAGGCGATTATTTGACCTTGCGCACCTTGTCGATCAAGGCATTGACGGTGGCCAGTGTCTTCTCGTTGGAGCCATTCAGCCCCACCGAAGTGAAGTACTGACCGCCCACGCCCACGGTCGGTACGCCATCCAGCTTGTACGCATCGGCCAGTGCGCGCGCCTGCTTGCACTTGCTTTGCACACCAAACGAATCCAACGTGCTCAGGAACCTGCCCTTGTCGACGCCGTTCTTGGCCATGAAGTCACCGATGGTTTCTGGAGAATCCAGGCGCAGGCCTTCTTCATGCAGGGCATGGAAGACCTTGGCATGCATCGCAGGCAGCAAGCCCAGCGAGTCCAGCGCGTAGAACAGGCGCTGATGGATGGCGCCAGGGTTCTCTCGCAACACCACCGGCACGCGGCGGAAAGACACATCGGCCGGCAGTTTGGCAGCCCAGGCAGCCAACGCTGGCTCGAAATGCTTGCAGTGCGGACACCCGTACCAGAAGAATTCCAGTACTTCGATCTTGCCTGCGGGCGCACCAGAAGGGACAGCCTGCGACAATTTGAAGAAATGGGTGCCCTCAACCGGACCGCCTTGCGCCAGCGCCAGGGAAGGCGACACAGCAGCCATGCCCAGCCCGAAGGCCCCAGCGGCAGCACTCAAGGTCTGAAGCGAAAACTCACGGCGATTCATGGAACACGTCCTTTCGGTAAACCCAAGCTTTTATTTCTGAACCCGAACCAGGGCCGACTCGACGCCAGCGGCCTGCAGCTTGACACGCACCTCATCGGCTTGTTCTCGCTGGGCAAATGGCCCGATCCGGACTCGGTACATGGTGCGGCCGTTGACTTCGCGCTCCTGGATGCGGGGCTCCAAGCCCATCATGGCCAATTTGGCGCGTTGTGTTTCGGCTTCAGCCTGGCTGCCATAAGCACCAGCCTGCACCTGGTAACTCAACGAGTCAGCGACTGGATTGGTGGACACGGCTTCGCCAGAAAGAATGGCAGCCGGGTTGCGAGCCGTCGAAGCCGCGCCGCTGGCGGCCTTGGCCGCAGCTTTGGCTTCCTTGGCGGAACTGGCGGCGGACGCCACAGGCGCAGCCGGTACGGCGGGCGCAACGGGAGTCTCCACCCCAACGGGTGCCGCACCAGAAGCCGCCGCATCAGACGCCACTGGGGCTTCAACCTGCACCGGACGCGGTTTGGCGGGGTTCTTGCCGTACAGCGGGCTGTTGGGATCCCAGTTCTTGTTCTTTTCGGCTTCGGCGGCGTCCTGCTCGGCGGTGCGCTGGGGCACCTTGTCGATGAAGGGCAGCGGCACCTTGGTGATGTAGAGCGCCACACCCAGGGCGAGCGCCAGCCCGATCAACAGGCCAACGATCATGCCGAGGAAAAAGCCTCCGCGTTGGGAATTCATGGATGAGATCCTCTCTGGCTGGCCAGATTCTTTACATCTTCTCAGGTGCGCTCACACCCAGCAGCGACAAGCCGTTGCGCAGCACCTGGGCTGTGGCCGTCAGCAGCGCCACGCGGGCACGGCTGAGTTCGACATCTTCTACCAGGAAACGTTCCGCAGCGTAGTAGCTGTGGAAGGCGCTGGCCAGGTCACGCAGGTAGAAGGCCACGTCGTGCGGCGCCAAGCCTTGAGCGGCGGACGTCAGCATGCCAGGGAATTCGGCCAGCTTCGTCATCAGGGCCAGTTCCGTGTCAGCAGACAACAGCCCCAGATTGGCTTGCGACAACGCAGCCAGATCACCACCGCTCTTCTCGACATACTGGGCGCGCACCGAATGGATGCGAGCATGGGCGTACTGGACGTAGAACACGGGGTTCTCGTCGTTCTGCTTCAAGGCCAGATCGACGTCAAAGGTGAATTCGGTGTCGGCCTTGCGGCTGATCAGGAAGAAGCGCACCGCGTCCTTGCTGGTCCACTCGATCAGGTCGCGCAGGGTGACGTAGCTGCCGGCGCGCTTGGAGATCTTCACCTCCTCGCCGTTCTTCATCACGGTGACCATCTTGTGCAGCACGTAGTCGGGCCAGCCCTGAGGGATGCCCACACCCGCGGCTTGCAGGCCGGCGCGCACACGGGCGATGGTGCCGTGGTGGTCGGAGCCCTGGATGTTGACGCACTGCTGGAAGCCGCGCTCCCACTTGGCGATGTGATAGGCCACATCGGGCACGAAGTAGGTGTAGCCGCCGTCGGACTTGCGCATGACGCGGTCCTTGTCGTCACCGTAGTCGGTGGAGCGCAGCCACAGGGCGCCGCCTTCTTCAAACGTCTTTCCGGCGTCGTTCAGCTTTTGCACCGCGGCCTCAACCCGGCCCGATGTATAGAGGCTGGATTCGAGGTAGTAGTTGTCGAAGCGAACGTCGAAGGCCTTCAGGTCCAGATCCTGTTCGTGGCGCAGGTAGGCCACGGCAAACTGGCGGATGCCGTCGATGTCTTCGGGGTCGCCCGAAGCGGTGAATTCGCGGTCGTCGGCCTTGACGGTCTTCCTGGCCAGGAAGTCGTTGGCGATGTCCTGGATGTAGTCACCGTTGTAGGCGGACTCGGGCCAGTGCTCGTCACCGGGCTTGAGGCCCTTGATGCGTGCATGCGTGGACCAGGCCAGGGTGCTGATCTGCACACCGGCATCGTTGTAATAGAACTCGCGCGTGACCTGCTGGCCCTGCGTTTCGAACAGATTGCACAGGGCATCGCCCAGGGCGCCCTGGCGGCCGTGGCCCACGTGCAGCGGGCCCGTGGGGTTGGCGGAAACGAACTCGACCAGGACCTTCTTGTCGGTGGGCGGCTGCCAGCCGAACTTCTCGCCATCGGCCAGCACATCGGTCACGATGGACTGCTTGGCTTCGGGCTTGAGGCGCAGGTTGATGAAGCCCGGCCCGGCGATCTCGATGGCCGACACCCATTGCTGCACGGCAGCTTGCGCGTTGAGCGCATCGACCAGGGCGGTCGCCAGTTCACGAGGGTTCTTTTTGAGGGGCTTGGCCAGTTGCATGGCTGCCGTCACGGCCAGATCGCCGTGGGCAGCCTGCTTGGGGGCTTCAAAAACAGGGTTGAAGGAGGCTGCGGCATCAGGCACAACCTGGCGCAGGGCTTCACCCAGTGCAGAAAGAAGGGCACGCTTGGCTTGGATCATGCCCTGGATTCTACGGGGCCTGAGACGCGAATCTGGCGGCGCGCTCAGGCCATGCGCAGGGTCTGGCCGGCGGCGATGGGGTCGCCGCTGCGCTCCAGCTCGGCCAGCCACAGCTTGTAGGTACCCAATTCGCCCGCCTGCCAGGGGTGGAAGCCGGGCTTGAGGTAGGCCAGGTAGTGCCCCAGGAAGGAGGGCTTGGTGAACAGGCCGCCGATGCCATAGAGCCACCACAGGCCCTTGGTCCAGGCCTTGGCGCGCTGCCAGCGAGACATGCCGTCCACCTTGAACATGTGATCCATGACCAGGAAAGTGGCCAGAGGGAAGAACACGCTGATTTCGATGAAGGCCAGGATGCGCATGCCATAACCCACCTTGGCGACCTTCTGCATCACGTCAAAGGCCACGGCCTTGTGCTCCATCTCTTCCATGGCGTGCCAGGCATACATGCCCGCCAGACGCGGGTCGGCCTGCTCGATCATCTCGGGGGTGTCGAACAGCAGGTGGACCATGATGGCCGTCATGTGCTCGGCCGCCGCCGTAAACGCCAGCGTGTGCTTGCGCGAGGCGTACTTGCGGAAGAAATCGAACAGCCAGTATTTGTAGATGCGCTCCAGGGCGCCGACGGCCACGCCCTGCTCCTTGAGGCGGCCGTTGAACAGGTCGTGCACCATGCCGTGCTGGCCTTCCTGGCGGATGAAATCCTTGATTTCCTGCTGCAGGGCGGGATCGGTCACGCGCTCGCGGTAGTCACGCACGCAGGAGATGAAGAAGCGCTCGCCCACGGGAAAGGTGGTGGACATGGCATCGGCAAAACGCGTCTTGAAGGCGCTCTTGTCCCACCAGTAGCGGGGGATGTCCTGGTCGTTCAGGTGGAAGTCGAGCTTCTCGCGCGGGATGATCTGCGGATTGTGGGCTTGTCTCTGATGGGAGGTGGTCATGGCGAGTCCGGTGCAGGGTTGGTCAAACGCGGATTGACTGCAAGTTCGCACGATCCCACGCGGGCACCCGCCACTGATAGGCTATTGGCCGACAGCAAGGCATCCTGAGCGACAAGGGCGTGTGCCATCTGGCGACAAAAGTGCGGAGAAATGCACACTCTGCAGGGGTCTTTTCAGCGGGCGGCATTGGGCGCACAGTGCCAACATGGCGTCATGGCTGCCAAAGGGCTCAGCCGTCTGCGGACGGTGAAGGGTTCAAGGCGCGACACATTGGGCCTCCATGGGTGACATCGACATCGATCTCGACTCCGGACTGATCGGCAAGTACCGGATCCTCAAGCGACTGGGCGAAGGCGCCACCAGCGAGGTCTTCCTGTGCCGGGACGACTTCAACGAACGCGATGTGGCGATCAAGCGCGTGCGCTCGTCCGCATTGGGCGATGCGGTCGACGGCCCCGTCTATGCGCGCTTCTTTGCCGCCGAGGCCGCGCTGGTCGGGCGCCTGCAGCACCCCAATGTCATCCAGATCTTTGATGCGGTACCCGATCCGACCTCGCCCTATGTGGTGATGGAATATGTGCCCGGCACGACGCTGCGCGCCTACTGCCGCCCGGATCAACTGCTGCCGCTGGAACTGATTGTTGAAATCGGCTTCAAGTGCGCGATGGCGCTGGGTTATGTGTACCGACAGGGCCTGATCCACCGCGACGTGAAGCCGGCCAACATCCTGGCGATCACGAACGCGCAAGGCGTGGTCACGGACGTGAAGATCACAGACTTCGGCAGCGTGCTGAACATGTCGGCCGATTGCACCCAGGTGCACCAGGTGGGCTCGCTGGCCTACATGCCCCCCGAGCAGATCGACGGCCAGGTGCTGGACTGCCGCGCCGACATCTACGGCCTGGGCGCCGTGCTGTACCACCTGGTGGCGGGCAGGCCGCCGTTCGACGCGCCATCGCAAGCGGCGCTGATGAACCTGATCTACAACCAGGATGCTGCACCGCTGTCGGGTATGCGTTCAGGTGTGGATGCGGCGGTGGACTGCGTGATCCTCAAGGCGCTGGCCAAGGACCCGAAGGACCGCTACGCCAACTGGGCCGAATTCGCACAAGCCCTGTCCGGCCTGATCACCGAGCACAAGGTACCGCGCGGCCACCTGCAAGGCGTGCTGGATTCGGAGCGCTTCAACCTGCTGCGCTCGCTGGATTTTTTCTCGACCTTTGGTGATGTGGAGCTGTGGGAAGTGGTGCACCGTGCCAAGTGGCAGCGCTTCTCGTTCGGCCATGCGCTGTATCGACGTGGCGAAGAGGGCCGCACCTTTCACATCATTGCGCAAGGAAGCGTCGAGGTGTACCGCAACGCCAAGCGCGTGGCGCTGCTGGGCGCGGGCACCTCGGTGGGCGAGATGGCCTACCTGGCGCCCAGCCCTGAACTGCGTCGGCACAGCACCGATGTGGTGGTGACCGAGCCGACCACGACGATCTCGTTCACGCCGGAGGCCATGCAGCAGCTGAGCCCCGCTTGCCGGCACCTTTTTGACGAAGCCTTCATCCGCGTGCTGGTGAGGCGTCTGCATGCGGCCCACGAGGCCTTGGCACACCCGCGGCGGATCATGTGATTCCAGGGGTGCGCCATAGCCCCTTGCGAGGGCAACACCCCGGTGGGGGGCGTCAAGCACCATTTGTCCGCAAATACAGACTGGCGCGCGTCATCCTCGATTTGAGCTCGCGCGTTGAGGGTGGAGACGCGGCCGCAACCTGCATGGCCCGCCTAGCCAACCAACCATCTGGAGTTCTGACATGCGCGCTCTGATTGCTTCCGTTTCCCTGGCCCTGTTGTCCACCCTGGCTCACGCCAGCCCCGCTTGCGAAGCCAAGGCGGTTGACAAGAATGGCAAGGCCCTGGCCGGTGCCGCCAAGAACAGCTTCATGAAGAAGTGCGACAAGGAAGAAGGTGGCGCAGCCTGCGCGG
Source organism: Aquabacterium sp. (assembly GCF_016234775.1). Taxonomy (GTDB): domain Bacteria; phylum Pseudomonadota; class Gammaproteobacteria; order Burkholderiales; family Burkholderiaceae_C; genus Aquabacterium. The sequence goes on along the minus strand of NZ_JACRAH010000043.1, from coordinate 43,247 downwards.
CCAAGGCCGTGGACAAGAACGGCAAGGCCCTGGCTGGCGCCGCCAAGAACAGCTTCATGAAGAAGTGCGAGAAGGAAGCTGGCGCTGCTGCGCCGGCTGCATCGAAGTAAGCGACATTGGCCCGCATCTGACCGGATCAGCCCGACACCTCTCGGGCAAGCGCTACGGTGATGTGATGGTCAGTACAAGCAACAGGCCTTTCGGGGCCTGTTTTCATGGCGCCTCATGGCGCGATCGAATTGATCACCGCGTCCAGACACCCCGCGCCAGCAGCGTGGCCGCCAGTGGGATCAGCACCAGCAAGTGCGCTTCCAGCATGATGAGCTTGCGCACGCCTTTGACCTCGTCTTCCGACGGCAACTGCCCCGTCGCCTCCAGCACCTTGCGCCAGCGGATGAAGCTGAGAGTCGGCTTGAGCGAGATCAGCACGATCACCACAAACAAGGTGAGCTTGAGGTGCAGCAGCGGCTGATGCCAGTACCAGCCCGCGCCCTTCATGCCCAACCAGGTACGGGCCAGGCCCGTGAGCAGCACGGCCACCGCCGCGCACAGATAAATCACATCCACACGGGCCAGACGACGCACCACGGCCGCATTGAGCCACTCGGCACGGCACAGCGCCGCCTCGCTGGTGAGAAAAACCACCACACTGAGGATGGCGACGAAGTGGGCGTAAGCCAGGAGCGATTCAGTCAGCATCCGCCCATCATGCCGGAGCAGACGTGCTGCCCTGCCAATAAGCCGGATCGCCGTAGGCTTCTTTGATGAAGTCGATCCACAGACGCAGGCGCAGTGGCAGATGCTTGCGTTGCGCGAAGACGGCGTAGATGCCATTGGGCGGCGCCGCGTATTCATCCAGCACGCTGACCAGACGGCCTGCACGCACATCGGCTTCGACCTCCCACCAGGAGCGCCAGGCCAGGCCCAGGCCCTCCAGGCACCAGGCGTGCAGCACCTGGCCATCCGAGCAATCCAGGCGCGTGGGCGGACGAACATGGCTGAGCTGGTGGTCGATCATGAAGGCCCAGCCACGCGTCTGGCTGGCTTCCGAGCTCAAGGTGAGGCAGTCGTGGCGGGTAATGTCTTCCGGGCGAGTGGGGCGGCCACGCCGTTGCAGATAGGCCGGGCTGGCCACACACAGGCGACGGTTGTCGGCCAGGCGCACGCTGACCAGGCTGGAATCAGGCAGATCGCCCACGCGCACGGCGCAGTCAAAGCCTTCGTTGACGAGGTCCACCAGGCGATCGGACAGGTTCAGCGACAGCGAGACCTCCGGGTGCTGCCCCACGAAGTGCGGGACCAGGGGCGCCACATGCCGCCGCCCGAAACCGGCTGGCGCGGTGATGCGCAAATGCCCGCTGGCCTGCAGCCCGCCCGCGCTGACGCTGGCCTCGGCGTTGGCCAGATCCACCAGCAGGCGCTGCGCGTCTTCCAGGAAAGCGCTGCCCTCGTGCGTGAGGCTGATACGGCGCGTGGTGCGCACCAGGAGCTTCACGCCCAGGCGTTCTTCCAGTGCGTCAATGCGGCGGCCGATGACGGCTGGCGCGACGCCCTCGGCAGTGGCTGCCGCCGTCAGGCTGCCCTTCGTGGACACGGCCACAAAGGATTCGATCTGCTTGAGTCGATCCATGGTTCCTCACCGGTTGCCTGTAAGCGACCCAGGCTGGCCACGACTGAACGCTGCATGTTGATCAGGTCATGCCCACAACACAATCCGGGGGCAACCCTGTTGACCCGTTCCCCACACAGCCTGCGGCCGATTCGTGCAAAAAAGTCATGAATCAATGTATTTTCAGGCTGTTAATGTTCTGACAAGTATCGAATAAACTGCCCGCACTGAAAACGGACCTGAAATCCGGCCCTGTGCGTGCAGGCATGCACAGGCACTCGGGCGCTGTTTCCCTTCTACTGTTCATCCCTTTCCTTGACGAGGTTTCCCATGACCGCACGCACCACCGTCCACGGCTTGCAAGTCGCAACAGAACTGTTCCGTTTCATCGAAGACAAAGTGCTGCCGGGCACGGGTGTTGATAGCGCCAAGTTCTGGGCCGGTTTCGACGCCATCGTCAAGGATCTGGCCCCCAAGAACGCCGCCCTGCTGGCCGAACGTGACCGCATCCAGACCGAGATGGACGCCTGGCACACCGCCAACCCTGGCCCGATCACCAACATGGCCGCCTACCGCGCCCACCTGGAAAAGATCGGCTACGTGGTGCCCGTGCCTGCCGACACCAAGGTGACCACCTCGAATGTGGACGCCGAACTGGCCACGCAAGCCGGCCCTCAGCTGGTCGTGCCCATCCTGAACGCCCGCTACGCGCTGAACGCCGCCAACGCACGTTGGGGCAGCCTGTACGACGCCCTGTATGGCACCGATGCCATCCCTGAAACCGACGGCGCTGAAAAGGGCAAGGGCTACAACCCCGTGCGCGGCACCAAGGTGATCGCCTTTGCACGCAACTTCCTGGACCAATCGGCCCCGCTGGAAGGCGCTTCGCACAAGGAATCGACCGGCTACCGCGTGGAAGGCGGCAAGCTGGTTGTGAGCCTGGCTGGCGGCAAGACCACCGGCCTGCTGCAACCCGAACAATTCGTGGGCTTCCAGGGTGATGCTGCTGCACCCAAGAGCGTGCTGCTGGTCAACAACGGCCTGCACATCGACATCCAGATCGACGCCACCACGCCGATCGGCAAGACCGACGCCGCCGGTGTGTCCGACCTGATCCTGGAATCGGCCCTGTCCACCATCCTGGACCTGGAAGACTCCGTGGCTGCCGTGGACGCCGAAGACAAGGTGCTGGGCTACAGCAACTGGCTGGGCATTCAGCTGGGCACGCTGACGGAAGAAGTCGCCAAGGGCGGCAAGAGCTTCACCCGCAAGCTCAACGCCGACCGCGTGTACATCGGCGCCAATGGTGCTGAAGTCAAGCTGCACGGCCGCTCGCTGATGTTCGTGCGTAACGTGGGCCACCTGATGACGAACCCCGCCATCCTGTGGGGCGCTGACAGCAAAGAGATCCCTGAAGGCATCATGGACGCCGTGGTAACCACCACCATCGCCATGCACGACCTGCAAGGCCACGGCAAGATCGATGGCGCCAGCATCAACAACTCGCGCAAGGGTTCGGTCTACATCGTCAAGCCCAAGATGCACGGCCCTGCCGAAGTGGCTTTCGCCGCCGAGCTGTTCACCCGCGTTGAACAACTGCTGGGCCTGCCTGACAGCACCGTCAAGCTGGGCATCATGGACGAAGAGCGCCGCACCTCGGCCAACCTGAAGGCCTGTATCGCTGCCGCACAAAGCCGCGTGGCCTTCATCAACACCGGCTTCCTGGACCGCACCGGCGACGAAATGCACACCGCCATGCTGGCCGGCCCGATGATGCGCAAGGGCGACATCAAGGGCAGCGACTGGATCGCCGCTTACGAGCGCCGTAACGTGCTGATCGGTCTGCAATGTGGCCTGCGTGGCCGCGCCCAGATCGGCAAGGGCATGTGGGCCATGCCTGACCTGATGGCCGAGATGCTCAAGCAGAAGATCGGTCACCCCAAGGCTGGCGCCAACACGGCCTGGACGCCTTCGCCCACTGCCGCCACGCTGCACGCCATCCACTACCACCAGGTGAACGTGGCCGCGGTGCAAGTCGAGATTGAGAAGTCTGGCGAAGACGCACAAAGCCTGATGGACAAGCTGCTGACCATCCCCGTGGCCGCTGACACCAACTGGTCCGATGCCGACAAGCAGCAAGAGCTGGACAACAACATCCAGGGCATCCTGGGTTATGTGGTGCGCTGGATCGACCAGGGCGTGGGCTGCTCCAAGGTGCCTGACATCCACAACGTGGGCCTGATGGAAGACCGCGCCACGCTGCGTATCTCCAGCCAGCACGTGGCCAACTGGCTGCACCATGGCGTGGTGACCGAAGCCCAGGTACGTGACACCTTCAGCCGCATGGCTGCCGTGGTGGACGGCCAGAACGCTGGCGATGCGGCTTACAAGTCGCTGGCGGCCAACCCCACTGGTGCGGCCTTCCAGGCTGCGCTGGATCTGGTGTTCAAGGGCAAGGAACAACCTTCCGGCTACACCGAGCCGCTGCTGCATGCATGGCGTTTGAAGGTCAAGGCGCAAGGCTGATCACGCCTCACGCGGAGCACCAACAGGTGCTCCTCTTTGCGAACAAACCCCGCCCTCAAAAGCGGGGTTTGCTTTTTTTGCGTCATCCAGCAAGTCAGGTCTCATCCGCTATAGTTTTCCGTTTCCAATTTGTTTCTAGACCATTCAGGGAAATTACATGCGCCCAAACACCCTCGCAATCTTCGGTTCGGCAGTCGTCTCCGCCGCAGTCCTTGGCGGCTGCGCCACTGAGTCATCACAGGCCATCACCTCGCCACAAGTACAAGCGGCCACACGCACCTACAGCGGCCCTCGCTCCCCCATCTCGGTTGGCAAGTTCGACAACCGTTCCAGCTTCATGCGCGGCGTCTTCACTGAAGGGCCGGATCGACTGGGCAGCCAGGCCAAAACCATCCTGATCAGTCATCTGCAACTGACCAACCGCTTCAACGTGCTGGATCGCGACAACATGGCCGAGATCAAGCAAGAGGCCACCTACAAGGGCAGCGCGCAAAAGATCAAGGGCGCGGACTTTGTCGTGACAGGTGATGTCACCGAGTTTGGCCGCAAGGAAGTTGGCGATCACCAATTGTTCGGCCTGCTGGGGCGTGGCAAGACCCAAGTTGCCTACGCCAAGGTCACCCTCAACATCGTGAACATCACAACGTCTGAAGTGGTGTACTCAACACAAGGTGCAGGCGAGTTCAGTCTGTCCAACCGTGAAGTCATCGGTTTTGGCGGCACCGCGAGCTACGACGCCACGCTCAACGGCAAGGTTCTGGATCTGGCTATTCGCGAAGCCGTGGACCGCATGGCAGACGCCATTGACTCCGGCGCCTGGAAGCCCTCTGCACAGTAACTCGACTGAAGTACTTCACATGAAACCGATGACACAACGGCTCGGGCTTTACGCCCTGGCTCTGGCTGCGGCATTGTCCGTCGCCGGTTGCTCGACCCCCAAAACACTGTACGCCTGGGGTGGCTACCAGGATTCGCTCTACCAAAGCCTGAAGGGTGATGGCAAGAGCAGCCCCGAACAACAGATTCAAGGCCTTGAAGAAGGTTTGCAGACCATGGCATCCAAGGGTGCCTCGGCCCCTCCAGGCTACTACGCGCATCTCGGCCTGTTGTATTTGCAGACGGGTCGCACTGACCAATCTGCAACGGCCTGGCAGAAGGAAAAGAGCCTGTTCCCCGAATCGGCCAAGTACATGGATTTTCTGCTCAACAACATGAAGAAGAACGGAGGCTGACACCATGCGATTGCCACAAACAATGTTGCTGCTGGCTGCCAGCGTACTGCTGACTCTGACAGGATGCGCCAACCATCCCGTACAGAAGGTTGACTACACAGCGTTCAAACAAGCACAACCAAGGTCGCTGCTGGTGCTGCCCCCTCTGAACGACTCTCCGGATGTGACTGCCACGCCCAGCCTGCTGTCAGTGGTGACCTACCCATTGGCCGAAAGCGGCTATTACGTGATGCCCGTCGCACTGATGAGTGAAACGTTCCGCCAGAACGGCATGGTCAACCCGCCGGAAATCCACTCGGTCACGCCTGCCAAGCTGAAGGAAATCTTTGGCGCTGATGCCGCGCTGTACATCAAGATCAATCGCTATGGCACGACTTACACCGTGCTCGATAGCGCAGCCATCGTGACTGCTGAAGCCAAACTCGTTGACCTGAACTCTGGCAATACGCTCTGGACTGGATCAGCTTCGGCCTCCAGTGCCGAGAACAATAACAACAACCAGGGTGGTTTAGCGGGTTTGCTGATTGCGGCCATCGTCAAGCAGATCATCAACAGCACGACCGATGTAGCGCACCAGGTAGCAGGAGTGACCAGTTCCAGACTGCTGTCTGCTGGTCATCCCAACGGTCTGCTGTATGGCCCTCGTTCGCCCAAATACGGGACCGACGGCCAATAAAGCCAGACGCAAAGCTCGACAGCTCGCTAAAAAGGCCAATCGCGCGACAGCGCGGTTGGCCTTTCAGTTTTCTGATCTGCCGATGAATCAGAACCCGTATTGCGCACCAATGCTGATCAGGCTGGCCGAACCACTGTTGTGGCCTGTCTCGTAGGTCGTGAAGTCAGCTGCACCCACCAGCTTGAACTGCTTGTTGAGGGTGTACTCAAGACCCAGGCCACCATAGAGCTTCAATTCGGAAGACGATTCGCTGCCCGCAGCGAATCCCGCCACCGAGCCACTCGCCTTGCCTTCGACGTAGCCCAACCCCAGGCGTCCCACACCAGCCAAAGAGGGGGTGAACTGCCCACGTAGCGCAGCGGCAAACGTCACAGCCGAGACTTCGACATTGGCACGCGCGGGGCCGAACGAGGCTGTGGCTTTGCCAAAGTCGATGTAGCCGACCTCCAGCGCAAGGCCATTGATCGAAGCACGACGCGCCACGTCAAAGCCGCCATACAGCTTGAACCCCGTATCCCCCTTGTCGCAACTGGCCGGGCTGCCGCAGTCAATGTCAATGCTGCTGGAGCCAATCGTGGCGCCCACGTAGTTCTCGGCCGCGGCCACGCCTGCCAGTACCAGCGCCAATGCGCCGATCACGAAATGCTTCATGGTGTCTGCTCCGTTTGAGATCTATTCCAAATGAAGGACGCATCATGCCTCGTTGAATGAGGCTCACCCCCCCATGAAGCAGGGATGAAAGGCACAGTTTGGACGTAAAGACTGTGGGTGTTTGTATCGCAGCTTCGAGATGGCATGAAAAAAGCCCCTCCAGGAGGGGCTCGGTTCAACTCAAGCGGGCAAGCCGCCAGAATCAGAAGCCGTATTGCAGGCCAGCGCCGAATGCGCGAACACTACCTGTGCTGCCACCGATTTCACCTTGGGTGAAGTCAGCGCTCAACGTGCCACGCAGTTGCTTGGTGAATGTGTATTCCAGGCCCAGACCGAAGTAGGCCTTAGCCTTGGTTTCGGACTCGGAGATGGTCAGACCCATGGCGCTTTCAGACCATTCGGTCTTCGCGTTGGCAAGACCCAGACGAGCCACGCCCGTCAGCACTGGAGAGAAAGGAGCTCGCGCTGCAGCAGCCAGGGTCAAAGCCGACACTTCAAACTTGCCACCGACGTTCACGCCGTCCCAGTAGGTGTACTTGGCTGCGCCGAAATCGATGTAACCCACTTCAACCGACCAAGTGGGGTTGAACTGGTAGCCACCGTAGAACTTGAAACCTGTGTCCGACTTGTCGCAAGTTGATGCACCAGAGCAGTCCAGCGCCACTTGGGTCATGCCAAAAGCGCCGCCCACGTACACCTGAGCGAAAGCGCCTCCCATCATGGTGGCCAGTGCGCTGGCCAGCAAAATCTTCTTCATAAAGGTCCTCTAGAGTTTTTGGCGATCGATGCCGCGGACGAGTGTAAGGAAACGCAAAGAATGCGCGCCCCCATGAATGCGGGGCTTCGTGCCGGCTTCACAACAAAAAAAGGCCCCGAAAACGGAGCCTTTGGCTAATCACAAAAACTTTCAGAAAATTTTCAGAAACCGTATTGCACGCCCAGGTTGAACGAACGCACGGTGCCGGTCACCAAATCGTGCGCTTCAGCATGCGTGAAATCGGCGCCAGCCACAGCCTGGAGAGTTGGCATGATCGAATATTCCAGCCCCAAGCCCACATAAGGCTTCACCTTGATCGTCTTGAGCCTCAAGTCCACGGGCAAGGTGGGCTCCGTCACATGCATCTCCGTCCGAACACGGGCCAAGCCTACGCGCACCACACAATTGAGGTCAGGGATGATCTCAGCCCGCCCGGCCAGCGCCAGATAGGGTGCGGTGACCTTGACCGTGGATTCACTCGTCGTGGAGTCACCTGGATCGTAAGCCGTGGCCTTGAGCTGACCCAGTTTCATGTAACCCGCCTCAACCGCCCACATGTCAGAGAGACGGTAATCGCCGTAGATCTTGAAGCTGGTATCGGTCTTGTCACACGTAGTGGTGCCCGAGCAATCCATGTCGATTCGGGCCGAACCAAGCGTCGCACCAATACGGAACGAGGTCATTTCGGCACCGACAGCGCCTGTCAACGCCACCAATGCAGCAGCCAGCAAAATACGTTTCATCACGAGTCTCCTCCGAGGATCGGTCAATCAGTTGATGGGCAGTGTACGTAACTCGCCCCTCTCTCACACAATCCTCTATTGGAACATGCTGCACGGCCAGCACACCCTAGGCGCTTCCCGCGACTTGGCGTGTCGTGTAGCGCCCCGCTGAATCCGGGTCGCTCAGTGCGCATGGATTCGATAATTGCATTCCGATACCGGCCCACCAGCGATAAACCGATGAGCACGCCAGACACCTCCGCCTACCCCCATCTGCTGTCGCCCCTTGACCTGGGTTTCACGACGCTCAAGAACCGCGTGCTCATGGGCTCGATGCACACGGGCCTGGAAGACAGCCGCGACCTGAGCAAACTAGCCGCCTATTTTCGCGAGCGCGCTGAAGGTGATGTCGGCCTGATCGTGACGGGTGGCTTCGCGCCCAATCTGGCTGGCTGGACCAAGCCTTTCGCGGGCACGTTGGCCACGTCGGGCGCGGCACGACGCCATCAGGTGGTGACCCAAGCCGTGCACCAGGCCGGCGGCAAGATCGCCCTGCAGATCCTGCACACGGGGCGCTATGCCTACCACCCGCTGGCGGTGGCGCCTTCGCGCATCCAGTCGCCCATCTCGATGTTCAAGCCCTTTGCCCTGTCGGCACGCGGTGTGGAACGCCAGATCCGCGCCTTCGTCAACTGCGCGGTCAAGGCGCGCGAGGCAGGCTACGACGGCGTGGAGATCATGGGCTCCGAAGGCTACTTCATCAACCAGTTCCTGGCTCGCCACACCAACAAGCGCACCGACCAATGGGGTGGCGATTACAGCAACCGCATGCGCCTGCCGGTCGAGATCGTCGAACGCACGCGTGAAGCCGTTGGCAAGGACTTCATCATCATCTACCGCCTGTCCATGATCGACCTGGTGCCCGATGGCTCCACGTGGGACGAGGTGGTCACATTGGGCAAGGCCATCGCCAAGGGGGGTGCCAGCATCATCAACACGGGCATTGGCTGGCACGAAGCGCGTGTGCCCACGATTGCCACCAGCGTGCCGCGCCGCGCCTTCACCTGGGTCACGCAGAAGATGAAGGCCGAGCTGGCTGCCTCAGGTATCAACATCCCGCTGGTGACCTCCAACCGCATCAATACGCCCGAGGTGGCCGAGGCCGTGCTGGCCGATGGCAGCGCCGACATGATCTCGATGGCACGCCCTTTGCTAGCCGACCCTGCTTTCGTGAAGAAGGCGGCACAAGGCCGTGCAGACGAAATCAACACCTGCATCGCCTGCAACCAGGCGTGCCTGGACCACATCTTCCGCAACAAGCTGACGTCCTGCCTGGTCAACCCACGCGCCTGTCATGAGACGGAGCTGGTCTTCAAGCCCACAGCCAACAAGCGCCGCGTGGCCGTGGTGGGCGCGGGCCCTGCCGGCCTGACCGCCGCCACCCATCTGGCCGAGCGCGGCTTCAGCGTGGACCTGTTCGATGCGGCCGATGAGATCGGTGGCCAGCTCAACATGGCCAAGCAGGTGCCCGGCAAGGAAGAGTTCCACGAGATGCTGCGTTACTTCAAGCGCCGTGTCGAGTTGACGGGCGTGAAGCTGCATTTGCAGACCAGAGTGGATGCAGCGCGGCTGCAGGGCTATGACGAGGTGATCGTGGCCACGGGCGTGAACCCGCGCGACCCGAAAATCCCCGGACAGGATCACCCCAAGGTGCTGAGCTACATCGATGTGCTTCGCCACAAGAAGCCAGTGGGCAAGAAGGTGGCCGTGATTGGCGCAGGTGGCATCGGCTTTGACGTGGCCGAGTACCTGGTGCATGACGGTCACTCCACCACGCTGGACCTCGAAGCGTGGAAGGCCGAGTGGGGCGTGACCGACCCGGCCCTGTCGCCAGGTGGCCTGAGCACGGGCAAGCTGGCAGTGACACCACCAGCGCGTGAAGTCGTGCTGCTGCAGCGCAAGAAGGGCAAGCTGGGCGCTGGTCTGGGCAAGACCACGGGCTGGATCCACCGCAGCGCGCTGAAGATGAAAAACGTGGAGATGGTGGGCGGCGTCAACTACGAGCGCATCGGCGATGAAGGCCTGCTGATCAGCTATGGCGAAGAGCGCAAGGACCCAACCTGGATCGCCTGCGACAACGTGGTGCTGTGCGCAGGCCAGGTGCCGCTGCGTTCACTGGCTGATGAGCTGAGCGCCAGCGGCCGACAGGTGCACATCATTGGTGGGGCGTTCGAAGCAGGCGAGCTGGACGCCAAGAAAGCCATCGACCAAGCTGCGCGACTGGCTGCGTCGCTCTGACAAGACGTGCCGGCCATCAAACGGCCGGCTCGACCTCGTTGGCATGACTCGAACTGTCTAGCTGAACAAATTGCGAGGGAGCCGCCTCCATGCGAGGCATCCACAAGGTGAAGATCGTGCCTTGGCCCAGTTCGCTGCTCAGCGTGACATGCCCGCCCATCAACTCCATGATTTCCTTGACGATGGTCACGCCCAGGCCAGTGCCGGGAATGCTGCCTGACTTGTCGGCGCGGTAGAAGCGCTCGCCCACACGCGCCAACTGATCGGGCGACAGGCCGAGCCCGTGATCCTCGATCTGCACGCCCACATGCGGCTTGCCATGAAGCTCCTGCATGACCACGCGCACATGCACATCGCCACCTTGTGGTGAATACTTGTAGGCGTTGGACAGCACATTGAGCGTAGCCTGCTGCATCTTCTGTCTGTCCACCCAGACCAGGATTGGCTCGTCCGGCCAATCGGTCTGAGGAAGCGACCGGTCTTGCGGCTGCTTGAAGTCGCGGATGACATCACCCACCAGATCGGCCAGGTTGAAGGCACCGAAGCTGAAGTCCTTGCCCTGACGCGCCTCAATGCGGGCGAGATCCAGCAACTCATTGATGATGGCCGCCATGGCTTCGCTTTGACGATAAATGCGGCTGAGCAGATCTCTTTGCTTCTCGGGTTTGAGTTCGCGCGTAAGCAGCAATTCGGTGAAGCCATAGATGCTGGCCATGGGGGTGCGCAACTCGTGCGCGGCCATGGACAGGAAGGCGCTCTTCATCTGGTCGACCTCGGTCTCGTGCGTCACGTCGCGCAAGTGCAGCACTTGCGACACCGCCCCACCCTCACTGCGGCTCAGGCGCATCTCCAGCATGCGCCTGGCGGGCGGCTTCATCTCGATGACCACACGCCCGCCTTCAACCGCTTCGCCAGGCTGCGCGGCCGAATGGTCCATCTGCTTGAGCGCAGCCATGCTGCCCACCGCCTGTCCCGCCACCGTGCGCTCGAAAAGTCGCATGCTGAAGGTGTCCTCGTCCTCGCCAATCAGGCCATGACCAGAGATCCCCGTGAGATGCGACCAGGCCGGGCTGATGTAACTTACATGCCCCGTCATGTCGAAGGACACGAAGGCATCGGGTGAAAGCGAGAAAATCGCCGACATCTGCTGACTGTGCTCACGCAGTTTGGCCTGTGCCTCCTTGCGATCGTGCACGTCCTGAATGGAGCCAGCCATGCGTGTGGCCGCGCCAAAATCGTCGAAGTAGACCTTGGCACGCGAACGGAACCATCGGTATGCGCCAGATTTGGTCTTGAGACGGTACTCGATGTCGAAGGGCTGGTGATCCTTGAAGGCTTTCTCGATGGCCACAAAGGTTGCCTTCTGATCATCGGGATGCAGCATGGCATCGAAGATCACCAGGTTGGCCGGGATCTCGCTGGGTTCATAACCGAGCAAGCGGTAGAACTGGGGCGACCACCACTCCTCCTGCGCATTGACGTTCATCCAGTCCCACATGCCATCGCTGCCACCATCAATGGCGAGGTTGTAGCGCTCGGCATTGGCCTTGAGTTCATCTTGCGCACGATGCGTGCGCGTGATGTCATAGGCAATCGAGATGTACTTGTCGATCTCACCGCGCGCATCGGTGATGGGCGAGATGACACACTGGACCCAGTAAAGCTCACCATCCTTGCGGCGATTGCAGACCTCGCCCACCCAGGGTTGCCCGTGCAACAAGGTCTGCCACACGGTGATCCAGAAGAAGGGATCGTGTTCACCAGACCCCAGCAGACGCGGGTTCTGCCCCAGCAACTCGTCCCTGCTGTAGCCACTGGCCTCGCACAAGGCGTCGTTGACATCGGTGATGCCACCTTCCGGGTTGGTGACGCAGACCATGCTGAACTGGTTCAAGGTAGCAACCAGCACAGCGCCTTCACGGGAGGCTTTTTCAGCTTCGCGCTGTGCATCAAGCAGATCCTGGGTCATGACGTTCGCCATGGCCTGGGCTCGCATGCGCCCGGTGTTCATCAACCAGACAGACACCGCCGCCATGGCGCTGAGCATGATGCCCAGCAAGGCCAGCCAGACCGCCATGCCATAGCCGTTGGCCCCATCAAACCCTGGTGTGGAGCGCACCTGCAACCGCAGCGAACGCCCTCCCACCTCCAGCTCCATCACATGCTCGAACAAGGCTCGCGTGGCGCTTGTGCCAGGTGGCACGGAACCAGCCAGCCTGCCCCAGACACCGTCCCGCTGTACCTCGTACAGGGCAAAGCTGGCCTGCGGCTGCAAGCTTGGATCCAGCCCTTGCAACAGGTCTTCGACCAGAATCGGGGCGGACACCAGCGCCCGCAAGGCCGCGCGCCGTTGCGCAACCGTATCCAGCGGCACATCCTTTTGATAGATGGGCATGAAATAAAGCAAGCCCGGCCGTTTGCCGTGGTCCTGTACCAATGTAACTTGCGAGGTCAGCGAAGGCTGCCCCGTGTCCACGGCCCGCTGCAAAGCTTCACGGCGCACCGGCTCCGACCCCAGATCAAAGCCCAGCGCCTTCTGATTGGTACGCCAGGGTTCGATCGCATCGATCACATACAGATCCGGCGCAACACCCGCAGTGCGAATCCGGAAGTCTGAAAAACCTTCGACCTGGCGTTGTGCCTCGTACAGGGACACATCGTTGCGGGCCAATGGCTGGATCACGCTCAAGGCCAGCGTACCAGGCGACTCCTTGAGCCAGTCTCTGGTTGCAATCCAGGTGCGCAACTCCTGCCGGCGCAAGGGGTGCCCCAGCATGTCCGACGCCCGGATGGTGTCACGCAGACCATCCAGTGCACGATCAAAGCGCTCTCTGACCACATGCTCCAGGCGCGTCGCCACATGGTCAAAACGGACCTGGGCGGCCTGCTGGGTCTGCCTGTGCAGCCCCCAGGCCAGGGATACCGTCAGGCTCACACCGACCATAAAGACGAGCGCTGGCAACACGGTCGCACGGCTATGCAGCAGGTCATCGGAGATGCTGGGCGCAGATGCCACACGCTGCACCATGCGGTGGGCACGCCAGGCGACCAGTGGGGCCGCCAGCATGGACAACATCGCTGCATCCAGGAGCGCTTCCTGCCAGTCGCTCACGCTGGGAGCCAGCCATGGCAGCAGGAACATGACAACCACTTCACAACCGGCCACAATCAACAGAAACTCGACCAGCAACCGAGCCGACCCGAAGACCTGACGCCAGGCGCTGTGGATCATCTGGCCTCCCTGCAGGCGTGTTCAGCCACCCAGCCAAAGCCGGGCCGAACCGCCAGAAGCAGCAAGCTGTCGCAGACGTGCATTTTTCTCAAAACAAAGATGACTTTCTCAGCCATCTTCGGCTTTTCCGGACCAAGCTTGAGTCTGATACTCACTGGTATGCCCCTGGAGGTTCACAAGATGAAACGCGTGCTGATCGTTGAAGACCAAGCGGACATCCGCGAATTGATCAGAATGACCCTGGAGATCGAGGATTTCGATATCCACGAGGCAGAAAACGGCGATATCGGCCTGCAGATGGCCCGCCAGCTCAAGCCTGATCTGGTCTTGCTCGACGTGATGATGCCGGGCTCGCTGGATGGCTTTGGCGTGTGCAGTCACATCAAGGGTGATGCTTCGCTCAAGAAGATGAAGGTCGTGATCCTCAGCGCCAAGGGGCAGGACAACGACAAGCAACAGGGCAAACAGGCCGGCGCCGATGGCTACCTGACCAAACCCTTCTCCCCCCGGCAATTGCTGGACGTCGTCACGCGCCAACTGAGTTGATGTGCCTGCATAGAGTCATGCCCCATGAGCGCTGACACAGCATCCAATGAGCACTACATCCTGCCCGAGCAACTGTGCATCGGGCTGTACGTCCATCTGGATCTGAGCTGGACGGAACACCCCTTCACCTTCTCCAGCTTCAAGATAAAGTCACTGGACCAGGTCGCCACGATCCAAGGGCTGTCCCTCAAACGCGTGCGCTACTCGCCGAGCAAGAGCGACAGCAAGCCCCTCCCGGCACCCAAACCCAGCGACACCCCGCCTCCACCGCCCCCCCCGCCGCTGCCTCGCAGTGAAGACCCGGTCTTCCAGGCCAAGCAGGCGCGCATGAAACGGCTGGAAGCGCAACGCATCAAGTCTGCGGCCTGCGAGAAGGAGTTGCTGTCCGCAGCCAAGACGATCAAATCCATCAACCAGAACATCTTTTCGCGCCCCGAAGAGGTCAAGGCCGAAGCCGGCACGCTGATCAAAACGATCGCCGACTCCATGCTGGTGGATGCCGATGTGTCCATCCAGCTGATGGCGGACAAGGTGGGCGGCGAGGACGTCTACTACCACTCGCTGAACGTCTCGCTGCTGTCGATGATGCTGGCCAAGGAACTCAAGGCCCCAGCGCCTGTGGTTCAAATGGTCGGCATGGGTGCGCTCTTCCATGACATAGGCGAGTTGGAGATACCCGACCGCATCGTGCGCAAGCAGGAAGCCCTGACCAAGGCCGAAGCAGCCCTCATGCAGATGCACTGCGAATATGGCGTGAACATCGCCAAACGCATGAACCTGCCCAACGAAGTGCTGCAAGTGATCGCCCAACACCATGAGCGGGTCGATGGCAGTGGTTATCCCAACGGCGTCACGGCGGCGCAGATGTCCTTGCTGTCGCGCATCGTGTCGCTGGTCAACGCTTATGACAAATACTGCAACCCGGCCAACCCGGCCAAGGCCATGACGCCCCACGAGGCCTTGTCGATGATGTTTGCGCAGCAGCGCAATCAGTTCGATCAACTGGCCATGAGCACCTTTGTGCGCTGCATGGGTGTGTACCCGCCCGGCACGATCGTGGTGCTCTCCAATGGCGCAATGGCCATGGTGGTATCGGTCAACACGACCAAGCCATTGCGGCCGGTGGTACTGGTGTACGACCCCTCAGTACCCAAAGAAGAAGCCATCGTGGTGGACCTGGAAGTGGAGCAAGACGTATCCGTCACCAAAACCATGCGGCCTCAGCAACTGTCAAGCGACGCCCATGCCTACTTGTCACCTCGCAAACGCATGACCTATTACTTCGATACCGAGTCAGGCAAGGTGGGATCATGAACGGGAGATTATCGTGAGCAAGAACGTACTGATCATCGAAGACTCGGGCAGCTTTCGCATGGTCGTCAAGGTCGCGCTGGAGCGAGCTGGCTACGAGATCACAGAGGCGGCCAACGCAGAAGAGGCTTGCGCCTTGCTCGATGGGCGATCCATCCACGTGGTGGTGTGCGACCTCAACATGCCCGGCATGAACGGCATCGAATTTGTGCGGCACCTGCGCAGCACGAACTACAAATTCACGCCGGTGGTGATGCTCACCACGGACAGCCAAGTAGAGCGCAAGGCTGAAGCGGCGGACATGGGTGTGAGGGTCTGGATCACCAAACCCTTCCAGCCCACCTACCTGATCGAGGCCGTCAGCAAGTTGTGCCCGATCTGACAGCCTGCCGACGCCTCTATTGACTCAGAACATCACTGCCCGATCTTCACCGGCACACTCTTGACGCTGCCATCAGCCTGAGGCACCTTGACCACCAGGTTCAGCGTGCCCTTGAAGTCGGCCGGCGGGGTACCCGTGAAGGCACCGGTTGCCGGATCAAACTTCACCCATGTGGGCATGGGTTTGCCATCAGCCGTCTTGATGTCGATCTTCTTGCCAGGTGGCAAGTTGGTCGGCACCTGAACCACCGCCTTCACCTGAGGTCCGGCGGCAGCCCCCGTCTTCTCGGTGACACCGCCCTTGGCCTGGATGCTGGTCTTGGCCACATCCACCTCAGCGCCCACCTTGGTCATGCCCACGGTCGCGCCGCCGCTCACGGCACTCGATTTCTCGATGCCGCCCGCCGCATTGATGCTGGCCGCACCATCCACCTTGGCCTGCGTGCCTTCCATCGAGGTACGGCCGCCCGAGTTGATCTGCAGGTTGCCCGCGCCATTGATGTTGACGCCTTCCTTGCTGGTGCTGCCACCGATCTCGGCGCGGTTGATCACCCCGCCGCCATCACCTGCCGTGCCGCCGATAGCACCGCCCACCGTGCTGCTCGTGGCAGCCTTGAGGTTGACATTGCCACCTGCGGCGATCTTGGTGTCGCCACCGCTGTCCACCTTGGTGCCCACCAGCGTCACGTCCTTGCCGGCCACGATGTCCACGCCTTGCCCGCCCCCGATGCTGGCCACGCTGGACGTGGTCGACTTGCTGCCCGAGAGCCCGAAGCTGTTGTCCGCCGAGGCCATTTCATTGGTCTTGGCGGTGGTCTTCTTGCCGTCGTCGCCTGTGGTGGTTTCGCGCTTGGTTGAGCCGCCGATCGAGCCGCCCACCGCGAAGTCGGACGAGGTGCTCTCTGCCGCCTTCACGTTGACGTTGCCGCCTGCTGCCACCGTGGTCTTGCCTTGCGCCGTCACCTGCGTGCCTTCCAGCGTGGTGTCCTTGCCGGACGACAACTTCAGGTTGCCGCCCGACTGGATCGTGCCGCCTGTGGCCGTGGTGCTGTTGCTTTGCGCATAGTCGGCGCTGGCACCAAAAGAGCCTTCCTTGCTGGACGAGGGCTTGGTGGTCTCGCCCGTCTTGGCGTTGGTGCCGCCCTTGTCGCTGGACTTGCTGGCGCCGATGTTGGCACTCACGTCCAGGGACTTGCTCGATGCCGTGTCCTTGGCCGCATTGAAGGCCAGGTCGCCCTTGGCGGCGATGCTGGCATCACCCTGGGAGGCGATGTTGGTGCCCTCGAAGCTGGCGTTACCACCCGACTTGACGTTGAGCTTGCCACCCGACTGGATGTTGCTCACCACTGCTTGCGAAGCGTTCGAGCTGCTGTCGTTGTAGCCGCCACTGGCCTCGAAGCCGCCGGACGAGCCGCTCTTGCTCTTGCCACCAGAGATCTCCGCCGCCACGTTGTAACCCGTGGTGGAGCTGGTCTGTGTGTTGCGCGCGGCATCGACCTTCAGGTTGCCACCGGTGGTGATGCTGGTGTCGCCGCCCGAGCTGAGCTGCGTGCCTTCCAGACGGGTATCACCCTTGGTGTTGATCTTGAGGTTGCCACCGGCATTGATGCCACCCACCACGGCCTCGGAAGAGCTTTCCTTGGTGGTCGATGTCTCATAACCGCCAGCCAGGCTGCCGCTCTTGAGCTTGATGTCGACCTTGAGTTCGCCCTGGCCCTTGCCCTCGGTGCTGGTGGACGTGCTCGTGTTGGCCGCGGCCTTGTAGTCCAGCGACCCTGCATTCAGCTCGGTGTCACCACCGGAGTTGATCTGCGTGCCTTCCAGGCTGGTCTTGCCGCTCGATGTGCTGGACACCTTGCCGCCCGCCTTGATGGTGGACACCACGGCCGTGCTGCTTGACGATGAGCTGGCGCTCTTGTCGTTTTCGTAGCTGGCCTTGATTCCGGCGGCCGCATCCGCGCTGGTGCTGGTATTGGTGCCGCTCACGGCGCCACCGATGCCCGCAGAGCCATTGGCACTGGCTGACGCGCTGGCCCCGGCTTCCGCATACAGGCCCAGCTTGGCCTCGTTCTTCTCAGACTTGGACGACTCGTAAGTGGTGTTCTGAGCGGCCTTGCTGGTGATGGTCTTGGCCGACTGCGAGAAGTCACCGCCCGCTTCGATGTTGGTGCCCACATCGGTGATGCTGTTGGTGGCCGTGCGCGTCATGTTGCCACCCGCCTTGAGGCTGGAGGTCACCGCAGTGGTCTCACCCTTGACATCGCTGCTCTTGGTGTTGTTGCCATACAGGCCCACACTGCCTTCAGCCTTGGCTTCGGCGCTCGCAGATCCGCTGGCCGACATGCTGCCGCCACCTGCCTTCGCGTTGGCTTGCGCCTTGGCCGATGCGCTGGCGTCGGCATACAGGCCCACCGAGGTCACATCGCTGGAACTGCGGGTTTCATGCACGTCCTGCGCGGCCTGGAAGCTCATGTCCTTGGCCTTGACATCCATGTTCCCGCCCGACTCGATGGACGAGCCCACCGTGGTCAGCGCGTTGCTGGCGTTGATCTTCATGTTGCCACCGGACTTGATGGCAGAACCAGTGTGGGTGATGTCCAACGAGCTGTCCGAGGTGTTGCTGGTGCGCGCCAGGGCCAGCTTGTTCTCGCTGCTGGCTTCGGCCGATGCATCAGCGGATGCTTGTGCACCCAGCTTGTTGGCGTCAGCGCCCGCCGTGCCGCCCACGCCGGACTTGCTGGCCTTGCCGGAGGCGCCTGCACCACCCGATTCAGCCGACGCACCAGCCTTGGCCTGCGCATTGGCCTTGTTGTCGCTCTCGCCCATGAAGCCGATCGACGTGGTCGACGTGGTCGTGCTGCTGGTCTTGATGTTTTCACCGGCCAGGACCTTCACGTCCTTGGCGTTGATGTTGGCATCCCCGCCAGCCGACAACTCCGAGCCCTTGAGCGTGAGCGTGTTGCCGGCATTGACATCCACATTGCCGCCGAACTTCACGCTCGAACCCACGCTGCGCTGATCCAGTGTGGTGGTCGTGCTCGTGGAGCTTTCACCCAGGATCAGGCCGCCCTTGCCACTGGCGTTCGCATCAGCGGAAGCACTGGCGTTGGCCGATGCGGCCCCGTTGCCCGACTTCGAACCGGACGAAGACTGCGAGTTCGAGCCGGATTCGCCGCTGCCGCTGTCCACCTTGAGGAAGGTGGACGTCTTGGTGGTGGTCTTGCTGTAATCGGCGTCCTTGCCGGCCAGGATGTTGATGTTGTTGCCGGCGTCGAGCTTGCCGTCACCCTTGACGTCTACGGTCGCACCTTGCAGCGTGATGTCCTTCTTGGCCGTCACCGCGGCGTTGCCGCCTACGTTGAGCGTCGTGCCCACATTGCGGTCGCTGCCCTTGACGCTGTCCGTGGTCTGACTGCCCACCAGGCCACCACCCACGCCCAAGCCCGACGTGGTCGTGCTCGATGTGGTCTTGGTGCTGTTGGCGCGTGCCAGCAGGTTGACGCTGCCGCCCGCATCCAGGTTGGCATTGCCACCGGCGTTCACGTCCGTACCGGCCAGGGTGATGTCATTCTTGGACTTGATGCTGAGGTTGCCACCGCTGGTCAGGCCCGACTTGATCTGCTCGGTGGTGGCCACCGTGGTGGTGGTCACGCTTGAGGTCAAACCATTGGAGGAGCTCGATGAGGTGGTATTGGCCTTCTTGTTTTCGATGGTGTCGAACGTGACATTGCCACCGGCAGACAGGGACGCATCACCACCTGCTGCCACCTGACCGCCCTTGACGGTGATGTCCTTGGCGGCGTCCAGGGTCAACCCCTTGGTGGCCGTGATCGTGGCGGTCTTGCCGATCACCGTGTTCTGGTATTTGTCGCCCCCTGTGGTCGTGGCCAGGGTCTCGTTGCGGATGCTGCCCTTGGTTGACGCCAGGCTGACGTCACCACCCTTGATGGTGCCGCTCAGGTTGGTGATGTCGCCTTGCGAGGTGATGTTGAGCGAGTTGCTGCCACTGATCGTGCCGCCCGTGTTGGTCAGCGAGGTCAGGTTGAGGTTGACATCCTTGGCCGCGATCACGGCACCGGACTCGATGCCTGCCTTCGTAGCCGCCGACAGGTAGACCACGGGGGCCAGCACCTTCTGGCCTGCCACGGTAACCTCCACCATCCAGACCATGTCCTCCTTCAAGTTGCCAATCTGCGTTGCAGACAACGGCTGCCCCCACGTCAGGCCCAACTGCTTGCCCTGTGTGACAGCGTTGTCCATCAGGTTCTTCATCTGCGAGGATTCATCAGCCTGCCCCGCAATGATGTTGTTACCAGTCTGCTTGATCAGTTGCTGACGGATCAAGTAGGCCTCGTAGTTCGAGTCACCCAGGCGCTTTTCAACCGTATCCGGATTGAAGCCATACCGTTCAGCCAGGTAGTTGGACCCCACGAAGTTGGACCCGACTGCGTACAGGCTATTGGTCTCGATCAGATAGCGCGCGTTGGGGCCCAACACAGGCACAAAGTAACCGTTGGGGTTACCGGGCAAGCTAAGGATCAAGCCAGAAAAGTCGAGTGGATTGCTGCCAACGACCGGCGTGGTACCTCCCACGCCTCCCCCACCCGTCAAACCTCCTGAACCCGTTGTACCGGACGTGCCCGACACGCTGCCGCTCACGCTGCCGCCCGATGTGCCACTCGTGCTGCGACTGTTGGCTGACGCGCTGTATGGCGAGCCGGCGTTGGTCAAGGCAAAACCACCAGCGTTCAGCGTATTGGCAAAGATGCCCGCCCCGATATTGCTGACCTGGCCTGCCCCGGTTTGTACTTCCGCGTTGTCGTTCAAGACATGATCGTCATACTTGGCCGGGCCCAGGGCGATCCAGTGCGTGTAGTAGTTCCAGTCGTGTCGATAGGTGATGTAGTTCAGGGACAGATCGTTGTTCGTGAAGGTGCTGCCACCGCCATTGCCCGACAAGGTCACCGTGTTGCCAGAAATCACACCGCCCACGTTGGTGCCGGTGTTGAAGTTCTGGATCGTCACCGTCTGGCCGCCCAGAATCTGAGGCTTGAATGTAGGCGTACCGCCGGAGAACTGCTGCTCGACGCGACGCGTGCGATACCAGTACTCGCGCCTGTAGTCGTCCGGGAAGTCATACCAGTCATCGGTGCGGTCATACACGTCACCCGAATCGCTGACCGTCACCCATTGGCGCGTATCGCCACCAGCCACATCATTGTGGAAGGTCGCAGCCGTGATGGTGATGTTGCCGTTGCCATTGATCGTGCTGCTGTTGACGAAGGTAGGCGCACTGATGCTGATGGCGCCACCGGCATCGATCGTGCCTTGGGCGGCCGAGGTGGTGCCGCGGTTCGTGAAGGTGGTCGTCGACGATGCGGTCAGCGTGCCGCCTGCGTACAGCGCACCGTAGTTGTCAAACGCCCCACCTGTGGCTTGCGTGGTGAGGTTGCCGCTCGCCGCGATGCCACCCGTGGTGCTGTTGTTGATGCTGGTCGCTGTGAGCGTCAGGTTGCCCGATGCATAGATCGCACCCGGGTTGGTGAAGCTGTTGCTGATGCCGATGGTGGACGAACCCGAGCCCGCCACGATACGTGACGTGGTGCCGCCCATGCTCAGGCTGCCCAGGGTCAGGTCCATGGCACCGGTGGTGTTGACCATGCCGCCATTGGCGATGGTCAGGCTGCTGGTGTTCATGGCCATCGAGGCGCCTCGCAATACACCGCTGCCACCCACCGAAATCGTCACGCCATTGCCGGCACTTTGCCCCTTCAGATCCAAGGCACCACCGGCCTCCAAGCGACCGGTGTTGTCAATGGCATAGCTGGCATCCGTGCCGCGCACGGTCACATTGCCGCCGGACAAGGTCGTGCCACTGTTGGTCAGCATGGTGGCGATGTTCAAGGCCATGGCGCCTTGTGACTGCAGGGTACCGCTGTTGGTCACGGTATCCGCCGTCACCGTACCGCTGCCGCCATTGCTGGTCGAGAGGGTCATGGTGCCGCTGTTGTTCAGCGTGCCGCTCACGCTGATGGTGCTGGCGGCGGTGCCACCTTGCAAGGTACCCGCGTTGGTCAGGGAAGCGAGGGTCAGCAGCAGTTGATCGCTCAACAGGCGCGAGCCGGCCTGGTTGTCCAGCACAAAGCCCGTACCGGACAAAGTCAGCGTATCGCCCGCACTGGTGCCCGATTGCAGGTAGCCGCCACTGAGGTTGCTCAGTGTCAGGCCACTGCCCGTCGAGCTCACGCTCAAGTCGTTGGCGGCCAGGATCTTGCCGGCGTTGCTCAGCGTGGCACCGCTCAAGCTGATCGACAGGTTCTGCGCCGCCTGGATCGTGCCCGCCGAGGTGTTGCTCAGCGTAGCCGCCGTGATGCTGCCGTTGTGCCCTGTGGTGGCGGAGGTGATCAGCTTGCCGGAGTTGGTGATGGCACCCGTCACCGTCAAACTGGCGCCGTCATCGGCTTCCCAGATACCGCTGTTATTGAGGCTGCCCAGGCTGGCTGTTTGTGTGGTGCTGGCCAGCAGCGTGCCACTGTTGGTCACGGCCCCGCTGACAGTCATGGTTTGCGCCGCATCGGCTTCCAGGGTACCGCTGTTGTTCAGGCTGCCGGAAGTCCAGCTCTGCGTACTTTGCGCCAGGATCGTGCCGGTGTTGGTGGCCGCGCCACTGATGTTCACGGTTTGCGCACCATCGGCCTGAATCTCGCCATCGTTGCTCAGGCTACCCGCCGTGAAGGACTGTGTGGTCTTGGCCAAAATGGTGCCACTGCTGGTGTTGGTCAAGGCACCGGTCAGGTTCAAGCCCATCGTGGTGTCAGACTCCAGCCATCCACTGTTGCTCAGGCTGGCACCCGTCAACGTCATCGACGTCTTGGCCAGCACAGTACCGCTGTTGATTGCCGCACCACTGGTGGTCAGGCTCATGCTGGTGTCAGACTGCAGCGTGCCACTGTTGTTCAGGCTGGCGATGTTCAACGTTGCTGTATGGCCAAGCAGCACACCGGCTTGCGTGCCAAAGGCTGTCTGGCTGCCAGTGACAGACAGCGCGTTGGCTGCCTGGATCACGCCCGTGCTGGTATTGCTCATGCTGACCGAGGCGCTGCCGTTGGCGATGCTCAGATCATGGTCGGCCAGCAACTTGCCGCTGTTGCTCAAGCTGCTGCTGAGTGCAACCGAGAGGTCTTCAGCCGACTGGACCGTGCCGCTGTTGGTCAAGGATGCCAGCGTGAACGAGCCCGAATCACCCGCGGTGGCGGAGGCCACGAACAAGCCACTGTTGTTGAACGAGGTGCCCGTGACCGTGCTGCCCGTGGTGCCCTGGATGCCACCCGTGTTGGTCATGGCAGCGCCCTTCAGCGACAAGCTGCCTTCGGCCAGCATGGTGCCGCTGTTGCTCAGGTTCTCGGTAGTCGTGTTGTTGCGATCGGCCATGTCCAGCGCACCATGCGCGAAGATGGTGCCGCTGTTGGTGACGGTGCCGTCCAGGCGCGCTGTGACGTTGCCAGCATCGGCCGTGATCACGCCCGCGTTGGTCAAACCCGTGGCCGATGTCAGTGCGATGTTGCCGCTGCTGCTCTGAATGCCCTGCCCAGCACCGGCTGCCGTGCTGATCGCGCCGGACGTGGCCGTCAGACTCAGGTCATTCGTGGCCACCACAGCCGCCGTGGCCAGAGACAGATTGCCCGTCGTGGCAGTCAGCGACAAGGTATCTGATGCGTACAAGGTCGCACCGGAAGCACCTACAGACAAGCTGCCCACGGTGCCAGACCAGGTGCCACCACTGCCCCAGGTCGTACCGTCCAGACTGGCCGCCTGTGTCACGTTGAGGTTCAGCGCATGGCCTGCATAGCGCTTGTTGTTGTCATCCATCACCGTGCTGGATGCCGTATCACTCAAGCTCCCCAGCGTCATGCTGAGGTCATGGGTGGCCACCAGCACGCTGCCATTGAGCGTGGCGCCACCTGTTGTCGCTGTCAGCGCCAGATCGCGCCTTGCTGACAAGTTCGCATCCGTCAGGCTCACCGCATCGCCGCCCGTCATCGTGCTGGTCACACTCAGATCGCGTTCGGCAGACACCTTGCTGCGAATATCGACCTTGCCTGCCGATGTCAATGTGAAGTCGTCAGCCGAGGCGGCTGCTTCGCCGAGCATGCGCACGCCCACACCGGCTTCCGTCGCCACCAGGCGAATGCGGCCAGCGTACATGCCGCCCAGCGCGCTGGAGTCGATGGCGTAGTCCGGCACGGTACCCGTGGCCGTGGCGCTGCCCGTCACGTTGCGTGTGTCGTAGCTCCAGACATTGGCGCCGGTCACGATACCCAGATCAGGCACGTTGATCTGCCCATCGATCCTCACGGAACGCGCGACCAGATCCAGCACCTGCTGCGCGCTGGCGTTGAAGCCTGAACCATTGACGAGGATGTCACCCCGGTTGACGGTGAAGCCATTGAGGCTGCCATTGGGCGCCATGTTGGGCGTACCGGTCGTCAGCGTCACGCGATCCGTGTTGATGAAACCGCAGCCCGTACAGGTGATGCCGTTGGGGTTGGCCACGATCACATCGGCCTTGCGACCCAGCACCTCGGTGAAGCCAGCCAGGGTGCTTCGGCGCGTGGACACCACCTCGTTGAGGATGATGCGCGCTTCATCAATCAGGTTGACGTTGGCCATCACCTGACCAGCCAGTTGTGATTGGCGCGCCACCTGACTGGTGTTGCCGTTGTTGAGCACCATGCCGTTGATTTCAACGTCATAGCGCGTGAACTGGTTGTGTGAGATCCCCGCGGCGTTGGCCGTGTTGATGTTGATCACCGGCACGCCATTGGGTGCGATGTAGGCATTGGCATTGCCACCAGTGGGCACCACGGTCGTGGCCGCTTTGACCTGCGCATGGGCTTCTGTCAGGGCACCCAAGGCCGCCGCCGCCACCACAGCAGCGTGCACCAGTGGTTTGAGCGCAGAGCCCGAGCGCTTGCTGCGGCGGCGAGCTGTTTCCGGGGCGACGACATAGGTCTGCAGCGCGTCGCTCCAGACGAGGGTAAAGCTGCGATTGAGGGAAGCGTGTCCGTTCATGGCGACTACTTTCGAATGCGGAGAAGGGAACGATCGATCAGATCGCGAGGCTCAGGCGAAACCAGGTCTGGCAGGATTCCCGATTCAGGAATTGCGGCATGGCCACGGGGCAGGAACCGAAGATGTCCCAGGTGGCCCCCTTCCAGCTGATAGACGCGCCCAGAGCCGCGCCCACCAACGAACCTTGGGGCACTTCCGGCACGCGGTTGCGCACGGCTCCCATGTCCAAGGCCACGAACCAACGTGTAGGCAAAGCCACCCCGGCCAAGGAGATCGTCTGGCGCATGGAGAGGTCATTGCGCAGGTAATAACCACTGTCGCCTGCCAGCGTGCTGTTCACGAATCCGCGAACGGTGTAGATGCCACCAATGGCCATCTGCTCAGAGCCATACAGCGTCGTGCGCGCCGATTGCCCCGTCAAGGTCGAATTGAGCGACCACTCATTCCCCAACCACTGGAAGGGAAGGCTGTAGGATGCGCCGTACTTGAGCTTCTTGAACTGCGCCCGAGGCGCCTCAAAAGGCAGGTCATCCATGTCTCGCAAGGCACCGGCAGAACTCAAGCCCTCTGCCCAGCCCACGCTGAGCCCCAGAATGCCCGGCCCGAGACCCGTCGTGACATTGCCGTCCAGATCCAGCACGGTCAGTTTGCGGCTGCTCACGCCCAGCAACTGCCCTTCCAGATAGCTGCGCGACTCCTTGTTCGTGTAGGTGCTCGACACATTGGCGCGTGTACTCGCATCGCGGTAGACCACCCGGTCCCAGGTCACGGCATTGCAGGTGCTGTCACCACTGGCAATGAGCTCCAGACCGCTCGGCGCCAGGATGGTGCTCACATAGCGCGAAATGCAGCCGTTGTAGCTGAAGGTGTTGTAACCGTAGGGCACACTCAGCATGAACGAATCGCTGGTTGACCAGGTGTTCAACTTTTCACCGGGGATGGCCTCACGGTGCGTGAACAGCATGAACTCAGACCATCCCAACAAGCTGTCGGTCGACAGGCTGACGCCACCCTGGTTCTTGCCTGTGTGCACGCTCCCCTGGTTGTCAAACGAAAACAACCAGTGATAGAAAGATTCGGGCTCATTTCGGATTACCACTTCGCTGCCACCCGCCTGGCTGCCGGGTTGGATGTCCAGCGTGGCCTTGTTGGAGGCCAGGCGGTTGATTTGATCGATGCCCTGCTCCAGATCACGCAGGTTGAGCACGTCGCCCGGTTTGGCGGGAATGGTGTTGCCCGGCGCAAAGCTGCGGCTACCCTTGTCTTCAATGCGCAGTTTCTCGATCGTGCCTTCGACGACCGTGATCTCCAGCTTGCCCTTGCTCAGGTCTTGCGCAGGCAGATAGGCACGGGTGGTGACATACCCACGCAGCACGTAGTCCTTGGTGATTTCACCCAGGATCTGCTCGATCTCGGTCACACCCAGGCAGTGCCCGGCGAACTGCTTGTCGATCTGCTCACGCACCGACGAGGGCAGGCGCGGCGCGCCATGGATGACAATCTCACCAATGTCACGGCACTTGCCACCTGCCTTGGACGCATCCACCTTGGGAACCAGCTTGCGGGTATCAACCCCACCCGGCGCTTTCTCGCCAGGCTGCAAGGCATCCTGATCACGCTTGATCTGCTCTTGCTGCTGCCGCTGCAGCGCCTCCGCCTGCCGCCGCGCCGCGTCCAGATCGGCCGGGCTTTGCGCCCATGCCGGCGAACTCGCCACTGTGAGAACCAGACCCCACGCCGCGTACGACGCTACCACCTTGGATGCTTGATTTGCCATTCAGTTGCCACGAGCTGCATGAACGCCGACCCCACTGATCGGCTTGAAGGAGCAAATCTAGTGCAAGCACCCTCGTTAGAGGGTAGGGAAATCAGCCAAACGTGCCAAATGGTGACAAAAAGCTACGAAATATCAAGAATCAAGACATCTTCGCAATCCAGGACAGCGGCGCGTTACGCATGTACCAACCCACCAGCGTCCATGGCCAACTCGGCACGCAAGCCTTGGCGGGCTCCCGCTCGATGGCGGCCACAAGGGCCCGGCAGCCCGAAGCCGTATCCACCATCAAAGGCGTCTTGGCCGACTTGCTGCTCAGCTCGGTTTCGATGTAGCCCGGATAGATCGTGGTGACCTTGATGGGCGTGCGCAGCAGGTCTGCACGGATGCCCTCGGTCAAGGCCGCCAGGCCTGCCTTGGTCGCCGCGTAAGTAGTGAGATTGCGCGGCAACCCGCGCATGGCGCTCATCGAGGAGATGCTGACCAGATGACCGCTGTTCTGCGCACGGAAGATCTCAACCGCCGCTTCGCACTGCGCCAGGGCGGCGATGAAGTTGGTCTGAGCCGTTTGCAGATTGGCATCGAAGCGGCCCTTGCCAATCGGCTGCCCCTTGCCCAGGCCTGCGTTGACGATGACGCGGTCGATCTGCCCCAGGTCCTGCTTGAACGCACGGAAAACCTCGAACACCTGCTCATGCTGGTTCACATCCAGCGAGCGCACATGAACCTTCACGCCAGGATGTTTGGCCTCCAGCTCGGCCTTGAGCTCCACCAACCTGTCCACACGCCGCGCGCACAAGGCCAGGTTACGGCCCATGGCAGCGAACTCGCGTGCCATGCCTTCACCCAGGCCCGAACTGGCGCCGGTGATGAGGATGTTCTGTCTGCGTTGGGCCATGGTGTGTCTGTCTCCGAATGTCTTGATGTGTGATCAGTGCTGATCCAGGAAGGTCAGCACAGCGGCCACGGTCGATGCCGGGTCTTCTTCATGCGGCACGTGGCCGAGGGCATCGAACACCGCCAGGCGGCTGCCCTGGATGTCGCGCTGGAACTTGTCGGCGTTGTCTGGTGGGATCAAGTGATCCTGCCCGCCCCAGATGATGAGCGTGGGCTTGGTGATCGTCTTGATCTGGTCTTCAGACTCGCCGGACTTGCTCTGCACGAATCGCTGCACCAGGGCATCGCGGTTGCCGGCGCGCAGCGTCAGCTCGTAATAACGGTCGATCAGCTCGGGCGTGATCTTCGACGGATCACCATACACATTGCTCACGCTGGATTCGATCATGCGGCGGGGCAGCAGCTTGCTCATGACCGGGCGCAAGGCCGGGATCTGCGCCAGCTTGAAGGCCAGCGGGATCGACTTGGATTGATAGGCATAGCCGGCCGCGTCCACCAGCACCAGCTTGCTGACGCGATCCGGATAGTCCACCGCCGTCTTCCAGGCGATGTTGCCACCAAAGGAATTGCCCGCGATCACGGCCTGCTTGACGCCCAGCCTGTCCATCACAGCCACAACGAAGTGGGTGTAGACCGGCAAGGTGTACTGGCCATCAGGGGTCGGGCCGGTCAGGCCGAAGCCGGGCATGTCCACGCGGATGACGCGGCGCTTGTCCTTCAAGGCGGCCACCCAGCCATCCCAGGTATGCAGGCTGGCCGATGTACCGTGCAGCAGCACGATGGGTTGAGGATCTTCACGCGGGCCTTCGTCACGCAGGTGCACCTGCATGCCGTCTACGGCCACGAACTGCGAGGGGGCCTGGGCCCAGCGGGCAGTCAGGGTTTCGGGTGCGCGATCCGGCGCCCACGCCGTCACCACACCCACGCCTGCCAGCGCCACCACCAAAGCCAATACACCACCAGCGATCTTGAGGGCTTTCATCTTTGCTGTCCTGTTTGAGTCAAGGCCGGCGTCCGCGTGCCGGCTGCAGCCCGTCAGTATGCGTCAGTGATGTCAGCGGTATGTAAGCAATGACGGTTGCACACCCTCGACGTGTGCATGCTCGTTCACCGACAACAAATGCAAGCCATCGCGCCCGGCCTGGATCTTGGTGATGCCCACATTGGCCAGCGTCCAGTTGATGGTGAAGGCCTGCGCATCGTTGAGGCCCAGCAGGTGGGCGCAGATCACGCTGATCGTGCCGCCCGAAGTGAACACCAGCGTGCTGCCCTTGGGCGGCGTCTGCTTCACCAGGTCTTCCAGGGCCGACACCACGCGCAGCTTGAAGACGGACCACGGCTCCTTGTATTCGTCATCGTGGTTGCCTCCCACCCAGCGGGTCACGGCATCCTGGAAGAACTTCTGAAAGGTGCGACGTGGGTCCCCCGAGGCGGCCATGTCGCTCATCATGACGAGCTTGTCCACATAACGAGGCTCGGCCACTTCGATCACGTTTTCATGGTCGAACTCGTTGACGCCGGAGTGCTGGTGCATACCCGTGCGCTCGACGCCCATTTCGCCCAAAGCCCCAGCCGCCGTTTCCAGATGGCGCTGCATGGTGCCGCTGACCAGCACATCGGGCTGCACGCCACGCGCCTTCAAGGCCGCACCCAGCACCTTGGCCTGTTGATGGCCTGTGGGCGAGAGCTGGTCGTAGTTGTTGGAGCCAAACGAAGCCTGGCCGTGTCGCAGTAGATAGATGGCACCCATGGTGTGTGTCTTTCGTGGCCGATCAGGGCATCAGCGCCGGGCCTGCTTGATCAGGCCCTTGCAGCGCCAATCCAGGTAGTTGACGATGATCCAGAAGTTCTTGAACGCCGGGTTGCGCGTCTGCTTGTGGTGATAGCGGTAATAGATCTGCTGCGCGATCACGGCCAGGCGAAACAGGCCATAGACCTCGTAGAAGACCCAGTCCCGCTGGCGATCCAGCTTGTAGCCGGACTTGTCCAGGTAGTAGTCCACCGCCTCTTCCCGCGTCAGCATGCCAGGCAAGTGCGTGGGCTGGCGGCGCGTGGCCATCATCAGCTTGTTGTCATCGGCCTGGATCCAGTAGGCCAGGGCGTTGCCGAGGTCCATCAGCGGATCGCCCAGCGTGGCCATTTCCCAATCGAGCACACCGATCACCTTGGTCGGGTCCTGCTCGGCCAGGATCACGTTGTCGAAGCGCCAATCGTTGTGGATGACGACGTTGGCCACATCTTGCGGTGTGCGCTCTTTCAGCCAGGCCATCACGTAGCTGTATGAGGGCACGTTCCAGGTCTTGGCCTTGGTATAGCGGTCGCTCCAGCCTTCGATCTGGCGCTTGCAATAACCGCTGCCCTTGCCCAGGCTGTCCAGGCCAGTGGCTTGCACATCCACCTGGTGCAGCTCGACGAGCTTGTCGAGCACGTTGGTGCACAACTGGCGTGTGGTGCGCTGGTCAAGGCTCAAACCACGCGGCATGTTCTTGCGCGGGATGATGCCGGCGATGCGCTCCATCACGTAGAACTCGCTGCCGGTCACGGCCTCGTCCTCACACAGGCCGATCATGGTGGGCACCACGGGGTACACGGGCTTGAGCGCCTTTTGCACGCGGTATTCCCGACCCATGTCATGCGCGCCCTTGGCCTTGGTGCCAGCGGGTGGGCGGCGCAGGATGAAGTCGCCGCCATGCTCGCCACTGGCGTACTTCAGGCGGTAAGTCCAGTTCGAGGCGCCACCCGAGAACTGCGTGATTTCGGGTTGGCCTTGCAAGCTGGGCACATGGCCTTTCAGCCACGCGTCCACACCGGCCACATTGAGCTCTTCACCAGCACGGACGCGCCCGCCCTGGTCTTCGATGCCTTTGTTGTTCGTGTTGTCGCTCAATGTCAGTCCCGCTTACTTCATCACGCCGTATTTCATCAACTCGAGGCGGGCGATCATGCCCTTGTGGACCTCATCGGGGCCGTCGGCCAGGCGCAGGCTGCGGGCCTGGTTGAAGAAGGCGCTCAAAGGCACGTCATGCGAGACACCCATGCCCCCGTGCATCTGGATGGCGAAGTCCACCACGTTTTGCAGCATGGTCGGGGCCACCACCTTGATGGCGGACACATCGGTCAGCGCGCCCATCACGCCCACGGTGTCGATCTTCCACGCCGCTTGCAGCGTGAGCAGGCGGGCCTGGTCAATGGCCACACGGGCTTCGGCGATGCGCTCGCGGTTGCCGCCCAGGTTGATCAGCTGCTTCTTGAAGGCCGTGCGCTCGATGCCGCGCTTGATCGCCAGCTCCAGCGACTTCTCGGCCGCGCCAATACAGCGCATGCAGTGGTGGATGCGGCCGGGGCCCAAACGGCCCTGCGCGATCTCGAAACCCTTGCCCGGCCCGGCAATGAAGTTGCTCACCGGCACGCGCACATTGTTGAAGTGCACCTCGCCGTGGCCATGTGGCTCGTCGTATTCGCCGAACACGGGCAGCATGCGCTTGATCTCGACGCCCGGGGTGTCCATGGGCACGAGCACCATCGAGTGCTGGTTGTGGCGGCCCAGATCGGGGTTGGGCGTGAGCGCCATGAAGATGCCGATCTTGCAGCGCGGATCACCCACGCCGGACGACCACCACTTCTTGCCGTTCAGCACAATCTCGTCGCCCTCGATCACGGCGGTGGCCGCCATGTTGGTGGCGTCAGACGAGGCCACATCGGGCTCGGTCATGAAAAACACCGAACGCATCTCGCCGGCCAGCAGCGGCGTCAGCCATTGCTTCTTCTGCTCGTCGCTGCCGTACTTCCAGATCACCTCCATGTTGCCGGTGTCCGGGGCATTGCAGTTGAAGATTTCGGGCGCCATCATCGAGCGGCCGGTTTCTTCGGCGCTGAAGGCGTACTCCAGCACGCTCAGGCCTGCGCCCAGTTCGGGATCAGGCAGGAACAGGTTCCACAGGCCCTCGGCCTTGGCCTTGGCTTTCAGTTCTTCCACGCGCGGCGGGATCTTCCACTGCGTCCAGTCTTCACCGTGGCGCTGCCCCAGGATCTCGTGCCAGTGCTGCCCCTCGATGGGCTCGATGTGTTCCTTGATGAAGGCACGCACGCGCTCGGCGGTTTTCTTGGCGCGGTCACTGGGCTGGAAGTCCATGCTGGTCTCCTGATGGGGTCGTCATGTGAGGATCAATACACGGGATGCTACGCCGGCTCAAGCTGTGCATCAAATGATGAATTTTCATCGCAAGTCATGCATAAGCTGCATGGCCTGGCGCGCGCCGTCGGCCACGCTGTCGCGCATCCAGCGGTGCACCGGGTCGCCGTCACGGTCGGCATGCCAGTACATCCAGATGGCCATCGTCGGCACCGGCGCAGGCAACTCGCGCAGCACCAGCGGCAAGGCCCGGGTCAGCTCTTCGGCATAGGTGTGGGGCAGCGTCAACAAGGCGTCGCTGTGGGCCACCACGTTGGCCGCCGCAAAGTAGTGCTGGCAGCGCAGGATCACGTCGCGCTCGCCCAGGCCCTTGGCCGCCCACACGGGCTGCAGCGGGTCGGGCTGATCAGGTTGCAGCGTCACCATCACGTGCTGGCACTTGAAATACGCCGCCAGGTCCCAGCGTCGCTTGCTCAAAGGGTGCCCCTTGCGCATCAACACCGCCAGCTTTTCATCGGCCAGGTGCTCGCCCTTGATGCGCCCGCCCACACGCCGCTCGCGGTCGATCACCAGGTCGACTTCGCCTTGCGTCAGCACCCGCTCCAGCGCGTCGCGCGGCACCCGCACGCTGGCCAGGCGCGCGCGGGGCGCCACCTTGCTCAGGCTGGCCACCAGAGGCGGCAAGGTGATGGCCTCCAGCACATCGCGCATGCCCAGGCGCAGGGTCATGTCCAGCGTTGCGGGGTCGAAGGTCTCGGCTTGCGCCATCAGGGATTGCAAGCCCCGCAAGTGCGCCTGCACCTCCCCGATCACCCGCCTGGTCAACTCTGTGGGCACCATGTTGTTGCCCTGCCGCACAAACAGCGGGTCACCCCACAGGCGCCGCAAGCGGGCCAGCGCGTGGCTCACGGCCGGCTGGCTCAGATGCAGATGCCGCGCGGCGCCGGAGATGCCGCCGTGCTCGTACACGGCATCCATCACGCGAAACAGGTTGAGGTCGATGCGGGAAAGCGGAATGGCCATGGCCCCAAACCATACACCCACCCGGAACACGGGACCTTTTTGCAGCACATCCCACCTTATGGGCAAGCATAGCGAGCGATAATCAAAGCCTCGCCGCCAAAGCGGCGCCATTGGAGCGATCACCTTGGACAGTCACCCTAGGTGACCGCCCACTCCAGCCACCCGGTCCGGCCCTGCAATCAGGGGCGCGCAAACCAGGTGTGCCCTGAACAACGGGGCTGACAGCGGGAGGGGGCGGCACACCACATCACCCCTTCTCACCCAAGCTTCGCGTCACACGGTTCAACCATGCCGTGATGGCGCCCAAGTGCTGGAGTTCGCATGCTCAACGTGTTCACGCTGGCCAACGGCCGGCTGTTTCAGGAAGAAATCGACAGCCTCGACGAGCTGACACCTGCTCGTCCGGTCTGGGTCGACCTGGAAGACCCCACCCCGGAAGAAAAAGGCTGGATCGCCGTCAAGTTCGGCCTGGTCATTCCTGCCGACATCATTGATGACGACCTGGAAGAGTCCGCCCGTTTTTATGAAGACGAAGGCGCCATCCACATTCGCTCGGACTTTCTGATCGACGATGACGAAACACCACGCAACGTGCGCGTGGCCTTCATCCTGCATGAAAACGTGCTGTTCTCGGTCCACAAGGAAGACCTGCCGGTGTTCCGCCTGCTGCGCATGCGCGCGCGCCGCATCCCGGCCCTGATTGAAGGCGCCAAGGACGTGCTGCTCAAGCTGTACGACGCCGACGCCGAGTACTCCGCCGACACGCTCGAGGGCATCTACGACGACCTGGAAAAGGTCAGCAAGAAGGTGCTGCAAAACGAGGTGAACGACGCTGCTGCCGCCGACGCCCTGGCCGCCATCGCCCGCCAGGAAGACTTGAATGGCCGCATTCGCCGCAACGTGATGGACACGCGCCGCGCGCTGAGCTTCATGATGCGCGCCCGCATGCTCAATGCCGACCAGTTCGAGGAAGCCCGCCAGATTTTGCGCGACATCGACTCGCTGGACAGCCACACCGCCTTCCTGTTCGACAAGATCAACTTCCTGATGGACGCCACGGTCGGTTTCATCAACATCAACCAGAACAAGATCATCAAGATCTTCTCGGTGGCCTCCGTGGCCTTCCTGCCCCCCACACTGATTGCCAGCATTTACGGCATGAACTTCCAGGCCATGCCGGAACTGAACTGGTCTTTGGGCTACCCATTTGCCGTCGTGTTGATGCTCATGTCGGCCGTCACGCCATTCTGGTATTTCCGTCGAAAAGGCTGGCTGAATTGAAGCGCCAACACCCGTGAGCGCGCCCCGCTTGACTCTCGCGCCAGGCCTGCTGCGCGTGATGCTGGGCACCACACTGGTGGTGCTGAGCTACAGCCTGCTCAATCCGGTGCTCGCCGTGCGCCTGCAAACCAGTGGCGCCAGCAACACCGCGATCGGGCTGTTTGCCATGCTGCCCTTCATCAGCGTGGCCATGCTGGTGCCGCTGGTGCCGCACGTGTTTGCGCGCATCGGTGTGGGCCAGGCCTACCGGGTCGGTTTGCTGCTGGAGTTGATCTCCTGCCTGGGTTACTTGGTCACGTCGGATTACCGCGTCTGGTGCGCCCTGGGCCTGATGGCCGGCATGGGCGCGGCGGCAGCCTGGAACGCCACCGAAGCCCTGATTGCCCACAATGTGCCGCCCAGCCACCGTGGGCGCCTCACCGGGCTGTATCAGGCGCTCCTGGGCGCCGGCATGGCCCTGGGCCCCATGCTGCCGGGCCTGCTGGGTATCGGCCCGACCGAGTCCAACGCCATCGCCGCAGGCGGCCTGGCGCTGGGCTTGCTGATCACACTGGCGCCGGCCATCACCCGACTCAAGGCCATGCACGATGACCACGAGCCCATGAGCCTGATGAGCGCCTGGCGTTTTCGGCCGGCACTGGCCTGGGCCGCCGTGGTGGGCGGCGTGTTTGAAGTGGGCCTGGGCTCCATCACCACGGCCTATGGCTCACAGATCGGCATGAACCTGGCGGCCGCCACCTCGATTGCGGGCGCCCTCGGCATGGGCAGCTTCCTCTTCCAGTACCCCACCGGGTGGCTGGCCGACCACATGCCCGCCCGGCGCCTGTTTGCCCTGGGGGCCGGCGTGCTGGTGCTCAGCGCCGTCGCCTTCGTGCAGGCTGCCACCTGGCCCTCACTGATCTGGATCTGTGCCGCGGCCTGGGGCGGCATTGGCGGTGCCCTCTACACCTTGAGCATGATCCGCGTGGCCCATGATTTTGCCGACAGCTCCGCCCTGGCAGGCACCTCAGCCATGATCGCCGGCTACACGGCTGGCGGCGCCCTGGGGCCGCTCATCAGCGGTTGGGTGTTCGATCACTTTGGCGTGGGCGGCCAAGGCAGCTGGCTGGCCGTGCTCGCGCTCAGCCTGCTGCTGATGCAGACAAGGGCTGACGGTTCACGGCCTCGCGCCACAAGCTGAACAAGGTGGACTGCAAGCGGTCTGCAGGCACCGGCTTGTGCAGCAAAGGCAGCCCGCTGTCATGCGCCTCACGCAAGCGTTCCACAGCCGTGTCCCCCGTGATGATGGCCGCGGGTACGTCGTGGCCCAATCGCTTGCGCACGGCCTCCACAGCCTGCAGCCCGGTGCGGTGGCTGCGCAAACGGTAATCCGCCAGCACCACATCCGGATCGAAACGGTTCAAAACCCGCAAGGCCTCATCATCAGAGGCCACGGCTTCACACCAGCACCCCCAACCGGCCAGCAGATCGCACATGGCCGCCCGCACAGTTTCATCATCGTCGATCAGCAGCACACGCAACCCACTCAGATCAGGCTCATCGTGCTGCAGGACATCGGCCTCGTGCCATGGCGACTGGCTGACCGGCAGCGCCAGCCTGAATACCGAGCCCCGCCCCGGCACCGACTTCAAGGACACGTCCACGCTCATCGCCCTGGCCAACCCTTCCACAATGGCCAGTCCCAAACCCAGGCCCTTGCGACGATCGCGTTCCGGGTTGCCCAACTGGTGGAACTCCCGGAAGATCTCGGCGTGATGATCCCCGGGAATGCCAATGCCGGTATCCCACACCTCGACCAATGCCCTCGCACCACGCCGACGGCACGCCATCAACACAGCCCCATGCTCGGTATAGCGGATGGCATTGAGCACCAGATTGCGCAGGATCATCTCGACCAAGGCAGGGTCGGCGTGCAGGATCACCGAAGTGTCCCGCATGCGGAAAGCCAGGCCCTTCTCTTCGGCTAACGGCGCCATTTCGCGCTCCAGCTTGCGCAGCATGGGCTGCAAGGCGAAGGGTTGCATCTGCGGCTTGACCACCCCTGCATCCACCTTGGAAAAGTCCATCAGGGTGTTGAGCATCTCGCCCGTGGCCTGAGCTGACGCCTGAGCCTGCTCCAGCAGTTGATGCTGACGGCCGTTCAGTTCGGCACGAGCCAGCGCATTGAGGAACAAGCCCATGGCATGCAAAGGCTGGCGCAAGTCATGGCTGGCGGAAGCCAGGAATACTGTCTTGGCGCGGTTGGCATCTTCGGCCTCCGCCAGTGCCTGCTCTGCCACCTGGCGGGCGTCCAGTGCTCGCTGGGTCTGATCCCGCAAGCGCAACACCAGACCCTCGTTTTCGAAGCCCAGCTCGATGGCCCTCAAGGCACCCCGCGACGCGAAGTAGGAAAACACCGTCATCGCGATGAGGTAGAGCATGACCGCCAGCCCCATCATCACACTGAGCTCATCTCGCGAGCGCAGCAGCACCGCCATCACCGGCACGATGTTGGTCACCCAATAGGTGACGGCCACAGGCCACGAAGGCGCGAACACGGCCAGCCCCCCTGAATTGATGCCCGCCGTCACGCACAGCACGATGGCGATCGACATGGGGTTGGGCTGGTCCAGCAGCAACACCCCGAAAGCGCCCCAACACACCCCGCTGAGGCCGGCCAGCAATCGCACCATGTGCGCGTAGATCAGCACCTTGCCGCGATCGGTGGGCCTGGGCAAAGCCTGCCGCACGGACAGGCACAGCAGGGACATGCCGCATGTGGCCATGGCCCAGTTCCAGGCACCCGGCAAGTGCAGCGCCCGGCTGCAGATCAGCCCGGTCAATAAGGCCGCCACGGCCGAGATCACGAAGGCATAGGGCAGGTTGCGGTCCAGCAACTCCATTTGCGCGGACAGCACCCTCGGGCTGTCAAAGCGCCAGGCACGCGCCAGCAGCATGCGCAGGTTCATGGCTGCAACAGCCCGCGAGCCACTGCTTCGGCATGCGCCTGCTCGCGACTGGTCGCGCCCAGCCACTCCGTCAACCAGGACACCTCCGCACGCACTTCGCTCTCGTTCATGCCCATCTGGCGCGCAATCGCCTTGTTCGGCGTGCCGCGGCCCAGGTAGCGCAGGATGTTCAACTGGCGATCATTCAGACGGAGTTCGGCCTCGGCGACCTCCATCACGGCAGCAGGTGTATCGCCTTCGCCACCAGCCTGAGACAGCACCTCATACGGCACCGCCGCATACGACATCTGCCCCCCCAGCGCCGAGCGCACGGCCTCCAGCACCTCCGAGGCCGAGGCCACCTTGGGCAGAAAACCCGTCACGCCGGCCTGCCTGGCCTGCAGGATCTGCTGCCCATTGACTTCCGCTGACATCATCAGCACGGGGCAATCTGGCGCCAACGCACGCAAGGTGGGCAAGTCCATCAGGCTGTGCCCATCCGGCAGGTGCACATCCAGCAGGATCAGATCGGGCTGCTCCTGTGCCAGCACGGCTCTGGCCTGGGTCAGCGTCGTGGCTTGCGTCACCCGTGATTGCGGCCAGTTCTGCGACAGCATCATCCCCAGCCCGGTGCGAAACAGGGCGTGGTCATCAACCAGCAAAAAATGGGGACTTGCAGCACTCATGAAGCAGAAACAGACACTTCTTCGCAGTATCGCGCCTCATCGCCAATAAAAAAGGCCGATCACCTAGGATCGGCCCTGATTCCCCTCTTAAGGGTGATCTCAGCGAGCGCGTCGCGCCTTCACGGCGTCCGACAGGATGCCCAGCACGTTCGCAGAATCATCCCAGCCAATGCAGGCATCGGTGATGCTCTGCCCATAAACCAGCTTGGACGGATCATCCTTGCCAGGCGTGAACTTCTGAGCACCAGCGCACAGGTGGCTTTCCACCATCACACCGAACACCTTCGTCGAACCGCCAGAGACCTGCTCGGCGATGTCCTTGGCCACCACCACCTGACGCTCATGCTGCTTGGAGCTGTTGGCGTGCGAGAAGTCCACCATCAGTGAAGGATGCAGCTTGGCTGACTCCAGATCCTTGCAGGCAGCCGCCACGCTCTCGGCGTCATAGTTCGGCGCCTTGCCGCCACGCAGGATCACGTGGCAATCTGGGTTGCCGGCCGTCTCGACGATGGCGACCTGGCCATTCTTGTGCACCGACAGGAAGTGGTGCGGGCGGGCGGCAGCCTGGATGGCGTCCGTGGCGATCTTGATGTTGCCGTCCGTGCCATTCTTGAAGCCGATGGGGGCGCTCAAGCCGGAAGCCAGTTCGCGGTGCACCTGGCTTTCGGTCGTGCGCGCGCCGATGGCGCCCCAACTGATCAGGTCACCAATGTACTGAGGCGAGACCACATCCAGGAACTCGCTGGCAGCGGGCATGCCCAGGCGGTTGATCTCCAGCAGCAGATGACGGGCCATGCGCAGGCCTTCGTCGATCTTGAAGCTCTCGTCCATGTACGGATCGTTGATCAGGCCCTTCCAGCCCACGGTCGTGCGGGGCTTCTCGAAGTACACGCGCATCACGACTTCCAGCGTGTCGGCGTACTGTTCACGCAGCACCAGCAGCTTGCGGGCGTACTCGATGGCCGCAGCCGGGTCGTGGATGGAGCAAGGGCCGATGATGACCAGCATGCGGTCGTCCTTGCCGTGCACGATCTTGCCGATGGCCTTGCGTGTGCTCGACACCAGCGTCTCGACGGGCGTGCCGCGAATCGGGAAGAAGCGGATCAAGTGCTCGGGCGGCGGCAGCGGCGTCACGTTCTTGATGCGCTGATCGTCGGTCTGCGAGGTCTTGTCGGCGGGCGGTACCCAGCCTTCTGCGGCACTGGATTTGGCGTTCATGGGGCTTCCTGTTGCGGGCGATGTTACGGACGAATCAAAGTCGAAAAAAAACCGCCGGGGTAGACCGGCGGTTTTCAGGATCTGGTGTGGTTCGCTTACGCGTTGGCCACTCCTGCGCCGGTTGCGGGCGAGAAGTAAAAGTACCAAAAGTAAAAGCGAGCGCGATTCATGTTTGTTAATGTAGCACGGTTGTTCGAGGCGCGGTTTGATCTGTAGCGATCGGCTCGATAGCCAAAGTTACACGCAATCGTCCGGTACGTGACACCTTGCGCACGCTGGGCCCGCTAGCATCCTCAACAATCCAGTACCGCCTCAAGTCGACATGAAGACCCTGACAGAACAACTCAGCCAGTACGCCGCCTATCACCGGGACCGCCGCAACATCGTCACCCACTTCATCGGCATCCCGATGATCGTGGCGTCCGTGTGCATCCTGCTGTCCCGTCCGGCCCTGTCGCCAGACTTGCTCTGGCTGACGCCGGGCGCCGTGATCTCCGCACTGGTGACCGCCTACTACCTGCGACTGGATGTGCGCTATGGCGTGGTGCTGGGCGCCTACCTCTGGGGCTGCCTGGTCTTGGCCCATTCACTGTCTGGGCTGCCCACCAGCACCTGGTTGAGCGTCGGCGGCGGCCTGTTCTTTGTCGGCTGGGTCATCCAGTTCATCGGGCACTACTTCGAAGGCCGCAAACCCGCCTTTGTCGATGACATCATTGGCCTGCTGATCGGGCCCCTGTTCATCGCCGCCGAAGCAGGCTTTCTGATGGGCATGCGCAAGGAAGTCGAAGCCGAGGTCAATGCGCGGGCTGGCTCGCCTCGCTGATCAACGCCGCGCCTGCGCATCACACCGCTTCAAGGCGTCCAAGCAAAAAACTGGCGGCTCATGAAGCCGCCTTTTTGCTGCCCGATCTGCGGGTGAGTTATTTGATCTGCGCCAGCAAGGTCTCGGCATCGCTGACCTTGTAGCCGCCGCCGTCTTCCACGTTCAAGGCCGTGACCACGCCGTCCTTGACCAGCATGCTGTAGCGGCCGGAGCGCAGGCCCAGGCCCTTGGCGGCCAGGTCCAGTGTCAGGCCTGTGGCTTTGGCGAAGTCCGCGCTGCCATCGGCCAACATGCGCACCTTGCCCGCTGCCTTCAACTCACGGCCCCAGGCCCCCATCACGAACGCGTCGTTGACGGACACGCACCAGATCTCATCCACACCTGCAGCCTTGAAGGCATCAGCCTTGGCGATATAGCCCGGTGCGTGCTGGGCCGAGCAGGTCGGCGTGAAGGCCCCGGGCAAGCCGAAGATGGCAATGGTCTTGCCGGCGGTCGACTTGCTGATGTCGAACGCATTGGGACCCAGGCTGCAACCTTCGCCCTCCACCTCGATGTACTCGAACAATGTGCCTGCGGGCAGCTTGTCTCCGACTTTGATCATCACCAACTCCTTGTTCGTGGTCTGCTGAAAAACGTTCAGAAAAAGAAAAAACCGGCCGCCAGTATGACTGGCAAGCCGGTTTTGCTTGCTGCCGTCGAGGATTACTCCCCGGCGGCATTGTGGCAATCGATCAGATCACCAAAGTCGTCAAAGATCAGACGCCTTGTGCCTTCTCGACCAGACGGGACACAACCCAGTTCTTGGTCTTGGACAGAGGACGGCTTTCCGTGATCTCGACCACGTCACCCAACTTGAACTCATTGTTCTCGTCGTGAGCATGGTACTTGCTCGACTTGGCCACGATCTTGCCGTAAAGCTCGTGCTTGACACGACGCTCGACCAGCACGGTCACGGTCTTGGCGCGAGCGTCGCTGACAACCTTACCCACGAGGGTACGGGTCACTTTGGTTTGAGCTTCCGTCATTGGGCGGCTCCTTTCTTCTCAGCCAGAATCGTCTTGACGCGAGCGATGTCGCGACGAGTCTTCTTCAGAGCCGAGTGGTCATTGAGCTGCTGGGTAGCACGCTGCATACGCAGGTTGAAGTGCGACTTCAGCAAGTCCTTGATTTCGGTTTCCAGTGCGGCCACATCCTTGGCGCGCAGTTCAGAGGCTTTCGCCATAACTTTCTCCTTACGCCTAGATTAGATGCCGAACTGGCGGCCAACGAACGTGGTGCTCAGTGGCAGCTTGGCAGCGGCCAGCGTGAACGCCTCGCGAGCGAGTTCTTCGGGCACGCCCTGGATCTCGTAGAGCACCTTGCCGGGCTGAATTTCAGCGACGTAGTACTCGACGTTACCCTTACCGTTACCCATACGGACTTCGGCGGGCTTGTTCGAAATGGGCTTGTCCGGGAAGATGCGGATGAAGATACGACCGCCACGCTTGATGTGACGCGAAATCGCACGACGTGCGGCTTCGATCTGACGAGCCGTAATACGGCCACGTTCGGTCGCCTTCAGGCCGAAATCACCAAAGGACACATCAGCACCGCGGGTGGCAACACCCGTGTTACGGCCCTTGTGTTCCTTACGGAACTTGCGACGATTAGGTTGCAACATGTTTATTCTCCTTTCGCCTCGGCAGCAGGTGCTACCTTGCGAACGCGCTTGGCATCAGCGGCGACAGCAGGCTTGTCACTGCCATCAGCTGGAGCGCCATCAGCACGAGGGGCACCACGGCCAGGGCCGCCACGGCCGCCGGGACGACGATCGCCACCAGGACGGTCGTTACGAGGACCACGACGGTTGCGACGGTCGTCTTGGCTGTCGTCGCCCTTGAGCACAGGGGCTTCGCCATTGGCCAGACGGTCACCGCGGTAGACCCACACCTTCACGCCGATCACGCCATAGGTGGTGTGAGCTTCGGAGGTGCCGTAGTCGATGTCGGCGCGCAGCGTGTGAAGAGGCACGCGGCCTTCACGGTACCACTCGGTACGAGCGATTTCGATGCCGTTCAGACGACCGGACGACATGATCTTGATGCCTTGAGCACCCAGACGCATGGCGTTCTGCATCGCGCGCTTCATGGCGCGACGGAACATGATGCGCTTTTCCAGCTGCTGCGTGATCGAATCGGCGATCAGCTGTGCATCGACTTCAGGCTTGCGCACTTCTTCGATGTTCACAGAGACCGGGCAATTCAGACGCTTGGCCAGTTCGAGCTTCAGGTTCTCGATGTCTTCGCCCTTCTTGCCGATCACCACGCCCGGACGAGCCGAGAAAATGGTGATGCGGGCGCTCTTGGCGGGACGCTCGATCAAGATGCGCGACACAGCCGCGTTCTTGAGCTTCTTCTTCAGGAATTCACGGACTTCCAGGTCTTCAGCCAGCATCGAGGCAAAGTTGCGGTTGGTAGCGTACCAACGCGATGCCCAATTGCGGGTGACGGCCAGGCGGAAGCCGGTTGGGTGGATTTTTTGTCCCATAGTCAGCCTCTGCTTAGTTGCCCACGGTCACATAGATGTGGCAAGTTGGCTTGCTGATGCGGTTGCCACGGCCCTTTGCACGGGCGGTGAAACGCTTCAGCGTGGTGCCTTGCTCCACATAAATGGTCTTGACCTTCAGTTCGTCGATGTCAGCACCGTCGTTGTGCTCGGCGTTGGCGATTGCCGACTCCAGAGCCTTCTTGATGATGCCGGCGGCCTTCTTCTGGGTGAATTCCAGAATGTTCAGGGCTTGATCGACTTTCTTGCCACGGATAAGGTCAGCCACCAGGCGACCCTTGTCGCAAGAGAGGCGAACGCCGCGAACGATTGCTTTGGTTTCCATCGTTGCTGCTCCTTATTTCTTGGCTTTCTTGTCGCCTGGGTGACCCTTGAATGTACGGGTCAGGGCGAACTCGCCGAGCTTGTGGCCAACCATCTGATCCTGGATGTACACGGGCACGTGTTGCTTGCCGTTGTGCACAGCAATCGTCAGGCCGATGAACTCAGGCAGGATCGTGGAACGACGCGACCAGGTCTTGATGGGTTTTTTGTCCTTGGTAGCCACTGCCTTCTCGACCTTGGCGGCCAAGTGGTGGTCAATGAAAGGACCCTTTTTAAGAGAACGAGCCATATCAGCCTACCTCTTACTTTTTGCGACGCGACACAATGAAGGTCTGCGTGCGCT
The DNA here is from genome assembly GCF_016234775.1 of Aquabacterium sp. Taxonomy (GTDB): domain Bacteria; phylum Pseudomonadota; class Gammaproteobacteria; order Burkholderiales; family Burkholderiaceae_C; genus Aquabacterium. The sequence goes on along the minus strand of NZ_JACRAH010000043.1, from coordinate 262 downwards.
TGTTGTTGCGGGTGCGATAGCCCTTCGTCAATGTGTTCCATGGGGACACAGGGACTTGACCTTCGCCAGTACGGCCTTCGCCACCACCGTGCGGGTGGTCCACCGGGTTCATGGCGACGCCACGAACGGTCGGGCGGATACCCTTCCAGCGGATGGCACCGGCCTTACCGTATTGACGCAGGCTGTGCTCTTCGTTGCTCACTTCACCCAGGGTGGCGCGGCATTCGATGTGGATCTTGCGAACTTCACCGGAGCGCAGGCG